>JANQXM010000073.1:37442-48719 GCA_030729385.1 Opitutales bacterium | reverse complement strand
GTGGCTTCGACCATTTCTATGGATTTCACCATGCCCGATCGATGAGTAGTATTGTCGTCGATGATACAATTGTGCAGGAAATGGATGTTGTGGAAATTTTGCCTGCGATCACCAAGGCGACAACCGACTACATCGATGCTCACGCAGAGCAGGCGAAGTCGGGTAAACCTTTCTTTATCTATTTCCCATTGAGCTCGCCGCATACACCGATTGCCACGGCGCCGGAATGGATGGGCAAAAGTGGTATTGGTAAGTATGGCGATTTCGTTGCGCAGACTGATGGTTCCGTGGGTGCCGTCATGGAAGCATTGGAACGCAATGGACTGACCGAAAATACCATCGTCATCTTCAGCGCGGATAACGGGACTTCAAAGGCAGGGAATATTCCTGATCTTGAGAAACAAGGTCACTACCCGAGCGCGAATCTTCGCGGTTCGAAGGCAGACCTGTGGGATGGGGGACACCGCGTGCCTTTTATCTTACGTTGGCCCGCACAAGTTAAAGCAGCGTCTACAACGGATCAATTGATTAGCCTCGCCGACATGTTTGCGACCTTCTCCGAAATGTTTGGCTATACATATGCAGACGATACTGCCGAAGATAGCATTAGCTTCGCACCCATTCTCTTGGGCGAAGAACTGAAGACTCCACGTGAAGCAGTCGTGCATCACTCGATAGACGGGAAGTTCGCGATTCGCCAAGGACCATGGAAGCTACTCTTGGCTCCGGGTTCCGGTGGTTGGTCATCACCCAAGGACGCTGAGGCCAAAAAGAAAGGCCTGCCTGATATGCAACTATACAATATGGCAGATGATCTTGGTGAAATGAACAACTTGCTTGAGCAATACCCTGAGAAAGTCGCCAGCCTTATCACGCTGTTAGAATCTTATGTCGAACAAGGTCGTAGCACGCCGGGTGTAGATCAGAACAATGATGCTAAAATCGATATTTGGAAAAAAGGTTCTAAGAATAAGTAGTCGGCGCGAGTTGATTACATCGAAGCAATTTTGAGTAGAAAAATTTCATGAAAAATATAATAACCTTAGCTGGCACATTACTGGCGATCGCCGTTACCTCTTTACTCGGTGAAGTTGGTCGCCCTGAGCAGCCCAATATTCTCCTATTGTTAACCGACGATCTCGGTTGGCAGGATGTGAAAGTCTACGACATCGATGAGCCATCGCCCTACGAGACTCCAAACATCGATGCATTGGCAGGGAAGGGTGTTATGTTTTGGCAAGGCTACTCGCCTGCGCCGACTTGCGCGCCGTCGCGTTGTGCGATACTGAGCGGCAACCATCCTGCCCGGGCGCAAAAGACACACGTTGTCGGCGGTGCTCCGCCTGTGCCCATCAGTAAAAACTTCCGAGTGATGGATCCTTGGTATAGCGGGCGTATGCCTGCCGATGAATTCACGCTGGCACGTGCCATGAAACAAGCGGGCTATGTCACGGGGCATTCTGGAAAATGGCACATCGCGATCGATCACAATGCTTTTCCTCAACCGGAAGATGTGGGCTTTGATTATACGCGAAGCACTCGCGGCGCGCACAGCGGAATGAAGGATCGGCTGTCTGGCTTTGCGACTGATGAGCCGAACGATCCGTATCGTCTCGATGGGAATGGCTTTCCTTATCACCAGACCAACGAAGACGCGCTTAACTTCATCAAAGAGAACAAGGACAAGCCCTTCTTTCTTTATTATGCGACTTGGTTGGTGCATGCGCCGATCATGACGCGCTCTGAAGCACTGTTGCAGAAGTATGTCGATAAGATGGGGGTAGACTCCCGCGATATTTACCAAAGAAGTGACTCAGGGCAGAAGAACCCGTTTTATGGAGCGATGGTCGAGGAGTTGGATTACTATGTAGGCCAAGTGTTCAAATACTTGGAAACAACCGAAGACCCGCGTTGGCCGGGGCATATGCTCAGCGAGAATACCTATATCATTTTCACTTCCGATAACGGAGGCATGGAAGGCGGTCCGTCGGAGCGCTACACTGACAATAATCCTTTGGATCGTGGCAAAATCTCTGCCCGTGAAGGCGGCACACGAGTGCCTCTGATTATCGTGGGTCCAAATATCCCAGCCGGTGTGCAGACCGATGTGCTAGCCAACGGGCTCGATTTCTATCCGACGATTCTATCAATGGTCGGTGCACAAAAGCCTGAAGGTAAAAACCTCGACGGCTTGGATTTATTGCCGTTGCTCACGCAAGACCCGACAGATCCATCGCTCGTCAAAAACGCGGACGGACGCCCACGTGATACCATGATGTGGCACTTCCCGCATGGGCATGCGATGGAGAGCACCATCCGTATCGGTGACTATAAACTGATCCGCAAATACGATCATGTGAACAACCCTTCTAATGAGCCACTGGAGCTTTATCGCCTCTATGATTCAAGCGCGGGAAAACAGGTTCGCGGCGATATCGAGGAAGACATCAACCTTGCTAAGACGATGCCTGAGAAAGCACAGCAAATGAACCAAGAACTCTCCAAAATGCTCTTGGGGATGGAGGCCAGCTTTCCTTCATATAATCCCAACTATCCGAAAGAGCTGCCGAATAAGGAGAGCGTCCCGACTGTCGTCAGCCTTGAGCAAATGGGCGGAGAAGTTGTCGTGAAATTTAAGAACAACGGTGCTGACCTTTCACATGCGAATTTAATCTATACGCTCAATGGTGGGGAGAGGTATGAAGAATGGTTCCGTTTACCAAATCTTTCGATCTCAGGTGACACCGTGACTGCCAAAATTCCAGCAGGCACCACGCACTTCTTCATCAACTTAATCGACACCAATAACTTTTTGGTGAGTTACCCCGAGCTAACCGCCGAAATGAAACTCGGTAAAAATGAGCCATTCTCGAAGGCTGCTTTAAAAGTAACCAAATAACATATCAATATGCGTTCAAAAACCATCTTACTTGTCGCCGCTTTGGCGTCTGCATTTATTTCGCCTCAGGGTTTAACTGCTCAAGTGAAATCCGATGTCGATTGGGCGGACTTCCTCGCGCGGCATGATTTGGTTTGGAGCCAAGCGCCGCAGGCATGGCATGACGGACCGTTTATGGGCAACGGAATGCTGGGATCGATGATGCATCAACTCGACGAGGATACACTACGTATCAGCCTCGGTCGCTCGGATGTTGAAGATCACAAGAAAACAGGTGGTGCCTTTATTGCACAGTCTCGGCTGCCAGTCGGCTATTTCACTCTCAAGACTGCTGGTAAGATCACCGGTTTCGAGGGGCGTCTCGACCTCTACAATGCGGAAACTCGCGTAAGGGTGATTACTGACAAAGGTCACTTGGATATTCGGGCGATTGTTCATAGTGAAGATATGTTGATTGTCTATGATCTCGTTCCTTCGGGTAAGGAAGCCGCCAAACTTAAGTTCGTGCCCTTGAAGGCCATCGCCCCAGCGCGTCTACAAGCGGACTTGGCGGTGAAGGAGCAGGGCGACAAAGCGCCGAGTAGCCGCATCGGTTGGGCGAAGGCACCTTACAAGTATAACCCCGATCCTATTCTCGGTCAGCTCGACGGCTATGCGACCTCGCGTCAGCTGCTTGAAGCGGGTGGCGAAAATGGCACGGCATGGTCGATTCAGCGCGGTGCGAAAGGTCGTCAAGAGCTACGCGTTTCCATCGAGCACAGCTATCCCGAGCAGACTGCGACTAAAGATGCGATCGCTCATTTGAAAAAGGCGGAAGGGGAGTCGCTTGACAGTCTGATCGAAAGCCACCGCGTGTGGTGGCACCAGTATTATCCTAAGAGCTTTATCAGTTTGGACGATACGCGCATGGAGAGCTTCTATTGGATTCAGGTTTACAAATTTGCTTCCGGCGCACGCAAGGGTAGGGCTTTCATGGATACAATGGGTCCATGGATTGTGGAAAACACCGCATGGGCTAGTGGCTGGTTTAACTTGAATACACAGCTGTCCTATTGGTTTCTTTCGACGGCAAATCGCTTCGAAGTCGCTGAAAGTCTCTTTACCAAGCTCGATGAAAAACTGCCGCAGTTGGTCGCGAATATGCCAGAGCAATACGGCGATGACTGTGCGGGTATGTCGAGTATCGTGCCGCAAACATTCATCAGCCGCTTTCCGTCTGGACGCCTGGGCTTCACTGGAGAGCTCCTTTGGACCTGTCACGACTATTGGCTCATGCTTGAGCGGACCATGGATGCCGAGCGCACCACAGAAAAGTTCTTCCCGCTACTGAAGAAGTCGGTCAACACCTACCTGCACTTTATGGTCGAAGGAGAGGACGGTAAGATACACCTGCCTCATACACGTTCACCTGAGTATGGCGGGGGAGAGGATTGTAACTTCAATTTAGCGCTCTTCCGTTGGGGCTGCAGCACGCTGATCGAAATCGATGAGCGCTATGCGATCAACGATCCGCTACTGCCGAAGTGGAAGGACGTCGTCGCCCGTTTGGTGGACTATCCTACCAATGAGAATGGCTACATGGTGGCCAAGGATTTTCCATTCGAGAAATCGCACCGACACTATTCACACCTGATGATGATTTACCCACTAATTGAGGTGAACTGGGATCAGCCCGAGAATCGTGAGTTGATTAAAAAGTCGGTGGATCACTGGATCAATTATCCTGGAACGGGTAATGCAGGCTACTCCTTCAGTGGTGTCGCGGCGATGTATGCGCTGATGGAGGATGGCGAAGCCGCCGGTAAATACCTCGATACTTTCATGCGCATGAATGAACTCAAGGGTCCAGGTAAGATTTGGTGCACGACGATGTATACTGAAACGAGCCGCATTCAGCCCGTCACCGAGACACCGCTTTCGCTATGTGATTCGATGCAGCTGATGCTCCTGCAAAGCTGGGGCGATACGATCCGTGTGTTCCCTGCGATTCCTGAATCTTGGAAGAACATCTCTTTTGATGGTCTTCTCGCTAAGGGTGGATTCGAGATCAGTGCGGCTCGAAGAGACGGTCAGACTCAGTTCGTGAGCATTGCTAGCAACGCCGGCGAACCTTGCGTCCTGAAACTGGATTTCACTCCAGAGCGAGTCGAAGGCATTGCCAAGTCTGCGGTGAAGCGCTTGGAGAATGGTTCTTTTGCGGTCTCTATAAAAAATGGCGAGACCGCGATTTTCTATGCCAAGGGTGTTCAGCAAGCAGTAGTCAGCCCAGTTGAACCTGACGCTAGTAAAGTAAACTCCTTTGGCCTAAATTAAGAATAGACTCATACCCCAACGTGATCAAAAAACTACTCCTTCTTTGTATGGTGCATCTTGTTTGCTCTGCAGAAACACTCCCTCCGCTCGTCGATGGACAGGCGCTTCAGACTTACGATGAGCTTTGGGCGGATTTCGATCCACGGGCAGAACCTTTGGATGTCGAAGTCCTGCACGAGTGGGAAGTAGACGGCGTGGTTCTCAAAGTCCTGCGTTATCGAGTCGGTGTCTTCAAAGGGAAGAAAGCGATGATGGCGGGAGTGTATGCTTATCCAAAAGGTGGCAAAGATCTCCCCGCCATGGTCAATATTCATGGCGGTGGTCAATATGCCGACTACCGTTCTGTTTTGAACAATGCCAAGCGCGGCTACGCTTCGATTACGATTGCATGGGCGGGTCGAATCGCCGCGCCTAATTACACAGTGAACCCAGAAGTCGTGAAACTCTTCTGGGCAAATGACATTGAGAACCCGAAGTATAAGGTGACTACAGATTGGGGCGCACTGGATGGGTATCATGCTCCATGCCGCAACGCACGAAACGGATTTGCCGATACGAAAGCGGCCGACTGGACACTCGATGTGGTCGACTCTCCGCGTAATAACCCTTGGTTTCTGGTGACAATGGGCGCGCGTCGTGCGTTGACCTTTCTAGAGCAACAACCGGAAGTCGATGGCTCTCGTATGGGTGTTTATGGTCACTCAATGGGCGGCAAACTCACAGTCGCCACCACGGCTGCGGATAGCCGAGTTCGTGCTTCAGTGCCGTCATGTGGCGGTGTCAGTAATCGTGATACTGGAAATGCGCTCTATGATGTGACCATCGCGGATAACATTAGTTTGCAGCGGATCGATTGCCCGATCCTATTTCAAAGCCCGTCCAATGACTTTCACGGTCGTATCAATGACCTGCAAACCGCGGTTATTGAAATCGGATCGAAAGATTGGCGAGTCACCTGTGCCCCGCATCACAACCACCAAGACACTGCGGATTACGAAGTAGCGAGTCAGCTCTGGTTCGACCAGCACTTGAAGGGCAGTTTTGAGTTCCCGCAAACACCGGAGATCCTTGTCAATTTGAAGAGTAGGTCCGGTGTGCCAACAGCCAGTTTGAAGGTAGATGCTTCGAGACCGATTTTGAGTGTTGATTTTTATTACACACGCCAGGGGCAAGTGGATGGCTTGAAGGATGATTCAAATAATACCAAAAATCGTTTCTGGCATCATGCCGAAGCGAAGCAGCAGGGCGAAAACTGGCTGGCCAAATTACCTCTGTTCGGAGTGGATCAACCGCTTTGGGTGTATGCGAATGTTCGATACGCCTTGGATGCACCGGTGAGCTATGCGGGGTATTACTATGGGGTCGGCACCACTGAGTCCTTCAATCTTTCGTCTCTGATGTTCATGACCACCGCCGATGAACTCAAGGCGGCGGGTGTGCGATCTACGCTGGTGTCTTCGCTAATGATTGAAGATTTCGAGGACGACTGGGAGAAGGAATGGTTCAGCTATCGTCCAAACGAGTGGGCGCGCTCAACGCACAAAATCTACGACGCACGATGGAAGGCACCCGAAGGGGCGAAGTTGAATCTGCAAGTGTCGGCAGCTGAGGCGAACAAGCTCGTCATTCGCCTAGATGATTATGCCGCTGAAGTTATATTGGAAGGCGGATCTGGTTGGGAAGCGATCGAGCTCACGGCAAAAGATTTCACCAATGGCAATAGCGAGCCCCTCGAGAGTTTTGAAGGCATTAAGGAGTTAGAATTGAGCCCCAAAGAGTCATTGAAAGGCTCAGGAGATGTTAGGCGCACGATCGGAGCCAATTGGAACGGCGCGGATCCAGCGTTTAAAAATCTAAGCTGGTCACTGTAAATCTTCCACTGTGAGGCGCTGTGACCGTCCTGAAGAGTCATGGCGCTTATGCTAAAACGGGTGGATATCTCGCTAAGCCTCGTAATTGTGATTCATTTTTTGTTAAATACGGGATACTGCAATATGCAGCATCTGCTAAACTTCCTCTAGGTAACAGTTTCCATTATCCCACTTGTCATGAAAATATCCCGAATTGCTTTACTGGCTCTAGCCAGCCTTTCCTTTTTAATCAGTGCTCAAGCTTTGGAGCCCCTTAAAGAATCGGGCTATACCAATTCCAAAAGCAATAAGCCGGCTAAGTATGTTTCCAGCCCTGGCAAGCAGCTGCGTGAAGTGGTCTATAAGCGAGTGGGGGGGCGTGCGCTCTACCTTGATTTCTATTTCCCCGATGAAGATACCAATAAGAATAAGCCAGTGGTGATTTACACGCACGGTGGTGGCTGGGCTGCGGGTAGTAAATATGGCGCTGGCAACGCATCTTTCAACGTCGTGCACAAGGAGTTACTGAAGCAGGGCTTTTGCGTGGCTTCGGTGCAGTATCGCCTCGCGCGCAAAGAATCGGGTGTCGCGATGCGCGATTGTGTGATCGATTCTAAAGACGCCATCCGCTTTCTTTCCGCGCATAGTAAAGAGCTCGGCATTGACCCGAATCGTATCTACACCTTTGGCGATTCTGCAGGTGGGCAGATGTCACAGATGTTGCTACTGTCCTCGCCAGATAGTTTGATCGGTGACCCAGAACTCGCGAAGTATACTTACAAGACCGTCGCCGGCGTCTCTTGGTATGGCCCCTGCGACTTTCAGGATGAACAACTCTTTAATCATGACGATCGTGCCAACTTTAGAGATCGTTTTGGCCCACGTATTATGGGATCGGAAACTGGTCCACAGGCAAAAGAAGCGCGCTACGCAGAAATGAGCCCGGTCACTTACATTACTAAAGACAGCCCGCCTTTGCTTATGATCCAAGGTGATGGCGATACCACTATTCCCGTGAAGCAGGCCTATCATATGCAGGAGGCCGTCAAGACTGTTCCCGCACCAGTCGAATTCATCATCGTCAAGCACGCCGGTCACAACTGGCGCAAGGCAGACGGCAAGACCGAGATTGATCCCTCACGCGATGAAATCGTCGCGAGCACTGTTGAATTTTTCCTCGATCATAAATAGCCACGTTTTCGTCTCTTCATTATGAAAAATACCATTCTATTCCTTTTTGCTGTGATTCCTCTGCTGCTTTCGGCGGCGGAGTATCAACCGGACGCCAAAGTCATCTATAAAACCATCGGTGAAACTGAACTTAGCCTGCATCAGTATACCCCCGAAGGTTTGCAAGCATCAGACAAACGTCCAGCGATCGTTTTCTTTTTCGGCGGCGGTTGGTCGAGTGGCAATCCGAAGCAGTTTTACCAACAAGCACGTCAGTTCGCGGATATGGGCTTGGTCACCTTCTCCGCAGAGTATCGAGTGAGAAGTCGCAATAAAACGACACCCTTTGATGCGGTTGAAGATGCCAAATCTGCGATTCGTTGGGTGCGCGCGCATGCAGCAGAGCTAGGCGTCGATCCAGACCGCATTGTCGCATCGGGCGGCTCCGCAGGTGGTCACATTGCTGGCTGCACGGGCGTGATCGTCGGCTTAGAGGCCAAGGGCGAAGACCTGTCGGTCAGCTCGGTGCCAAATGCGATGGTTCTTTATAATCCGGTCCTAGACACCACGAAGAAGGGCTATGGTCTTAAGCAGGTGACTGAAGCGCGTAAAACTGAAGTCTCTTTAACGCATCAAGTGCGTCCTAATGTGGTGCCCTCGATCGTCTTTCATGGCACGGGCGATACCACCGTCCCATTTGAAAACGCCGAGCGCTTCACGCGCTTGATGACAAAAGCTGGCAACCGCTGCGAATTGAAAGCCTTCGAAGGGCAGGGGCACGGCTTCTTTAACAGCACCTTCTTCCAAGCAAAACGCAAAACAGTGACATACGATCAAATCATCAATGATACGGTCACTTTTCTAAGCTCTTTAGGCTATATCGAGACCTCGTGTAAAGACGTGGTGTCCGAATGAGTTTACTGACTGTATAATTATCATCATCAGCTTTGAAGTCATTGCTGCCTGCTCCCCACCTTTTTGAATATGAAAAAAACATTTCTCCTACCTCTTTGTTTAACATCGCTTGTCGCATCTGTAAATGCCGAGCAATGGACGATCGACAGCCAAGCTGACTGGCAGGCCAACACGGCGACGCTTTCGAACCTGAAGTTCAACGATGGTCTGGCTGAGCCGACCGCTGAAAAAGCGAGCTTTCAGAGCAAGCTCATGACTTACAAAAAGAAGAAGTCGGCTACATCGATCACGCTCACGCAGTCGACGATTTGGGAGAACTGGATCCCGGTAGGAAATATTGGGCCATCGAACTTAGGCGATGCCCCTGTGATGTTGAGCCTCGGCCCGGATAACTACTGGATGTTTGGCAGATATTCGCATCCCGGTCGAAAAAAGAACGCAGTGCCAGAGCTGTCTAAAGCTGAGCCGGCTACACTTGAGGGTTTTGATGTTTCGCTGCAAACGACTTTGGATCCTCATCAATTCAATGCGCCCGGAGGTCTGAAGTCAGGTCTCGGTGGCTATCATGCTTGGCAGAGTAAAGACATGGTGAACTGGGTGCACCACGGGGCTATCTCAGATAAGCAGGCCAAATGGATGACGACTGCTGAATACGTCGATGGTAAAGTCTATTTCTATTACGATTTCCCAAATGATCAGGATCCACACCTGATCATCGATGAGGATCTGACAGATGGTGAAATTGGCAAAAAAATGGGCATGGCTTTTAAGGATCCTTCTCACGGCTCGGACTGTGCGATCATCCGAGATCTGGATGGTAAATTTCACCTTATCCTAGAGAACTGGGATCCGATTAAAGCCAGCGCAAGATCTTGGGACTCTCCCTTGGCTAGTCATGCCGTGAGCGACAATGGTATTAATGAATTCAAACTTCTAGATCCTGCTGTTGATTATCGAACTAATCCCACCGGAAAATTTGCGACCTATAACCATCCGCATTGGAACAGTGAGGACCCTGAAAACTATCCAACAAAAGTCGGTAGATATGAAATCCACGAGCCGGAGCAGCACGCCTATGGCGACTGGGCAGCCATCTCGATTGGCGGGCAGTATTATCTCTTTGGTGATTATGATCCTGCAGGTGCACATGGAAGCAAGAACATGAGTGTCGCGATGTTCACTGCAGCCAACATCGATGAGCCATTTAAATTTTTTGGTAATGTCGGTAAGGGGCACCCCGATCCGGATGTGATGTTTGCCGAGGGGCAGTTCTATTTGGCGACGCAGCAGAGCTCAGACTTCGTCAGCCCCGGTCCTTGGGTTGAGTCGGTTGAAGTGCGGGTCGGAGTCGACAGCAACAAAGACGGTGCCATCGATCAATGGACGGACTGGCAGGCAGTCAAAGAGAGCTACGATTACATCCCTGGCTTCGCAAAGCAGATCGCTAGGGCTCCAGCGCAGCTCGATCTCTCTGATTTGCCCGAAGGCTACGGCTTCCAATTCGAGCTTAGGCTGACCGATACCACCGAGAATGCTTCCAAGCCGATCCTAGATCAGGTCGTGCTGTCATTTGAGTAGTTTTGTCTATCCTGGAGGGCGACATGACCAGGCTCTTCGCGTAGCGTGGCAATCGGTTCCCTAGAGCAGGCACCAAAAAAGCCCCGTCTTTCGACGAGGCTTTTAAGAAATACCCAGACCGGGGGTCGAACCCGGACGCCCGAAGGCACAAGATTTTGAGTCTAGCGCGTCTGCCAATTCCGCCATCTGGGCGTATGGGCTGGTGTTATGCCTCTGTTTTTCTTCGATGCAAGCACTAGTTTTGGATCAATGGACAGAATTTCGCAGACGAGTGAAAAGAGGCAGATTTTTATGTGCATGTTCGTCTACATTCGACCCACCCCGTTGCTGAGCAACGAGGCCACGTCGTGTCCGGAATCGGTTGAGCGGTAGCCTCAAAGCTTGGCTTCGGGGGGGGCGTCGTGCTAGCCTTCTTGTCGGTGATTCACCCCGTTGCTGAGCAACGATGCCACGTCGTGTCCGGAATTGGTTGAGCGGTAGCCTCGAAGCTTGGCTTCGGGGGGCGTCGTGCTAGCCTTCTTGTCGGTGATTCACCCCGTTGCTGAGCAACGA
>JANQXM010000073.1:0-37342 GCA_030729385.1 Opitutales bacterium | reverse complement strand
GGGGGGCGTCGTGCTAGCCTTCTTGTCGGTGATTCACCCCGTTGCTGAGCAACGAGGCCACGTTGTGTCTGGAATCGGTTGAGCGGTAGCCTCGAAGCTTGGCTTCGGGGAAAGTCGTGTTTGCCTTTCTGTCCGTGACCAACCCCGTTGCTGAGCAACGAGGCCACGAGATAGTCGCTTATATCCTACGCTTCCGTCTTTTTCTCTGCTGGGGAGCCTTTCTCTTTCATCAATTGCAAGTAACGGCGAAGAATCGATTGTTCTGTGCGTAGCTTCGACTCGGCGCTGGCTGGATAGCGTAGGGTGATCGAAGTCGTATCTTTGTCTTCGATCCGCAATAAGGTGCGCGGTTGAGTGCTGGGGAGGTCAAAACCTTCTTTCTTTAAGTGTGTGACCACGCGTTCAATGGCTTCCATGTTTGCAGCACAGCATTCTTCGGCCGCACGAAGGAGTGCATGCTCGTGCAGGTCCCAGTCTTCTGTGTTGATCAGTTTGATCTTGAGAACACCAAAAACGGCTCCACCGCCTTCGACGGTGCTATTGCGAATGGCTTGATTGAGAAAGAGGGAATTAGGTATTGTTATGAAACGACCGGTGTATTGCCCATCCGTGACTTCCTGCAGCTGAGTCGACAGTAAATTCTGATCAATCACGTCACCTTCAATATCGTTGATTTGAATGCGGTCACCGAGTGCAAAGGCATTGCTACCGGTTTTGACGACACTGCCCAGTAGGCACATGATGAGCTCTTTGGTGCCGATCACGAGTGCAGCCATGATGGCCACCGCCGAGATCGCCGCGGTGCGTAGTTCGGTGGCCCAGATCAGGACTAAGCCGATCACGAGTAAAAGGAATCTTAGGTTTCGTAGCCCCACCGTCCAGCGGCGGCGATAGCTGATGCTGTGGAACTGGCGGCTATTGATCCATCGATTACTAACCAACTGAAATAGTAAAATCAGGCAGATTAGAATCGCCGTGACGATGATCTGGTTGAGTGCGTCACTCAGATGTGGGATATGAATCATGAATTACATTTTGTGAACATATCTTGTAGAAGTTCAACAGGGAATCACGCTTGCGATCTATGGCTGAGTTGCTAGAACTGTTTGATGGAATCTGTATTGGTTTTAACGATTAGCGGGGCCGACCGTTCAGGCTTGGTCGAAACTTTGGCAGGCGTGATTGCCAAGTATCATGGTAATTGGGAACAATGCCGTATGGCGCACTTGGCGGGTCGCTTTGTTGGTCTCCTTCAAGTCAGTGTGTCGGGAGAACAGCAGCAAGAACTCGAAGTCGCTTTGCGCACGATTAAAGATTTGGACGTTTTGATTGCGGTCGGTGAGATGGGTGCCCCAGAGCCCATACGGCAATTTGATTTAGAAGTCGTGGGCACAGACCATCCGGGCATTGTGCGCGACGTCTTTAAAGCACTGGCCGCTGCGAATGTGAATGTCGAGGAGCTCAGCACCTCAACCGTCATTGCGCCCGATTCCGGTGTGATACTTTTTGAAGCCAAAGCCAGACTCGGCTGTAGCCCCGAAGTGGATCGCGAAGAAATACGCATCCAACTCGAAAAGATTGCACAAGACATCATGGTCGATGTGCGCGTGCTCGATTAGTCTTATTGATCTCTCTGGGTCTATTATATGGCTTTTCACACAGATGGTGCGCGGATCACTTGGATCGGGCTCTTGATCAATCTACTCTTGGGGGTGGTGAAAACTTGCGCGGGCTGGTGGCTCGGGTCGAAGGCCTTGATTGCCGACGGGATGCACAGTTTGCTGGATCTACTGACGGACATCGCGGTGTTGATTGGTTTATCGATGGCTCGACTACCGGAGGATGAAAATCATCATTTCGGGCACCACAAGTTCGCTAGCTTGGCAAAGTTCTTTGTAGGTGGTTTTCTGCTCTTATTTGCTGGGGCATTGGTTTTTTCGGCGCTCTTGGATTTTCACTCAGGGGTGGATGCACCGCGAGCCGGCATGGCTGCAGTAGTGGCGGTCTTCTCATTGGTTGTTAAAGAGGCATTGTTTTGGTGGACGCGGGGTGTCGCTCGCACACTTAAATCGGATTTGTTGATGGCGAATGCCTGGCACCATCGCACAGACAGTATTTCATCGTTGGGCGTCGCTGTGGCGCTGGTCGCGGTTTGGCTGGGAGGAGCGAGTTGGGCATTTCTCGATAGCGCGGTGACTTTAGTCTTCGGTTGCTACCTCGTCTTTGAGGCGGGAAAGATTTTTCTGCGCGCATGTTCTGATTTATTGGATGCCGCGCCTGAGCGAGAGATCGTTGAAGACTTTCGCGAGCATATTTTGCCGACTCCAGGTGCATTGGCATACCATGATTTCCGTGTTCGTCGGGTCGGGGATGTTTTCGAGGTGGACCTACATTTGCAGGTCGATCCTAGTTTGACGGTCGATGCGGGGCATGAAATTGCCAAAGAGGTCAAAAAACGACTGCGTGAAATGCACCCAGAGGTTTCGAAGGTTCTCGTGCATGTGGAACCCGCGAATAAAGAGCACATTATAGAACGAGGCATTTCAGATTTGGAGGACACGCTCGATACTTAGATACGGTTATACTCTGTGCAAATAGGGGGTGTTTGATGAGAAGTTTAACAAAAATGCAACTTTGCATCGCCATGACCTAAAAAAGCCTTTTAGCCTGCCACCGTCTTTTACCTATGAGCGACTTTTTGAAGCACGAATGCGGGATCGCAATGATCCGACTACTTAAGCCACTTTCTTACTATCAGGAGAAATATGGCACGCCCTTGTATGGCTTTAATCAGCTGTTTTTGCTGATGGAGAAACAGCACAACCGTGGGCAAGACGGTGCCGGTATCGGCTGCGTAAAGCTGGATGTCGCTCCCGGTCAGCCTTATATGGCGCGTGATCGCACGATTAAGACCAATCCGCTGGCTCGTATTTTCAAAGGGCAGTTGAAAGCATACCAGAAGATGGTGGATAAGGGTGTGATCCATCCAGAATTTCCAGACACCGTGAAGGATAATTTCGAGTTTGGCGGCGAGATTCTCATGGGGCACCTGCGTTATGGCACCTCCGGTGTGTATTCGTCCAATAACTGCCACCCCTTTGTGCGTCAGTCCAACTGGCCGACTAAGAATCTCATGCTTGCGGGTAATTTCACGATTACCAACGAGAAAGACCTGAACAACGATTTGATCGATCGCGGGCAGCATCCGATTTTCGGCACCGACACTCAAGCCGTGCTTGAAGAGATCGGCTTTCACCTCGATGAAGCGCACGATGCGATTTATCACAAAATGCGTGATCAGAACATCGATGGTCGCCGTATCCCTGGGATTATCAGCAAAGAGCTCGATCCGATTCGTATCCTTCGCAGCGCGACTAAAGGCTGGGATGGGGGATTTGCGATTGCTGGTCTGATTGGTAATGGTGACTCCTTCGTGATGCGTGATGCGCAAGGGATTCGCCCCTGCTTTTATTTCCAGAACGATGAAGTCATTGCGTTTGCTTCGGAGCGTGTGGCATTGATGACGATTTTTGATCAGCCAATTGAGAATGTCTGCGAACTGGAGCCCGGCACCGCGACTGTGATCAAGAGCGATGGTTCGATCTACTGTGAGCGCTACACCGAGAAACGTCCGGTCACGCCATGTTCTTTTGAGCGCATTTATTTCTCACGTGGAAACGACGCCGACATCTATGCTGAACGGAAAGCACTTGGCGGCGCGCTCTTGGAGCAGGTCGTCAAATCGATCAATAACAACTTTGCCGATAGCGTATTCAGTTTTGTGCCGAATACCGCAGAAGTGGCGTATTATGGTCTGCTCGATGCGGTGCGTTCGCACCGTCGGGTCGAAGTGAAGGCTGCGATCTTAAAGGCGCAGGCTGATGGCACTTTAGACGATGCGATGCTCGATGAATTGATCATGGGCAACTGGCCGCGCGGCGAAAAGATCGCTCATAAGGACATCAAGATGCGCACCTTCATTTCGCAGGAAGCTGGGCGGGCAAAGCTTGTTTCACACGTTTACGATATCACCTATGGCATCGTGAAGGAGAAGGATTGCCTTGTCTGTATTGATGATTCGATTGTTCGTGGCACTACACTGAAGGAGTCGATTCTGAAAATTCTAAGTCGCACGAAGCCACGTAAGATCGTGGTGGCGTCGACTGCACCGCAGATTCGCTATCCCGATTGCTACGGCATCGATATGTCGGAGCTGGGTAAATTTATCGCGTTTAAGGCCGCGATTGCCTTGGTCAAAGACGATGGTAGCTCGGATCTCTTGCAAGAGATTTACCAAGACTGTCTCGCTCAGGCTAAATTGCCCGCCAATGAAATGGTCAATCACGTGAAGCGTATCTATGATCGTTACACCGATGAGCAGATTAGCTGTAAGATCGCGGAGCTCGTTTATCCGAAGGGCGTTTCCTGGAAAGGCGACCTCGATATCATTTTCCTCCCAGTCGAAAAAATGAGGGAAGCCATCCCGTTCCATAATGGGGATTGGTATTTCACGGGTAATTACCCGACACCAGGTGGATTTTCCACGCTGAATCGTGCCTTTATCAACTACTACGAAAATAAAGACGGTCGGGCGTATTAGGTAGAGATACGGGATTTGGGATACCGGGATACGGGATTCGAGATTACGTTTTTTGCTTGTGTGATTTGTCTCAAGTAGAATCCATCACACATCACGCGCTAACGATTCCAAGGCATTTTCGCTAAGAGCATGCCCATGCCGCAAGTGTCGGTGATGCCAGCAAAGGCAAGGCCTGCGCCGACAAAGGCGGGCAGGGCGAAAAAGCCGCGATGCACGAAAAGCCCTAGCAATGTGCCGATGAAAACCATCAAGCCCGCGGCGATCCGCACTTGTCGCTCGATGGAGATGGCTCCTTTGCCGTAATTAATGTCGAGACCATGCTCGATGGCTGCTGCGGTGCCGCCTTCGACCACAATTACATTTTGGTGACCTGCGCCTATGAGCTTTTCAGCTGCCATACATGCACGTTTACCGCTTTGGCAGAGCACATAGACAGGATTCTCGGTGCCATGTGTCTGGCAAAATAAAGCCGCATCGAGCTGATCCAGTGGCTGGAGCTGTGCGCCATTGACATGGGCTGCGTTGAATTCGCCAGGCGTGCGCACGTCGATGACGGTGCATTGGTTGACTAAAAGCGGTGGAAGTTCGCGCGGAGAAATCGTTTTTAGGCTCATTAGGGTCAACGCTATTTACACTTAACAATAATTCAAGACTTGGCGCACAATCATCAGGCGCTTTAATCCCGCACTTCACTTTCCCTTCAAAGATCAACTCAACTCATTTATGCAAAAAAACGCACTCCTCTCCGTCAGCGATAAATCCGGTCTCGTGCCGTTCGCTAAAGCGCTCGTCGAGCAACACGGCTACCGTCTCCTTTCCACAGGTGGCACCGCTAAACTGCTGGAAAAAGAGGGCATTCCTGTCACGGAAGTGAGCGATTACACTGGTTTCCCTGAAATGATGGAGGGTCGCGTCAAAACATTGCACCCGAAAATCCATGGTGGACTGCTCGCTCGTCGCGATAAAGCCGACCACATGTCCGCCGCTGCAGAGCACGGAATCGAGATGATCGACCTTGTGGTGGTGAATCTTTACCCATTTGAAGAAACAGTCGCCAAGCCAAACGTCACATTCGAGCTCGCGATTGAAAATATCGATATCGGCGGTCCTTCGATGTTGCGCTCTGCCGCGAAGAATCATGCATCGGTCTCCGTTATCGTCGATGCCGCTGACTACGATCGTGTGCTCGCTGCCATGGGCGACGATGCCGCATTGACCCAACTGCGTCGCGAGTTGGCCCTCAAGGTCTTTCAACGCACCTCTGCTTACGACGGTGCTATTGCGAAGTACCTCAAAGGTCAGGTGAATGAGCCGAATCTCGGCGACATTTCCGGCATTCCTTCTCAGTTGGATATCCAACTCCCACAAGTGCAGAGCCTCCGCTATGGCGAGAATCCACACCAAAAGGCTGCGCTCTACGGTAGCTTCTTCGATTGCTTCGAGCAGCTACAAGGTAAGGAACTGAGCTTTAACAACATCATCGACATCACTGCGGCGACTTACCTGATAGGTGAGTTTCAAAAACCAACTGTGGCGATTCTCAAGCACACCAATCCTTGTGGTGTCGCCAGCGCAGACACTTTGGTCGAAGCATGGGAGCAAGCTTTCGTGACTGACCAGCAAGCACCATTTGGCGGCATCATCGTAGTGAACCAAACAATGGATGCCGACCTCGCTACAATCATTAGCAAGATCTTCTGCGAAGTGATCATTGCTCCAGACTTCACTCCGGCAGCCCGCGAAATCTTCGCGAAAAAGAAGAACCTTCGTCTTATGACAGTGAAGGGCACTTTACCAGCCGATTCACTGCAAGAGATTCGCTCTGTTGTCGGCGGCGTGCTCATGCAAGATCGCGACACCATGCCGGATCGCCCAAGCGACTGGAAGATTGTTTCCAAGCGCCAGCCAACTGCTGAGGAAATGCGCGCCATGATCTTTGGTTGGAATGTGGTCAAACATGTGAAGTCTAATGCCATCGTTTATGCAGGTTGCGAACGCACGCTCGGAGTGGGTGCAGGGCAGATGTCCCGTGTTGATAGCTCGAAGATCGCAGTTTGGAAAGCAGGCGAAGCTGGTCTGGACCTCGATGGTTCGATTGTCGCTTCCGATGCATTCTTCCCATTTGCCGATGGTCTCATCGCAGCCGCCGAAGCCGGTGCCAAAGCCGCGATTCAGCCAGGTGGTTCCGTTCGCGATGAAGAAGTCATCGCCGCAGCCGACGAGCGCGACATGGTGATGGTCTTCACTGGCAAGCGTCACTTTAAGCACTAAGTTTACTTAGCTTTTTCAAATACAACGGCCGCACTCTATGATGAGTGCGGCCGTTTTTTGTAGGCATGGTGACTACGTTTTTACTGAAGTAGGAGGCGCGTGATTAGCTTGTCTGCAATTACAGCAGTTTCAATACCCAGGTATAGGGAGCTAGTGCCAACTGCTTTAACTTTAGTAGAAATGGCGGCTTTTGATATAGCTCATCGAACTCAGTCCAGATTTCGGTGCGACGCTGTTGCATGCGTTCAGCGACAACGTTCATGTTCTTATTGATATTAATGGTAGTTACTTTGCTTAACTCATCTGCAGATAGATAAGTTTTGAAATAGCTTTTCCATTCAGGGACTGGCAGCGCGTGAAAGGCTGTTCGATAGTCCTCGAGGCTAATGTTCTTATAAGTTGCGGTGTTTGTGCTCAATCCGCGGCAGGCATTCAACTCGTAGGCTAGTAGCATTTCGGACATGTCTTTCGGTTCCCAGAAGCAGTTTGTTGGCGCTCTCGCTTCGGGGTGCGTCGTATAGTCTAGGACGGTGACATTCCAGTATGCGAGACCGAGAGCGGCGCAAATTCCTGTTATTGCGAGTGAGTGGCTGCGTTCTTTTGAGAATAACGCATAAGCCTTTATGCAGAAGTAAACGGAGATGACTACGGAAAGAATAAACGGGAGATACCAACTGACCGGCTGCAATAAAGGCCATTTTTGCCAGAGGTGGGCGTAGCCAAAAGTGAGGAATGTCGAGAGTAGCATGACCGCCAGCAGGATGCTGATCGTGACGATTCGTTTGTTACGCTTTGCCCACTTTGATCTTTCGCGATCAGGGGCGTATGCTGCCTCCAATATTTGTTCGACGCTAGTGACTTCCTGATTGCTCGGTTTGTCTGGTTTTTCTGATTTACCGCCCGCCAGTGTCAGTGCCGGTCTCTGTTTTTTCAACCTCGGGCTTTGCGCCCTCATCGGCTGTGTTGCTGTCTTTAGGCTTTCTACTTAATTTGAAGGTGGCGAAGGCGCCTCCTGTGCATACCGCATCGAAACCACCGCCGCTGAAGGAACCGTCGCAGCCAGTGAGTGCGCCGCCACCGCTAAAAGTGAAGGTGGCACCCGTTGTGGAGCGCAAGCAAGTGACTTATGCGCAATCGAAGCGTGAGCCGACTCGTCGTCGTCCAGACCGTGAGTCGAAAGCCCCTCGACGTTCTGGAGAATCGCCGATTTCGAAAACGATGTCGAAGCCTGAGCCGATTCGGCGGCGGAGTGTCATCAAGAAGTCGGATCGATCTCGCAGTGGCTGGGGTGGTGCACCGACACAATTTTGGAAATGGCTGCCGGCCTTACTGGGTATGCCTGTAGAAGATGAGCAACCCTTCGGGCGGATGGATAAAGCGGAGAAGCCTTGGCTGACTTGGGTGCTAGCATTTGGTGTCGGAGTGGTGAGCTTGCTCGCGATGCTGGACCTGCAGTCGATTGTTGACGCCTATGGCTTGGTCCCGTCTGAGTTTGGGCGCATGGGTGGTCTGACTTGGTTGACTGCGTTTTTCCTGCATGGCGGTCTGCTGCACCTGCTCGGCAATCTCTACTTTCTCGTTATCTTTGGAGATAATGTGGAGAAGTGCCTCGGGTCCTTAGAGTTCTTTGGTCTACTTTGCCTCGCCACGGTGTGTGGGCACTTTTGTCATATCTTAATCGATTCAAATTCAACGGTGCCGTGCATTGGGGCGAGTGGGGGGATTTCAGGGGTGATTGCTTTTTACGCACTGCGATTCCCGAAGACGCAGTTGGCGATGGTGTTTTGGTTTTTCTTTAAGGCCTATTGGTGGCGCATGAGTGCTATCTGGATGTTTGGTATTTGGGTGATTTTCCAGTTTGTCATCGCGGGGCAGCAGATGGTTGGTGTGAGCTATGTCTCCGGCGGTGCGCACCTTGGTGGGGCATTGGCCGGTGCGTTTGCTTGGCTGATCTGGCGATTGAATGCTCGGGCAGATGATCTGCCGAGCCGTTACGAGCGCTCTTGAACCCGAATTCTGCAAACGAGTTTTTGAACAGGAGTTCTCGGTGTCTAAGTGATTGTTGATCAGCCACATTTCTAATGCATCGCATTAAAAATGTGGTCACCTTATGGTGTTCGAAAAACGCTTAGGCGACATGCGCACTTTGCGGTCTATCCGCCCCGCAGTCACGTATTTATATACGTTCCCTTGGGCGTCAGTTGCAAAGCACACAGCTCATCCTATTGCATAAACTGGGTTAAAATAGCTTTGTAATAAGAGTGACTTTTTCAAAAAAAGTCTCATATAGCACCTCACCTAAATGATAGAATATGTGAGTGTCGCGGTTGGCGTATTTGCGTTCTGATTGTCTATCCTCAGGTTTATTAATGTATAAAACCATCGTTGTGACTGATCAGGCGGAGACACCCTCGCTAGATCTCAATGTAATAACTTTCGATCAGTATTTAGCGGACTACCCAAAGCTTGGAGAGCCTCGAACACGGATCATAAATTTGTGCGATACGGAGCATTATTTGAGCCGTGGTTATTATTGTTCGCTCTTGGCTGAATCACGGCAGCACCGTGTGTTGCCAAGTGTCAATACGATCAATGATCTGCGGTATCAAGATGACATGGATGAGCGGCATCAGCCTCTGCGACCGTTGTTGCCGAAGATCGTTGGCAGCTTAGATGTGCCAGTGGAACTGGATATTTTCTTTGGCTGGGTTCCGGATGAAGAATGGCGCAAGGTGGCGCGTTCTTTATTTGAGCGCTATGCATCGCCTTTATTGAAGGCGACTTTGTCTCGCGGGGAAAATGGGGTCGAAATACAGGTCGAGCGTGGAAACCTTTCAGGGTTAAATGAGGATAAGCGCGAGATGTTCTATGAACGTTTACGAGTGTTTACTCAACAAGTCTGGCGCAACCCGAGTCGTCGCCAGCATCGTTGGGATATGGCGATCCTCTATAACCCTGATGAAGCGACAGCCCCGAGCGACGCTGAGGCAATTAAGCGTTTTGTTAAAGCAGCCTCTAAGGTGGGTATTGAAGCTGAGATCTTACGTTCGGATCAGCTCAAGTATGTTTCGCAATACGATGCACTTTTCATACGTGAGACGACGAGTATCGATCACCCCACGTATCGCTTGTCTCGCAAGGCTGAAATAGAGGGACTGGTCGTGATCGATGATGCGACTTCAATCATGCGCTGTTGTAATAAGATCTTTCTGCATGACGCCTTCAGTTATAATGGTGTCCATGCACCCAGCACCTTGTTGGTCTCAAACAATAAGTCGAAAGAGCTGGATCGAATTGAAGCAAAGTTCAGCTATCCAGTTGTATTGAAAATGCCTGAGAGTTCTTTCTCGATTGGTGTGTATAAAGTGGCGAACCGAGAGGAGCTAAAAGATAAATTGGCATTGATGTTTAAGGAGTCTGCTTTGGCTCTGGTTCAAGAGTATCTTTACACGGATTATGATTGGCGTATCGGAGTGCTCAACGGGCGTGCTATCTACGCCTGCAAATACTTTATGGCGCGCGACCATTGGCAGATATATAATCATGCCTCCAGTCGTAAGTCCGGGAAGTCGGGTAGTTTTGAGACGATTCCAACCTTCGAAGCGCCCCGAGCGGTCATCGATGCTGCGCTCAAGGCGAGTGCGATTATCGGTAATGGCCTGTATGGGGTGGATATCAAGCAGAAGGGCAAGCAGATATACGTGATCGAAGTGAATGATAATCCAAGTATCGAACACGAGGTAGAAGATGCTTATCTGGGAGACGAACTCTACATGATGATTATGCAGGAGTTTGTCGATCGCCTGGAACGCCGGGGGCGTAGTTAAGCAATGAAACAAGATACATCGAAGGAGCCAGTGCTGATTCGGGATGCTGAGTTGGCGGATCTGGAGGCACTTCTAGAGCTGGAAAATCTGTGCTTTGAAACCGATCGCTTGAGCCGTCGTTCGTTTCAACGTTGGTTGAAGGTCGATGGTCGCATACTTTCAGTGATCGAATCGGCGGGGCAGTTGATTGGTTATGGTCTCGTCTTGTTGCATAAAGGAACACGACTGGCACGGCTGTATTCTATCGCGCTCAATCCAGCCATGCGCGGTCGCGGGTTGGGGCGGTTATTGATGGATTCTTTAGAGGCGCAAGCGATGAAGGACGGGCGTCTATTTATGCGCTTAGAGGTCTCAAAAAAAAATCTCGCGGCAATCTCTCTCTATACGAGCTTGGGCTATGGAATCTTTGGAGAGCTGCCTGGCTACTATGAGGACCACACGGATGCGCTGCGTATGCAGAAGCGCATCCGGTTTCCCGATACGACGCGGAAAGAAGCTGAAATCCCGTGGTATCGGCAGACCACCCAATTTACCTGTGGCCCGGCTTCATTGATGATGGCTATGTCGGGAATTGATCGCAGCTTAGTCTTGAACCAGAACCTTGAATTGGACCTTTGGCGCGAGTCAACGACGATTTATATGACATCTGGGCATGGCGGTTGCCATCCTCTGGGCCTAGCACTCTCTGCTCACCAACGTGGCTATAATGTTGAGGTTTTTATGAGCCAGATATCGACTCTGTTTCTTGATGGCGTGCGTGTGCAGCACAAAAAGGACATCCTCGCGGTGGTGCATCAACAGTTTATCGAGCGAAGTCGGCAGGCAAAGATCAAGATACACTGTTCGCCTGTCTCCGTGGCCAAAATTGAAAAGTGGTTGAAGGCGGGGCATGCGGTCATGGTATTGATCAGTAGTTATCGAATGAATGGCGACAAAGCGCCGCATTGGGTGGTAGTGACTGCTTGTGACGAACTTTGTATCTACGTCCATGATCCCGACCCAGATACAGATCGTGTGATGGTCAGCGAATTGGATTATCAACACATTCCGATTGCGAAAGAGGATTTTGCCAAGATGACGACTTATGGTAGCAGTCGGTTCAGCGCGGCGCTATTGTTGAAGCGTTGAGCGAGTTGGGGGCGTGAATTGCTCCCCGTCCGGTTCAATTGTGAAAACTGATGAACTTAGTTTGATTTACTCGGTCGATATACCCATATTTTGCAATTATGAAAATTCAGTCCGTTATTTCCGCAGTTCTTCTTGGTTTGAGCCTCCTTGGTGTGGGCTGTCATACTGTGCCGCAGACGGGTCGTTCGGCCTTGCATCTTGTGCCATCCGATCAGTTGGCTTCGATGTCGGCTGCTCAATTCGGGCAGCTTAAACAAGAGACTCCGATTTCACGCGACCCTACCTATAATGCGATGGTGCGTCGTGTGGGGGAGCGTATCGCTTATGTCGCTGGTCCGGATATGCCGAATGCGCAGTGGGAGTTTGTCGTGTTTGATGACGATAGCCAAATCAACGCCTTTGCCATGCCCGGCGGGAAAGTGGCGGTTTATACCGGCATTTTTAAAATCGCAAAGAGTGATGCGGATCTGGCCGTGGTGATGGGGCATGAGGTGGCACACGTTGCTGCAGGTCATGGCAACGAACGCGTCTCGCAACAATTACTCGCAGCCGGTGGAGCTCTGGCACTTCAGTTTGGCACTTCCGATATGGATAGCGGCGACCGTCAGTTATTGATGGCTGCTTATGGTGCCGGCGCCACGATGGGCGTGCTCTTGCCATATAGTCGCTACCACGAGAGTGAAGCCGATGAGATCGGGCTTATCTATGCAGCCAAGGCAGGCTATGACCCACGTGCTGCATTAGGTTTTTGGGAGCGTATGGATGCTCAGAAGAGCGGCTCGGTTCCGGAGTTTCTTTCCACGCACCCATCCGGTAGCACGCGTATTCGTAAGTTAAATGAGCTCATGCCTAAGGCGATGGCGGTTTATCAGAGCCGATAGCGGTTTACCCATTTTATTTTTTTAATTAGAACTCACTTTGTATGCTAAATCCGCTCGACGCTCTTAAAGAATATATTCGCTTTCCTTCCGTTTCGACGGACCCCGCCTATGCCGATGGTATGGTAGGTGCCCGTAATTATGCTCAAGGTTTATTGGAGCAGCTCGGCTTTGAGGTCGAAGTGGTGCCTACTGAGCATCATCCCATACTGTATGCAGAGCGCTTTGGCGATCCAGCATGGCCGCATATTGTCATTTACGGTCACTATGATGTGCAACCCGCGGATCCGTTTCATTTATGGACCACTGAGCCATTTGAGCCGGATGTACGCGATGGTCGTATTTATGGACGAGGTGCGGCGGATAACAAAGGCCCGACAATCGTGCACATGACGGCGCTTTCACGTGTCTTGGCAGAGAACCCCGATTTGCCTCTGAATATCACTTACGTGATCGAGGGCGAAGAAGAGATCGGTAGCGAAAGCATGCCCGCGTTTTTCGACAGCCATGCAGAACGTCTTTCAAAGGCCGACTTCATCTTGGTGTCCGATACCGGTAGTCCGAATACAGAACAGATCGTGATTACCACTGCGTTACGCGGGTTGGTTGATTTTGAAGTTAAACTACGAGGAGCCAAGTCCGATCTGCACTCCGGTATTCATGGCGGTGCGGTCTATAATCCGATCCTCGCATTGACCGAGATTTGTGCATCTTTACATAATCCCGACGGCAGTGTGAATGTGCCCGGTTTCTACGACGACGTATTACCAGCGTTGGAATGGGAGCGTGAAGAGTTGAAGCGCTATCCGGAGACGGTTGAAAGCTACCAAGCGATGTTGGATGTGCCGGCATTTTACCCCGCAAATGGATTGTCGCCTCTTGAAGCGGTCCGCTTTGGACCCACGCTTGAGTTTAATGGTATCGGCGGAGGTTATCAAGGCACTGGCTCGAAGACAGTCATCCCGAGCGAAGCTTTCGTGAAGATCACTTGCCGTTTGGTGGCGAATCAGGACCCCGAGAAAATCAAGAAGCAGTTATTTGAAACTATTCGTGAGCGCTGCCCGAAGGGGGTGACGTTGACCTTTAGAGATGGCGGTATAGCGGCGGCTTATCTAGCGATTCCACCAGAGCGCCCGAATACACCGGCTGATCAGCCAGAGTCCTTGGCTCGGGCATTTAAGTCAGCGGATAAGGCGATCGAAGCTTCTTTCGGCAAAGCGCCGATTTATTTGCGTGAGGGTGGGAGTATTCCTGTGATTGCCGATTTCAACAAACGCGCGGGGCTGGAAGCTCTGATGATCGGCTTGTTCACGCCAATTGATAATTTGCATGCTCCCGACGAAGGCTTCGATTTGGGCTTAATGGATAACGCGATCTCTGCTTTCGAACAGATATTTAAAGATATCGCGGGAATTTAGAAAACGATGCCAGTTGAAAAACAGCCCAACAATCCGCTGCACGGATATACTCTAGAGCAAATAGTGATCAGCCTTTCCGACTATTATGGTTGGGAAGAACTCGCCGCACGTATTGAGATACGCTGCTTCATGTTTGAACCAACTGTAAAATCCAGCCTCAAGTTTTTGCGTCGCACACCATGGGCCCGCAAAAAAGTGGAAGACCTTTTCGTTTACACTCTAGAGAAATACGGCGCGGACGAAGAGGAGTAGGGAACATCGAACATTCAACGTCCAACTTGGAATGTTGAATTGATACGGGTCGAATGCGTAAGTCAGGACTTGGATATTGGACGTTTAGCGTTCGAAGTTGAACGTTCCCTAGTTGTATCTGTTCCGCGTTTAGAACGGGCGGATGTAAACCATCACCGCGGCTAGGGCTCCGAGACCGATCAATCCCCACCAGAGTGCCACAGCCAAGGCTGGCTTGCGATTGATCAACGCGATCAAGCCACCGAGCACGAACCAGATGACGACTTTCGCGATCATCCATGGTTCAAAGCTGTTGCCGTATACTTTGGCGACTAGACCAAATCCGGCGATGATCATGAGCAAGAGGCCGATACCGCTGGTGATCGAGCCGAGCTTTTTGACGCGGGCGTCGTCGCTGCCGGCCATGCTGCGACCGAGGAGTGCGCCGTAGCCCATGAAAAGCATCAAGATGCCGATAAAGTGAAGGACGTGGTAGATGGATGGATTCATGGGACGGAATGCTTGCCAAAACTGAGAAAAAAGCAAGCCCGACTCTCATATGAGGGTCGGGCTTGGAAAAGGTCTCTGAAACAGAGTTAAATGGCCTTCGGGATTTCAGCAGGAATATCCACCGAGTGGGTGTCTTTCCGCTTCACCTTGGCCAATCGATGACGTCGCCGCAACATTCGGTCAAGTTTCTGGATCATCCCGTCGATCGACTTATACATGTCGTCGGTCGCATCTGATGCGAAATGATCGTTGCCGCGGACTTCGAGCTGGCCCTTGGCGATAAATTCTTTCTGGTGCGACGCTTGATGCTTGTCGTATTCCAGTTCTACCCGCATGCGGATAATGTGATCTTCGTGCTCGAAGAGTTTTTCTGCTTTGTCATGAACCATATTTTTCATCGCTTCGGTGAGATCCATGTTCAAACCTGAGATGATAACATCATGTTGCTTCATATTATTTTTCCTTTTGTTATTGGTTCCGTTTAACGGAGTCGATTGACACCGCCGCTTTTAGATAACTGGACATAAAAAATGCCAACCCCCTCAGAATATTTAAACCAAGCTTCCGTAATCATTGTTACGGGTGGTTCGTCGGGTATTGGCTGCTCAATTATCAAAGCAATTAAGATAGTAAGTCCAGATGTCTGCTTATGCAACCTTTCTCGGTCGAAACCTGAGGTTTTTTTGGGTGAAAATGGGCATCATATAGGCGTCGATTTATCCGATGCGAGTGCTCTGGCTGCAGCAGCGGAGCAGTTGCAGAGGATTATCGAGGTGGCTCCGCTTGGTAAAGTGGTTCTTGTTAATAATAGCGGATACGGTGATTACGGCCGCATGCCGGATCTGGATATTGGCAAGCAGTTGAATATGATAGATTTAAATGTGAGGGCGGTGGTGGATTTAACGACTCGATTACTCCCTCAACTGCTAGAACGCGGCGGGGCGATCGTGAATATTGCTTCCACTTCGGCCTTTCAGCCCACGCCATTTTTGGCGACTTACGGAGCCACAAAAGCTTTTGTTCTGAATTGGACTTTGGCGCTGAATGAAGACCTGCGTGGCACATCCGTGCGGGCTTTAGCTATTTGCCCAGGACCGACGCGGTCAAATTTCTATAAATCAGCTGGTTTTGAGTCCCCGCCCATGAACAGTGGGGCGAATGCGACGCTAGATATGACTGCCGACGAAGTGGCTGAATATACCCTCAGCGCATTAGCGAAGGGGCGGTCATTTATAGTGACGGGTTGGAAAAACAAATGCATCGCATTCTTTGGGAGTAAATTCCCTATCGTCACCGTCACGCGGATTGGCGGCATCATCCTGCGCAAACTGCGTTTGGAGCAACATAAAGGAAATTCTTAATGGATCCATACGGCGAAGAAGCCCCCCTAGTCGACCCTAGCGTCTTTCCTGAATGGATTGTGCAAGAAGATGACAACTTACTGATCGTCAATAAACCCGGTTGGTTGGTCTGTCATCCATCCAAGAACGGACCGATGTCGAGCCTAGTCGGTGTTGTTGCAGAACATACTGGCGCGGATAAAATTCATTTGGTCGCTCGCTTAGATCGTGAAACCAGTGGTCTCATTATTTTCGCTAAACGTCCCTCCGTGGCTCGGAAATTTCAGATGGCGATTCAACAGCGTATCGTGAAAAAAGATTATCTCGCTTTATTGGAAGGTGAGTTCTCCGAAACACTGCATGTCGATGAGCCGATCGCTCGCCGAAAGGGAGGCCCAGTGTTTGTGAAGTCAGAAGTTAGTTATGATCGCACTTCGCAAACCGCAGTGACGGACTTTGTGCCGATTGTATCCAAAAACGGATACACCCTCTGTCACGTGATTCCAGAGACTGGGCGCAAGCATCAGATACGGGTGCATGCTGAACACCTGAATTATAAAGTGGTGGGAGATAAAATATATGGCCCCGATGAAACGCTCTACATTGAGTTTATCGAGAACGGTTGGACCGAGCGTTTAGAAGCAGCCTTGCCGATCAAGCGCCAGGCGCTGCATTGCTATCGTTACGTATTCGAATTTCCAGAAGGACCGATCACCTTCTCGGCTCCCATGCATGAAGATATGCTAGAGTTCTGCAGAGAGAGTATGAAACTGTCAGACGCCGATGTGGCGGCTGCGCTGGAAGGTTTGTAGGGCAATGGAGACTATTTGGTTGGGCCGCCTACTCCTAGGCATCCCGATCTTTCGTGCTGTCTCGGACGCCTGAGGGCAGGCATCCCTACCGAAATTAACTGCGAATGACGATGTCTTTGATGTCACCACAATTTTCTAAGCCATGTATCCGCTTTAAGACGGCACGTTTTTGAAATTGGAGTTCAGAGCGTAGTGTTTGATTCGTCACTGAAACGATGAGCGTGTGTTCGTCTTTAATACGCACCGGGTGACATCGGGCAGCGAGTTTCGACCCAAAGACTTTTTCCCAGTTCTCCACTAGCGTGCGTTCCGGGGTGGGCTTCTCTAGTTTATACTGTTCCTGTAGGAGGACTAGAAGGCTGTCGAGTGTCGCCGGGTCTTTGCGTGAAGAGGCAGTGACCGTGTGGGGGAGGCCACGGAAATCGGCAATCATGTCTTCTGCGCTTTTGCTAAATTTCATCTTCTTTGCCGTTATACTACGCCCGCGAGGAGCAATCTCCAGTGATTTATGCCAAAAATACGGAACTTTCCAGGAGTTGGCACACTAAGTGTTATATACATTTTAGTTCTTTAGAGTTTCTCCCGTGTATGGGAGTTGGGTTAATAAGACAAAGCAGAAAACAGTGTGGCGCGAGGTTTAGGGGTAGGCTTCGCGCCACTTTGTTTATAGATACATAGGATAAGTAAAACTTATGCTAGTTATAAGTGAATTAAGTAAATTGCAGATTTAATGAATTACACTTGCCGCAAAGAAAAAAGTGTATCTTATCTGGGTCATCAACAAATTTCTCCCGCAAGGGAGTTTGGGGTAACAGAATAAGTAGACAATGGTTGGCGCACTTCTTAGGGGTAGGAAGTGCGCCTTTTTTGTCTAAGCGCATAATTATCAATTGGTTGCGTATTCTTTAAGTAGGGTATTTTTGCTGAAAATATTGATGTAGTCGTGCAGGAACGACTGTTCTAAGGAGGAATTGTGGCTATTAGTGCAGAAAAATAGGTAGCGGCGATGGGCCCCATCGCCACACGTCTGAGCTGTTCAACCTGATTCGAAGCGAATCGCATGTAATGGCGGTCGGGACGACCGCCGCTACATGTAGAGTGATTCTTCCTTCAAATAGTGCAGAGGCACCTGCACTACTTAGCAAAAATCTTCCTTCTTTAGATTTTTCCAAATGAGGAACCTTGCGGACTGTATCCTTTCTTATACCGTAAGCATCACTATTCCTAATTTCCTCTTATGAAGACATTTCTACGTTTATTTCTCTTTTTTTGTATCCTAGTGCTCGTTTTGCTGGTTGGTGGCTACTTTGTCGTCACGAATGCAGGCTTTCAGAAGAAAATGATCGAGGGCAAATTGCCTGAGGGCAGTTCGGTTAAATATGTGCATGTGACCAGCAGCACGCTACAATTGACGGAGTTGGTTCTCTCGATGCCGGATGGCACGCGCATCAAAGTCGCAGAAGTAGATACGACATTTTCGCCATTGGCCGCGTTGTTTGATCAAACCATTCAGATGGGTGTTTTGGAGGTGGATGGTTTGATCGTTAACTTGCCCGCTCAGGTGGCAGCAACATCCACTGGATCAGCAGGCACAACCTCGGAGCCGACTAAGTCTGAGCCGAGAATCAAGTCGGAGACACCTGCCTCCTCAGATGGTAACCCATGGGACGCAATCAATAGTATTGGAAACTTGGATTGGCTGTTGGATATCGAGACGATCAAACTCAATGGTAAGCTTAAAGATAGCACCGGCTCGACTTATGTTTTCGATGTGCAGTCTGGGCTGATTCGTCCGGGAGTAGAGACTGTTTTGGATGCTTCGCTTTCACTTGTATCCAGCGAGGCGATACAATCTGGCTTGAAGGAATTTGATTCGAAGACTCAGTTGCGCTTTAAACAAAAGTCTACTGGCGGGTTTGAGGAAGTGCACATTGACTCGCAAACAGTTGGCAAGGATGCGAATGGCAGTCAGTTGCTTTCGATTTCTAATAAGCTGGACTTGAGTTTTGATGGATTCGAGGAAACTGCCGATCTGCAGGTTCAATTTATAGCCGATATACAACGGCCTGAAATGTTTATGCCTGAATTAGCCGCGATGGGGGCGCTGAAGGTGTCCGGCGATGCCGCAGCACGTGTTGAGGGTGAGCGTATGACTTTGACTAAAGCTGCGATGGCAGTCGCGGCGAATGGCAGTCGGCTCATTGATATGCAGCTCAAACAGGCACTGACATTAGGAGGCAAACAAAGTTTGAGTGGTGAATTGTTGGACCTGCAACTATCGAGTCTTCCTTTGGCGTGGCTTGGACCTTGGATGCCAGAAGGTATGTTTGTCGAGGGAGCGCCCTTGAGTGTGCAAGTGAAGGTCACTGGTATGCCAGATGGGGCGATGGAAGTGCGCACTGCCGCGCCGCTCACAGTGGGACCGGTCAATGTGCGCTATGGGGAGCAATTGATGTTGGATCAGTTCACCATCACCATGAACCCGGTTATTCGGGTAAACGCTGATCAATCGATTAGTTATGAATTGAATACTCTGAAAATGAGCGACCGCTACGGCGAAGTCATCAGTGGCGAAGTCCAGGGACGTGCCGATCCAAAGGCTGCTGTTCCTGGAAATCCATTTGCGGGGCAGCAAGTCTCGGCGGACCTCAACATTGGTTTACAGGAGCTGTTTCAGTTGCCGGTGTTAAAGGATAAAGCTTCGATCTTGGGTGGCACTTTAGCACTTAAGTTAGCGGTCGATGGTAAAAAAGAATTCCCCCTGGAGGCGCAGGGATCCATACGTGGCTTACGTCCTCGCTCTGAGCCCGGTTGGACGAAGGACTATCGATTCGCCGCTCAAGTGAAAACACCGCAGGAAAATGTTTGGGCGATTGGTGCCAATCTTGAGGCGGGTATTGCCGAGCGTCCCAGCACAAGTCTTCAATTCTCGGGGCAGGCCAATGTGGGCAGCGAACCACTTGCATTTAAGGCAGATCTGAAAGGACCGCAGATTACGCAGTCTGATCTCGATCTATTGCTTGCTGCATTTACGCCACACGAATCGGGTCAGGTGACTGCGCCGACGCCAAGCGCGCCGATAAGACCTTCAGTTGGCGGAGGCACTCGTCAGCCAGCAGCACAAACAACTACCGCCGCGCCAGCTTGGTCGGCGGTGAAAGGTGAGGCCACAATTCAGTTCGATCGCGTCATCCTGACTTCGGGGCAACTCATAACTATGGTAGCTGCACAGGCACTGGTATCTGAGCCACTTTTACAGGTGAAGGGGATCACGGCAAAATTTGTGGATGGCACATTGAATGGTAGCAGTGAAGTGCGCTACGCCAGCACGCAGGCGAATGCTTACACTGTGTTAGCTAATCTGGCGTTGAAGCAGATCGATCCGTCGATCTTTTCGAAGAAAGCCTCTGGCAGCTTTCCGATTCAAGGTCTCTTCGACGGTCAGTTCGCATTGTCTGGGGCGGGCGCTACCCTAGAGCAGGCTCTGGATAATGGAGTCGGTGATTTAACGATTACGGGCAAGGATGGTATTTTGACTGCGTTTGAGTTGGATAACCGTAGCCAGATGGGACTACTCGGTGCAGGTATTTTAGGGCAAGCATTTGATCGACCAGGAATCTCTGCTTTGGCTGAAGCAGTTCCTTACTTTAAGGACATACATTTCTCCGACTTCATCCTCGAATTGAAGCGCGGAGGCGACAAGCGGATCATGATCCCACAAATTAAGTTTACCGGAGATAGCATCTTGATCAATGGCTCGGGTATGGTTGCCGCGAGCAGCTATAAAGAGATTTTGAACCAGCCTCTACAGCTCGGTTTGGAATTTGGCGCGAAGGGGCGACTCACTAACTACCTTGAGACGCTTCAATTGTTAAAGCCGACCACCGCAGAAGATGGCTTCCGCCGTTGGAATCAGGCCGTCAATCTGACTGGCACACTCGCAAAGCCCAATGCAGATCAGTTGATGGACCTGTTGAATAAGGCTGCCCGTTCGGCTCTTTCAAAACCGAAGAGCGCACCGACTCCCGCCGCACCCACCGCTGATCCTTTGATCGCTAATCCGACCCAAGCGGTCGACCCTAATGCCACAGCTGAGGCGCCCGCGCAGCCTGTCAAGAAAACCAAAGATGAGAAGCGCCGTGACGATATCGAAATGGGGCTGGATCTATTCAATGGTGTTTTCGGGAACTAGACCTGTTTTTGATATTCTAAGGGCGCATCAAGTATAATCATATGCGTATGGCTTGGACTCATTCGACAAGCTCATGGCAGGAGAGGCACGGAGGTGTGACTTATTCGTATTTATGACAGGCAGGAATGCCTGTCTCACATTGAGGTCTTATCTAGTCACAAAAAAAAACACCCACTCGGTTGAGTGGGTGTTTTGGAAATAGTTGCTGAATCTCTTTAGGAGATCTTTGCCTTGAGATCGTCTTTGGAGGTGAGGCCTACGATTGTTTCGGAGACGGCACCGCCTTTGAAGATGAGGATCGTTGGGATCGCACGAATGGCGTATTTACCGGCGATCTCGCTGTTGTTGTCGACGTTGACCTTGCAGATCTTGACGGCGTCGCCGAGCTCTTCGGCAAGTTCTTCGAGGATGGGAGCAATGGCTTTACAAGGGCCACACCATGGTGCCCAGAAGTCTACCACTACGGGTGCGGATCCTCCGCTGATGGCGGATTCAAAGTTACTGCTATCGAGTTCTGTTATCTTATCGGACATGATACGTATGTATTTCTAATTTATGATAGGAAAGGGAGCACGTCCTTGAGTAAGAGTGCGGCAAAGGCGATGGCAACTGCGGCGGCAATGGCGTCAATAACTACGCCGGCTACGCTGACGCTGTCGTCTTGTGTTGCTTTTGGTGCAGACGTTGTTCTTGCAGCTGCTGGAGCTGGTCGTGCAGCGGCCGGTTTTGGTGCGGCTGGTGCTGGGGTCGGAGCCTTTGGCTGAGCTGGTGCAGGATCGGCCAGTTCTTCGAAGCTGGGCGTCGCTGCAGCGGGTTTAATTGGCTTCGCGGGCGCTCTCGGTGCTGCCGGAGCGGGTCGCGCCGGGCTAGCCGGTGCTGGCTTGTCAGCCATACTCTCGAAGGAAGGTGCTGCGGGAGCTGGTTTGTTTTCAGGGGTGGGGCTTTCTGGATTTTCGCTCATGAGGTGAATAGGTGTAAGTGGTCTATGTATGCCTGTCAAGTGAGGCAGTTAACTCGGGGTGCTTTCTTTGATAATATCGGTGAGCTCGGATTTTTCGACGGTATCGAGTGTTTTACCGCGTTGATCGAGCTTTTCGAAGGTTTTGATGACGGTTTCAGTCATCCGAGAGTGTGTTTGGTCGGAGCCGCCGACAAGTGAGAAGCGCTCGGATTGAGTGATACGCTTATGTCCATCGCTGTTGTCGATTCCAATGCCGACCAAGTGTGCATGTTGCTGTGATCGTTTGTCCATGGTCACTTTATTCACCGCGTTCGCAAAGTATGTCGGCAAAGGCGCGGTCTTGTTTGATTAGGATTTTATTTAAACGTGTGAGTTCGAGAACTGCGAGGAAAGTTGCCACAATCGTGGTGATGGTAGTGGTGGATTCAAATAGATCCGAAAAGTGGAAGTTGGGTTCGTGCTTCAAGCGTAGGAGCACGTATTCCATGCGGTCGGAGACGGTGACTTGCTCGGCATTGATTTCACCTTCCTGTAGGCGCTCGGCTAAGCGGCGGAGGACTTGGTTAAAGGTGTTCCAGAGCTCGACGCGGTCGACAGGCTTGAGTGGGCGCTCGACGGCTTCGAGGGCTTCTTTGGGACCGATCCGGGCGATTAGGTCGTTGCTGTTGAGGATCAGTTTCTGAATGTCCTCGGCGGCTTCTTTGAATTTACGGTATTCAAGGAGTTGTTGCACGAGTTCCCAGCGTGGGTCGACGTCGGGGTCTTCGACGTCTTCATTGGTGCCTTGATCCTTCTTGGGGAGGAGCATGCGGCTTTTGATATACATCAAGGTCGCTGCCATGACGAAAAATTCACCGGCAATTTCCAGATCGAGTTTATCCATCGAGCCGAGGATCTCGATATACTGCTGGGTGACATGCTCGATGGGAATGTCGTAGATATCGACTTCGCTGCGACGGATTAAGTAAAGCAGTAAGTCGAGGGGACCTTCAAATGCGGGAAGGCGAATCGCATAGTCGTTATTGGGGATGAGGGCTTCTTCCATACGGCTAAGGTTGTGCGAGTTTTACGCTGATTTTGAATTCGACATCACTTTCGCGGCGAGCGTCTTCGCGGAAGGTCAACGCGTAGAGGATTTCCCATGTGCTGCCGATTCGTGTGCGTAGCCCGAGAGAGAAACGGATGAAGTCACCGGTGTCGGCATCGAAGCGGGCGTCAGTGAGGAAGGCGTAGCGTTCGTTTAGTCGGTATACGAAGTCGAGCCGGTATTGATCGATTTGCTTATTTAACAGATCAGTGGAGAGCCCGAGTTCCCAGATTTCACCGCTGGTAATGACTGTGCGCGTGCGTAGCTCTTCGAGGGTGAGTTCTTCGGTATGGAAGCGGCTGGCTAGATCAAATTTGAGCCATGGTGCCGGGTTGATGATGAGCTCGACCCATGTGGCGTTGAAGGTATCTTCTTGGTCGCCGTCGTAACGGGTGTTTTTTTCGAAAAGAACATCTTGATAGAAGTTTAGTGCAGCTAGTGTGCGCGAGCCGTAGCCTTCGGCTCGGGTTTGATAGAGGTTTTCGACACCTAGGCGAACGAGGTGGGTTTCGGCGATGGAATCCACATTGCGTATATCGCTAAGGTCCAAGATTGGTCGATTTAGGTTGAAGGTCGCGCGGTCGACCGCAGCGATTTCGTTGAGACTCTCGGGGTCGGAGAAGTAGCGGTAACGTATGACTGGGCGCACCAGATGGCGAAGGCCGTCAATATCCCATGTTTTGTTATAAGTTGGGTAGCTGGCGTAGGCGCGGGCCTCTAGGTCGAAGCCTACTTCATATATTTCACGGGTGAAGGAATCGTCCAATGTGGCAAAGGCAGGGAAGCTGGCGTCCATGGATTGGTTGTCATACTGCGTGAGTCGTGCGCCTGCCAATGGAGTGAAGGTCAACCAATCCTTTACGAGGATGGGGCGCTCGATCCGGTAGGTGAGGTCGAAACGGTCTGCTTCTGTCTCATCGGCAGTGCCTGGGACGTTATCGCTGAGGTCTTCGCTTAAGCGACCATAGCTGATGGATGCGCGGTGATAGGCGCCTGTGTTGAAGACAGGGATAGGGAGCAAGTCGAAGCGCACTTCGGGGAGTCGCTCTTGAATTATTTGGAAATCATTTGGGCGAAAGCGACCAAATGCTGAAATTAGGTAGTTGTCACCGGCATACACGCCCTCGGCGAACGAGTCTGGGCTTTGGTTGTCGTTGAAATAGTCTTCGCGGAAATCGCGAGTGACATCTGAGTCTGACCAGTAGGAGACTTGTGCTGTTGTGGTGAAACGTTCGCCGATATAGTGCTTGTGGCGCCATTCTGCAAATGCCCGATCTTGGTCGACCGGTCGATTCAGGATATCGAGATCGGTGCTGCCGTTATCGTTAATCATTCCGGTGCTGAGGGCGCCTACAATTCGCTGCGAGGATGATTCGTAGACATATTGAGCAGTCGGTCCGGCGAGAATTCCGCGTTTGGAATAGACGTCGAGATTGGCACCGACTCTGAGCCAAGAGTTTACGGGGAACAGAGTCGTCGTTTGCAGATAGGTGCCCAGCTGACTATCCATTCCTCCATTGATGTCTAAATAGTATGGGGAGGTGCCGACGTAGTAAGTGTAGCTGGGGAAATAGAAAAATGGAAAATCGCCGATACGGAATGTGGCGCCGTGCATTTTAACCCGCTCATTTTCACCAGAAATATATTCAACTTTTTCTGAACTGACATTTAAGCCGAAGGGGCTGGGGTTGCCGTAGTAAACAGTGGCACCTTCAATCTCCATTTCATCGGTTGAGCCACCAGCGTTGACGCCAGATATGTAGTATGGCCATTGACCGGTGCGGAGAACGTTGACCGAAAAGGTTGAATTTTGGGTGTCGTAGGACATACGATCCGCAATGAGACGACCACCTTCGCGGGTTACAGCGACATTACCCACTGCATCTGCCAAGCCATACTCTTGATAGTAGGTGATGCGATCGGCTCGCACACGTGTTTGATCAAACTCTAATCGAGCGTCGCCCCTAGCGACCAAGCGCTGCGCCCCCTCATCAAATTCTAAAGGCTCTATCGAGCTGAGTTCTGGGAGGGCAGCAAATAGTTGAGACGCTAGCGTCACAAATAATGAGAAATAGAAAATCCGGGCAGTTCTTGGCACGGGTCGGGACTATGGCACCGCGCATAAGGTGGACAAGTCTTTTTCACGTTTTGGGCATCATTGCTGTCGGTTGTTTTTTCAATGGCTTCCGCACTTGCCAGAATCGCTGGATTCAATTTTGGTGGTTGGGTGATTTTATCAAAAACCGATTTCGAATCCGTCACTAAAGTTAAGTGCGGTCAACCACATGGCATTCTCGGGATGCATCCTCATAAAAAGGGCAAGACCAGCGGGTTGGTGGTGCGTGCATTCGTAGATGATGCCGTTAGCTGCGAAGTGGTTGACTTAAGCGACCCGCAGGGCGCGCGTTATCCCTTAGAGCGATTGAGTGACGAGGGCTTCTTCGAGGGCGTGATCAAAAATCGCAAGGATGTCTTCGCTTATCGCCTGCGAATCGAGCGCTACAACGGCGAAATCCGCCAGTTTTACGATCCATACAGCTTTTTGCCGACACTGTCGGATGACGATGTGTATCTATTCAGTGAAGGCACGGACCATCAGGTGCATAACAAAATGGGCGGTCACCTTCGCGAGATCAATGGCGTCAAGGGTGTGTCTTTCGCGGTTTGGGCACCCAACGCAGAGCGAGTGTCTGTCGTCGGTGACTTCAATCATTGGGATGGTCGGTATCATCCGATGCGTAGCCTCGGAGCGTCCGGTGTGTGGGAGTTATTCATTCCCGGGCTAGAATCGGGGGCTAAATACAAGTATGAGGTCGGCACCCGCCACGGTTACCCCAATTTAAAGACCGATCCTTATGGCACGCGCTTCGAAGCACCGCCTTATAATTCATCGATTGTCTGCAAAGTAGACGAATATGGGTGGAATGACGCCAAATGGTTGAAAAAGCGTGCGAATACCGACTGGAACAATGAGGCGATTTCGGTCTACGAAATGCATGCTGGTTCTTGGAAGTCTGTGGTGGAGGACGCGAATCGCCCGCTGAGTTATCGCGAGCTAGCTGTCGAGTTGGTGGACTACCTCAAGCGGATGAACTACACCCACGTAGAATTTCTGCCGCTCTCAGAGCACCCCTTTGATGGCTCATGGGGCTATCAAGTGACTGGATTTTTTGCGCCGACTTTTCGGTTCGGCACGCCTGAAGACTTCATGTTCCTAGTCGATGCACTCCACCAAAGTGGAATCGGAGTGATTATGGACTGGGTGCCTGCGCACTTCCCGACAGACAGTTTTGCACTCGCTCAGTTTGATGGCACAGCGCTCTACGAGCATGCCGACCCACGTCAGGGCTTTCACCAAGACTGGGGCACATTGATCTTTAATTATGGTCGTAACGAAGTGCGTGGATTCCTCATTGCCAGTGCATTAGCATGGTGCGAGCGCTACCATATTGATGGTCTACGTGTGGATGCGGTGGCCTCGATGCTATACCTCGATTATTCGCGTGAAGAAGGGCAATGGATCCCCAATCAATACGGTGGTCGTGAAAACCTCGAAGCGATTGAGTTCCTGCGTCAGACGAATGACCTCGTCCATAAATACTACCCCGGCACGCTGATGATTGCCGAGGAGTCGACTGCGTTTCCTGGTGTTAGCAAACCGACCTCCGAAGGTGGTCTCGGTTTCGACATGAAGTGGAACATGGGCTGGATGCACGATACGCTCGAATACTTCGAGAAAGATCCGATTTATCGTCAATACGAGCATCACCAACTCTCCTTCGGTATGCTGTATCAGTATTCCGAGAACTTTACCCAAGTATTTTCCCACGACGAAGTGGTTCATGGTAAGCAATCCATGTTGATGAAAATGCCTGGAGAGCCGATTTCCAATAAAGCACACCAGCTACGCCTACTTTACGGTCTCATGTGGATGTGGCCGGGTAAGAAGACACTCTTCATGGGTTGCGATTTCGGGCAATCCGCAGAATGGAAATACAACGGTAGCCTCGACTGGCATCTCCTGCAATACGCCGATCACAAAGGCATCCAGCGTGTGGTTCGCGATTTGAATCGCATTTATCAAGAGATTCCCGGTTTTGCTGCGGGTGACAATCATAGCGATGCGTTTGAATGGATCAACTGCACCGATGCTCAAAACAGTGTGCTCTCGTTCTTGCGTAAGGGCACCGATCAAACAGATACACTCGCCTGCGTAGGTAACTTCACTCCAGTTCACCGTGAAGGATTCCGTGTGGGCGTGCCATTCCCCGGTTTCTGGAAAGAAATTCTCAACACTGATGCCAAAGATTATGGAGGCCTCGGCTATGGCAACAACGGCGGCGTTTGTGCCGACGAAGTTGAGTGGGACGGACGTCCGTATTCGATCAAGCTAGATCTGCCACCACAATCGATGAGTGTTTTTCGATTTCAGGGATAGTAAGTGCTTTCTCTGATTTAAAGGTAGCGCAGCACCGTCTCGGTGCGCACTTTGTTGTGCCAGCTATACCTGTCGGATATCGGTGCGCCGCGAGACGCGCCTGCGCTACCTTTAGGGTGAAACTTCTTTAGGTTTAGTGCCAGTCGAGATGTTGCTTTGCTATCGGATCAAACCTTTTAAGGAATAGCTAACTTCGCTTTTCTTCTTCGAAGGAAAGGTCGTCGCTATCTTCTGAATGGTTGGCGTGGAGTTCGTCTGGAAGGCAGATGTAGTAGAGCATGAGCCACAGGCTCCAAGTCGTGCGATAGAGTGCGAGTGGGAGTAGCAGTGCGCCAATCAGTGCGATCGCCAGAGCGGTCTTCAATGGGAAGATGCCGAGGAAGCCGACGATTAGAACTGGAGTGACGAAGCCGATTGCGACGAAGCCGTAGTTGATGCAGAGCGGTCCGAGGTAGTAGCCGTCGCCACGCTCTAATGTCATGCCGCAGGAGGGGCATCGATGGTGCATGCGTAGTGGCGAGCGAAACAACTTGGCCTGACCGCAATTGGGGCAAGTTTTTTGCAGGCCTCGGACGATGATCTGCTTTGGCCCAACTTTGGGCAATGGCTTGAACTCAGATATGTTCACGAAGTGTTTGGATGAAATAGCGTTGGAAGTTTTGTTCGACCTGGATCGCTAGTTGATTGAACGATGTGGATCGGATGTCGGCAATTGCTTTGTAGGCTGCGTGTAAGTTTGCTGGATGATTCAGCAATCGAGTGGACGATTTTGCGGGCGGCAGTTCGAATTCGCGGTATTCACTTGGCGGTAGCATGTCGGGCGCATCGGTCTCAATCAAAAGGCGATCTTCGGGAATGGCGCGAATGGCTTCGAATACAGTTTTTGCATTCGGTTTGAGTTGTCCGGCATTGAATGAGAAGTAAGCGCCGAGTTCGACTAGTCGTCGTGCATCCTCAGCTGAGCCATTGAAGGCGTGTAGGTGGATGCCGCGTTGTGGTAATTGTGCCGTGAGTAAAGTCTCCAGTAGCGGTTGCATCGCACGCAGGCAATGAATCGAGACCGGAAGGTTGCGTTGAGTGGCGACTTCAAGTTGCCATTTGAAGGCCGCTTGCTGCTGCTCGATGTCATGGCCTTCGATCCACTGGTCCAGCCCGATTTCGCCGATGACGGTGACTGCGCCTGTATTTAGGAGCTGAGAGAATTGTGCCTTCCAGTCAGCTGGTGCATCTTTCACTTGCCATGGGTGTAGCCCAATGGCGGGGAGCGACTTTCCCGACGACTTCGTGTATTCGACGACCGCATGCCAATCCGCAGGTGAGGTTCCGTTAACGACTGTTTGCTGGCAGTTGATTTCCTTGAGCGACTGCTCGATGGCTCCTCGATACGGCTCAAGCCGTGGGTCGGCTAAATGTGCATGTGCATCGTAGAGTGGGGCAGTCATGACGCTGGCGCCTTACGATCCTGCCATGCAGGATTTGGCAAAGCGCTGGATCGACTCCACAATACGGCTAAGACCGTTACGTCGGTTGGGAGATAAATGCTGTGTGATGCCGACTTCAGCCAAAAACTCTGCATCGGTTTCGACGATTTCTTCGGGCTTTTGATCGCTGTAGAAATTGCAGAGCAATTCGGCGATGCCTTTGACGATGGCAGAGTCCGATTCAGAGCGGAAATAGCATAGCCCGTCTTTAAACTCAGGGACGACCCAGAGCTGGGACATGCAGCCTTCGATCTTGAAGCTGTCGATACGTAGGTCTTCGGGGAGACCGGCGGCTTTTTTGCCGCATTCCACGATGTAGCCAAGGCGTTCGTAGGCGTCGGGTATCAAGGTGATCTCTTCGATCAGGGCGGCTTGTTTGTCTTTTAAATTCATGATTTGTAGACACTAGAGCCTGTGGCTAGGACTTTTGAAGTCAAATAGTGTCATTCGATTAAGTTTTAAGGCTCGGTGCGTTCTAATTGCAAAGGCTCACGTATTTGTGGGATAGCATGGCCGGTTATTTCGTGTAGCATAGATTTTGTTTACCTTAAGCAAATCACAATAGCAGCCACTTCATTATGTCCCTAAATTATACGTCTATTCTTCTACTGGCTCTGACTGCCGTTGCATCGCTTCATGCTGAAGAGACCGAAGTTAAAGAACCAGCGATCCCCACTTCTGCTTTGATGCCAATCACGCCACAAGTGCGTCAGATATTGGATGCGCGTTGTGTAATGTGCCACGGTGCCGAGATGAAGGGTGAATTGATCGTCAAGGAGGACATTGATTTTAGCACAGACGCGGCGATTTTGAAGACTTTGCCTAATGTGAATATCATGCTCGAAGTGATCGGTGACGATGACATGCCGCAGGGAGCTAAATTACCTCGTCCTTTCAGAAAAGATGCTCAGCTGATCGCAGAGCTCGATAAGCTGAAAGCCGAATACGAGAAGAAGGGTGAAAAGGCCGTGCTGATGGATTGGCTGACTAAAGCCAAGTAGCGAGCGGAGTAATTTAAGCGCTTAGCTACATGCAGTCGCGCATGCCCGCGTGATTATTGATATGGTCCTATAACGTATATTAGGGATACACTACCTGAGGGTATGCGTTATACTTTTTAACTACCCTAAACTGCACTCTATAAATGCCTTTAAATTTTCCCTACCGTATATTCTGTGCTCTACTATTACCGTTTGTATTAGTGGAGGCGCAGGCTGCGAAGCAGGTTCCGCCAAATGTCGTGATAGTTATCACCGACGATCAAGGTTACGGTGACATCGGCGCTCATGGTAATCCGATTTTAAAGACGCCAAGCTTGGACAAATTGCATGAAGAGTCGCTGCGTTTAACGGATTTTCACGTCAGCCCTTTTTGCACACCAACGCGTGGGGCTATCATGACGGGGCGCTACCCTGGTCGTAACGGGGCCTTTCGCACGAGTAGTGGTCGCACATTGATGCATACAGATGAGAGCACGATGGCTGAGATCTTTGCGGCTAATGGCTATGTGACTGGGCTAGTGGGGAAGTGGCACTTGGGCGATAACGCGCCGCACCGTCCGCAGGATCGTGGTTTTCAGCAGGTTGTCTGGCATAAAGCCGGTGGTGTCGGGCAGGGACCTGACTACTGGGGCAATGATTACTTCGATGACACGTATGAAGTTGCGTCGACTGATAATAAGCAAGGCACTCTAAAGAAGTTTAAAGGCTATTGCACGGATGTGTGGTTTGATGAAGCGATGCGATTTGTGGAACGTAATCAAGAGAAGCCATTCTTCCTGTATCTGTCTACGAATGCACCGCACGGCCCCTATCGAGTGGGTAAAGAGTGGGTGGCTCCTTACAGCAAGGTGAAGGGGAACAGTATGAAGGAGTTCTTTGGCATGATTGCCAATTTGGACTACAACCTTGGCATTTTTAGAGCACGTTTGCAGCAGCTAGGTCTCGCTGAAAACACGATTTTCATTTTCATGAGTGATAATGGTTCGGCCAAGGGCTCAGGCGTTTACAATGCAGGTATGCGTGGTGGCAAATCGACGATCTGGGATGGTGGGCATCGCGTGCCTTTCTTTTTTCATTGGCCTGAAGGTAAGTTGGCCAAGCCTCAGAATGTGAATGCCATGACGGCTCACATCGACGTATTGCCGACCTTGGCTGAGCTCTGTGGATTGGATCTGCCTGAGTCGTATGAAGCAGATGGGATTTCTTTTGCGAAAGTATTGCGCAAACCCAAAGCCCCGTTGAAGCGCGATCCTATCGTGGTTCAGTTTCATGGAGGTGTGGGCTTGGTGAAAGGGATCAAGCCTTGGGATGAATCTGTGGTCTTAAGTGGTAAATGGAGGCTGATGAACGGCGAAAAATTATACGATATTCGCAAAGACCCTTCTCAAAGTAAGGATGTGGCAAAGCAATTCCCCGAAGTTGTGGAGAGTCTCAAGCCAGCTTATTTGTCATGGTGGGAATCGGTGTCACCGCGTATGCAGGCGGTTCGCATTGATTTGGGTAATCCTGCACAAAACCCCACCGATCTGAATTCACAAGATTGGTATTTGCCCAAGGGCAATCCTCCATGGTCACAGGGTGCGATCGCTGGTATGCCTAAAAAGACAGGACCTTGGATGGTTGATGTGAAGCAAGCGGGCGAATATCGATTTACACTTCGTCAACGGCCTAAAGAGGCGCCTGCCGCTTTAAAGGCGGTTCGTGCTAAAATCGAAATTGCTGGCGTCTCACAAGAGGTGGATGTGGCTCCCGGTGCCAAATCTGTTAGCTTCACCTTGAATTTGCCCGCAGGACCTGCGGAATTGATCACCTATTTATATGATACGGATGATCAGGTTCGAGGTGCCTATTACACTGAGGTTGAAGCGTTGTAGGGTGGTTTAGTTTTCCTGAAATGTAATAATATGAAAATCTTACTCTCATTGATTCTGAGTGCTGTATTCTTGAATGCAGCATTTGGGTATACTCCTGAAGCTGGTTCGACAGCCGAACTAGCTGTGAACTCGGGTTGGGAGACTATCCCCAATCCGGATCTTCCTAATGTTTTGATATTGGGTGATTCTATTTCGATTGGCTACACGCTTCAAGTGAAGGCATTGCTGAAAGGCAAGGCCAACGTCTTTCGACCGAATAAAGTAGCTAAGCCTGAAAATTGCCAGGGCACGATCAATGGCGTAAAGCATATTGATCGCTGGTTATCGGTTCAGAAATGGGACGTTATTCACTTTAACTGGGGCTTACATGATTTGAAGCGAGTGAAATACTTGGACAATGGGAAAATGGTGAACTCGACCGAAGCCAGCGACCCTTATCAAGCCACAGTGGAGCAGTATCGTGAGAATATGGAGGGGTTGGTCGCTAAATTGAAAGCGACGAATGCTAAGTTGATTTTTGCGACAACGACTCCGGTCGCCGCAAATAGCTCTGGTCCGTTGCGTGAAGTTGATGGACCGATTCGCTATAACGCTGCTGCTCTCGAAATTATGAAAGCGAACAGTATTCCAGTGAATGATTTGTATTCATTTTGCTTACCACAATTGGAGGAATGGCAAGCTCCTGATGGCGTTCATTTTACCAGGCAGGGGAGCGTGGATCTAGCCGAGAAAGTGGCTGCGGGAATTGGATTATTGCTACCTGATTCTGGGCAATAACTTGATATCAAGGAATATTCAATGGGTCCGTTATTTGATTCTATAAAGTGCTGTATTTAATGTGTTTAGGTTTTTACCCTATTTCGAATAGGTTGTTTTATTTATTGTCCTAGGCTGTCTCACCTGTATCGCGTAACGAGATTAAGAACGTGGTAAATTAGGTTGAAGTTGAGTTAAAAAGTCTTGCGGGTGATAGTTGGTAAGGTTTAAATCCGCATACCAGTTAGTAGTATTAACAAACTAACTGGTTTTTAGGGTCATTATTCGCTTTAGGGGGCGAATGATGTAGCTCGGCACGTTTAGGGGCGTGCCGAGCTTTTACTTTACTAACATCACTTATATAAGGGGTATTCGTGTGATTTTTTAAGTGTTACTCTGTGGCATTATGAATTTAAATAAACTGATTCCTGTCGCCGCATTCATTATGGGTATTTCTAGCCAGCTGACTTACTCTATAGAAGAATCCGCTTTTTCTAAATCGCTCAAACCGATCGATTTCATCCTACCGTCCGAGGAAGGTGAGTGGACTTGGGGGATGGCACCGATCTATGACGAGGATGGGAAGCTCCATATCTTCAATTCGATTATTCAAAAGAAAGGCAGCTGGATCAAAAATAGTCGTATCGTTCACTGGGTAGCGGATCAACCCGAAGGGCCTTATACGATGTTGGGCGATGTTTTTGTCAGCGAGGATGCTAGCTACCATAATCCTCAGATCTCGAAGGTCGGCGATACCTACGTGATGGTTTTCTTATATAATTTCTATAAGGACGAAAATGGTTCGAAGCAAGAAGTCGGTATTGCGACCGCAAGTTCGCTGGAGGGGCCATGGACGGAAAACCCTTTGAACCCAATTATCCCCGCTTCAGGGAAAATGTATGGCGCGAATATCAATCACGCCTCAAATCCGACCTTTGTGGTCACGCCTGAAGGCAAATATCGTATCTACTACAAGTCGATGACGGATAAATATAAGGGCAAAGGCATCCGTGAAATCTCTTTTGTAGAGAGCGACTCACTGGATGGACCCTACGTAAATTACGAAAACAATCCTGTCATCAGCTATGCCGAGACCATGCAAGATATCGAAGATCCCTATGCATTTTACTATAATGGCTATTATTACATGATCGTTGAAGATCGCCGCGATATTAAGGGTATGTTGGAGGGCAACCTGAAGCCAGCTGAAGAGATTAAGTCAGGCGGTTATCGTCCGGGACTGATCTATAAATCCAAGGATGGCATCGACTGGGGTATTCCTGAAGTCGGCTACCAAACAAACGAGATTTACTTTGGGCATAAACTGGCTCGTAGCGAGCGGCCTCACATTCTTTGGAAAGATGGCAAGCCGGATTACCTTTTCCTCGCATGTCATGATGACGATTCGACCGCTGGCTATTTCCTGAAGATTGATGGGTGGGATGGCGAGTAAGCTCGGAAATCATAAACTATGAAAATCGTATTCAAGTTGTGTCTGACTCTAGGCATTTGTTTGTCGTCTATCGCTTGTGCTGAGATGGTTGCCATTTCCCACCGTCCAGACAGCTCGATTATATTAGAGAAAGATGACGCCGACATGCGTGGTGAAGCGTATGGTTGGATGATTGAAGTCGAACATCCTGGCGACTACACGATGCAGATAATCTATCCGCCTGATTCGGCTAAAGACGAACTCTCGGCAGAGGTTTCTATCGGAGAAGAGCGATTCAGTGGTCGATTGAATAAAGCCTACATAATCGAAGACGGTCTGGTGGCTGAGCATAAAAGCTCTGTCACACTCGTAGAGGGTGCTCATTTAGTTTTAGTGGAGTCAACTGTCGCTCCTGTAAAGGTGCGCCTCGTGCCCAGCGGTTATACCAAGAGCCGCATACACCTTAGCTCTAGTCACTACTATGATAAGTGGCTGAAAATGCACGAGTCGCCCGAGAAAGTTGCGGCGATGGAGTGGTATGAACAAGCGCGCTTCGGCATGTTTATTCATTGGGGCGTTTACTCCGAAGCCGCTGGTAGCTGGAAGGGCGTGCCAATTGAAAAAGGCGATGGCCCAAAAGTAGCTGAGTGGATCCAGTTTGCTTTCAAAATTTCACGCGAGGAGTATCGCGAATACGCCAAGAACTTTAACCCCGACAAATCTTTCGCCGTTAACATTGCCAAGCTCGCCAAGGATACGGGTATGAAATACGTCGTCATCACTTCAAAGCATCACGACGGCTTTGCGCTGTTTGATTCGAAGCACTCCGATTTTGATATCGCCGATGCTTCGCCCTACGATGGTGATTTGATTAAAGAGCTCTATGATGCGTGTCGCGCTGAGGGTCTCGATTTTGGCGTCTATTATTCGCATGGCAACGACTGGGGTGAGGGCGGCGATGGCAACTATGCCAACGTCAAGGCCGTCAACGATCAGTATAATGTTCCGACGCGTCCCAACGGCAAAAATCTATGGGATCCCAGTCCCAATACTCACGCCGAGTATCTTGAGGGAAAGGCTTACCCGCAGATCGCGGAGCTAATTGAGAACCTGCCCGATCTGCGCCTAATTTGGTTCGATGGGGAGGGGCTCATTACCGAGAAGCAAGCATTCGATTTCTACAAACTCGTTTACGACTTAAACCCGAGCATCGTCGTCAATCGCCGCGTCGGTTATGATTTCGGTGATTATGTAGACGCGGGCGATAACAAGACTCCGGCTAAAAACGAGCTTGCGGCCAAGCACTTCGAAACCTGCGGCACTGCCAACCACTCTTGGGGCTTCAAAGCGCAAGACCACGAATGGCAAAGTGGGAATCAGTTGCTTCGCAACTTCGTCGACATCGTTTCCAAGGGCGGCAATTACCTCCTCAATATCGGACCGACCGGGAAGGGTGAAGTGCCCGAGCCATGCGTCGCCAGCTTCCTCGAGATGGGCGAGTGGGTGCAGACTAACCGCGAAGCCATCTTTGGCACCACCCGTTGGACGACTTTCAGCGAAGGCGTCGAAAAAGTAAAAGACAGCGAGTCTAAGCCGACCGAGTTCTGGTTCAGCGCAAAGGGTGATACAGTTTATGTCATGTCGCTTAATGGGGAAGCGTCGGGGGCTCGCATCGAAGCTTTGAGTAACTCAATTGGCAAAGTCCGTTCTGTAAAACTACTGGGTAGTTCTCAGCCTGTTGACTGGGGACAATCGAATGAGGCGCTTCACATAGTACTTTTAAATCAAAAGGTCGGAGAGAATGGCTATGCGCTAGAAATCTCATTTTAGAAAATTCTTAACTGTAAACTCCTACATCATACCCCGAATGCATACACTAAAAATTAGTCTCAGCTTTCTCTCAATTCTCCCAGTGGCACTCTCCGCTGCTTTAGATTTTAAAACGCCTCTAGAGGATCAGTTAGACCCAGCGGTGTATGAAGCACCTGCGGTGCATCGTGTGCCGGAGAAGGATATTGGTCAGGTCCAGGCGATCTTTTTTGATACGCTCGACTACGAGGGCAAGCCGACTCGTGCCTTTGCCTACCTCGGCATCCCCGAGAGTGATCAGCCTGTGCCGGCGATGGTTCTGGTGCACGGTGGCGGAGGTAAGGCCTTTCATGAGTGGGTTAAAATATGGAACGACCGTGGCTATGCTGCGATTTCGATGAGCTTGGAAGGGCACATGCCCGATGCGAAAGGCGAGGGCAAGCTGCGCCACGATTTCAGTGGCCCACAGCGGGTCGGAATGTTTGCCGATATTGATAAGCCGCTCGAAGGGCAATGGATGTATCACGCCGTCTCCGATATCATGATCGCTCATTCACTTATGCGTGAGTTGCCGGAAGTCGATGCAGAGCGTATCGGAGTTACTGGAATCTCTTGGGGTGGGGTGCTGAGCAGTCTCGTCTCCGGAGTCGATGATCGTTTCAAATGTGCCATGCCAGTTTATGGCGCGGGTTTTCTCTACGAGTCCAAAGGGCACTTCAAGGACATGAGCGCGCGTAATCCGAAGGATCTAGAGCAGCGTAAATTTTGGGATCCTGCACATCATTTCTCGGATGGTTCCATGCCCACGCTCTGGGTCAATGGTGACACGGACGGCCACTTTTCAATTAATATCACTTCGCGCAGTTTTGAAGTGACCGCGGACCACGCCCACATGACCATCCATCACGGAATGAGCCACGGCCATCCACCAGGTTGGAGACCAAAGGATGTTCCGGAGATCTACGCTTTCGCGGATGCGATTCTCAAAGGAGAGGCAGTCGCTCTAGGTCGTATTACGAAGCAGCCAGCAGGTAGGAAAGTCGAGCTGAGCTATGCGTCCGATTTCCCGATAGTCGAAGCCGCGGTCTATTACATCAACGAGAAGCTCACTTATCGTAAGCTCGATCCAAGTTCCAAGCACTCCCGACCTGGCCCGTGGCAGGCAATCACCGCCGATGTGGATGCCACTACGAAGACCGTTCACGCGAAACTCCCCGACAGCGCGAAGACCTATTACGTGAACCTTAAAGACTCACGCGGGCATATCATTTCCTCCGTTTTAGTGGAACTCGATTA
>JANQXM010000072.1:25681-48784 GCA_030729385.1 Opitutales bacterium | reverse complement strand
ACTCATTCGTAATGAGTAGGTCGTCAGTTCGATTCTGATTTTCGGCTCCATGCACTCGAAATGTCTCGAAAATATAGTAGCCACTCAATCTGAACGAGATAGCGGCTCGCAATATCGCTCGAGCTAAGTATAGTTGGCAGAATATATGGATCTAAGCCGTAAACTACTCACTCTCCTAGGTGCTAAAGACTACATCCCGCTTCGCCGGGAAGAGATTTTCGCCGTTCTTAAACTCAGTCCAGATGAGACGAAAAAAGCACACCGCCTTTTCGATCAAATGCTGGAGAAAGGCGAAATTGCACGCCTCAAAAAGGACAAACTCTGCATCCCCGAAGATGCCGACCTAGTCAGTGGACGCATCCTATTTCGTCAAAGTGGTTCTGCCACACTGATACCCGACAACAAGCCCGGCATGTCCGTATCGGATGGTTATCCCGTCTCTCAGGAAGACACCAGCGTTGCCATGCATGGCGACACCGTGCTCGCCCGCCGTTTGGATAAACCACGTCGCCCACACCGTGGCCGTGGCAATCAACGCCCCGTTTACAATCCAAACGAAAAAGAAGGCGTCCGCGTCATCCGTATTTTAAAACGCGCCCGCGAAATCGTCACCGGCACACTCGAACAAGGTCGCCACGCGACCTACGTCATCCCCGACGATCCACGTATCATTCAAGACATCCTCGTCCCTGACCCCAAAAATTCCGGCATACTCCCCATTCCGAAAAAGGGCGATAAGGTCGTCGTAAAATTACTGGAATGGCGTCAACGCCACCTCAACCCAGAAGGCGAAATCACAGAAGTCCTCGGCCGCACCTACGAGCCGGATGCCGAGTTCAAGGCCATCCTTTACAAATTCAATCTCAACCCGAAATTCCCCGCAGCGGTGGAAGATCAAGTCAAGGACGTGCCCGACCATGTCCGCGAAGAAGACACTGTCGGTCGCAAGGATTACCGCGACATCTTCACCTTCACCATCGACCCTGATGATGCGAAGGACTTCGACGACGCCCTCTCCCTCGAAGAACTCGAGGACGGCAAGACGCGTATCGGCGTCCACATCGCCGATGTCAGTGCCTACGTCAAACCGGGCAGCCCACTCGACGTCGAAGCACAAGAGCGCGGCAACAGCACCTACCTAGTCGGCACCGTCATCCCCATGCTGCCCCACGCGCTCTCAAACGGACTCTGCAGTCTGGTCGAAGCGGAAGACCGCCTCACCAAAACATGCTTTATCACCTATAGCGCACGGGCTGAAGTCATCGACGTTTCCTTTGCCAACACAGTCATCAAGAGCAACAAGCGCCTGACATACAAGCAGGCTTTTGCCTTCATGCAAGAGGACGACCTCGACACCGTTCGCAAGACGCCCCTCCCCCCCAAGCACCAAACCGGTTCCACTGGACGCTCTCTCGACGAAGTCAGCGATCAGGAAATGCAAACACTACAACAACACATCCGTAAACTCTGGGAGATTGCAAACGTGCTTCGTCAAGGCCGCTTCCGCAAAGGCTCGCTCGACCTCGATATGACCGATGTCAAAATCTACGTCGACGAAGAAGGCTATGCCGACCGGATCGAGAAACAGTTCAACGACGAAAGCCACCAACTGATCGAAGAGTTCATGCTATCCGCCAACGAGCAAGTCGCTCGAGCGATGAAAAAGAACAACTTCCCTTGCGTCTATCGCGTGCACGACGAACCCGAAGAGCAAAAGCTCAACGAGCTGCGCGAAACAATGATCACTTTCGGGGTGCAATGCGGCAACCTCAACAAGCCTCGCGAAATGTCGGCACTGCTGAAAAAGCTGAAAGACCACCCACAAGGTTACACGCTTAAGATCCAAGTGCTACGCAGTCTCAAACAAGCACAATACCGTGCGAGCGCCGACGGGCACTATGGCCTCGCCAAGCCCGACTACACACACTTCACGTCACCCATCCGCCGCTACTCCGATCTCATCGTCCACCGCGTGCTGGACGGCTACATGCACAAGATCGGGGTCGATTCCGCGCCGAATAAGCCAGAGATTCGTTACACTCAGGGTAAGCTAGAGTCACTTGGCGACCACCTCTGCATCACTGAGCGCAATAGCGTCGATGCCGAAAGAGAGTCCGTCAAAACCAAGCTCCTTGAATTCTTCGAGCGCCAAATTGCGAAAGACGCCAAGCAATCATTCCGAGCAATCATCTCCGACGTTAAAAACCACGGTCTCATGATCGAGCTCACTGAATCGCTCGCTTTCGGCATGATTCATATCTCGACCCTCGACGACGACTTCTATCACCCGACCGAAGACGGCACCGCCCTCGTTGGTCGCCGCAAGAAAAACACATATACACTTGGTCAATACATTCAGGTTCAAGTGGAACGCGTCGACCGCTTCAAACGACAAATTGATTTCCGAGTCATCCCATCAACGGAGACTAAGTCCGCAGCAGGCAAATCACCCAAGGACCTCAATGCCCTCCGCAAAGAGCGCCGTGCCAAGCGCGCCCAAAGCGGCGCACCGAAAGCAGTCAAACAAGACCGCCCGAAAAAGACTGACTCCAAAACGACAGCCAAGAAACGCCCAACGAAGCAGCGCCCAGCAAAAAGCAATCAACCCGAAGCCTCCGCGGAACGTCCGAAGAAATCAGCAAAGCCATTCAGACCAAAACGTAACAAATAACTTCGATTACCATGCTGGACTCGTAGAGGCTTTGCTTAATACACATCTCTAAGATCTAGAGCATGAAGCACGGGCAATTTAACTAGGAGTTGAATGCACGAACTTCCGTAAGGTTTTGCTATCAGGACGTGGTGCGCACCGAGACGGTGCTGCGCTACCTGCCAATGGCTAGGTCGAGAGAGTGACTTCTATACTAACAGCCAAGTTGTAGCCACGGCAGTCTCTGCCGTGTTTCTTCCCAAACTTACCAAATGGCACGACACACTTTCCAACCGGGTAACGTCACACCTTCGACAAGCTCCCTTCGACACAGCTCAGGATGAATCACAGGTCAAGAGTGTGACGTGGCTACATCTAGAATGGCACCGTTCAGTCAGTAAAGACGATGCGACGCCTACCTCCCTATTACGTAAATCAAACCTCTGAAAAAAAACCTTAGCGCTTCCTTCCGCCCTTATTATGGGCGGCTTTCTTCTGCACGATTTTGGCGCGGCGTTCTGGGTGCTTGGTATCAATCTTAGCGGCGTTTTCACCCATCTTACGAAGACGGGCTTTATTCTGGATAGTGTCATTATGACGAGGTGCTGGATTTTCTCCACCCTCTTCATAGCGTTTCTCCTTGCCGACGAGATCGAAGCGCACGGGGCAACCACTGAGACGGAACTCGTGAATGATGGCCTTTTCCAAATAACGACGATAGCTCGGGTCGAGTCGTTCGATACGGTTACAGAAAAAGCGGATACGCATCGGGCGTGAACCGGTCTGCACGGCGTAGAACACTTTGAAGCGCTTGGTGCCAACGACCTTAGGCGAACGCGCCTCGAAGAGGTCTTCAATGACACTGTTGAGCTTACCAGTCGGCAATTTCATATCGAGTGTCGCTTCTATACCAGCGGCTGTCTCCAGCATCGACTCGATCCGGAAACCACTCTTGGCGGAAACAAAGAGCACGGGCGGATCGGGCAAGAAAAACATCTCTTTGCGCAACGACTTCTCATAGGAAGTGAGGAAGTGTTTTATATTCTTAAAGCCTTCGATCGGATCGCGCTCCCAGCGGTCGATAATCAAGTCCCACTTGTTGACGACGATGACGAGGGCTCGTCCGGCATCCAGAATCGCACCAGCGAGTGCTTGGTCTTGTTTAGTCACACCTTCGACTGCGTCGATGATGAGAAAGACGACATCGGAGCGCTCCAGTGCAGCTTGTGTGCGCACGGAGGAGAAATATTCAACCGGGCTATCCACTTTACTCTTACCGCGCAAGCCAGCGGTATCGGCCATGCGGAACTTAAGCACTTCCCCGTCCTTATGCGTATAATCGAGGTCCAGCTCGACGGAATCGCGAGTCGTGCCAGCCACATCGCTGACGATCAGACGCTTGGAGTTGAGCAGCTTATTACCAATGGAAGATTTGCCCACATTGGGACGACCGACCAGCGAGATATTGATCCGCTTCGTCTTCTCGCTCTCACTCGTTTCTGGCTTGGGTCCGAGTGCTTGTTCAATCGCTTCGTTTAAGTCGTCAAAGCCACGACCGTGCTCAGCAGAGGTGCGGTATGGATCGCCGAGTCCGAGACGGACAAATTCATCGGCGGTGGCATCGTGCTCTTCGAAATCGACTTTATTAGCCACCAGCAGCACCTTTTTACCGTAGCGGCGTAGCTTCTGCCCAACAATTTCATCCAGCACTGTAATCCCTTCGCGGGCATCGACGACAAACAAAATCACCGAGGCCGCTTGGATCGCGAACTCAACTTGCTCTTCCGCGGCTACCGAAATCTTCTTCGAAGTCATTTCGATTTCCATTCCGATACCACCGGTATCGAGCAAAACGTAGTCATCGTTGACCTCGGTGGAGATCAAATCTCGGGTGACGCCGGGCATATCGTGAACGATAGACATGCGTTTACCGCAAAGCCGATTAAAGAGACGGCTTTTTCCGACATTAGGACGGCCAACTAGGGCCACGGTTCTGGATGGATCGATCATTTAAATTATAGGTTAGAAGCTGGATGGCAGAAGTCAGTAGTAGAATGCAGCCAACAAAGCTGGACTCGCTCGACCTTCTGCGATGGAAGTTCGATGCAGTGTGTGAAACTAGGCCTTTTTGCTTAGTTTCTCTACGTAGCGCTCGATGCGATTAGTCGCTTCGAGGATGCGGTCATAACTGGTCGAGAAGCTAGCGCGAGCAAAACCCGCACCACTCTCCCCAAAGGCCGTGCCCGGCACAATCGCGACTTCTTGATCCTCAAGCAGCCCCTTACAGAAGTCGATCGAGCTCATACCCGACGATTTGATCGATGGGAATGCATAGAAAGAACCCTTCGGCAAGTGACAGTCGAGGCCCATTTCATTGAAACGACGAACAATCAAATCACGGCGATTATGGTAAGCCTCCTTCATCTTGGCGACGGCAGGCGCACCATTCTTAAGTGCTTCCAAGGCAGCTTCTTGAGAGAGAATCGGCGCGCAAAGCATGCTGTATTGGTGGATCTTCATCATCGCGTCGATCAATGGCTGGGGACCGCAAGCGTAACCGATGCGGAAGCCAGTCATGGCAAATGCTTTTGAGAAACCGTGCAGAAAGATCGTGCGATCTTTCATACCGGGCAAGGACGCGATACTGGTGTGCTCACCTTCAAATGTCAGCTCAGAGTAGATTTCATCGCTGATGACGAGAAGGTCCTTCTCCACAGCAAACTTGGCAATCTTCTCAAGCTTCGCGCGCTCTGTCACCCCACCCGTCGGGTTGGTCGGGAAATTAAGAATCAAGACCTTGCAGCCAGGCTCCCAAGCAGCGGCCACACGATCGGGGTCGATCGCGAACTGGTCTTCTGCCGAGGTCGCCACCTTAATCGGTTTGGCGTGGGTCAGGATAATGCTCGGACTGTAAGAAACGTAGCAGGGCTCGTGATAGAGCACCTTGTCGCCCGGGTTAAGCACGGCGCGTAGCGCGATGTCCAATGCTTCGGACACACCCACTGCGACCAAGATCTCTTTCTCGGGATGATAGCTGACGTCGAAATGGTTTTCGACGTAGGTGCTGATCTCACGACGCAGACGAATCAGACCGAGGTTATCGGTGTAACTGGTCTTGCCCTTTTCCAAAGCAAAGATGGCCGCTTCACGAATATGCCAAGGTGTGACAAAATCAGGCTCACCGATACCAAGCGAGATCGCTTGAGGCATCGCTGCCACAATCGCAAAGAAATCACGGATACCAGAACGAGGCAGACCCAAGACGTGGTCGGCCACAAAGCGTTGACTTGTAACACTCATTAGGGGCTGACGGAGGGTTTATCCCCGCTCTCTGTGGGTGAAAGTAACAAATGCCCCTGCTCCTTATAAGCACGCAGCATAAAGTGAGTCGCCGTGGAATGCACGCCTTCGACACTGGCGAGACGCTCTGACACGAAAGAAGCCACTTCGCGTAAATCCTTACCGACAGCAAAAATCAACAAATCGTAGCTGCCTGACATCAGGTAACAGGACTCCACAGCATCAAACTGGCTGATGCGCGCCGCTAGACGATCAAAGCCACCATCACGCTCAGGGCTGATCCGGACCTCGATGACCGCCCGCACGACATCCTCTTGCGCGCGCTCAGGATTGAACACGGGGCGCCAGCCGAGAAGGATTTTCTCAGCTTGAAGGCGCGCGATTTCAGCCGACACCTCCGCCTCGGACAGATCAAGGATCTGGGCCAATTGGGCAGTGTCGAGGCTTTCACCTTCGAGAAGTAGTTGCAGAACGGAACTCATAAGCGCGGGAGTAAATGCAGAAATAGTTCAAAAAGCAAATATGCAAAATGAGAATTTCAAAGGCCCACATTGCGGACAATTGCCCCGAACAAGCAGCTATTCTTAGACTAAATCAGACCTGAGGCTGTAATTCCTCTTCAATTTCTGCCGCTAAAACGTGTAGCTGTTGGAGCAGCTGTTCTGCCAACTCATCGATGCGCTCCAAATTCTGACGATCACAGGCCAATTCGATATTTCCCGCCAATTCCACACTACGATCGCACATGAAAACACCAGTCACTCCCTTGAGGCTGTGCGCCACAAAGTAGATTTGTTGGTAGTCGCGTGATTTCAAGGCGCGCTCAAAGCGTGCTATTTCATCCGGTAAAGTGCGGATAAATATTTCAGCCACCGCCATGAGATCCTCCACATCTTGACTATCTAATTCCGAGATGCGTTCCGAAAAACTCCCGGCGTGCTCCTCATGTTCGACCGTAAAAGTCTCCAATTCGCGAATGCCTCGGTTATCGATCGCCTCCAGAACCTCCTTCAGGTGTTCTGCTTTAAAGGGCTTAGAAATATAATTATTCATTCCCGACTTCAAGCAACGCTCTCGGTCGCCCTTCATCGCATGCGCTGTCATCGCGATAATATGGATCGGTGACCGGCCTTCTTTCGATTCTAGAATACGGATGCGGCGCGTGGTCTGATAGCCATCCATTTCCGGCATTTGAATATCCATCAAAATACAATCGAAGACTTCCCGTTTAAGTAGCTCTAAAACGCGCAAACCATTTTCAGCCACCGTCACCGTGTGCCCTAATTTCTCGAGGCGGCGGCTAGCAATTTTCTGATTAATTTCATTATCCTCAGCCAACAAAATATTGAGGCCACCAGTAGTGAGTTCCTCATCAGATATGACAGGCTCTTTGCGGGCTTCAGGACCATCCACTTCAAAAGTTTCAAGTATCACTTCCAGTAAAGTGGTTCGTCGAACCGGTTTCGACAATGCTCTGCAAATTCCAATTCTCTTTGCCCGCTCCGCTTCGTCTCGACCTAATGCTGAGGACAACAAGATGATGCGGCTCTCACTCATTTCAGGTCGACTGCGCACGAGCCCAGCCAAATCCAGTCCGCTGAGGCCTGGCATCTGCTGATCCAATAAGATCAATAAATACGGGTCGTTCTCTGACACTGCCTGCTCCAGTAAAGCAAGCGCTTCGAGACTATCTTTAGCACCTGAGCTACGATAGCCCCACCCGGCACACATTTGCTGATAAATATCACGATTCGTCAGATTATCATCGACGACTAAGACACGCAAACCTGCCAACTCGGGATTGAATGGTATCGCTTCAGCTCCATTACGTTCTGATCGCGCAAATGGAACATCGATCCAGAACTTCGAGCCTTCTCCTAGCACACTCTGCACATGGATGTTACCATCCATGAGCTCGGTCAATTCCTTACAAATTGAAAGACCTAGTCCCGTGCCACCATATTTCCGTGTCGTCGACATATCCGCTTGAGTGAAGCTGCTAAAAATAGCTTCACAGCGAGACGCATCGATTCCGATCCCAGTGTCTGCCACCGAAAAACGGATAAAGGCGCTGCTCTCATCGCACTCAAGCAAATCAGCCTTCATTTTAATTTCACCAACCTCGGTGAACTTCACCGCGTTACCGATCAAATTATACAGTATCTGCTTAATACGTGTGGGATCCCCCATCACAAAATGCGGCAACGACTCATCATAACCAACCACAAGCTCGACTCCTTTTTTCCGTGTCGTGGGGGAAAACTCTTCGGCAATGTCTTCCAATAAAGAGCGCGGGCAGAAATTTAGTTTTTCCAGATTCAGTTGCCCTGCTTCGATCTTAGAGAAATCGAGCACATCATTGATCAAAGACATCAATGTGCTGCTACATTGCGTAACCGTATCCAAATAGTCTCGTTGTTCCGGATCCAAGCGTGTCTCTTGGCACAACTCCGAAGCACCAATAATACCATTGATCGGCGTGCGAATTTCATGACTCATCGCCGCGAGGAACTCCCCCTTCGCACGGCTTGCCGCTTTGGCTTCAATAATCGCTTCGCGCAACTCGGACTCTGTCTTTTTCAGGTCGCTGATATCGCGAGCCACACTCACAGAACCGACGATAAAGCCTTCACTACTGCGCACAGGAACAGTGGTCATTTGCAACCAATGCTCGGTCCCGTTTTTAAACTTAAACAAAGATACCTGATTCACGGCAGGTATCCCCTCCGCGATTACTTGCTGATCAATCTCACGGACCTATGCTGCGCTTTCATCCGAAATAAACGTCGATAATGTCTCACCCACAGGCGACGGAGCACCGCCACCTGCTACTGCAGAACGAAAACTACTATTGGTGATAATAAAACGCCCATTTGTATCGCGCAGAAAAACATACTCCAATGTATTATCCAGCAAGACTTGCAGGATTTTCATCTCACTCCGACTACTGAAACGAAGCGCTCCATTCACCGTCGGGTGCTCCATCGTATACAGCCACAACCGCCCAGGGACCGTCGGATCTAAATGCATCATCACCTCAACGGAACTAATACCATGCTGATTCAGCAATGGCACCACACGCCCCGTCCAGTTACCATTGGATTCGAGCTGTTGCAAGATCGTCGACCAACCACCTTCCAAACGAAAGCGAAAGTGGTCTTGGATCGTTACTGCGTCGGCATTCGCATCGAAGTAATGCGTATGCATGTGCTCATTTGCCTGAACCATCTTCTCACCTGTTTCTGCATACACAACCATACCCCAAGGGCAAGCAGCCGGTAGCTTAATCGGGGCAGTAGTATCTTTGGATATGTCAGGCACGGTATAAGAGTCTTAAAGCATATGTTTAATGCGAATGATCGCAAATTATACAATGAAAGAAACGTAGATGTTCAGTCACTAACACTGTAGAATCACCTATATCAGTGTTTTTTACAGCAAACTAACAAATTTTTTACTGCGTTAGATGCTGCGCAATCGCATCCAACACTTCTTCGCCACCATCTTCTAATATGTAATGCCCATGCTGTGGGAATAATTTCAAGTCCGCCTTCGGAAAGATCGTCTGCCAGCGACGATAGAAATGCATATTAAAACAAAAGTCTTTGCCGCCCCATACAATTTGGATCGGTTTATCCGCAAGCTTCGAAAGATTCACTTCCACTTCAGCCAGCGTCGAATATGTCGGATGTCCCTCGCGCAACGGGATATCTTTTACGAAATTCCAAACGGCCACACGATCGGACCAATTTCGATAAGGCACCAACATCCCCTTTTTTACGGTATCAGTGAGCGGTTTTTTAACCGACATAACTGCTGCCGGTCCGGCAAACCCATTCAAGCCGCGGATGACCGCTTCTCCCAGCAAAGGCACCTTAATCGAAGCAATCCGCAAAGGTATACGTTTCGACAGAAACGCTGCGGTGTTGAGCAAGACCAACTTCTCTAAAGCCTCAGGACGGCGCCCAGCCAAACCACAACCGATCGCACCACCCCAATCATGAACGATCAGGCTAAAACTTTTGATGTCCAAGTAGTCGAGCAAGCGCTCTACATCTTCGATACGACGCTTCAGCGTATAAGGATAGTCCTGTGGTTTATCAGATAGTCCACAACCGACATGATCCGGCACAATGCAGCGAAAGCCCAAACCGGTTAAACGCTTTATAACGTTTCGGTAATAAAAAGACCACGTCGGATTACCATGCAGCATCACCACGACAGGTCCAGTGCCCTCGTCCACATAGTGCATCTGCACGGGACCCTCGGATGTCTCCGTCGCTGGTTGGTCAAATGTGTAACCAATAAATGGATACTCAATTCGCACATCAGTCGGCAATTCACTTGCTCTCGATCTATACATCTTCAGGCCACTCCACAGCTAACATTAAACTACTCAAACCACTACCGATCCCCAAAAGCGCCGCTTTCTGACCGGGACCATAAGCACCCGCTTCCATCGCACGCGCCAATGTGATCGGGCAAGAAACCGAACCAACATTACCCAAGGTCTCGAAGGTGGTAAAATCTTTTGCTAAATCCAAACCGAGCGCACTGAACAATTCACGCGTGTGCGCCTTGCCCACTTGGTGCGTGATCACCCGATCCGGCGTATCAGCCGTCCAACCCGTTGCTTCAACGAAACGTGCCCATGCCCGAGTCGCGACACCGATACCGGCCACCAGCAACTCTTCCGAGTCGGTCAACATCTCCAAAGAATCGCCCGCACTGTTACCTTGGCACAATTCATTGTGCGAGGTGTCGGTTTCCACCACTGCTGCGGTCAACAACGGTGTTGATGCAGGCGCTAGATCCTTCCGACAAAGCACCGCCGCCACAGCTCCGGCACCGATCGTTAAATTCGCGAAATACGGTTTAATGGTTTTACGCGTCAGCTCTGGGTTTTGCAACTGGCGCAAAGTATTCTCCACTAAAGGACGCCCGTTCTCGCCTGAGCAAATCAAGGCGCACTCGATCTGCCCGCTTTCGATCATACTGCCGGCTACGACCATGGCATTGAGAAATCCTAAACACGCATTGGAAATATCAAATATCTGCGTTCCACCCGACAAGCCAAGCAAACCATGCACATACGATGCCGTTGCCGGCTCCAATCGATCACGGCACACCGCAGAGTGGATCAAAAGGTCCATTTGCTCACGCTTGAATGCGGTTTTAGCGAGAACCGCCTCGCCCGCTTTCGCAGAAGCCACCGAAGCTGGCGTGCCTGCTGGGAAAAAGCGACGTTCCTTGATACCAGTCATCAGCTCCAACCGCCCCTCAGGCAGACGCAGTCGCTGATACACATCAGCCAACTTCGCCTCCACATCTGCCGAGGTCCAGACCTCATCAGGCAGAGCATAGGCCATCGATTCGATTGCTACATTGGAAAATTTCATCTGCTTAATGGGATAGGCGATAGAGGATAGAGGACACGAGTCTATTTTTCGGAATATTGCGCCGCCGCGCTGTCATTAGCACTTCTTAATCCCGAATCACCTAAAAGGATTTTCCAGAATTCTAGCCACACAAGAAGCTCCTCCCCTGCTAAGGGGAGGTGTCTGCGCTAGCCGCAGACGGAGGGGTTATTCGTTGCGCCCCGTCCTCTTACCATGCATGACAAACCACCTCCTCGGCTTGCGCCGAGACTCCTTCTTAACCAAGGAGGAGAGCTGAATTCATCTCTTTAATACTCACCATAGTATATCAAAATCCACCGAAACCCCTAACCCCTAACCTCTAACCTCTAACCCCTAACCCGCATCCCGCATCACCTCAGCTTAGTGCCTTGCCTTGGTTTCTCATTTCTTATTCAAAAACCACACGTGAATAACAGCACACTTTTCTCCCTGACCCGCCGCTCGAGTTTTCTTTGGAAGGCAACCCTTGCTTTGATCTTCGGATTTTTCGCACTGGGCACAGTCCTGAGCTGGCTGAACCCGAACCCGGGCATTTCATATCACGATATTTTTGAAAGCCCCGACTACTACGAGACCGGCGACGAAAACCCCGACCTCATCAATTATTCAATACTCAATGACAAGCTCATCCAGGCACTCAACGGCCCGGACCCTTTTGAAAATAAACTGATCGATCTCGAAGTCCTGCTCAGTTTTAGCGCATTCGGAAAGACCATCACCCTGCCCGAGGCTGCGGAAGTCCCCAATCTATCTGCTAGCGAATACGCCGTCGCTACCGCGTATGCCGAGGCCAAAAGAATCACCCTCGACGAGACCAAGGCGGCGACCGAAGCAACCGCACAACTACTACAACCACTCCTCCTACTAGCAGAAAGCCAACCGCCCGTGCCCTATGCGAACTACGCACTGGCGCTCCACTATCAAAACGAATCGAAATACATGCTAGCCATCGCAGCGGTTCAGAGTGAACTCGCCATCAGCCAAATCGACGTAGCAAAAGAGCTGCTCATCTATCTGTATTTTCACCAAGAAGACTACGAGCGAATCGAACAGCTCCAAACCGATCCCGAATACGCACCCTTCATCGACAGCGCCCTCCTCCAAGACATCGCACTCGAACGGATGGACTGGCCCGCACTCTTCACCACCCTGATTCCCGCAGCCTATGCGAACGCGCAAGCTAGCATGGTGTTCTTGGCGCTATTAACCGGCATCATCTGGAGCGCCTTCCTCATTCGCCTCAATGATGCACCCGCGCACCTCAACTTTTTACTAAAATTAGCCATACCCGCACTCATACTCGGCGCCCTATCCGCTCATCTCACCATCTTGGTAATTTTCCTACAAGAACATCAGTTAGGGCTCACAGAAGGTGACACTTTAATCACCCAAGTCATCTACTGCGTCGCGGGTATAGGCATGCGCGAGGAATTACTAAAACTACTCTGCTTCGTGCCACTGCTCCCCTTCGTGCTCAAGCGTAATGACGACCGTGTCACCTTTATCGTCGCAAGTCTCGTCGGACTCGGCTTCGCCGTCGAAGAAAACCTCAACTACTTTGAAATGAGCCAAGGCATTTCCACCCTCGGGCGATTTGTCACAGCCAACTTCCTCCACCTCTCCTTGACCGGGCTCTGCGGACTCGCACTAACTCGAGCCGTCAAACACGGTGGCTATTACATCAATCAAGTCGTCAACACCGTCGGCTTAGCGATCATCGCACACGGCGCCTACGACGCCTTCATAATCGTCCCCGAACTGGTGGAATATGGCATGCTCACCAGCATCGTGTTCATCCTCATCGTCTATCGTTATTTCGCGGAAGCACGTGCACTACGAAGAACATGGAGCAGCCCCTTTAGTATGACCGCGCAGCTGACTTTCAGTCTAGTCACCATCATCGGCACATCATTCATCATCGTAGCATGGTCCAGCGGAGCCATGCTCGGACTCATCACCATTGCCTCAGAAGTCATCAGCGTCGGCGTCCTCCTGGTTCTTTTTTACAGAGAGATCCCTGAAGCAATCCACTAAAGCCGTGAGACAGACATTTCTGTCTGTCATCCCAGCCCAAGCAACTAATCCATAGCTCCTACGTGCCTCTGCGCCTCCGCGCGAGCCATTCATACGTTTACACTTAACCACGAAGTCCACCTAGACACACAGAGCTTACCTGATGTTTATATAGCCACGGATGGACACAGATATACACGGATACTGAGACTCTCCCTAAAGGCGTGACAAACCCTCGATCCTAGAGTTTAAACAATGACCGTCCGTAGGACTCGTCCAACGTGAAATCGGCTCCTCAAATATCACGCAAACCAAATAGAATGCGTTGTTCAACGATGCAGATAACACTGTTCGAAGAAATGAAATTTCCTATTCCAACTCTACTCATTACGTTTCTTTCGATTCTTCCGTCACTAATGGCCGAGATCCCAACCGAAGCGATTGATCCACGTTTCATTGAACTGATAGCAAAGCAATCTCTTGGAGCTGAAGACGTTCAATGGCTTGAAAAGATAAAAAATAAAAACGAAATAACTGAATGCATCGCAACAGCACTGCTCTACAAACACGACAGTGAGAAACATCTCGATGCTTTCCACCAGTATTTCCGAATCGATAAGTCACATAAAAGCACCCCACAAACTGCTGAAGTAATAAACGATTCAGTTAATGGAATTATTAAGAATTCCAGAGAACGCACTCCCCTTGAAACGGCGACTAGGATTTACCTACACTTCAGAGGCACGCATTATACGTTTCCAGCAAACGATGGCTCAAAAAAGCATTTGGAGATGATGTTCAGAGCCTCGGTTTTCCAAGGAATTTTTAACGCTTCTCAAGAGGAAGTCCTCAAGCAATCGGCAATTGCGGACTTCGGGGAAATGAATTCGAACAAGAGTGAGTAGACAACGCCTAACAGCGCACTTATAACTTACGTCACTTAAAAAATGGAAATCCGTAATGCGACAGAGGAGGATCTACCTTCGATCATTGAGATCTATAACGATTCGATACCTGCCGGACGTTCTACTGCCGACACTCAACCGATTACTGTTACAGGTCGGATGGAATGGTTTCGGCAATTTGATCCAAAGAAACGCCCCATCTGGGTTGCGGTCGAGGATGGTCGTGTAGTTGGCTGCGTCTATCTTTCTTCATTCTATGCCGGACGCCCCGCCTACGACAAAACCGCGGAGATCAGCACCTATATTGCGACCAGTCATCAAGGGAAAGGGCTCGGCACACAATTGAAGCAAGCAATGATCGAGGCTTGCCCCGACCTAGGCGTCGAAAACCTGATCAGTATGTATTTTGATCACAACGATGTGACCCAGCGTCTAAACGATAAGCTGGGCTTTGAGCCTGCCGGACACCTAAGCGAAATCGCAGATGTTCAAGGTCAGAAACGCGGTTTGATGATCTCAATTCTCCGAATCCCTAAGACCAAATAACTCATCAAGGTAAGCGTAAATTAGATAACAGGTAGCGGCGCTTGTCCCTAAGCGCCACACGTCTGATCCTCTCAACCTGACTAGGAACGAAACTAATGCAATGGCGGTCGGGACGACCGCCCCTACCCCCACCTCATATGTCCCTTAACTTACGTGCGGAATAAGCGGTCGCCGAAGTCGCCCAGACCAGGGCAAATGTATTTGCTGTCGTTGAGCTCGCGATCGATCACACCTGTCATGATGGTGACGTCGGGGTGCGCGACTTGTAAGGCTTTCACGCCTTCAGGTGCGGCAATGATACTGACCATGGAGACACGTGTCGCGCCAGCTGCTTTGATTTGCTCAATTGATTGGATCGCAGACCCGCCGGTGGCGAGCATGGGGTCGAGGACGTAAACGATTTGAGCCGCGCCGAGTTCTGGCATTTTAGAATAGTAGCAGCTGGCCTCCGCGGTCACTTCGTCGCGCTCAAGCCCGATATAGCCGACACTGGAGCCTGGCACCGTCGCCATGGCCGCATCCAACATCCCGAGACCTGCGCGTAGGATCGGCACGAAAACAATCTCACCGCGTAGGCGTGCACCATGCGCCTTCTCCAATGGTGTCTGCACAGTGATGGCGTCCACCTCTAATTGCTTCGCCGCCTCGGTCATCAAGACACCGGTGATGCCGCTGCAAGCGCGACGAAACGATTCTGCGTCGGTCTCAACATCGCGGAGAATCGTGAGGTAGTGTTGAACGAGTGGATGGTTGCTGAGTTCGATAGCCATAATGGAAAGTGGTCTGTTTTGGGATAAGGGGAAATTTTAGTTTCCAGAGTTTTAGTTTTCAAATTTCAGCTTTTAGCTTTTCAGCGTTTAAAATCATGCCAATGCAACGGCACCTGCGAGGAGGTCGGCAAACTGAGGACGCACGCGGTCGGCGGTTTCGGAAACTTCTTCGTGGGAGAGTGGTTCTTTCGAAATGCCCGCAGCGGCGTTGGTGATACAGGAAATCCCGATCACTCGAATGCCTAGTTGCCGGGCGACGATCGCCTCGGGCACGGTGGACATACCAACCGCATCGGCTCCGAACGTCGCGAAGGCACGTATCTCGGCTGGCGTTTCAAAACTCGGTCCGGTGGTGGCGAGGTAAACACCTTCCTTGAGATCCACACCCTCGGTCTTCGCTCGCTCACGAATTTTTGCCCGTAAAGCGCCGTCATAGACTTCGGACATATCGGGAAAGCGCGTGTCGTCGTTCGATTGATTTCCAATCAAAGGATTGGTGCCGAGAAAATTGATATGGTCGCTGAGCAACATGAAGTCACCGGGCACATAATCACGGTTAATGCCACCAGCGGCATTGGTGACAAATATGGTGTGCACCCCGAGTTGAGCCATCAGGCGAATCGGCAGCGTCAACTGCGCCATCGTATAGCCTTCGTAAAAATGAAAACGTCCCTGCATGCAGAGCACGCGCTTACCATCAAGATGCCCATAGACGAATTGCCCCGCATGTCCGGGCACGGTGGAAACGGGAAAGTCCTCGATCTCACCATATGGCAAACGTCCCACTACCTCGATTCGATCATCAGCGAAAAACCCGAGACCAGAGCCAAGGATGAGCCCCACTTCGGGTTTAAAGTCAGTCAATTCAGCGGGTAATTCTGGCAGTTTCATAAGTGCTTACTGGGTGGCAATTCGATCGATCACTGGATCAGGGATTTGAATGGGTTGGGGAGAATAAGAAAAAGCATGCGCCATACGTTCTTGTGCGGCGGCAAGCGATGCAGGTTGATTGTAATAAATCCGGCAAAGGGCTTCACCGGGAGCAACTGCATCGCCTGGTTTCTTTAAAAAACGTAAGCCCACCGCTAGATCGATCTCGGCTTCAGCATGACTGCGGCCAGCACCCAGTAAACGCGCGGCCTCACCGACTTTTAGCGCATCGATCGATTGCACATACGCCGCACTGTCGGCGGCAAAAAGAATGTCGTGGGTATGCGCAGCTTGCGGCATAAGCGAATAGTCATCGACTACCGAAGCATCGCCTCCTTGTGCCGTAACCAGCTCGCGGAAACCTGCAAGCGCACTGCCATCATCCAGTGCAGCCTGTATGCGCTGAGTTGCTTCGGCGGTATTTTCGCACAATCCACCCAAACATAGCATCTCGGCAACCAGCGCGATGGTGACCGCCATCAAGTCCGCAGGTCCCTGCCCTTTGAGACAGTCAATCGCTTCTTCCACTTCCAGCGCGTTGCCGACGGTGGCGCCCAAAGGTGCGTCCATTCGGGTGATCAGCGCGGTGGTGGGTTTGCCCATGGTTGAACTGATTCGCACTAAAGACTCTGCCAGCTCGCGGGCTTCGACTTCTGTTTTCATAAAGGCGCCCTGCCCGCATTTTACATCCAACACGAGCGCGTCGATGCCTTCGGCGAGTTTCTTACTTAAAATACTGGCGCAAATTAAAGGCACACTCTCCACCGTCGAGGTGACATCGCGCAAGGCGTAGAGCTTGCGGTCTGCGGGCACCATATCGGCAGACTGCCCGATCATGGCTTGATGAATGGCGCTCAGTTGTTGGCGATAAGCAGCATCATCAAGGTAAACAGAAAAGCCGGGAATGGCTTCGAGTTTATCTAAAGTGCCTCCGGTATGCCCGAGCCCACGCCCACTCATCATCGGCACACAGAGGCCCACCGCTGCCGCCAACGGTGCTAAGATCAACGAGACTTTATCACCGACGCCACCCGTCGAATGTTTATCGACTTTCGGGCGGCTGATTTCAGGTAATTCCACCACGCGCCCGGAGCGCATCATTGCTTCGGTCAACCAAGCGGTTTCCTCAGGTGTCATGCCTTTCAGAACAATGGCCATCAGCAAAGCGCTGCTTTGATAATCACGAAACTCACCGGAGACCACGCCAGTCACAAATTGCTCGATCTGCGCCTGACTCAAAGCACCGCCATCGCGTTTGATCCGTATGATCTCTTGTGGTAGTTCCGTCATCGCAAGCAAGAGCATGGTAACCACATGACAGAGTTCAACTCTTGTATTGAGAAACCCCTGAACTGACTACGATCGGATTCGACGATACCACCTAAATGGCGGACGCGTGAAACACGTGGAGGGCAATGCTCCGTCATTGCCGCAGAAACGCCTAAATGCATCGAGTCATTGGCGGTTGCGACGGAGCGCAACCCTCCAGATTTTCCCAAGAAACAGAACCTCCACTCGAGCCTACGGCTTCATCGCTGGATCGTGAAAGGACTCCAGTTTCCAAACATCGTTCTTCTTCACCAATTTCACTTTATGGACAATACGCACTTCTGAGGTGCCCCACACGGTGGATTGCCCTTTGGGATTCACGCGGGATACTTGTTCCGCGATGACATATGCAGTCTGTTCGTCATCTGACACCCGCTGCTCTTTGATGACGTAATAGGTGAAGACAATTGTGTTATCACCGAAAAGCTTCTGCCTTGCTGGATTTTGATCAAATACTACCAACGCATAGTTGCGATCGAGCGTCAACTCACGCGCGACATAACTATCGTTTTTCAGCAACGCTTTAGCAAAGCGTTTATAGGCGATCACCTCCGAGCTCGAATGCGTGATTGAATAACTAAAAAAGTTATATGCAAGGATGGCGAAAATGGCCCAAAAAATTATTTTCTTTGGCTTCATGTGGCAAGATTACCCGAAGTTGGCAACATTACGAATCGCAGGTAAAGTGAATTGGTTGCAAATTTGGTCGATTAACACGCAGTTAACGCGTGCTTAAACCCTAGCCCTCAACTAAAATAAAGTCAAAGGCCCAATCATCGACTACAGCGTATCGCTTAGCTGAGACCTGACTGCATGAGATCAGGGATCGATGCCTCTAATCCATCACGAGGCAGCATTTGCTCCACACCGCTCGAAAAATCACGCACTTTGACGACACCTTGCTCGATCTCTTCGCTTCCGTAAATCAATGCGAAACGTGCGCCCTTTTGGTTGGCTTCTTTAAATTGTTTTCCAAATGCCTGATCTTTTAGCGGATAATCGATTGTGTAACCCATACGACGAATCAACGCAGCATCACCCATCGCAGCATCCCGCGCTTCGGGACCACCGATGATGGCAATAAAGTCAGGTGATTGCACATAAGTCGGCGTCAAGCCCTTGGACTCCAATAGATCCGCCAAAGTGACATCGCCCATCGCAAAACCAACTGCCGGCATATCAGGACCACCGAGTTTTTTAACCAGCGCATCGTAACGCCCGCCACCGGCGAGCGCGCGACCTTCGCCGCTGGCTTCAAATGCTTCGAAAACAAAACCGGTGTAATAAGCGAGCCCACGCACGATCCCGAGATCGATTTGGATGAACTCACCAGCGCCTGCGGCTTGCAGGCTATTCAAGAGTTGCTCCCACTCGCCCAGGCGTATGCGTATCTGATCTGCAATGTCACCTTCCGAGGCAAGGTTCTGCATGTAGTTGGTAAGTGTTTCAAAATCGCGAATTGCAATGACCTCTTCGATCCGACCAAGAAAAGCTTCAGCTTCGTCGCCGATTACTGGCGCGAGGCGCTCGATCGCCTTACTGCGATCCATTCGCTCCAGTTTATCGATGATACCGAGCACGGTTGCGCTGGCGTCCTCATCTAAACCTTCGGCAGCCAACATGTGTAACCACAGGTCACGATCGCTGAGGCGCACCTTAAAATCGTCCGAACCTAGCCCGAAAGCTTGCAAAGCCTGAACCAGCAGCGCGATCAGCTCAGCATCGGCACCGGGTCCCGCCTCGCCGAAGATATCGACATTATATTGATAAAAAGCACGAAGGCGTCCCTTTTGCGGGCGCTCGTAGCGATAATGCTCGCCGATATTGAACCATTTGATCGGACGTTTCAGGCCATTTGCTTTAGCTCCTACGAGACGAGCCAGCGAAGGCGTCATCTCTGGACGCAGCGCAACGGCACGACCGCCTCGGTCTTCAAAGTTAAATAGTTGCCCAACAATTTCTTCGCCGGACTTTTCGATGTAGAGCTCAAGTGGCTCTAAAACGGGCGCGTCATACTCGAGAAAGTTAAACGCGCGAGCGACCTTGCGCCACTGGCCAAAGATATGATTACGACGCGCGCAAGCATCGGGATAAAATTCCCGAAATCCGGGTAATGTCTCAAATTGCATGACGAGTGCCCTCCATTAATGAGGCTGAATGACAAAGCGCTGTGCGCGATGCTATCTCCGCTTACTGCGAATCGACGTCGAGCTCCTTCAGCTGCGCCTTGAGTTCCTTACCTGCTTTGAACTTAATCACAGCACGCTTCGGAATGATGACGTCCGTTTCCGGCTTGTTCGGATTACGGCCGATACGTGATTTACGAATCTGCACTTCAAAGACACCGAAGTTGCGCAACTCGACGTTACGACCTTCGCTCAGTGCTCGGGCAATCGCATCCAATGTCAATTGGACAGTTTCCCTCACTTCCTTTTGCGGAAAGTCAGTTTTTTCATAAATATCGAGGACGATATCGCGTTTTGTAAGATTATTAGACATGTTCTGGGATGCTTAGAGAACTTGTGGTAGTGAAAAGATCGAAAGTTATTGTGTGCGATACTTCTGATCGCCGAAACCCTGTCAAACTTGAAAACATGAGTGATAAAGAACCAACCAACCCTTTCGAAGAAATTCAGCGTCAATTGAAGGAATTGTTTAAAGATTCAAATGTCAAGGTGTCCGCGCGTGGCTTTGACGAATCTGACAATTTTAACGATCTTTTTGAGGCCGAAGGCGGGCCCAGCCTCGAAGCAGCTAAAAATGAATCCGGCGACCCTTTGCAAAAGTTGCGCCATTTCCACCTCAAGCCCAAGGAAGTGCGTGACCATTTAAACCGATTTGTCATCCGCCAAGAGGCCGCGAAAAAAGTTCTCTCGGTCGCGATCTGCGATCATTACAACCACGTCCGCCGCAGTCTTTCAGGGAAAAGCGACCAATTGGTCGAATACAGTAAACAGAATATACTGGTCCTCGGACCGACCGGTGTGGGCAAAACGTATTTAATGAAGAACATCGCCAAACTCATTGGCGTGCCCTTCGTCAAAGCCGATGCGACAAAATTTTCCGAGACTGGCTATGTCGGCTCCGACGTGGAAGATCTCGTGCGCGACTTGGTCAAAGCGGCCGACGGCAATATCGAGCTCGCCGAGCACGGCATCATCTTCGTCGATGAAATCGACAAGATCGCCAGCGAAGCCGGCATGGGCGGGCGCGATGTCTCAGGTCGTGGCGTGCAGATCAATCTCCTCAAGTTGATGGAAGAAACAGAGGTCAACCTCTTCAGCCCGACCGACATGCTTTCACAGATGCAAGCGGCAATGGAGATACAACGCGGCGGCCAAATACAGCGCAAAACGATCAACACTCGCAATATCCTCTTCATTGTCAGTGGCGCCTTCGATAAACTCGCCATCTCAATCAAGAAGCGCATCGCCAACAATGAAATGGGCTTTGGCGCCCCACCACAGGAAGCCGACGAAGACATGTCGACCTACTTGCGCTTCGCCGAAACAACCGACTTTACCAAATACGGCTTCGAGCCCGAGTTCATCGGCCGCGTGCCCGTGCGTGTGGCTTGCAATGCGCTTTCAAAAGACGACCTTGCCCACATTCTCACCAACTCAGAAGGCAGCCTACTACACCAATACCGCCAGGACTTCCGAGGCTATGGCATCGATTTCAATATGAGCGCGGAGGCAATACTCGCCATAGCTGAGACCGCCAGCAAAGAAGGCACCGGCGCACGCGGCTTGATGACCGTTCTCGAACGCCTCTTTCGCGACTACAAGTTCGAACTCCCCTCCACCGCGATCAAGCAGTTCGATGTCACGTCCGAGATGATCGCCGACCCCGCTGCCTGCCTGCAGGAGCTGAAAGCAGCCAACGCCCACCTCCAACACGAAGTCTGGCTCGCCGACATCAAGCGCTTCGCCACGCAATTCGAAAAAGAGCACGGCTTCACACTCGAGTTCAAACCACTCGCCCAAGAGACCCTGATCGAAGAAGCCCTCGAAACCGACCGCAGTATTCAATCCCTCTGCGAAGAAAAGTTTAAAGACTTCCAGCACGGTCTCAGCATCATCAACCGAAACAGTGGTCAGACCGTTTTTAAGATCGGCAAGCTCGCTATCAAGAACCCAGACAAAGAACTCTCCCAATGGGTCGTTCGCAGTATCGATAAAACGAAAAGCGATTCGGATTAGAAAGTAGGATCGGCAGCAAAGTGCGCATGTCGCCTAAGAGTTTTCCGAGCACCATAAGGGTGACCACATTTTTAATGCGATGCATTAGAAATGTGGCAGATCGACAATCACTTAGAAACCTAGAATTCCTGTTCGGAAAACTCGTTTGCATCATTCGGGTTCAAAAAACTATCATTTGGATTCGTAATTATCCAAGAGTCATTCGTAATTGTCGTCATGCCTGAAGGAAAAGCAGTCAGCCAAATGTTCGCCGGGATCGCCGGTCGCTATGATGTCGCCAATCACCTCCTCAGTGGAGGGATCGATTTCTACTGGCGGCGCGTGCTCACGCGCATGGTCAAAGCCTTCGGGCCGAAAGACGTGGTCGACCTCGCGACCGGCAGCGGTGATGTCGCCTTCAAGCTCCGAGACCGACTCGGACCGGATGTAGCCATCAAGGGTCTCGACTTCTGCGAACCCATGCTCGACGAAGCACGCCGCAAACGTAGCCAACACGCCAACTACTCCACTCTAGAGTTCAGCTTTGGCGACTGCATGGCACTCCCCTTACCCGATGATTCTGCCGACGCTGTGACGATTTCCTTTGGCGTGCGCAATTTCGAAGACCGCCAACGCGGCCTAAAAGAAATCCTCCGCGTGCTCCGTCCCGGCGGAAATCTTTTCGTCTTAGAATTCTCTCAGCCCGACCGCTGGTTTCGCCCGATTTATTATTTCTATTTGAAATACATCCTGCCTTTCGTGGCCGCCATTGCCACTGGCGACAAAAGCGCCTACGACTACCTCGCCGGCACGATCGAAAATTTCCCAACCAAAGAAGCCCTCGGCGAACAACTCAAACTAGCCGGTTTCGAAACAGTCGAAGCCACCGGCTTAACGTTTTCCATCGTGGCAATTCACGAGGCGACGAAAGCCTGATTCTTGTGTAGCCACGGCAGTCTCTGCCGTGTTCTTTCCAATGTGAACTTTCCCGACGGACACGTCATAGAGTGACGTGGCTACACAACGTCACGACATAGTCGTCGACGAACTGGTAATGGA
>JANQXM010000072.1:0-25581 GCA_030729385.1 Opitutales bacterium | reverse complement strand
AGAGTGACGTGGCTACACAACGTCACGACATAGTCGTCGACGAACTGGTAATGGAATTGGAACGAATTCGCTTCAGCGCGAAGCTCCTGAGGGAACTGTTCACTGAGCTTTGCGATGCTGGCAACTTGCTTGGCTTCGTCGACCTCCAAAACCAAATCGTGAAAATTCCCGGGGCAACGCCATTGCGGAAACTGCGCTTTATAGAAAGCTTCCTTGGCGCTGAAAAGTAAACTGGCGCGACTTTGATCACCCGCCACCCACGCCGCTTCATCGGCATGCACCACTCGCTTAATAGCAGCCTCGCCGAGGCGATTTGTCTTCTCCAAATCCAAGCCCAAATAGGTATACCGCGACTCCGCTCCCACCACCGCGACACAGAGCCCGCGAGAATGAGTGATCGAACCACGCCAAGCTTCCGGCCAGACGGGAACACCGTCAGCATCGGACATAATGGCGACCGCGCCCACACCTTGGCTGGCGAGGGCAGCACGCGCGCACTGCCTACCAGTCAAAAACTCATTGATACGATGCGGAGCGGCATCGGCTAAGTGCGCGCACTCTTCGGAAAAGGTATTTACCTGCGGTTCAATTTGGGCGACTGCCATCGTGCACGCTTCTGGCAAAATCGATGTCAATGCCGCGTGAAGATCTTTGACCGTGGAAGACGCGCTCATTTAAAACCAAAGAGCTTTTTGATCGTCGAGATCGTGCCGGAGCTAATCGTCGGCGTGCGCCCGCCAACATTCAAAACGCGGCGGCAACCTTGGTCCTCCAGCAACTTCGGGCTATAAGCGAGCACCTTCACATCGCCTGGACGACCACTGAGATTTTCCGACGCGAATCGTGGGGTCCACTCCTTCGGCACGCCATATTGTGTGAAGGCTATGTCCCAAGCCACAACAGCTTCGTTATTGTAGGACCGTGTCAACAAGGCTGGATAATTGCGCACAAAGTCCGGTATCTGCGATGTATGGACTCGGATACGGGCGACCGCAGGCAGCTGTTGTAAATGCTCATACAAATTTGAGACGCGGCCCGCTCTTACGGCTTGATAAAATTTCAACGGATCGATGCTCACCATGTTCATGCCGTTCCAATTGCCATGACGATTTTTGCTGCCGTATTTTTGACGATCATACCACGCCTGAAATTGATCCGTCAGCCGAAAGCCTATCTCAAAATGTAAATGCGCCCGCTCACGAGGAATCACATAACCTGCAGATGATCGCCCCATGCGCCCCAAGACGGTGCCGCTCTCAACTCGTGCGCCTGGTTCAATGCCTTTACCAATACTGGCAAGGTGCGCATAAAGTGTATGAAAGGCTGGCACTTCACCGTCGTGCACCACCACTACGTATCGACCATAGCTACTATAGCCGGATTTCGAACTGACATGCACCACTCTACCGGGCAAGACGGCATACACATCGTCCAAGGCTTCGCCCCGACTATCACGCTTCACCGGAAACAAATCCAGCGCTTCGTGAAACTGACTACCTCCAGTGCGCACGCAGCCAAACAATCCAGATTCTGGCACACCTGAAGATGTTGACTGAATAAACTCCTCAATCGGCCGCCCGTGCTGAAACGCAGGATTCGGCGTCGGCCATATCAAATTCGCGAAGCCCACCAAAGGGCACACGCACACTGCGCACACAACGATTAAGCTCCGCATCCAGAATATATACTTCATTAAAAGTTTAACTTTAATTGCCAGCGCTTCAAATTTCAGAGTTTTAGCGTTTCAGCGTTTTAAAACCTCCGCTTATCTCGCCGCCTGAATCTTTGCAATCGACTCTTTCACATCCAAAACGAATTGCCCCAATTCATCATCCGGAAGTTCGACAAAGGTATAAAATGTGCCCCGCGGACGAGTTTCATCTATGCGACTGGCACCGATGGCGTTGCCGTTGATCATCAGCACGACACGAGCGCCTTTATGCGTCACCCCGGTGCGGTAGAGCGAACGTTCGCCTCGCTCCGAGACTTCCAGCATGATCGCCAAACCCAAATCGACCTTAACCATCTCAATGTTATAAATATCGAATTCGGTGACCACCGGCTCTTTATCCACTGCTATCTTCGTGCCACTAACTGGTAGGACCGCGTTCTCTCCGATCATACCTCCGTAGCTCACACCACGTGTCTCCACCATCAAACGTGGCACTTTATAACTGGTGTCATCCTCTTCTTTACAGCCGCTAAAGACAGCGAGCACTAAGCAGAGAATAGGCAGGATGAAATAAGATCTTCGATGATTCATAAGGATACGTGCTAGAGGAGAATGTCGCCAATGGTGTCTTGAATTTTCAACATCAGTTCGGTGGAAATCTCAACGACAGGAACCATCAGTTCTTGTTTCGTCTTTACGTGTAAATAAGGCTGCTGACCTGAAGTTTGACGCGGGGGGATCGCGCGTAACACACGTTTACGCTCCAGCATTAAAGAGAGCAGATGCTTCAAGATATCCGACACATCAGCCGCATCTGGTTCGTCATTCTCGTAAAGCGAGAAGAAGAAATCCTCCGCCGACGCCATGGTCTCACTAAGATTGGCTTTTTCATCGTCCGGATCTTTCACCACACGCGACCAACGCCCTAAGACTTCACCGGGAATCTCAAAAGAATCGACCTCCGACTCCAATAAATCCGCACGACCTAGTTCACCTTCACCCGCTTCCTGATAAATAAGGCATACAATACGGTCACCCGGATTGAAAGGGGTCGCCGACAACGAAGATTTACGCGCAATAGTTTTAATCTGCCATTCCATAGATACAAAAATAAAGCCCATAGAGTGAGGAGTGCCCCGCACGATGCAACCAAAACCCCTTGCTTTTCATATAACCTAAAATGATGAGTTAAACCGTTAATGGACGCTAATGCACGTTAATGAGACGTCATAAACACATGCAGTTTAATTGTTCGAGTGGCTCCTTAAACTAGCTATCGAGCTTCAGCTTCTTCGCCATTTTGGCAACCGATGAGATTAACGTTAATTGACGTCCATTAACGGTTTAAGAATCATAGCATATGCCAACTGCATAATCCGAGTTTAACAAGGACAAGACAGTGCTTAGAAAAAGTCTACATCGCAGCCTCGATCGTGAGATCGGGTTTTCAGTGGAAGCAGTGGTGCGACTTCGCAATGCTCCCCAGTCTCACGACGAGGTTACATCGCATCCCGCATCGTAAAAATTACTCGGAAATTAACTTGCACGCTGGCGACGAGACGAAAGCCTCAATCGAGAGTCTACCGAACTAATCAAAATCGAGAAAAGAATGCCAAGAACCATAGCCATTGGAGATGTGCACGGATGCGCGGAGGAATTTGAGGAGCTCCTTGACGCCTTGAACATTCTCGAAGACGACCGAGTCATCCAAGTCGGCGACCTCATCAATCGCGGCCCAGACAGCCACCGCGTGCTCGAATTGGCTCGAATTTACCAAGTTGAAGCGATCCTGGGTAACCATGAACTCCGCTTGCTCACTGCCCGCGAAGAAAACCGCCCGGATCTACTCAAAGATTACGACAAAGTCACCGTCGATCAATTGACTGCAAGCGATTGGAAGTATCTAGAAAACCTACCGAAGCTGATTCATCAGCCCGAGAATGATACCGTGTTCGTGCACGGCGGCTTCATCCCTAATCGTCCGTGGCAGCACCAACCAGCCGACATTATCACAAGCATTCAGGTGATCGATAAAAACGGCCGCGCCGCAAAACGCTCCGACGCCCCCAACGCCCCACCTTGGGCCGACACGTGGATCGGATCTCCCTTTGTCATTTACGGTCACACACCACGACCCAATATATTAGAGCGCCCCGGTTCCATCGGCATCGACACCGGTTGCGTTTACGGCGGTCACCTGACAGCCTACATCGTCGAAGAAAAAAGCCTCATCCAAGTCCGCGCTCGAAAAGCCTACGCTCACAGCAAGCGCCTCCCCGACCCAGTCTAATTTCACTCCCAACCCCTCAACCTCCCAACCTCTCAGCTTCCCAACCTTTCAGCTTTTCAGCTTTTCAGATCTCAGCTTTTCAAAAAAATGTCCAATCCAGCCAACCACCTCGGTCTACTCTTCATCGATTTTCAAGATGTCTTTCTTAAGGCCATTCCAGACCGCGAACGCCTACTCAAGCGCACTCTCTTTGCAGCAGAGGCCGCCGAGTTACTCGGTTGCAGCATCGCCGTGACCGAGCAACTTCCGGAGAAACTCGGAGGCACCACTGAACAGCTCCGCAAAGCACTCTCCGAGGACACACCGGTTTTCAGCAAAGCTGCTTTTTCCGCCTTTGAGGCAGACGGCATTGATCGTTGGATCGAAAGCAATCAAATCGATCACTTGCTCATCGCCGGCATTGAGACATCGATCTGTGTCTATCAAACCGCCGTCCAAGGATTGGGGCAGGATGTCGGCATCACGCTCCTCTCCGATTGCATCAGCGAGCGCCGCGCCGAAGACCGCGAACCCATCCTCAAGCAACTCCTGTCGATGGACGCCCACGTCCTTCCATCCGAGACCATTTTCTACAGCCTACTCGGCAGCGCGGAACACCCTGACTTCAAAGCCTTCACGGAACTCGTCAAACGTTACGCCTAGGCTGCACTGACAAACCTATGGCGACCGTGAGCAACTACTGGGTCCATGACCTCAGCCCTTTCTTAATCGAATTCCCCGAGAATGCGCTCGGGCTTCCGGGCATACGCTATTACGGACTAGCATATTTGTTTGGCTTCCTCGCGGCATGGTGGCTCCTCCGCGTGTATAATCAAAAAGGTAAATTCGCCATCGATGCGGATGCCCGCGCCACGCTCATGACCGCGGTTATTATCGGCGTGCTCGCCGGCGGTCGATTCGGCTACATGTTCCTCTACGACTTGGACAACTTCCTCGCCAATCCCCTACTCGTATTCCGAGTCGATCAAGGCGGGATGGCCAGCCACGGTGGTTTCGTGGGAGTGCTTCTTGCCCTCGTTTGGTTTGCTCGAAGACAAAAGTGCAACTTGCTAGCGCTGGGAGACGTCATCGTCACCGTCGCCCCGCTCGGTCTGTTTCTCGGGCGGATTGCCAACTTCATCAACGGCGAGCTCTGGGGCCGCGTCTCCATGGTCTCATGGGCAGTCATCTTTCCCGATAGCCCCAAAAACTTTAATGCCACACTCGGCACCTACGGACCCGAACCACGCCACCCCTCACAACTCTACGAAGCCGCCCTCGAAGGTCTGATTCCCTTTCTCTATGTGCAATGGCGCTACTGGCGCACTCGCCCACCGATGGGACAAATCAGCGGCGAGTTCATCATAGGCTACGGCATCGTTCGCATCATCGGCGAATGCTTCCGCCAGCCCGACGCCGACCTCATCCTAGGTCTCAGCCGCGGTCAGTTCTACTCCACCTTCATGATCCTTGCCGGCATCGCCATCATCGCAATCGCCCGCCGCAAACGGTCCGTGTGACACAGGCATTCCTGACTGTGATCCATTTCAGTTAAAAACCTCGCTTGCGCTTCCAATCGTAAGCCATTGGACTGAAGCGAATGGAAACGGAAGCACTCATCCGCGCACTCAAGCAGGAAATCCTCTTTGCGCGTCGTCGTATTTATGAGGTCGGGCAAGAAACGCCGCTAGAAGCGATTCACTTGAGCGACCCGAAGCTCGATATCTTTGTAAAACGCGAGGACCTCTCTCCCATCCATGCCTACAAGTGGCGCGGCGCTTACAACCGTATGGCGCAACTCACTGAGGATGAACTCCAACGCGGTGTGGTCACAGCCTCCGCGGGCAACCATGCTCAAGGCGTGGCACTCGCGGCAAAAAAACTCGGCACACAAGCTACCATTTACATGCCACTCTCGACCCCGCGCATGAAACAAGTCGCGGTGAAACAACACGGCGGCGACCTGGTCAAAATCGAGCTCTGCGGTGATTCTTACGATGCGGCTAGCGCAGCGGCTCATGCTTGCGCGAGCGAACAAAACAAAACTTACATCCATGCCTACGACGACCTCGCCGTGATGGCGGGACAAGGCACACTGGCCGACGAAATCGTGATGTCGGGCAAAGGTCCCTTTGACATTGCCTTCCTTCAGGTCGGCGGCGGCGGAATGGCCGCGGCCACTGCGACTTGGCTGAAGATGCAATTTCCCGAAATCCGCATCGTCGGCGTCGAAGGTGTCGAACAAGCATCCATGGCCGCCGCAGTAAAAGCAGGCAAACCCGTCTCGCTTGATAAGATCGATGTCTTTTGCGATGGCACTGCCGTGCGCAAAGTCGGCAAACTCACTCATCAAGTCTGCGCCGAGATGGTCGACGAATGGATGACCGTGACAAACGACGAAGTCTCCGCCGCGATTCAATTTCTATGGGAAGAGTTGCGCTGCATCCCCGAACCGTCTGGCGCGATGGGAGTCGCTGCGATTTTAAAACGCCGCGCCGAACTGGAAGGGAAACGTGTGCTCAGCATACTCTGCGGTGCCAACATGGACTTTGAGCAACTCGCGATGATCGCCCGCCGCGCGGCAGTCGGCGCCGCACGTCGCCGCTTTCTCAAGATCGACATCAAAGAACAATCCGGCGCGATGTTTGGTCTGCTCAATGCATTACCCGACACGGTGAACATCGTCGAATTCCAATACGGTAAAACAGACGCCGCCGAAGCCAGCCCGGTGATCGGGTTCGATGTCGCTCCAATGCAATTTGAAATCCTCGCCAAGGCGCTGAACGATGGCGGCTTTGATTTCACCGAAGTCACTTCCGAAACCGATGTCGCCTTCCGCTTGATTCACTACGAAGCGAAACTGCTCAGCCACCCGTTCTTCATCACGCTTGAATTCCACGAGCGACCCGGCGCACTGGCAGAATTTCTGCGTGCCGTCAGTCCACATGCGAATCTCTGCTATTTCAACTACGTCTATTCCGGCGAACGCGTAGGTCGTGCACTGCTCGGCTTCGAGTTCGATAGCTTGGAGCAAAATCAAAACTTCGAAAACATTCTCGCCGCCGCGCCCGACGCCTACCGTGCATACGAGAAAGTATCCGATCAAGTAATGGAGCGCATCTTAAGCTAAATTCACATGGACACCACTGCACTCATCTTCACCGCGGTTATGCCGATCTTCCTCGTCATCGGCTCCGGCTTCTTTGCCAGACGAGTTGGCTGGTTGAATGAGGAGGCCGACCGCAGCATGATGTCAGTTGTAGTCAACTTGCTCTACCCTGCGTTTATTTTTTCCTATATCTTGGGCAACGACGCGCTACGCACCCCATCTAATATCGTGCTGCCACCACTGATTGGCTTCACCTCTATCGTCGCCGGCTTTGGCGTCACGATGTTGCTCGCACGCCGCCTAAAGATCGGCAACCAAAAGGAATGCCGCACCTTCGCCTTCACCACCGGTCTCTATAACTACGGCTATTTCCCCGTTCCGATCATTGCGCTACTGTTCGACCGAGAAACCACTGGTGTGCTACTGGTGCATAATGTCGGCGTCGAAATCGCCATGTGGTCGCTCGGCGTCGGTTTCATTCTGTCTGCCAACGACCCGAAGTCCGCGTGGCGACGTATTTTCAGCGCACCCGTGATTTCTATTTTAATCGCGGTGCCGCTCAACCTGCTACGAGGCGATCAATACATCCCCAGTTTCTGCCTGGAGGCGATTAACTTACTCGGCAAATGCGCCATCCCAATTGGATTGATACTCATTGGCGCGACCTTTGCAGACCTCGCCAAGGGCGTGCGCATGCTCGAACGTATCCGCATCCCGATCACTGCGAGCTTGCTCCGCATGGGGATCTTCCCTGTGGCCTTTATCTTTTTCGCCTTCCTCTTTCCGTTTTCACCGGAGCTCAAACAAGTCATCATCGTGCAAGCCGCGATGCCCTGCGCAGTCTTCCCCATCGTGCTGGCTCGGCACTTCGACGGCTCCCCTGAAGTCGCCCTCAAGGTCGTGCTCGGCACCACCATGGTCAGCCTCATCACCATCCCCATCTGGATCAGTGTCGGGCTGAAGGTTCTGGATTTGTAGCGAATCTTGAATGCGTTGAGGTAGTAGCGCTGGCGTGTCTCACGCCGCACGAACGTTCGAAATGCCTCGCCCACCCAACGTCGATGCGCACCCATACGACAAGCTCATGGCCGAGCAAGACGGTGCTACCTCAAGGAGAAATTGATGTAAATATGAGCGTAATTGGTAGAGACGCCTGCCCTCAGGCGTCCGCGATACACCATGTAGCCTCGGACGCCTGAGGGCAGGCGTCCCTACCATTGGCATCAGCAAATAAGCAGTCTCCAGCTATAGTGAAAAAACAGAGCACTGGTAATGCACGGCAACCTGTTCGCATTGAGATTTGCGGATCTCAATTTATCCCAGCCTCCACGACATTTCGGTTGCACGCACTCAATGCCTAACCATCGTTCGAGAGGTGTTCCGACTATCCTTTCTCTTTGCTACCATAGCATTCGCCCTTTTTCCACTCACGAATATCGCTCGTGAATTACCGGAGAAGATTTCCATCTCGCAAACACTCCCCACTTGGGTGGAAGCGATTGAGCCGGACATTACAGCCGCAGATCCTGTTGGAGGCATCGCCGATGGTGTCTATTATCTACTCAGCGACCTACAGTCGAACCCCCAGCTTTTCAGCCGGTTTAGGCATTTCGCCGTCCGCCTCAGTTCCGCCGATGGCGTGGAAGACAACTCCAGCATTTCCGTTGATTTCGACCCGGATTATCAAGAACTCATCTGGCACAAGATCGATATTATCCGCGATGGCGTGCGGATCGATCAACTCCCCACTCAAAACTTTCGCGTCGCCAGCAACGAGAGCCAAGATGATTTAATCTATGACAACAGCCTGAACTGCACCGCGATAATCGACGGCACGCAAAAAGGCGACGTCCTTGAATACGCTTACTCGATCATCGGCAAAAACCCGATCACCGGCGACCGTTTTTCAACTTGGTTTTCACTCAATTATTCCGTCCCAGTCGCTCGTATCGTCGGGCGCGTGATTCGTGATCCCAATGATCGCCCGCTACAATTCAAGCTCCACGACAACCACGGCATTGAACTAAAACTGCCCAAGCCAGAGAAGAAAGGCGACACGATCGAATATCGCTTCGAGCGCAATGACGTCGCCGCCCTGCATATCGACGAAAATGTCCCCTACAACTACATGGCATATAGTTACCTACAGGTCAGCGACTGGACCTCGTGGGCAGAAATTAGCGATTGGGGGCGCGTGTTATACCATTACAAAGACACCGATATCACCCTGCCTGCGGACCTTGAAGCCGCATTAGCCGAATGGAAAGCACTCGGCCACCCGAAAGACCAAGCAATGGCCGCCCTCGACTGGGTGCAGGAAGAGATACGCTACGTCGGCATCATGATCGGGCCCCACAACTATCAGCCCTACAAAATCAGCCAGACTTTGCAGCGCCGTTTCGGTGATTGTAAGGACAAGACACAACTCCTTTGCTACCTGCTCACTCAACTAGGCATCGAAGCCAACCCCACCCTAGTCAACACTGACGAAGAAGGCCTCATCGGCGTCCATCTCCCGACGCCTGGCAGCTTTGATCATGTCATCACGAAGGTCACGATCGACGGGCAAAGCTACTGGTTCGATCCCACTAACAGCAGCCAAGGCGGCCCCATCGAAACCATCTGGCACAATAATTACGAACTCGGTCTAGAACTCAAACCAGACGTTAGCGAACTATCGGCCGTGCTCGGGCAAGGCGCAGAAGAAAGCAAAACCTTCATCCACGAAAAATTCAGCATGGCCGAATACAACACCGAGATGCAGCTCGAGGTTTATTCACGCTACACCGGCGCCCAAGCCGACTCGATGCGACGCTATGTCGAAAGCGCTATCACCGCTGAAATCGAGAAAGAGTATATTAATTACTACGCCCAAAACTACCCCGAGATCACGAGCGCAGCACCCATTGAGTTTAAAGACAATCCAGAGCGAAACATCTTCGAAATCAACGAATACTACACCATTCAAAATGGCTGGATCGAGGATCCCAACAACGCCGCTAAAACTGACTTCGATGTCGACCCCGACCTGCTACGCTCAGCCATGTTCTTGTCCGACACGCGGATACGCACCATGCCCGCCGCGCAAAGCTTCCCAAATGACTACACCGAAGTCATCGAAATCGTGCTCCCCGCCGAAGGTAGTTTCGAAAACGAATCGACCCAGACGAGCACCCCATGGTTCGAATTCAGCAACATCGTCGAAGTCAATAAAGAGACTCTTACCCTTCGTTATAGCTACAAGAACCTCACCCCAACCATCCCCGCTGCCGACTACCCCGAGTATGCCAAAAAGATCGAAGCCGCCAACGACACCTTAGGCTATTCCATCACCTTTACTGACGGCGAAAAAAGGCAAGCCCTCGCGGACGCCAACCCAACGCCCAGCAGCCCTTACATGGCCACTTATTTGAGTGCCATATTAGCCGCAATCCTTGGCTTGCTCACAGCCGCTTGGCTCGTCACCCGGAAATGCATGCCGCCATTGCCTCCGACCAATCGAGATCTGGACGGTCTCTCTGGCTGGCTCGTGCTGCCTGCACTAGGCATCATCGTCACACCTTTCATCTATATTGCAGGTCTATTCGAACAAGCCGACGCCTTCGATAGCGCTTGGATCACATCATTCACTTCCCAGGCAAGTGACTCCTACATCCCCGGCTTTGAACCGTTGATACTTGCTGAAGTCGCAGTCAACGTCTTCTGCCTCATCATCTCAGTGGCAATGATCTTCCTCTTTTTCAAAAAGCGCGCGATCATGAAACCAACCTATATCGTCTTCGCTATCGTCTCGGTTCTCATCATAATTGTCGATGCTAGCATAACTGATCATCTCCTAGTCAAAGCCGGCTACGATGCTGTTGGCGAATACGGAGACGTCATGCCCGGCGTAATCAAAGTCGTCATCTGGGGCCTCTACTTCGCCGTCTCCGAGCGAGTCCGAGCCACATTTAGAAATTAGGGATATAGGAAAAATCACCCTCTCCATAACGGACGTGTGAAACACGTCCCTCCAGGGAAAATTATTTTGCCCTTAATTATTTTGCCTAAAGACCGAACCCCCAGCCCTTAAGCTGAAACCGTCACCTCGCTGCGCAAATAATTGATCAGACGTTCGACTGAGTAGCTACTGTCTTGCGGCTCTAGGATCGCTTCGAGGAAAGACATATCTTCACCCCAAGTCACTAGCGGTGGGATCGGCTGCCCGTCGCGGATTTGCCCAAGACCAATCGTGGCAAGCAATCCATTGCACAAGCAGTGTTTTCCTTTGGCTTCTTCTTCGGTGCCGCCATTAGCTAAGTAGCGAGCGGTTGGTCCAGCTGGACAACGATAGGCAATACTACCGTCTTCCTTTTCAAAGACATGACGCAGATAGCCGAGATCACACACACGGCAAGGCTCGGTTGTGGTCTGCTCTTTTAATTCAACACGCTTGAAGGGATAGCCTGTAGGCGAGGCATGGAAATCAGTGATCACTTCGAGGTCGTTCTGACGATAACGTTGAATGATCTCAGCTTTGATCGCTGGCAAGATGCCGGACTCTTCCGTGCAGGCGAAGGCCGTGCCGACTTGAATGCCGCGCGCTCCCGCTGCTTTAGCTGCTTGAAAACGCTCTGGCGAGGAACATCCGCCCGCCAACCAGAAGGGCTTACCCAGTGCTGGCAGCTTTTCGATATTACAAACATCGCGCTCGGTATAAGCACCTTCACGACGTGGCGGTGCGTTGTGCCCACCTGCTGTGTAATGCTCGACCACAAAGCCATCAACCGAACCACTCGCTTTACGCACTAAAGTTTTTGCCAATACATCGGACGAAATCACCGCCAGAAATTGTGGGCGTTTTAATGGCTGTATCGCCGCCGAGGTAAACTGAGTGGGATCGAAACGTAAGACATGCGCTTGCTCTGTCGCCGTGCTGACCATATGCAGCTTCAATTCAACAGGCTCCATTCGTGCTAAGGCATCGAGCACGCCGGGAATAGCCAGAGGAATGCCCCCGCCCATCAACACCGCATCCACACCCGCAAGCATCGCACCGAAAAGGGATGGCAAGGTCGGCAGTTGGATCTTCTCCAGAAGGTTGATGCCGACGTAGCCGCCATGCCCTTCCTTCGCTAAATATACTTCGACGAAATTCGCCACGATTAGAAGCGCTTCGTCTTCACGGCTCATTTCAACCGTTGGCAAAGACTTCAAACGATACGGCTTACCTTCCAACCGTCCACCGGGGATAAACCACTTGCCCAGAATCGGCGCAACCATGCGCTGATCGGGGAACGCGGCCAAGGCACGACGCATATGCCCATCAGGGTCACCGTCCTGTAAACGACGCACCAAAACCGTATCCATAGCGGTTCCCGAGACAACCCCAAGCTCACCGCATTGCGCGACCGCCCGAGCTAGACACCAATTCGAAACGGCAATTCCCATTCCTCCTTGGATGATTTCAGGCAAACAAACTTCTTCCGTATTTTCTCTTGGATCTGACATAGCAAGGGGCAAACATCAGCTAAACTTCACCATTTCAACGACCCTAAAAGCAACGAAGCTAGTTTATATAAGTTCCTCTGCTAGGGCACCCAAGGAAACTTGCTCAATTCAAAAAGACCTTACAGCATAGCTCACATGTCACTCGCACAGAATTTTTTCGATTGTTCCAACGAACTACAACGCACCGCCTACGCCGCCAATGCCGAGACGCTTAGAGCCGCCGGTAAACGGATCGCCGACTCCATCGCCGCAGGCGGTGTGCTCCACACATTCGGTAGCGGGCACTCGCAAATCCTTGCCTGCGAAATCGAACGCCGCGCGGGTGGCCTCGTCCCAGTCAGCAGCATCAACGACCCTGCCGATGGTTGGCCCGAGCAAATCCCAGGCTATGGCGCACGACTCTTTCAGCGCTACGCCTACCAATATGCAGTCGAGCCTGGTGATGTCGTGCTCGTCATCTCTAACTCCGGTCGTAACGCCAGTCCGATCGAAGTCGCGATGGAAGCCAAAGCCGCCGGTCTAGATGTCATCGTATTGACCTCGCTCGACATGTCGAAAGCCACCACCTCGCGCCACCCATCCGGTAAAAAACTCTACGAGCTCGGCGACTTCGTGCTCGATAACGGCGGCGTCCCCGGCGATGCCGCACTCGACGCTCCTGGCTTTGCCTACAAAGTCGGTCCCACATCGACCATGAGCGGCGCCCTTCTACTCAATCTGCTCTCGATGGAAATTATCGAGCAACTCATCGCCCAAGACGCAACGCCCCCGACCTACGTCAGCCAAAATGCCGACGGTGGTGCCGAGCACAACGAAGCCTTGGCTAAGAAATACCGTCACCGTATCCGTCGCCCCATTTAGTATCAGTATAATGGATACCATTCCAAATATCCCCGAAGCACACTACCCCGCCCTCGCCATCGACGGTAGCGGCAGCGAAGTGTATGCCGGCATCCTGGGAGCCGACGGACAATGGTTGGCGCAATCCAGTCAAACCGGCGCGCCATTGGAAATGCTCTTCCCCACAGTTGAAGCCACACTCAAAGAAGCCGGCCTCAGCCTCACGGACTTGCGCAGCTACATTTATTGTGAAGGCCCCGGCTCCGTCCTCGGCCTACGCCTCTGCGCAATGGCTATCGAAACATGGAGTCGCCTCAACCCGCAGTCTGCTCATTGCTACGCTTACAACACACTACAGCTCTGCGCCACACTTCTACTTAAAGACGAAACACTCCCAAAGCGCACGCTCCTCGTTTCTGATTGGAAAAAAGGCGCGTGGAACGCCGTCAGCCTCACCGATGGCGAAATTGGCGACACCAGCGTAGCTGACGACACCACCATCGCCGAATGGGAAGGCGCAGTCTATCACCTCCCCCAGCGTAAAGGCTGGCAGAAGCCCCCCGCCAATGCCATCAGCCTCAGCTATACACCCGGTCGATTAAACGAACTGCTTCAATCACATAATTTCCTCCGCCCAACAAAAGGCGTCGAGCTCTACGCCTCCGGCGTCAACACCTTCGCCAAATGGACCCCCGACCGCCACCGCGCGTAACAACTCCCCACCACCTCTCACCTCTCACCCCCGTTAACAATGCACCCTCCACACCATCGCTGCTGGGCCGAGATCGATCTCGCCGCATTTGAGCGCAACTTGAAACGTATTCAAGCCGCGCTCCCCGACGGTGTGCGCTATGTCTCGGTAGTGAAGGCGGATGCCTATGGTCACGGCATGCCACAGATCGTGCGCCGCCTCATGCAAAGTGGTGTCGATTGTTTTGCAGTGGCCAATGTGAAAGAAGCCGCCGATATACGGCACATGGGCAAAGGCTGGCCGATACTGGTCCTCAGCCCACTCCTCCCCGAAGAGGACCGCTTTCTCATCGACTACGATCTCATTGCAACGGTGAGCACACCGGAAGAAGCGACACGGCTCAATGCCCTCGGCAAAGCGCACAACACCGTGATCAAAGTGCATTTAAAAATTGATACAGGTATGGGTCGCCTAGGCGTCTGGCACGAAGAAGCCACCACACTGCGCGCTCAAATCAACGCCGCCGTCCACCTCCACCTCGAAGGTATCTATACACACTTTTCCAGCGCCGACAACGACCCCGCCTTCACCCAGCTACAGCGTGAGCGCTTCCTTAAAGCACTGCCCGAGGACACCGACGATCTGATCATACACGCCGACAACTCCGCCGGGCTCGACACGCTCAGCGCAGAAAGCCCCTTCAATGCTGTCCGCGTGGGTCTTCTACAATTTGGCATCCCGCCCTATCCCAATTCCGCGCTCGGTCGCGCTAAGGTAGAGCCCGTATTCAGCTTTCACACCCGAGTCGGTTTGACTAAGACTCTGCCCGCCGGCACCGACATCAGCTACGGTCGCACCCACCAACTTCAGCGCGACACCAAGATCGCCATTCTCACTGCAGGCTATGCCGACGGCATACCGATCGAACTCAGCAATAAAGGTTCAGTGCTACTACACGGCGAACGTTGCCCGATACTCGGACGCGTCACCATGGACCAAACCATCATCGACATTACAGACATGGGAACCGTCGAACCGGGCGACCATGTCGTGCTCATTGGGCAAAGCGATTCTGCCACAATCAGCGCATCCGAATTCAGCGAAACCGCTAGCACCATCCCATGGGAAACCCTCTGCTCCGTAACCAAGCGCGTGCCTCGCGTCTACGTCGGCTCTCGGGAAATTTAAGAACAACAAAAACCATGCTCCGCCCCATTCAACAATACCTCGCGATCACCCTCCTCTTTCTTGCTGCAGCGATCAGCACCAGCGCCGCCGAGCTAGCGGACAAGAACGAGCTCTATACCGGACCGGAATTTGCCAAAGCTTTTAACAATCCAAAGGACCATCCAGAGCGCCCAAATGTCTTACTAATTGGTGACTCCATTTCGATTGGATACACCGTCGAAGTGAGGAAACAACTACGGGGCAAAGCAGACGTATTTCGGATCACCACGAATGGAAAGTATTCGGAGTATGGACTGGAGAACTTAGACAAATGGATCGGTAAGCGGCACTGGGATGTCATTCATTTCAACTGGGGACTCTGGGACCTCTGCTATCGGAATCCAGAGGCGAAGACTCAAGGCCACCGCGACAAAATTAATGGCACCCTCACCACCGCACCCGAACAATACCGGCAAAACATGGAGCAGATCGTCGCAAAGTTAAAAGCAACCGAGGCCACACTCATTTGGTGTGAAACCACCCCAGTTCCCGAGCACGAAGCCGGACGCATCGCAGGTGATGCGATACGCTACAATCAAATCGCCAACGAGATCATGCAGGAAAACGGCATTACGATCAACGCCCTCCATGCTCATGCTCTAAAAGGTCTCCCGGAAATTCAAAAAGGAAAAGGCGATGTTCACTTCACAGCAGCAGGCTACACCTATCTAGCCGACCAAGTCGCCAAAGTCATTTCAGCGGCATTGGCAGTAGATGGAGAATAAGCGGATAATATTGTGCAAAATAGAATCTACAAATTAGCAGTGGCACTTATCTTTTGCTGCAACATTTTGTGTGGGATAAGTCTACCTCGACACTTTAAAGTAAAAGTTGTCGACGTAGAAGAGAACCCGATTGCCAATGCCGAAGTAATTGTTGGGTGGTCATGGGGTGGCACTTGGACTGAAGGTCCTAAAGGCGATAGCAAAAAAGGAGTTTCAAATAGTAAGGGAGAATATACTTTTCTCGGTCTGACAAAGGGAACACCTAGTGTCTCTGTGATGAAAGATGGATACTATAGGACATGGCGGGGGAAAGTTGAGGCAGACCCAATTCAAGTCCAACTAAGGAAACAAGAGAACCCAGCTCCGATGTATGCAAAACGTGCAAAGGTTGATCTACCAAATGGAAACGGTGACTTTGGCTATGACCTATTTATCGGCGATCTTGTGGAGCCTCATGGTATTGGTAAAAATAGTGACATCATTTTTAGAGTGACCACTACCGAAAAAAGTGGAGAGACGGCAGTCCGATTTACAAGCTTCATGGGAATATCGTTTTCAAACACAAAGACGATGGTCTCAAAGCGCTATTTGTCCCTGTGAGAGCTTTCCCTAAATCAGATTACCGTATGCCCTTCTCTGCCCCAACGAGTGGATACAAGCCATCACTACATGACGCATTTGGACTCAGTGAACTCCCAAATTACTACTCTGGGCAAGAAGATGAGATTTGGCACTGGGCTGATCAACATTCCGAAATGGATAGAAGGAGCTTTTCCTCTAATGAAGTAAACTGTTTCTTGAAAGTCAGGAGCTCATCGGAGGAAGGCGCATGCTATGGATTACTGAATGGAGTGCCTCATTTTGGCTATAGAGCAGATGGTATACCGTGGATCACCTTCAACTACTACTTGAATCCAGATCGAAGCACCAACATCGAATACGACCCGAAGAAAAACCTGATAAAAGAGTTTCGACGATATCGGCTCGAGGAATACGCACCGAGTTATCCATAAAAGCACGGCTAATTTATGGAGCTGCGCAAAAATACAAAACCGCGAAGTAGACCTCTACCACAACTCTTACGAAACGAATAAATGTTTGTCCAAATTGCCGGTGCTGTCGGCGAATTTATCAACGGGGACATCCAGTGCGCGGAGCATACTGACGTAGAGATTCGAGAGCGGGACGCTTTCTTTGTGCACGGTGTATTTGCCGTGATCGATTCCAAGCTTCTTGCCACCGGCGAGGATAATTGGATAGTTGCGCGCGTTGTGCACTGTGCTGCAGCAACTGCCATACATTGTCATCGTGGTATCGAGCAGTGGACCGCTTTCGTCGCTCACCTTGCTGAGACGATCAAGGAAATAGGCATATTGTTTGGCTAGGAATTCATCGTATTTGCCCATGCGCTCAAAGCCGCCTTTGTTGCGGTCGTGAGAAAGACTGTGGTGACCTTTTAAACCAAGCGCGATGACTGGGAATTTGTCGCCAAAGCCCATGCCGTCTTCGCGAGCGATCATGTAGCTGACCACGCGCGCACTATCGGTCTGAAAAGTGAGCAGGATGATATCAAACATCGTGCGAATATACTCCTCCGGAGCCTTCTGCGTGATGTCCAAGTTGATGCCGTCGACGTTGAAGTTCTTAACTGGGATATCGATCCACGATTCAGTGCGCTCAATACGACCTTCGACATCGCTGAGCGAGGACATGTATTCGTCCATCTTGGCTTGGTCGGCAGCACCTAGTTTTCGGTTGAGCGACTTGGTCTCATCCATGACGGCATCGACGATTTTCTTGCCCTGCTGCAACTGCTTGCGACGCTCTTTCTTAGAGCCATCGGAACCAGCGGCAAAGTAGCGCTCAAAGAGTTCACGCGGGCTGGACTCGGTCGGCAATGCCTTACCTGTGTTATCAAAGGAGAGCGTCGAAGCGCGTGACTTGTAGCCCACCCCGCCATCACATGAAAGCGAAAGGCAAGAGTATCGGGTTTGCTTACCGAGCTCGGCTGCCGCGACTTGGTCGACGGAGATAGAATTTTTGTATTCGGAACCGCCGACATCGCCACCAGTTAGCCAAGTATCGCCCGCGATGTGACCCAGCAGCTCACGACTCTTCGGGTGTGAAAGCCCGCCCCAATAACTGAGTTGCTCACGATAAGGCGCCAGCGCGGCGTGCACTTTATTGAATTTGAAATCGCGCCCTGCTTCGTGTGGGAACCAGTGCCAGTCTTCACGCGCAGGATTTCCTTCGGGCGGCAAGCTCACACCGTTGGGGGTATAAATAAAACAGGCCCGCTTGGCTAATGCGCCAGTCATCGCTCGGGTTTTCGCGTCGCGCTCCATCGCTTCCATATAGGGCAAGAAGCAGGCAACACCGATTCCTTTGAGAAATGTTCTTCGACTGAGATGTAACATAGTGAGACTTTGGTTTAGCGGTTAAGGAACAATGGACTAGAAATGACGGAATTCAACAAGGCCTGCATCTTTCCACCATTCGCCTGGGACTGGGCGACAATAGCAGTGACCTCTTCTTCATCGGCAAAGGTAAGTGAGCGGCCGAGTGAGTAACTTAGCAGGTGCTTAACGACGGATCGGATCACGTCCTCCTCACGCTCGGAAGCGAGATAGTTTTTCAGATCTGCGATCCCGTTTAGCTTACGCCCATTCTCAAGCTCAGAATCGGTCACAAAATCAACTTCGAAGAAACGACCATCAGGATCTTGCTTGCGCACGCGGTTACGAAGCAAACCAACCGCATCGTAGCCCTCAAAGGCAACACCCCATGGGTCGATCTTCTTATGGCAATCGCGACAAGAGTCATTGTTACGGTGAATCTCAAGCTGCTCTTTCATCGAGAGCTTAATCAAGTCGGGATTCTCTGTGTCAATCTGTGGCACGTTCGGCGGTGCGGGAGGTGGCGGATCATCGAGTATCTTTTCGATCAGCCACACGCCGCGCTTGATCGGATGCGAATCACTACCGGAGGAATGCCCGGCAAGGAAACTACCTTGCGAGAGAAGCCCGCCACGTTGCTCGCTACGATCGACCGAGACAGGTCTAAATGCGGTGCCTTTCACTCCCGGAATACCGTAGAACTGCGACAAGTTTTGATTCACCATAACAAAGTCGGAATCGATAAAGTTTACCACAGGCAGATCCTTGATCAAAACTTCGCGCACGAAGTGGAGGGTCTCTTGCACCATGTCGCTTTTCACGAAGCGATTGAATTTAGGATAGAGATCAATATTGATTTCCACAAGGTCAAGACTTGCCACATCGAGCCACTGCGAGGTGAAGCTTTCAATGAAGGACCACGCGCGCTCATCTTGTAGCATCCGCGCGACTTGCGCCTCAAGCTCGTCAAGAAGCTTACCATTTGCAGCGAGGTAAAAGAGCTCGTCGTCAGGCATACTGTTCCAGAGGAAATACGACAAACGCGAAGCGAGCTCGAAATCGCTCAAGGCTCCAGCCTCTTGATCAGGCTCAACAAGATAGAGAAAGTTCGGTGAGCAAAGAACGACGATCAGTGACTCTTGTATGCTGTGCTCGAACGAATCGGCAGTGGCATAAGTCTCTTTCCAGAAATTCCAGATACGGTCCACCTCCTCATCGGTTGCACGACGGCGGTAGGCCTTACTCATGAAGTAGCTAAATATCTCGCGTGCATAGACAGCAGGGTTGCCCTTGTTTGCGGAGTCGATGAATATCGCGTTATGACTCTTGGTCGGCCACGTCTCCAGATAAGGACCTTCAAACTCAATCGAGTGGATAATGATTGGGTTGGATTGATCTTTAGCATTTGCAGCAAAGGCATCATTCCAAAGTCCCATCACCGCCATATTCGCTAAGCTGGTTTTGTCGTTTTGATCGATTACCGGAAGCGGCAGATTTTCGAGACGGCCGCGAAACTCAAGAATTCCACGCTCACCGATCGGCGCTTTAAGCGGCTTCGAATCATCAAAGGTCCGGTATTCCATACCGTCATCGGTGCGACTACCCATGAAAGCTCGGACGTAAGGATACACACTCGAATCCGCTCGCATTTCGCCGCCGGTCTCGAACGCGACCTCGATTTCCGGTGTCGATTCAACAGGCGTGAGAACGAGATGACTGACATGCGGAATCGGGCCATTATCGCGCTTAAACTGAATACTGTGCTCACCCTTCCCTAGACGAACCAAGCCTACCGAATGGCTTTTCATGTCCTCCATCATCCAGCCATTTGTCACCTCGCCAAGCACATCATCCAACTTGTCGTTATTGATCGTAATATCTACAGGACGGGGATCGGCTGAGGCATACACTATATCTAATTGGTAAACCGCCATTTTGCTTGTCGTCTCGAAACGATAAATCGCTCTGGGGACGCCTTGCCCTTTATTATGATCGTAGCGCACAAAGCCCGGTTCGATTATAATGCGATAGTCTTCAAAAGGCTTAGTGGCATCGAGTACGATCGCTTTCCGGTCGGTGACGAGTTTTTGACCAAAAGTATATTTCACCAACGGCTTCTGATCGGCATAAGCGACCAAACTTGAAGACATTGTGATCGTCTCTGGGCGGGACGCCTCCACTCGCATGACAAAATCACCTTCGGTGGGAAAGTCGCGCATCACAACTTTAAGATTGGGCGAAGGTCCGTGCCACTTACTCGCATCCTTCTCGACGTGTGGTAATGCGGCCGTCATCGACATGCCATCTTCCAACACAGAATAGCGGTTATTCGCAGAACCGCGCATATCGAGATAGAAGACATCGTCGATGGCCTGATTCTTTTTACTGAGATTATAAGGCGAGCTGACTCCAAACTTGAATGCCTTCGCGTCGAAGGGCTTTCCTGCTATCGGCATCGGTGCTGTAATGAAATCCTTGTATGGAATCGAAGCGGATTTATAGCCTAAGCCGAACTTGCCGCTTTTATCCCGAATATCTTTACCGATACTTACTTTAAAGTGATGAATCTCTGGCGGCTTCTCAGTAACGATCACTTTGGAAAGCGCCTCGCGTGCGATCTGAATGTAATACTCCACTTGCAGAGAAGACATCCCGAGCACCTCGCCATTGTTCTGGAAACCTTCTTCAGAAAGCGGTTCTGGAGGGAGATGCTTTCCGAACTCAACATCGATACCGAGGAGCTCCTGGAGTGTATTGGTATATTGATCTCTGTTGAGGCGACGAATGACCGGCGCAATATTGCCCTTCCTCAGTTCCTTGGCTTTATACAGCTCGTCGGTCAACCAGTTCACCATCATGCGGCGCTCTTCTGCTGTCGGTTGGATTTCGTCTTTCTCCGGCATTTCACCAGTATTGATCGCATCCAGAATATGCGCCCACTCATCACCATCGTGACCGTTGGTCATGTCGGGATCTAGGTTATCGACGCGCACTTCTGCTTTCTGCTTCTTGGGACCGTGGCAACGTATGCAGTATGTTTCAAAGAGCGGCTTCACTTGAGTGATGTAGTCGAGATCACTGCCGATATCCGTGCTGGCTAAAAAAACTTTAGGCGCTGCGGGTTCGGTCGCTGCTTCGACTGCGGACTCTACCACCTTCGCGGGCTCCTCCACTTCCTCTGCAGATTCCACAGCAACCGCAGGCGAGGCTTCACCACCAAGTATAGCACCCTCGGTCACCCAATGTATGACTTGTAAAATCTCCGCATCCGTCAGCTCGGATTTGCCCTCCGGTGGCATCGCATCGTCGTGATTGCGCGGCAATGTAATCAACTCAACCAAGAAACTCTCCATCGGTTTACCGGGAACGATCGCGGGTAAGCCACTTTCACCACCAGCAAACAAACTTGCGGGATCATCCATACGATAATCACCCTTCTGTTTTTCAGGACCATGACACTTAAAGCAATTGGCTTCGAATATCTCCATGATAGAGAATGCCTCTGCAGATTCCTCCGCGAGAACGACCTCGGCATCCACTTCAGGCGCTTCCTCGGCAGCCCCCGGAAACCAATCCGGCGCATACTTTGTTAAATAAGTTGTTCCGTGTGTGAGTGAGCCACCATGGTGACCAGCCAGCACCATAAAGACACCAGCCACCGCGAGAGCGAGTAATGAGCCGATACCATAAATGTCCCGCCCCGCACGTAAGCCACGGACGCGTAGCAAGGTCGCCAACAATATAGCCACGGCAAAAACTGTGCCCTGCATCTTATGCTCCCAGAGTAGTTCCGCATCGAAGCCACCTTCACTCGCCAAGCAAAAACCGGCAGCTGCAGCCAATGCACCACTCAAAGCAGTCAGCCCGAGCAACATGTCTGACGCCACCGCGGATGCCTCTTTCTTGGAAAAGGTATTGATCAGAAAGACAAAAAGGAAACCGGTAAAAATACCGATGGGTAGGTGCAAGATAACCGGGTGAAAACGCCCGAGAAAGAGAATCCAGTCTCCACTATCTGACGCCCACTGCCCTAGCCCAAAACCAGCGGCCAGTAGCAAAGTCGATATCACGAGGATACCATTTAAAAGAAAAGCGCTTCGTCCGTTTTGCTTCATGGTATCCATCAACCAGGGAAACAGGATGGTCCTGCGGCGCCTTCAAAGTGCTTATAAGTGAGAACAAATTCCTGATGCCCCAAAGCTTCAGAACAAGTCGGCTGCCCTTCGGCAACTTTCATAGTGTAATCATGGATTTCCTCACCAACCTCGGCGAGACTGCTCACGCCTTCGAGAATTCGTCCGGCGTTGATATCCATATCGTCAGACATGTGCCGGTAAGTTTCCGGATTCGCGCAGACTTTGACCACAGGGGAAATCACCGATCCAACAACGGATCCGCGACCGGTTGCAAAAAGTATAATATGCGAACCACAGGCAATCAGTTCTGCTATCTCAGCATTGTCGTTGATATTTGGAAAGCCGAAGCGCACCTCTCCGTCGGGCACGACATCGAGTAGATAGAGCCCGCCTTCACTCGGTTGGTCGCCGGGCTTGATGATGCCGCTGATCGCTGAACTACCACTCTTCGCATACGCCCCGAGTGACTTTTCCTCCTGCGTCGTCAGACCGCCATCGGCATTGCCTGGCGCGAAACTACCGTGCCCCATGACATCGTAGTAACGCGCAGCTTTACCCACGCACTCCACAATCGCAGCGCCAAGATCAGGGCTTGTCGCGCGGTCGCGCATAATGGGTTCGCAACCGATCAACTCCCCGGTCTCTTCAAAAATCGTGATTCCCCCCGCTGCCACATGCGCGTCAAAGCAATGACCAATCGCAGGGTTGGCGGTGATGCCGCTGGTCGCATCGGAACCGCCACAAATCGTGCCGATGATCACCTCACTCGGATCCATCGCGACGCGTGGTGTTTTCTCCATCTCGGACAACATCGCTTCCACGGCTTGTCGACCCGCTTCGATAGTCTTACGGGTGCCACCGACTTGTTGAATCCCGAGAACATCCACCGGTCGGCCGCTTTCAGCGATCGCATTCTTAAGAGAATGACGGTCAAAGCCTTCGCAACCAAGCGATAACAGCAATGCCCCGCCCACATTCGAATGCGTGCAGAGTCGCTGCAGCATCTTTTGCGAATATGCATTGGGATAGCAGCCACTGAAACCAATCAGCTGCACCCCTTGCTCGCGATAAGGCGCCACGATTTGCTCTGCCACGTGCTTAGCGCACTCGACGAGATAAACCACGGTCAAAATGTTGCGGATGCCTTTACGACCATCCGGTCGGAGATATGCATTGATCGATTTATGCATAACGGCGGTCTTCATCTAAAGTGAAAGTGTGGGTGTATTCGCTTTCCAAATTATGCAAATGCACATGGTCACCTTGCGCAATCGACTGCGACGCAATGCCGATCGACATACCGTATTTGAGAACCTTCGCCCCCTTCTCGATAGCGCAGGCCGCGATCTTATGCCCCAAGCAGAGTTCGCAATCGAAACGATAACTCGTCTCGCCAATCGCCAAGGCTTCGCCGGCGGGCAGCGTCCGTATCAAAACGTATACATTATCATCTGGATGCAGATGAATAAAGGGTGGGGAATTCTTCATTGGTAGTCAGTGGGGTGAGCTATAATTGATTTACGATAAAAATTATCATTTACAATAAAGCAAACCATATTGCTCTAGATTGTCTCATAGCTCGAGCCCGCCCACGATCACGCAATAACACGATACTTCGATGGACATTTTAAAGGCATCATTCAGGGTATGCCCTACCCCATGATCACTCACCACTGCCGCCTCCGACCCATCAGCCTTGCTGTCCTGCTCTTTGGGTGCATTCAACTGCCCGCCAGTCAGCCGACTGTGAAGACCATGCAAGTCGCGGCCACGGCGTTTCTAAACGAGCTCTCGCCCGAGCTTCGAACACAGGCCAGCTATCCACTCGATGCAGATGAACGCACGAACTGGCACTTCGTCCCGAAGGAACGCAACGGAGTCAGCCTCGCACAACTCGATGACGCCCAAGAAGCCAAACTCACCGATCTACTGGCAGCGAGTTTGAGCGAAAGCGGCTACCAAAAAGCGGCCAACATACAAAACCTCGAATCCGTGCTCTTCATGCTCGAAGGAAAAGCTTTCCGCGATCCGGAGCGCTACTTCGCGACGATCTTTGGCGATCCCGCAAAAGACACCGACTGGGGCTGGCGCTTCGAGGGGCACCACCTTTCACTCAACTACACAATCGGCGACGGCCAACTAATCACCGTAACCCCTAACTTCTGGGGAGCCAATCCCGCCACGGTGCCATCAGGTCCACACAAAGGGCTCCGCACTTTGCAAGATGAAGAAGAACTAGCGCGCGCGTTGATACAATCGCTCAACACCGAACAACAGAAGAGCACCATTTTCACAAACAAGGCACCAAAAGACATCCACACCAGAGCCAAAAAAGAAGTCACCCCACTCGATCCAGTCGGCATACGCCTCGACCAACTGAATGCCGAACAAGCCGCCGCCTTACACAAAACCATCCAAGTCTACTTGGGCAATATGCCAGCAGATATTGCCCGCGAACGTTGGACAAAGATACAAGCCGCTGACATGGCCTCCATCCGCTTCGCATGGGCTGGCTCGACGAAAGCCGGAGAACCGCACTACTACCGCATCCAAGGCCCCACCTTTCTGATCGAATACGACAACGTCCAAAACAAGGCGAATCACATCCACACAGTCTGGCGCGACTTCAACGGCGACTTTGGCCGCGATATAATAAGAGAGCACAAGCTCAGCCACTCGCACGAGTAGGCAGTTGAGCTAAAGCAAAGCAATTGTAGCCACGTCACTCTGTGACGTGAACATCTGGAAGGCATGACGTGTCCACTGAGTAAAACACGGCAGAGACTGCCGTGGCTACAGCACCGCCATAACTTCACTTACATCATATGGTAGGGCGTGCTCTCCGAGCGCGCCGTTCGGCAATTCGATCAACACGTCTAAACTGTAATGGATGGAGTGCGAGCCCGACCTTTCACGCCGACAGAAACACGGCAGAGACTGCCGTGGCTACACCACTCTCCACTTACCTCTCACCTCTCACCTCTCACCTCTAACCTCTAACCTCTAACCTCTAACCTCTAACCTCT
>JANQXM010000071.1:1697-49153 GCA_030729385.1 Opitutales bacterium | reverse complement strand
ACACATGCTCTGGCTCAGTTTGGGTAACTCGACCATATAGATAAAATATAGGCACAAAAAAACCGAGCATGGGCGGACCACGTCGGTTACTTATAAATCGCAAAACACTCCATATAACACGGAGTGATCAAAAGCTAAAACTGCCTGGGCGAAAGGAAATATGTTCATATTGAAAGTAGAGCATAAATCACACCACAATAACACACTAGAGCAAGTGCATTATTAATAAAATGTTAAACAGAATTGGGGCATTAAACCCACAAAATTAGCTCAAATAATAAAGTCATCAGATTCTGTCAGAAACTAAACCGAATCGCTCGCTCTAATTTCACGCATTTTGGCACGCTCTTTATCGAACTTTTCTCGGTTACAGCGACAATGCGGACAGAGCGGACTATTATACAGTAACACGAATTGCTCACGAAGACTCAACGGACGAGTTTTCCCGACCTCGACCATCTTCAATGCGGATCCACAGCTCGGCACCAATGCGCCGATCATATCGAATGCTGTATCCGCAAAACCGCGTCTATTTTTATTTTTCTCCGTCATCTTTGCTCACGCTAGAGTGGAAAACATATTTTGCCAGCGTATCCCTCACTTTTTCTGCACATCTACTCTCGAATTAACAAACAGGGGTATAATTCGGCAGAAAACCCTCATGAAATACCTACCAGCCAAAACCTTGTCTCTCCTCGCATGCTTCCTACTCCCTCTCTACGCGCAAGCCGGCTGGGGCGATGCATTACTAAAACAAGTCGTTAAGGACGTCGCCACCGAAACAGTTAAGCAAGAAGCGACCAAAGCCATCGTCAATCAATTCAATAAAGCCGACCCGAATTACGAGGGTCCTAAAACAGCCTCACAAGCCGAATCCGAATCTGCCGCGCTCAGCGTGAGTGCCCTAACAGTAGAAGCCGAAGCACTGAACCCCACGAAAGACTTCAGCAACACCAAGTTGATCAAGAACGTCAAAAAACGCACCAACCGTGTCGTTGTCGATGGGTTTCGCGTCGCATTTATTCTTTCCAATGTCGCTTCAGCAAGTGAAGACAACGGACTACTTAACTTAGGGAACTCCGCTGGAAGCGGCATGAAAACGATCCACCAAGATCGCACCGTCAAGATGGAGAAAATCCTCTACGGCATCAACGAAGCCGACATGCAAGCGATCACCGATCAAGCCTACAACGACTTCGTCCAAAAACTACAAGCCAGCGGACTCGAAGTGCTCCCCGCCAGCACCTTTTTAAACTCACCGCAATTCGCTGAAATCGACCAAACACCAGCCCCCTAAAAAAAGATTCCGGTTGGTTCCGCCCCAACGACATTCACGTTTACAGCCCCACCACTCTACCACTCTGGTTCGGACACTTCGATGCCAACAGCTATGGAGACAAAGGTCCGCTAAGCTTGGGTAACTGGAAGAAGATCAATAAATTCTCAGGAGATAACAACGTCATTGTGCTCGTTCCACAACTGACAATCAACTTCGCCGACATGCAATCCTCAGGCCGACGCAGCATGTTCAAAAAAGCATCCGTCAAAGCCGAAGACATCATTCACTTCACTTCCAACAACACATGCATGTTTGCTTTTTACTCTAAGGCTGGCGCACCCAGCGGAGAGCTTGGCGCGACAGCACTGGAAGACAGCTACCATGTGCCGGGCAAGTTCGCCGTAAACTATCTCGTCGACGAAACCGACAACGCCACCTGGGTGAATTCCATGACACGCCTCACAGGCACTTCTGGAAACATCCACAGCAGCGAGACTTGGGCGGTTGTCGCCAACAAGAACGTCTTCAAGCAATATACCGCCGCAGGCGGTGGCGTCATCAACAGCGCCTTTATCGAACTTTTAAAGCAATAAGGTCTCTGCCAGCCACATGGTAATGCGGCTGGCCGTTTATCAGGGAACGGTATTGCATTGAATGTTACTAAGACAGCGTTCTACCTCTCCACATGCTTCGCTGCTTCTTAATATACATTGCCCTTTGCTGCCTGCCGCTCGCGCTGTTTGGTGCCAGCAAAGGTGACGCAGCACGCATCGACCTCTACTACGGTATCGCGGAAGGTAACTTCTTCATCGGCGACTTAGCCGGTGCAACCAGCGGCGTGGAACAGATGCTGCGAATCGACGCGGCACATGTGCCCGCACTCACCCTTCTCGCACGCATCCAACTCAAACAAGGTGCCACCGATAACGCGCTTGCGACTGCCGAACAAACCATCGCACTTGAGCCGGCGGAGCTCGAACATCAGTTACTCAAAGCACTGGTCCTCGGTCAGATGAACCGAAGCGACGAAGCCATAGCGCTCATTGAATCGGTCCTCAAAAAAGCACCCGAGCAAAGCGACGACTATCGCGCCGCGAATCAATTACTCGGCTTACTGCAAATGGCGCAAGGCAACTGGGATGCCGCTGCCGACAGCTTCCATGCAATCTACCTCGCAGATCCAACCACTGCCTCGACCAGCTTAAAGCTCAGCAGCGAAGCCTACCTCGAAAAGGCACGCATTGCACTGGAAAAAGCCAACCAAGATGAAGCGATACAAAGCATCGACCAAGCCATCTCTGTTTACGAAGGAAAGAGCGGACAAGAAGCACTCAAAGAGCGCACCAGCTTAACACTCATGCGCGCACGCCTACTCAGTCAACTCGGGCAACACGACGCCGCCATCGCCGGGCTGCAAACCCTCACCGCGCAGCAACCAAACAACCTCGAAGCCACCGTCACGCTCGCCTCAATTTATGCCAGTGCCAACCGCTGGACTTCACTCGATACCCTGATTCCGCAAATCGCTCACATCCCAGAGCTCGCAGACATCACGCTTTATTTCGAAGGTCGTTCAGCGCTCTCGAAAGGACGCGTCGGCACCGCCCGCGCAAAGTTCGAAGCAGCGATCGACCTCAAGCGTGAAGGCCAACTTTTATCCTCACTCCACTTCTATCGAGGTCACTGCCTCGACGCACTGAAACGAAAAGAAGAAGCCTCCACCGAAATCATCAAAGCACTGAATACCGGATTCCGCCCCGAAACCACCGCGGAAGGTGCCCTCGCCAGTCGCATACTGATACAATCCAAACAAGCAGAGCGAGCCATACCCATCCTAGAAGCGATCACACTCAACCAGATCGACACCTCTCCTGAAGTATGGGCACTACTTGGACGCGCGCACATCGCCGAGCAAACGCCCGCCCTCGCGATCAGCGCCTACAACGAAGCCATCAATATTAGCCCGACCGACCCCGAACTACGCGCTACCCGAGGCTCTTTGCTCCGAAACATCGGAGACATCCACGGCGCAGCAGTCGACTATTATTCCGCTCGCCAAAGCGCCCCCGACAACCCCGCCTATGCCTATGCATTCGGGCTCACGCTCTTTCAACTTGGTCAACTGGACGAAGCTGAAAAGCACCTCAATTTCGCGGCAGAGATGCTCCCCGAAAATAGCAGCCTACAATTGCTCCACGCACTACTCGCCTACTCGGTCAATAAAAACGACGTATCCAAAGAAGCATTACAAACCTACTTCCTATTCGTCGGCGACACACCAAACGAATCCGCGCTCTACTTAGAATATGCGCTCAAAGCACAAGAAGACATCAGCCTAGCCATCCTCGGTCTAAACCAGCGGATCATCGACCGTGAGCGTTCAGACTTCCTACAGCACTTCATCCGCTACAACGTCGGCAAACTCGACCGCAAGGCGATCATCGACCATGCAGGCATCGCCGAAAGCAAAGAGATCGCACAGCAACAAATTTGCGAAGCCGCCTTCTGGATCGCCCAGCACGAACGCGCCGCCGGCAATAGGAAAGCCTACACAGAGCTGCTCAACCTCATCGTAGAAACGGGTCATGCCGACATACCCGAATACCAATTCGCGCGCTGGCAACTACTTCAAATCAAACCGTAAGACTGTGAGACGAGCAGTATTCAACCCATGCGCTCCAAAATACCGGACCAGAAATGGGAAAAGCAGGAACCCAATCAGGGTGTAGAGCGCGAAAAGTATCGCAGATATGGTGAAGAATTTTCGGGTGCGAGTCATGATGAACAGTAAAGCAGATGTTTGACCATAAGTTCAATATATGAAAATGGGCGCTTCTCCGCCAATTCCAGCCCCAGCCAATTGGCACTTTTTTACTTGCCACAAGGCCGTGAAAGGGCATTTTCCTGCCCCTCAGCGTTAGAACGCGTCCTGCGAAGGACCCGTTCCTCGGCTTCCCGCCACCCGGCGGGTCCAACGGCTAGAGCGGCTCAGTGGCTGCTTTAGCGGTTTCGTAAACTCGAAACCCGTAAGTCGTGATCACATAATCAAATACAATGGCAAAATCAGCACCCGTAGGGGATACAACAATCGATAAAGCAGCGATCATCAAAGAGTTCGGTGCCAGCGAAACAGACACAGGTTCCGCAGAAGTGCAAATCGCACTCCTCACAGCCCGCGTCAAGCACCTCACAGAGCACTTGCGCGACAACCGCAAGGACTTCCACTCACGCCGTGGTCTTATCGCTATGACCGCTCGTCGTCGTAAGCTCCTTGATTATCTCAAGCGCACAGAGTTCAATCGCTACACTGCGATTATCGAAAAGCTAGGCCTTCGCCGCTAATCGAAAACAAATTTTCATGCCGACCCTTGTCTTACAGGGGTCGGCATTTTGCTTTAAAAAATCGTAGTCGTGATCGTGATCGATAGCTAGTCCGACAACGACAACGAATAAAGTCGAATACCTCAAACCCCACCCCGCTTCTCGTTCTTAATCATAATCTTAATCGTAATTCTCCCTCTGCTGAGCCCGAGAATTACGATTAGGAGTAAGAGTAAGACGGATGGCCTAAGCCTCACTTAATCATTTATCACATTACTCGAACATTGGACGTTGTTCCTTTAATTGCCCGAAGGGCGCCCATTAAAGAAATCCTTTCAGGACAAATTCTATGAAGAATTTACCATCTCCGCGCTACTCGCGCTCCGTCAACGTTCGACGTTCCTCCTCCGCCTTTACCGAGTGGCTCAAACCGATTTGAGTCACGCCGACATTAGTAGGGTCCTATCCCCGAACGGTCGTAGAATGCATAAAGCAAAACACAAAAAATAGTATGAAACAAAAACACAACGTAACCGCAGAAGGTCTCGGCATCGAGATCTCAACCGGCACCCTCGCAGGCCTCGCAAGTGGCGCTGTCACGATCCGCATGGGCGAAACAGAACTCTTCGTTTCCGCCACAGCTGCATCTTCACTTCGTCCAGGGCAGGACTTCTTCCCGCTCACCGTTGATTACCGCGAAAAATTCTCCGCTGGTGGTAAGTTCCCAGGTGGTTATTTCAAACGCGAAGGCAAGCCTTCCGAAAAGGAAATCCTCACATCTCGTCTTTGTGACCGTCCACTTCGTCCGCTCTTCCCTAAGGGCTTCATGAATGAAGTGCAGGTCATCGGTCTCCTTCTCTCGACAGACACTGTCAACGAGCCGGACATCCTCATGGTCAACGCGGCATCTGCAGCAACTCTGATCTCTGACATCCCTTGGAACGGCCCAATCGGCTGTGTGCGTGTTGGTCAAATCGATGGCGAGTTCGTCACCAACCCGACTCACGACGAAATGCTCGATTCCGACCTCGACCTCATCTACGTCGGTTCCGAAACTGAAATGTTGATGATCGAAGGTTCTGCTGAGTTCATCTCTGACGAGCGTTTCTACGAAGCACTTGTTTATGGCCAAGAAGCTATCCAGCCACTCATCGTTGCTCAAAAAGAGCTCGCTAAGCTTGCTGGTAAAGCGAAGAAGGACTTCCCGCTCCTCGTGACTCCCAAGGAAATCGTTGATTTCTGCGAAGAGCACGCAGCAGCAAAGGTTAAAGAAGCCCTCAACTTCGACAGCTACACAGAGCGTAAGCTCGCGATCGAAGTGATCGCTAAGGAAACTAAAGCAGCTCTCGAAGAGAAGCTTGGCGCTGAAAATGTAAAGGGCGACGACGTTGCTCGCGCATTCGACGAGATCCAAGAAAAGCTCTACCGCCAAAACATCCTAGACACCGGTAAGCGTGTTGACGGACGTGCAGGCCCTGACCTTCGCACGATCTCTTGCGAAACAGGCGTTCTCCCACGCGTTCACGGTTCTGCCGTATTCAACCGTGGTGAAACACAAGCCCTCGTGATCACAACACTCGGCACTAGCCGTGACACACAAGATATCGACGGCCTCACAGGCGGTGCAAAGAGCAAGTCCTTCATCCTTCACTACAACTTCCCTCCGTTCTCGGTTGGTGAAGCTGGACGTTTCGGATTCACAGGACGCCGCGAAATCGGTCACGGTGCACTCGCTGAGCGCTCCCTCCTTCCTATTCTTCCTCCAGAAGATGAGTTCCCTTACGCGATCCGCGTTGTCTCTGAAGTCATGAGCTCCAACGGCTCGACTTCGATGGCATCGATCTGCGGTGGTTGCCTATCTCTCATGGATGCAGGTGTGCCAATTACAGCACCTTGCGCTGGTATCTCCACTGGTCTCGTTACTGAAAAGGACGAAAACGGTAAGATCATCAAAAGCGTTCTCCTCACTGACATCCTCGGTGCAGAAGATCACTTCGGCGACATGGACTTCAAGGTTGCTGGCACACCAGACGGCATCACCGGTTTCCAACTCGACTTGAAGATCACAGGTCTTCCATTCGACATCGCACTCGAAGCTATCAAGCAAAACCGTGACGCGCGCATGAAGATCATCGCGATCATGGCTGAGCACATGCCAGAGTCTCGCAAGGACCTCCGTGAGCACGCGCCACGTATCCACACGATCAAGATTGCTCCAGACAAAATCGGTGCTCTCATCGGCCCAGGTGGTAAAAACATCCGCCGTATCACCGAAGTATCCGGTGCTCAAGTTGACATCAACGACGAAGGCCAAGTCCTCGTTTTTGCGAACAACAAAGAGTCAATGGAGCGCGCAATCCAAGAAGTCGATGCCTGCACCGCAGAAATCGAAGTTGGCAAAACGTACCGCGGTATCGTTCGCGGCGTGAAGGACTTCGGTGCTTTCGTCGAGTGCCTACCTGGTAAAGAAGGCCTCGTGCACATCTCCGAGCTAGCTGACTTCCGCGTCAACAAGACCGAAGACATCTGCAAGCTTGGTGACGAAATGGTCGTCAAGTGCCTCGGCATCGAGAAGGGCAAAGTTCGCCTCTCCCGTAAAGCTGCCCTCGAAGAAGCCAAAGAAGCCTCCGAAGAAGAAGAAGAAGCAGTCGAAGAGACAGCAGACGCCGAGTAGCTAGGTAGGGCTCGTTATCCCTAACGAGCCGTCAGCGGATTGATAAGGATATCAATCCCTACCCACTATCTAGATTCGTTTAAAGCAAAGCGGCCACCTTTCGGTGGTCGCTTTTTTGTGCCCCGAAAAATGCCATCTATCCCCTATTATACAAACAAGTTAAACAAACTTGCCAATATAGTCATATTGGATACGAATATAGTCATGTCAGAATGGAAGATATCAGAAGCCAAAGCGCGACTCTCCGAAGTCGTGAGCTCCTGCGTGGATGAGCCACAGGTATTGTATAACCGTAAAAAGGCAGTTGCTGCCCTCATCGACATGGATGAATACGAGGAATTCCTAGCCTACAAGCAGGCACAGAAGAAACCGACGATGGAGGAACTCTTGGATGAGCTTCGGGAGATTAATAAGGTCGAAGAGGACTTCGGAGAGTTGCCGCCACGAACGAACCGTCCAGACCCAGATTTTGATTAAATGATGCAACAACAATTCATCTGTGACACGAATGTAGTGAGCGAACTCATGCGCCCTACGCCTCAGCCTCAAGTCGAAGGTTGGTTGAATACTCAAACTCACATATACTTTAGTGCTATTTCAGTCGAAGAAATCCGCTTTGGATTAATTCGTAAAAACCTTCAAAAGAAGAGTATTTGGTTTGAGAGGTTTCTATCTGCAAAAGTCACCATACTAGAAGTAAATGGGACGATTGCAGATCGTTCGGGAACGATTGGTGCCAAACTTAGCCTCAAAGGTCACACTCGCTCACAAGCAGACATGCTAATTGCCGCCACCGCTTGGGCTCATAACCTAAAACTCGCGACTCGAAATACAAAAGACTTCGAAGGCACGGGCGTGCTGACTTTTAATCCGTTTGAAGGATCGTAAGCAATCTAGGGCAGGTGAAGGGCATCACGCCCTCCCACTTACGAATGACTTGGCATCGGGACGTCGACTTCGACGTCAGCATCATAATCGACGCCTTTGAGACCGAAACCGAAGAGCTCGAGGAAATCGTTTTGGTAGCCGGAAAAGTCGGAGAGCACATTGAGGTTCTCACTGGTGATGTCGGGCCAGATCTTGGCCACTGCGGCTTGCACATCGGCTTCCATTTCCCAGTCGTCAACACGGATGCGACCGACTTCGTCGAGTTGCAGGTCGCCGCCATACATGCGCTCGTTGAGCAAGCGCACCATCTGCTCGATACAACCTTCGTGGTTGCCCTTCTCCTTCATAATTTTGAAGAGGATCGAAATATAAAGTGGCACCACGGGAATCGCGGAACTGGCTTGTGTGACCACCGCCTTATTGACCGAAACATAGGCTTCGCAATCGTGAGCTGCGGTGATGGCAGCAGCGGCACGCTCGACGTCTTTCTTCGCCTGACCGATCGTGCCGTTGGTGTAAACAGGCCATGTGATTTCGGGTCCAATGTATGAATAAGCCACTGTCTTCGCGCCTGGTGCAAGCACACCGGCATCGTCCAAGGCTTTCATCCACAGTTCCCAGTCTTCGCCACCCATCACTTTGACAGTGTGGTCGACTTCTTCCTGTGTGGCTGACTCGATCGTGATTTCGCTCACCTCACCCTTGTCAGTGTCGAGTGTGCGGTTGGTGTAAGTTTGACCGATTGGCTTGAGGACGGACTTGTAAGTTTCGCCATTAGTCGGATCGGTGCGACGTGGTGAAGCCAAGCTATAAACAACTAGGTCCACTTGCCCGAGATCCGCTTTAATTGTCTCAATGGTTTGCGCTTTGATCTCATTGGAAAAGGCGTCGCCATTGATGCTCTTCGCGTAAAGCCCTGCTTCGCCGGCAGCTTTTTCAAATGCGACCGAATTATACCAACCCGCACTGGCTGGCTTGCCCTTCATCGAGGGGCGCTCGAAAAACACACCCAGTGTCGCGGCATCATGCCCAAAGGCGGCTGCAATACGCGTGGAAAAACCATATCCAGTCGAAGAACCGATCACCAAGACCTTTTTAGGACCACCTTCTTTTTTGGCGGCTTTCGCCACTTCGATTTCCTCACGCACTTTGGCTTCGCAGCCTGCTGGGTGGGCGGTGATACAAACAAATCCTCGGATACGTGGTTTTACGATCATGGTATTCTTTCTAGTAGGTTTAAATTAAGCAGTGAAAGCAGGAATCAAAGTGGAGAGATGGCTGACTGGCAATCGGTAATTCACAGAGAAAAAGACTCCACCAAGACGCCAAGCGGACGCGTGAAACGCGTCCCTCTAAAAAGTCACTGGAGGGACGTGTTGCACACGTCCGCCGTTAATCGAATATACGCTTACGAATCGAACCAGCGCATGCATGCACCCCTCCCTCTCGAAAAAGCATGACAACCAGCAGAGCTGGAAACCGCTAATTCTCGCTTATTTTCGCTAATATATAATCACTCAAATCATAAGCGTCTATTAGCGGACATAAGCGGTCGTCAGCTACGCTGCCCCACATCCAGTGCTCCCCGAAGCTAAGCTTCGAGGCTACGGAGCAATATGAAACAAAAAAGGCCGCCTCCAAAATGGAAGCGGCCTTCTTGAAAGAATAAACCAATTATTTAGACTGAGGCATTGGCGCTTCAATCTCTTCCATTACTGGCGGTGCCATCATCGGCGCAGGAGCAGAACCACCGCCGAAGCCTTGGCCCATCATCATGAGACCCATCATCGGCATCATCGCACCTTGAAGTGCTTGGTCAAATTGCTCTTGAGTTTCAGCAGCTTCGATCTGAGTGAGCACGCCTTCCACCATTGTCAGCACGACCATTACTTGTGGCTTCATTTCAGTCACTTCTTCAGGTGAAATCGCTTCAAGTTGCGCCTTGGCGTCGGTCATGCTTTGAGTCCAGTCAGCAGCCATTTCCGTGGGCACCCAGCGGTTTTCCACCTTGGTGAATTCGCTAGTCTCTTCTGGCTGACCTGGCGCAGTGAATGAGAGCGTGGTCATTGTGTCGTCAGACTCAACGACTGCCACAACTGCATTGCGCAAATCATCTAGGCTTGGCTGCCCCTCTTCGTCGGACAACTTGGAAAGCTCTTCAATCAACTTAGTGAGCTTCGAAACGGTGACATCACAAAACTTTTGACCGTCGAAAGACTGCAGGCCTGCGCTGGTTGCGAGATCGCTGGTGGTGATCACTTCGATAAATTGCACAAGTGCTGGAATCCCTTCGGCCATCTTGGCGCGCTCTTCATCGGAGCTTTGCCCCAAGGATGTATTTACGATGAAGTCTTTTTGCTTACCTGCGATTTGTCCGATGCGGCCGACTAAAGAAAAGGTCTTGTTATACATTTCAGCATCGATCTTGGTGCCGGCAAGTTGAACGACGCTATTCACATCGCCTTGATAGCTAGCTGGCATGGCCTTCCAGAGGATGCCGCCGTTACCGTTGGCCAGTTCGGTCATGATCAATTTCATCGCAGCATCTGGCGCATCAGGAATGGTGAGCTCAGCTGGCGCTTCTGGAGCCGCGGCTGGTGCTGCGGCATCATCTGCTTTCTTACCACAGGCAGTGAAAAAGAGCGCGGAGGTCACAAGACCAAGCAAGAGTTTTTGAATGGGCGATTTCATAGAATCAAATATAAGGTGGGGAAGAAAACCTTCCGATTGGTATTATTGGTGGAGATAAAGAAGCCTCAGGAAATCCCCGAGGCTTCTGAAAGTAATGTTATGATGCGCTTGCCGCAGACATCTCTTCACGCGCCTTTTCAGCAAGCGGTGTGCTCAGGTAACGCTCACCAAAGCTGCAAGCTACAGTGACGATCGTCTTGCCCGCCATCTCAGGACGCTTCGCGAGCTCCATCGCCGCCCAAACGTTGGCACCGGTGGAGATACCACAAAGAAGACCATCCTTCTCAGCCAATGCTTGCGCGGTGGCGAAGGCATCTTCGTTGGATACTTTAATGACGTCGTCGATGATCTCGGTGTTACAGTTCTTCGGAATGAATCCGGCACCGATACCTTGGATCTTGTGTGGACCGGGAGCACCACCGGAAAGCACCGGACTAGCTTCGGGCTCAACCGCGACTGTGAAGAGCTCTTTGCGAGACTTGATCACCTCAGACACACCTGTGATCGTGCCACCTGTGCCCACACCGGCGACAAAGGCGTCGATCTTACCATCCGTAGCAGCCCAGATTTCCTCGGCTGTGGTCTTGCGGTGGATTTCCGGATTAGCCGGATTTTCGAATTGTTGCGGCATGAATGCCTTTTCGCCATATTCAGCGACGAGCTCGCCCGCACGTGCAATCGCGCCCGGCATACCCTTAGGTCCAGGTGTCAAAACGATCTCAGCACCCAACATGCGAAGTAGCACACGGCGCTCCATCGACATCGTTTCTGGCATAGTGAGGATGAGCTTGTAACCCTTGGCCGCACAGACAAATGCCAGCGCGATACCAGTGTTACCCGAAGTGGGCTCGATGATGATGCTGCCTTCGCCGATCTTACCGTCGCGCTCAGCCGCTTCGATCATGGCCTTGCCGATGCGGTCTTTGACGCTGGCGAGCGGGTTGAAGAATTCACATTTCACATAGATGTTGGCGTCGATGCCAGCAGTTGTGTTGTTGATTCTAACAAGTGGGGTGTTGCCCACGGTATCGATAATGGATGGGTATGCTTTGCTCATATAAATAACTTTGATTAAGTGAAAAGTAGCCAAAGAGGCCTTAAAACATCGGAAAACTGCACTGAGGCAAGCATTTGTCCCAAATTTCGGGCATAAAAAAACACCGCAATCTGCGGTGTTTTCTAAAAAGTAAGGTCTATTCCAAATTACCGGCGACGTGGGCCGAAGCTACGACGTGGCGCACCGCGTTGAACAGCAGCATTGCGGAGACGATAGACGATACGTGCCTTATTGAGGTCGTAAGGGCTCATTTCCATCTTCACAGTATCACCAGTGGTGATCTTAATGAAGTGCTTACGGAGCTTACCGGAAATGTGCGCGAGCACCTGATGTCCGTTGGTAAGTTCCACCCGAAACATAGTGCCCGGTAGGACCGCTACGATTTTGCCTTCGACTTCGACGTATTCTTCGCTTTGTGCTTTTGCCATAGATAATTAGGAAAGCGGCGAGAAAATCGCTTTACTGCCGAAAGTCAAGGATCGTTCTCGCACCACAAACGTCTGAGTATAAAATATTTCAACATCGAGAAGTCACACATTGTGACCATTACGCTTAATTCCTAATTCCTAATTCTCCTCAATGGACTGCCCATTCGAAAAGATCTTCCCCTCCGAGCTAAACCGCGATGCGGACTACTACATGACGCATGCCTACAACGAAGCGATCGAGGCGTGGAAAAAAGACGAAGTGCCCATCGGTGCGGTGATCGAGCACAAGGGTCGCGTGATCGCCTCCGCCCACAACCAATCTCGTTCCACCAACGACCCCACCGCGCACGCCGAGATCCTAGCCATCTCCCAAGCAGCCACCTACCTCGGCGACTGGCGCCTCAACGAATGCACCCTCTACGTGACTAAAGAGCCCTGTCCCATGTGCTCCGGCGCCATGGTCATCGCACGCATGGGCAAAGTTGTCTACGGTCTCCCCGACCCGAAAATGGGCTGCGTCGGCGGCGCCACTGATCTCGGCGCCCTCCCCGAGAGCAATCACAAGTTCGAATCCGTCGGTGGCGTCCTGCAGGAGCTCAACCACGAAATTCTTAAAGCCTTCTTCGATAAAAAACGCGACGACAACAAGGCAAAGAAACTCGAAGCGGGGCCTGAAGAAAACCAAATGCCGCCGGCATAGCTGAAAACCGCCGTTCAAACTTCAGATCAATTTCCGACATCACTCATTTGACAGAACACCGATCGGCACTCATCATTCTTAACTCTCTCAAGAACTAAACATAGAAAATAACTACATATGGCTCACGAATTACCAGCACTTCCTTACGCTTACGACGCGCTCGAACCACACTTCGATGCCCGCACGATGGAAATCCATCACAGCAAGCACCACAATGCTTACGTCACCAACCTCAACGCCGCCCTCGAAGGCACTGGTCTCGAAGATAAGAGCCTTTGCGAAATCATCGGCAACCTTGACGCAGTTCCTGCTGAAAAGCGCGGCGCCGTTCGCAACAACGGTGGTGGCCACGCCAACCACTCTTTCTTCTGGAAGATCCTCAGCCCAAATGGCGGCGGCGCACCTACAGGTGAACTCGCAGCTGCGATCGACGCAGAGCTCGGCGGTTTCGACGCACTCAAAGAAGCTTTTGCTAAAGCAGGTATGACACGTTTCGGTTCTGGTTGGGCATGGCTCATCGTCAAACCTTGCGGTTCCCTCGCAGTGACTTCGACTCCTAACCAAGATTGCCCATGCATGACAGGTGTTGCTGAAGTCGAAGGCAAGCCAGTCATCGGTCTCGATGTTTGGGAGCACGCTTACTACCTCAAGTATCAGAATCTTCGCCCGAACTACATCGCAGCTTTCTGGAACCTTGTCGACTGGAGCGCAGCCGAAGCCAACTACAAAGGCGCGAAAGCGTAAGTTTTCAAAAACGATTTAACACACAAGCCGTCCCAATTCGGGGCGGCTTTTTTTGTGCCCGTCGTAATCTACTAGGGAATGATTGGAGGGCAATGCTCTGTCATTGCCGTTCGCCAAGGGCGCTCGAAATTATCTGACCGCAAGTCATACGTGCGGAAACGACGGAGCGTTTCCCTCCAGAGCCTCATTGCTTCGGCCCTACTTCGTTTCCGTCAGCCACTGGCTTAAAGTTTCCTCCAAGCTGGCGCCCTTCCCTGGAAACTTTTCGTGCAGATCTTTCAGCTCGGTGGGGTCATCTTTCAGATTGTAAAGTTCGGCACCGTCGGGGCCTTTGATGAGTTTCTCCCAGCCTTCAATGAGCACTCGAGCGGTGAGACCATGATCGATATCTTCGAGCTGATCTAGATCGCTGTCGTGCGCATACACATCGACGAAAATACGGTTCCGTGCCTGCAGCTCCTTCGTGTCACGAAGGTCGAGCCCGCTCATCGCTTCGGGCACAGCAATGCCACAGGCTTTGAGAATCGTCGGTGCGATATCAATATTGCTGGCCAGCGTTGACTCATCGCGAGCGGGTGCGATCTTACCGGCTTGGCTTAGAAAGATGGGTGTGCGTATGCCCATCTCGTAGGGCTCACGCTTCGAGCGACTGTCGAAGCGATTACGTTGCTCCGGGTCCTGAATCCACCCGTTGTCGCAAGTATAGACAAAGAGTGTGTCCTCATAGATACCCTGCTCCTTCAGGTAGTTGATCAGTTGCCCACAGGTTTGATCCAACCACTCACAGTTGGCCCAATACCAGGCGGTGGGTTCATTGGGCGCGACATCGCGATATTTTTCAAAAAGCTCCGCAGGGGCATTATGAGGAGAGTGAGGTAAGAAGACGCCATACCAAATAAAGAAGGGTTCTTCCGCCGCGACTGCTTGATCTACGAAGTCATATACCGGCTGCATAGTGCTGCGGCCTATCTTCAAGCCCACATCTCCATGTCGTCCTCCTTTGAGTGGGTTGCCATGAGTCATCGCTTGATCGAAGCCATGCTCCAAAGGATTGCCCTCCCACCATTTCCCGGTTTGCAGCGTCGCATAGCCGTGGGTCTGTAATTCTTTAATAAAAGACGGGTGGGTTTGCATCGGTGCGCTCATACGCGCACGTATGGCAGCTTTGGCGCCGGGGTTCTTGGCTGCTCGCCAGCCAACAGGGTCATTGCCCCGGATCCCAGTCTGATGTGGATACAGCCCTGTCACGATACTCGCGAGGGAGGGTCGACAGAGGGGCGCTGTCACGTAGCCACGCTCGTAGAGCAAACCTTCCGCAGACAAGCGGTCGAGGTTCGGCGTCTCAATGTGCGGATGCCCCATGAAACCGTAATCGGTCCAGCCTTGATCATCGCTGAGTAGGAAAACGACATTCGGACGCTTCGCAGCATAGGTGACTCCGCAGCTGAGAAATAGCAGAGCGATGAATGTCGTCGAAATTCTCATGAGGTTTTTATGGTCAAAGTCTTGGCTAACTCTGACAGACCGTGCGTCGAAGGCAAACCTTCCTAGACAGTGACTATGAACAAAAAGTATGACTACGAAAATAGCTAAAGTCGCGAAACGACTCTGACGTGGCTGAATTCATTCTTTCGCGGCTTTCGTGCCTTTCGTAGTAGAAATTCCGATTATCCTGAAAGCTTCTTACCCCTAGACCAAATACTTCTCACCTGCGTTATACCGCTCAATCCAAGCAGCACTCCAGCTGGCGTAATCTCCGGCTTCGATATGAGCGCGGGCTTGCTCCATGAGGTCTAAGAAGAAATGCGTATTGTGGATCGAAAGGAGCGTGTGAGCGAGCAGCTCTTTTGCCATCACAAGGTGGCGCAGGTAAGCGCGGCTGAAATTCCGGCAGGTGTAATTGTCGGCATCCATGATCGGATTCGGATCCAGCTTAAAGCGTTCGTTCTTTAGATTGAGCACACCTTCTGGCGTAAACACTGAGGCATGGCGCGCCAAACGCGTCGGCATCACACAGTCGAACATATCCATCCCTAGACCGACCATCTTCAAAAGCTGCGGCGGCGTGCCGACACCCATCACGTAGCGCGGTTTCTCTTTCGGCATCACCGGCGCAGTCGCGGCGACCTGACGGATCATTTCCTCTTCAGGTTCGCCCACACTGACCCCACCGATCGCGTAACCAGGAAAATCCATTTTCGCGAGCTCACGTCCACAGTGCTGGCGCAAGTCGTCGTAGACCGAGCCTTGAATGATGCCAAACACGTGGTGACCGCTTTCGAGAAAGCCATCATTGGTCGCATGCTCCAGAAACTCGCCTGCCCAACGAATGGTGCGCGCCACGGCCTTTTCGCACTCATCGCGCTCGCAGGGATATGGCGGGCACTCGTCGAGCACCATCGCGATATCGGTATCGAGATCTTTTTGAATCTCGTAGCAATTCTTCGGACCGAGAAAGAGCTTACGGCCATCAAGGTGTGAACGAAACTCGATCCCCTCTTCCGTGATTTTACGCAGCTTGGAAAGACTGAAGACTTGAAAGCCGCCACTATCGGTCAAGATCGGGCCCTTCCAGTTCATAAACTTATGGAGGCCGCCCATGTCCTTCACCAAATCCGAACCGGGACGGATATTGAGGTGGTAGGTATTGCCCAAAATGATTTGCGAGCCGACTTCTTCGATTTGAGCAGGCGTCATCCCTTTGACCGTGGCTTGCGTGCCGACGGGCATGAAAATCGGGGTCTGGATATCGCCATGGCGGGTTTTAAGAACGCCGCGCCGGGCCTGACCATCTTCTTTGAGCAATGTGAACATTTGAAAGGAGTTAGCAGTGAGAAGTTGGGAGTGAGAAGCCTAAAAGTAAAAAGTAGCGCTGACGCGTGACGCGCCGCACCAGTATGGGCTGAACCACTCACCTACAAGGCGCAGTGCGGTGCGGGACGCACCTGCGCTACCTGTTATAATCGAAGTTCGACGTTGAATGTTCGACGTTCGACGTTCTTATTCATCGCCTCTATGAGTCTCGACATTCCCAGTATTCAAGAAATCGACGGTAGCGGCATGCGCTTTGCCGTGATTGCTTCGCGCTACAATGAAGCCTTGGTCGACTCCCTTGTGCGTCATGCTTGCGCCACCCTTGAAGCCGCCGGAGCGGTGACTCCTGTGATCGAGCGCGTGCCAGGTGCAGCAGAGCTGCCCTTTGCCGCAAGCACGATCGCCGCCCACACAAAGTTCGACGCCATCATCGTGATCGGCGTCGTGATTGCAGGCGACACGAACCACCACGAAATTATCGGCGATAGCACCGCAACCGCCCTGCTCGACATCAGCATCGCACAAAAAGTGCCCGTCATTAACGGCATCCTCGTCGTGAACAACCTCGCACAAGCCGAGGCTCGAGCTGGCGAAGAAATCAACCGCGGCAAAGAATTTGCCCAAGCAGCCCTTGAAATGGCCGCATTTACAAAAAAATGGAAGACGAAGTAAAACCAGTTAAACGCGCCTCACAGCGCCGCGAAAACCGCATGTGTGCGGTGCAATTCCTCTACCAGTGGGAACTCAACAAACCGGAGCAACTCAACGATGCGGTCTGCACGTTTTTTGAGACCCAAGAGCAACCACGTGAATACTTCGCATTTGCCGAAGAGTTGATCCACGGCACAATCGAACACATCGAAGCAGTCGATTTTGAGATCAAGGCACACGCCGCGAACTGGACTTTTGAACGTATCGCCAAAGTCGATCTCTCCGTGCTTCGCCTCGCAATCTACGAGTTGCTCCAACGCAGAGACATCCCGCCGATCGTCAGTATCAACGAAGCAATCGAACTCGGAAAGATTTTCTCCAACCCTGATTCAAAGCGCTTTATTAACGGCATACTGGATCAGATGAAAAACAAGATCTCTCGACCGCTTCGCGAAGCAGCTGAGTAATTTGGAGAGCAACGCTCCGCTCGAACCTGAGCATTTCCCTCTACTAAAGGAATAGACACATGCGCGGACTCTTTAAAAAGTTCAAAGACGGCCTCAAGCGCCAGACTCCCACTTTCCGAAAGGCCTTCGATGGCATCTTCTCGGGAGCGCAGCTCGATGCAGGTGCGTTGGACGAACTAGAAGAAGCCCTCTACACCGCTGACTTCGGACACGAAACTGTCGAAGAAATTATCGACGAAATCAAGGTCGCCTACAAAGCCGACAAGACGATGCGCGGCGAAGACGCTGCGAAGATCGGCGCTACCGTGCTTGCCCGCGTATTGGAAGGTGCAGAAGGCCGTGTCGAGATCGGCGCAAACCACCCAGAAGTCATTTGCCTCGTCGGCGTGAACGGCGCCGGCAAGACGACCACTTCAGCCAAGCTCAGCTATTTGTATCAAAATGACGGATACAAAGTGCTGCTCGGCGCCTGCGACACTTTCCGCGCAGCGGCAAATGAGCAGATCAAAGCTTGGGCCGACCGCCTCGAAATCGACATCGTGGCCAGTCAACACGGTGCGGACTCCGCAGCCGTCGCATTCGACGCCCTCGCTGCCGCCAAGAGCCGTGGTCGCGACCTTGTCATCCTCGACACCGCTGGTCGCCTCCACACGAAAAGTAATTTAATGAAGGAGTTGGAAAAGCTCCTCCGCGTCGTGCAGAAGCAAGACCCCAGCGCACCACACCACAGCTGGCTCGTGGTGGACGGCAGCCTCGGCTCGAACTCCATCGAACAAGCACGTGTCTTTAACAAAAGCTTCCCGCTGACCGGGCTCATCATCACCAAGCTCGACGGCACCAGCCGCGGCGGCGCCCTCGTCGGCATCTACCGCGAACTTAAACTACCCATTTACTTCGTAGGCCTCGGCGAACAACCCGACGACCTTCAGCCATTTTCAGCCGCAAACTACGCCAAAGCGATTTTCGGGATCAGCGAAGATTCGTAGCCACGCTGGAGGAACGCGTTTCACACGTCCGCCATCAGCTTAAAACTGAAGTTGTAGCCACGGCAGCCCCCTGCCGTGTTCATAGCCAAAGATTCCACCCCACGGGCACACACGCCAATTTTAAGACAGCTGCCTTGCAGAGCGTCACCGAATCTGTTTTAGCTTTGAGATAGTAAGTCCTTTCAGTTTTCAGCATTTCAGTATTTCAGCCTTTTTCAAAATGACCGCCCCGCTCACCGTTGCCCTCGCAGACCGCTCTTATCCGATACACTTCAATGAAAGTGCGACCGCACTGAAGGCCGAGGTCAGCCAACTACGCGCCGCCAAGCGCAGCATCCGCGTGATCAGTGATGCACGTGTGCTCCATGCACACCCTAGTTATTTGGCACAGGCGGGCTTTCACGATAACGAAATCTTGTCTTTGCCTTCCGGCGAGCCAACGAAGTCGGTCGAATTCTTCAGCCAGGCATTGAGCTTTCTCGCAAGTCAAGCCGCCAACCGCGACTGCGCACTCTTCGCTTTCGGCGGTGGCGTAATTGGCGACCTCGCCGGCTATGTGGCAGCGAGCTATCTGCGCGGCATCGATTTTTACCAAATCCCCACCACCCTGCTCTCCATGGTGGACAGCTCGGTCGGCGGCAAAACCGGCATCAATCTACCGGAAGGTAAAAATCTCGTTGGTGCATTCTGGCAGCCGAAAGCCGTCTATATCGATGCAGCACTTTTACAAACACTGCCGCCGCGTGAGTTCGCCGCTGGCATGGCCGAAGTGATCAAATACGGCATGCTCGCTGATGCCAAACTCCTGAGTAATCTGGAAGCACTGGATGGCCTCGATGCCAGCTCCGAGGAACTCCCTGCAGTCATCCGCCGCTGTTGCGAAATCAAAGCACAAGTTGTCGCGGACGATGAAAAGGAAACCGCTGCTTCCGGAGGTCGCGCATTGCTCAACCTCGGACACACCTTTGCCCATGCGATCGAAAATGTCGCGGGCTACGGCACCTACCTCCACGGTGAAGCCGTCGCGATCGGGCTCAAACTAGCCACTCAGCTCTCGGTTCATCTCGAACAAATACCTGCTGGCGATGTCGCGCACGTGCAACGCATCATTGAGCAATTCAAGCTGCCCACACAGATCGACGAACCACTCAAGGTCGTCGATCTCATGGCCGCGATGCAGCGCGACAAGAAGAACCGCAGCGGACACCTACGTTTTGTGACCATGACTCACCTCGGCACCGCCGTCACCACCGACGGTATCGGCGCAGAGTTGATCGAAAACCTCTGGCGCGAAGCTGGAGCGGAGTAACAAGCCCAAAGCAACGACTCAGAGAGGACAAGATCTGCAGTTTCCTGCAACTTTCTAGGATAATGAACTATGTCAGTTAGTATGACTGACCGCCGCATTCTATTTATTCTTAGCATCCTCATCTTCGGACACTCAGCTGGCTACGCCCAGCCCAACTTCATCTTCATCCTAACCGACGATCAGGACTGGACGGAGACTTCCGTGCAAATGCACCCCGACATCCCGTATTCGAAAAGCCAATACATCCAGACACCCAACCTCGAAAAACTTGCCAGCGAAGGCATCATCTTCTCCGACGCCTACGCCCCCTCGTCGGTTTGCGCTCCCACTCGAATCAGCCTACAAACTGGAAAAAGCCCGGCACAACTGCACTGGACAAAGGCAGGCCCCGCAGTCACCACGCGAGACAACTACCCGCTCATCCCTAAACCTATACGCAGGGACATTTCTTCAAGCGAAACCACCATCGCGGAAATGCTTAAAGGAGCCGGTTACGCCACTGCTCACTATGGAAAATGGCACCTCAGCGGAGGCGGACCCGAGGAGCATGGTTACGACGAATCAGACGGCAACACCGGCAACCAAGATGCCGCCCGCCACATAGCGCCCAACCCTGTCGACATCTTCGGCATAACTGAACGCGCCAGTGCTTTCATGGAAAAGCATACTAAAGCCGGCACCCCCTTCTTCATACAACTTTCACACAACGGGCTGCACTACCCGGAAAACTCTACTCCGGAGATGCTGCAGAAATACGCTAAGCTCATGGGGAAAAGCACCGATGATAGGCAAGTGCAACGCAGTGCCATGGCGGAACACGTAGACCAAGGCCTTGGCCTGATTATGGAAAAAATTGATGCACTCGGCATTAGAGAAAACACTTATCTTATCTTCATGTCGGACAATGGCGGCACTGCTGGCGGAAAACGTGACAGAAGAAAGAACTCCACAAACACACGCCCACTGAACTCAGGCAAGGGCTCCGTCTACGAAGGCGGCATACGCATCCCACTCATTATACGCGGCCCCAATATCCCAGCCGACATTTACTCCTCTAGTCGCGTCGTGGGCTTCGACCTCTTCCCCACTTTCTGCGCTCTTGCGGGCGTCAAGCAAGCACTTCCCGATGGCGTTGAAGGTGGCGACATGACTGCAATTCTACATAGCGGCAAAGGTCAGGTCCAACGCCCGCGCGAAGCACTGATCTTCCACTTCCCGCACTATCAAGCCGACACACCTCACTCCGCCATCCTACTGGGCGACTACAAACTCATCAAATGGTATGAAGACGGCAAAGTGAAACTCTTCGACCTATCGAAAGACATCGGCGAAAGCAAAGACCTCTCCGAGCAATTCCCCGAGAAGACAGCTGGACTGCTCAAGCAGCTCGAGCAATATCTCGCCGATGTGGATGCGCAGATCCCAGACATTAATCCAGACTACGATCCTGCCAAGCCCTCGACTCCACAGCTGGGAAAGGGCAAGGGCGGCAAGGCATCTCGAAAATAGCGACTCGAGTGATGCAATTACCCTGCGTTTGATAACGGCAATTTAAAGCGAAATACAGAGCCTTTTCCGACATCGGATTCCACTTCCAATTCAGAACCGTGTTCAGCCAAGAACTGATGCACGAGTTGAAGGCCTAGTCCGTGTCCTTGCTCCCCATCAGTGCCACGCTCACTTGAAGGGGAAACATTCGACCGGACCATCTCTAATACTGAGGTCGTCATGCCCACCCCACTATCGACGACAGAAATCCATACATGCGCTGTATGCTCTTGCTGAGCAATAATACGAATCGAGCCCCCATTGGGCGTAAATTTCAGTGCGTTGCTAGCTAAATTTCGAATAATCGTAGCGAGCATGGTAGCATCTGCCAACACGCTCACATCGGGGTCAATATCAATGGTAAATTCGATGCGCTTCTCCTTAAGACTTGCTGCCAATATCCCTACCGCGTTCTCCGCGAGCTCTCTGACCTGCACTGTTACAGGCATATAGGACATGCTACCAACTTCGAACTTCGACCAATCCATTAACTTTTCCAGCATAATGAAGGTCTCTGCGGACGACTTATGTAGCGCCGAAACAAGCTCACGAACCTCGGCAACAGATAACGACTCAAGCTCGGTCTTCAATAATTCAGTAACACCGATCAGACCGTTAAAAGGAGAACGTAAGTCATGAGATACAATACGGAAAAATTCGTTTAAGCGCCGATTGATGTCATCTAAATCATCATTACTTTTAGCCAACTTCTGATTCGCCAAACGCAACTCCAGAAGAGTCGACACTTGATTCGATAATACTTTCAGCGCCTGTCGCTGCAATTGAGTCAATTTACGCGGTTCAACATCAATCACGCATAACGAACCCAACGGCAATCCGCTCTCCGTGACCAATGGCGCACCCGCATAAAACCGAATTCCAGGCGCTCCAGTGACCAATGGATTATCCACAAAGCGATCATCTTCTAGCGCATTTGAGATCTCTAGAATATCACTACCAAGGATGCCGTGCGCACAAAATGAATATGCCCGCGGTGTTTCATCCGCATCCAAACCGACCTTCGCCTTGAACCACTGTCGCGATTCGTCGACCAATGAAACAAGCGCTATCGGCACATCACAAATGGATGCCACTAGAGAAACCAAGTCATCGTATTCTTTCTCTGCAGCAGTATCTAGAATACCCAGTTCTCGCAATAAGCAGAGGCGAGCTTCTTCTTCAGGATGTAATTTGGCTTCTTTCATCTAACTACTGGAGTTCTTATCTCATAGAACCACTGCTAAATACTACGTTCTGCACATACCATGCACAAGGTTCATTTAGCGTGAATACAAAAAGCCCCGCGAGCACTTAGCTGCGGGGCTTTGTAAATTATCTCGAAAAGCGAAACTCGTATCTCGCTACACGATCAAGCAATTGCCGGTCATCGCGGCGGGTTGCTCCAAGCCCATGAGCTTGAGAATCGTCGGAGCGATATCACCGAGGCAGCCTCCTTCGAGGAGCTTCGCATCTTTGTATTCACTACTGTAAACAACGACTTCGACTGGATTCAAAGTGTGCGCGGTGTGCGGGCCACTTCTTTCGTGGCTCCAAAGTTGATCGGAGTTACCGTGGTCGGCTGTGATGACTGCTGAGCCGCCGACTTCGTCGATTGCAGCGAGCAGGTCAGCGACACAACCGTCAACCACTTCACAGGCTTCGATACAGGCCTTAATCACACCCGTGTGACCGACCATGTCGGGATTAGCGAAGTTGATCACGACGAGACCATACTTACCGGACTTGATCGCAGCGACGGAAGCATCGCGGATGCCGTAAGCAGACATCTCTGGCTTTTCGTCGTAGGTCACGCAGTCCTTGCGGCTCGGCACAAGCTCGCGATCTTCACCTGGGAACGGTTCTTCGCGATAGTCGTTAAAGAAGAAGGTGACGTGCGGGAACTTTTCAGTCTCAGCGCAACGGAACTGACCGATGCCCTTGTCTGCAATGTAGCCGCCAAGGATGTCTGCCATCTTCTCTGGCTTAAAGAAAACGATGTTATCGCAGAGACCTTTTTGGTATTCGCTCAAAGTAGCGAAGTAGATGTCGAGCTTTGCGCCACGATCAAAACCATCGAAGTCGTCTTGGATGAATGCACGAGTCAACTCACGTGGGCGGTCGCCGCGGAAGTTAAAGAAGATGACTGAGTCGCCGTCGCCGATGAGACCGACAGGTTGGCCATCTTCGCCGACAATCGCAGATGGCGGGCAAAATTCGTCGCCCTTCGTGCCATCGGTTTCGGGCGCGTCGTATTGCGCCTGGATGGCTTCAACTGCCGATGTGAATGAGCGCTGAATGTCGCGACCAGTGAGGCAGTCGTAAGCGCGTTGCACGCGATCCCAGCGGTTGTCGCGATCCATCGCCCAGTAGCGGCCAGACACGGAAGCGATTTTGCCAATGCCGATCTTCGCCATTTCAGCTTCCGCTTCGGCGATAAATGTTTTGCCAGTGAATGGACCCGTGTCGCGACCATCCGTAAACGCATGAACGTAAACTTCTGGCACGCCTTCTTCTTTGGCGATCCGTAGGAGACCATACAGGTGCTCCAACATGGAGTGCACGCCTGCGTCGGAGACGAGGCCCATAAAGTGCAGGGCTTTGCCATTAGTCTTCACATTGTCGAAAGCAGCTTTGAGAGTCGGGCTTTGTTTTACGGAGCCAGTCTCGATACCCTTATTGATACGAACGAGCTCCTGGTCGACCACACGGCCAGCGCCGATATTTTGGTGACCCACTTCAGAGTTGCCCATGACACCTTCCGGCAAACCCACTGCGAGGCCGCAGGCGGCAATCTCGGTGCGTGGATACTCCGCGGTCAAACGATCCGCAACCGGAGTGTTCGCAAGCTTAACGGCGTTGTAGGCGTCGTAGGACGCATCGTGATTTTCACCCCATCCATCGCGGATGATGAGGACGACTGGCTTTTGTTTTTCAGACATGTTTTGTATTAGAAATTAGCTATGACCGCTTAGGCATGGACTAGAAGAGATACCCAAGCTGAGAAAGTGAAGAAACCGAGAGAATCGCCACGTAAAGGAAAATCAAGAACACACCTTCTTTGCGAGATACGGTATGACCACTTTTAAAGATCCACAGTAGGAACGCTGTCAGCGCAATCAGCGCAGGGAACTCAACATAGAACAAGGAGGTCGCCACCGGGATCGGAATGATCGTCGCCACTCCACCGCCAATGAGAAGGATGTTAAAGAGATTGGAACCAACAATATTACCCGCGCAGATGTCCACATGACCAGAACGTGCGGCAGCAATGGAAGCCGCCAACTCGGGCAAGCTTGTGCCTAGCGCAACGATGGTCAAACCGATCAAGGTATCACTCACCCCCATGCGACCAGCGAGCTCGACACTACTACCGACTAATATATCTGCACCCAGCGCCAGAAGCACTCCGCCTAAAACAATCAAGCCTAAGCCTAATGAGGTCGGGCGCCCGGCATTTCCCTGGATCTCTTCGGTAAACTCATTTGCCACCTCAGCCGACTCATCCTTCGCACCACGGACGACGTAAATCAGGTAAACAACCATGATTCCCAGCATAATGATGCCCTCGATGCGGGAAAAGCCTCCGATGGCAAATATACTGAATAGCACAGTGACACCAATCAGGATAGGCACCTCACGCCGAATCAGACGCATCTGCACTGCGAGCGGCGCAATGATGGCAGTCACGCCCAAAATCAGGCCGATATTGGCCACATTGCTGCCGAGAATATTGCCAAGAGCCAATCCGGGACTGTCTTTGGCGGCCAAGAGCGAGGTCATCATTTCAGGCATCGACGTGGCGATCGACACAATCGTGAGACCGACGACGACCGGATTGATCTTCAAATTCACCGAAACCGTCGCTGCACCCGCAGTTAGCCAGTCCCCGCCAAAGGCCAAAGCCGCAAGACCCAGCACCAAGAGCAGCACAAGCCACAAAAGCGCGAGGTCGGGATACGGTATACTGATCAGTGCGAGTGTCATGAAAATCTACAATCAGGCGACGATTGACGTGCCGAGAGGGTCAGCCCTAAGAAGGAGCAAAGCCTCGTATCTGCGAGAAAATTCTGAGTGCTTGACTTGGTAAACCAAAAAACCACACTGCCGCGCTTTTATCAGCCCTAGGCTCTAAAACCATGGCCCAAGACCTCAAAGACACGCTCAACCTTCCACAAACCAATTTCCCTATGCGGGGCAACATGGTTGAACGAGAGCCCGCACGCATCGATCACTGGAAAAAACTCGGTCTCTACGAGCAAATTCAGGCTAAAAACGCGGCTGGTCCTAGCTTCATTTTACACGACGGCCCTCCGTTCACAAACGGCGACCTTCACCTCGGCCACGCGCTCAATAAGACGTTGAAAGACACGATCTTACGCTTCAAATGGATGCAGGGCTACAACGCCCCTTACATCCCAGGTTGGGACAGTCATGGCCTACCGATCGAGCACAAAGTTTCCCGCGAGCTGCAAGACGCTGGTCGCACCGACTACACGCCTCTCGAAGTGCGTGAAGCTTGCGCCAAATTCGCCAATAAGTATCGCGAAATCCAAACCGAGCAATTTCAACGCCTTGGCGTGCTCGCTGATTGGGATAACGAATACTGGACTATTCATCCTGAATACGAAGCCGCAGAGCTCGAAACTTTTGCTAAATTTGTCGAACAAGGCCTCGTTTATCGCTCGAAAAAGCCTGTTTACTGGTCAATTCCTTGCGCCACAGCACTCGCCGAAGCTGAAATCGAGTATCGCGACCACAAGAGCATCTCTGTTTTCGTAAAACTCCCACTGTCGGAAGCAGCCCGCAGTAAGCTAGCCCTCGAAGACGAAGCCTCGGTCCTCATCTGGACGACGACTCCTTGGACGCTCCCTGCCAATCTCGCAGTGTCCGTGCATCCAAAGATCGAATACAGCGCGGTTAAGAGCAATCAAGGCACTCTCATCGTGGCTACAGCCCTGCTCGACACAGTCGTCAGCGAATGCTCGCTCGAAGGTGTTGAAACGATCAGCACCTACCTTGGCGCACAACTCGAAGGCCTCGAAGCCCGTCACCCATTTATCGACCGTGCCAGCCCGATCCTTTTGGCTGACTACGTGACCACCGAAAGCGGCACAGGCTGTGTGCACACCGCTCCCGGTCACGGTCTGGACGACTATATCACCGGCATCAACAACGGCCTTGAAGTCTATTGCCCGCTCGATGATGCCGGTTGCTACGTCGACGACGGCCAAGTGCCTGCCGATCTGGTTGGACTCTCTGTATTGGACGATGGCGGCAAGCCCTCGCCTGCCACGCTCGGCGTGCTCAAAATCATTGCCCAAAACGGTTCACTCATCGGCAAGCGCAAGATTGAGCACAGCTATCCGCACTGCTGGCGCTCGAAAACACCCGTTGTCTTCCGTGCCATGGACCAGTGGTTCATCGCTCTGGATAAGAATGGCGACCGCCAACTCGCGCTCAAAGCCATCGAAGACGTCAACTTTATCCCATCATGGGGCAAAAACCGTATCCGTGCGGCTGTCGAAAACCGCCCAGACTGGTGCATCAGCCGCCAACGCACATGGGGCGTGCCGATCCCTGCCTTCTACGATGAAGACGGCGGAGCCTACATCGACGCCGATGTCATTCGTGAAATTTCCAAGAAGGTCGCCGTCGACGGCACCAATCTCTGGTTCAAGCAAACCGCTTCTGAGATCCTTGACGGCATCAGCCTTCCCGAAGGTTGGCCCACTCCGGATAAACTGAAGTGCGGCTCCGACACGCTCGACGTGTGGATCGACTCTGGCAGTAGCCACCGTGCCGTTCTTCAAAAGCGCCCGAACCTCAGCTGGCCTGCCGACCTCTACCTCGAAGGTAGCGATCAACACCGCGGTTGGTTCCAAAGCTCGCTCTGGACATCCGTCATCGCCGACAAGGCCGCGCCTTACAAGAATCTCCTCACTCACGGCTTCATCGTGAAGGAAGACGGCACCAAGCTCTCCAAGAGCGACGGCGCTGCCCGCCCACTTCCCGAGTGGATCAAACTTTACGGTGCCGATATCGTGCGCCTGTGGATCTGCTCACAAGACTACCGCAATGACGTGCCTGTTTCCGACAAAATCGTCAAGAACGTGGCCAACAACTACCGCAACTGGCGCAACACATTGCGCTACCAAGTCGGCAGTCTCCACGATTTCAATCCAGCGACCGACGCCGTGCCGCTCGATCAGCTACACCCGGTCGACATGTGGGCGCTCAACGAGCTCGCACAGCTCGTGCGCAACGTCACCGAAGCCTACGAGGCTTACGAGTTCCACCGCGCATTCAAGGAGTTCATCGACCCCTTTGTAGCCAACACACTTTCGTCCACTTATCACGACATTCTGAAGGACCGCCTCTACACGGCTGCGCCCAACGATCCACTCCGCCGCTCTTCACAGACTGCGATAGCGATCATCTTCAGCGTCTTCACTCGCCTCGTCGCGCCCCTCATCCCGCACACCGCAGATGAAGCATGGAGCTTTGCGACCAACGACACTGACTTCTGCGACAAGCCAATCACTCTTGAGGACTGGCCTTATGTCGATGAAGCTTGGGACAACCCAGAAATCGCGGCCGACATCCGCGCGCTTCGCAAATTCCTCTCCGAGCACTTAAATGATCGCCTCGAAGAATTGCGCCAAAAGAAGACCATCGGCCAAAGCCTTGACGCCAAAGCCGTGATCACTGGCACGCCCAACGACCAGACCTTTGCCCTACTCCAGAAATACGAGTCCGATTTGCCGGAACTCTTCATTCTTTCGCAGGTCACTCTCCAACAATCCGCTGAAGCCACTGAAATGAACATCGAAGTGGCACACGCAGACGGCGTCCGCTGCCCACGCAGTTGGCGTTGGGTTGAAGCACTCGTCGAAACCGAAGAGTGGGGTCCCGTATCACCACGCTGCGCGGAAGCACTTAAACAAATTCAACAAACAACCATTTAATCCCCAATCCCCTTTCACTCGAAATGACTAAGAAAAAGACAACCGTGAAGAAAGCTGCCAAAAAAACCACCGCCAAGAAAGTCGTCGCTAAGAACGCAGTCAAAAAGGTCGCTACCAAAAAGGTCGCGACTAAAAAGACCGTTAAAAAAGTCGCCGATGCAAAACCGGTAAAAAAGACAGCTGTTAAAAAAGTCGTTGCAAAGAAGACTGTCAAAAAGGTCGCCGCTAAAAATGCGCCTAAGACAGCAGCAAAAGAAGAAGCGTCGAAACCAACAGCTAAAGCTGTCGTCGTTCGCTCTGGAGTGACCCTCAATAGCGACGACAAAAAAGCCACTCCTATCGTCTTCTCGCTCGATGATGTCGTAGCACTCATGGCGACAAAGAAGAAGGAGAAGAAGGAAGAAGAAAAGCCTACTACCAAGAAGGTCGCTCCTGTCAAAAAGAAGGTAGTTGAAGTAGACGACGCCCCAGTCGAGAAGCGCGTCCTTGGTGCCGCTTCACTCGCAGATATTTTAGGATTCAATCCTGCTGAAAAGAAGAAGAGTCCATTGGAAGAGGACGACGTTCCAGCCAAGTGGAAGAAATTCTACAAGCTCCTACTCAATCTCCGCGCGCACGTTCGCGATGAGCTCGACCTACACACCTCAGACACACTCAAGCACTCTTCTCGTGAAGACTCTAACATCTCTGGCTATGGCAACCACCAAGCCGATGCTGCCACAGATTCCTTCGACCGCGACTTCGCATTGAGCCTTGTTTCCAACGAACAAGATGCACTCAACGAAATCGAAGAAGCCATCCAACGCATTAAAAACGGCAGCTATGGTGTTTGCGAGGTAACAGGCAAAGCGATTCCCAAAGAACGCCTCAATGCCGTGCCTTTCGCGCGATTCTCCGTCCAAGGCCAAGCCGAATACGAGAAAAACAAGCGCCGCAAAATCAACCGTGACATAGGTGGCATCTTCGGCGACGAATCCGACGCGACCAAGATCGTAACGGATGACGACGAATAAGTCGGCAATGCCTTAATCTGACTCCTAATCCAGATGAACTCTCTCGAATGGAACGATGTTATCTGAATCAGGTTACGAGTAAGATTAAACCAAATGAAACCTTCCGAAAAATTCAGCGCCTACAAACTGCTGTTCGTCGTCGCGATCATTGTCTTCGCGCTCGATCAGCTGACGAAGACCTGGATTTTTAACAATCCGGATCTGCCGCTCGACAGTTACTTCTATCCCGACTCGATAGAAGTCATTAAAGGCTTTTTCTACATCGTCCATATAGGCAATGAAGGCGCCGCATGGGGCATGTTTAGCGGTTATGGTGGCTTCTTAGCACTCTTCGCATTTGTTGCCCTATTCGCGATTTATAAAATGCGCCACAGCTTGGAACTCCACCGCAAGTCCATGCAGTTCGCATTCGGGCTACTCATCGGCGGCGTGCTGGGCAACATGGTGGATCGACTCATCCACGGGCATGTAATCGACTTCCTCGATTTCCATTTTCCTTTCTCCGTGCCCTACCTCTTGCCCGATGGTCGCTACCCTGCATTCAACATCGCAGACTGCGGCATCGTTATCGGTGTATTCACATACATCACACTGAGCTTTTTCTCAAAACCACTCGTCACGGAAGAAGGCGAAGCAGAAGATAGCGGCAATTGATTTACGCCCGACTAGCCTCGTATGGACATTATACGTCCGCTTCAGAATTCATCAGGTAACTCTGATGCCGCTGCAGTTGCTGCTCCAAAGAGGACGCCACCACAACTGATGTCGCGAAAAACATAATCACTGCATTCGAAATCGCATCGCTACTAATGGATGACTGCACCCGTTTCGAAAAGTCACGGTTCAGCCCTTCAAGCACTTCATACAACTCCTTTAAGTGGATTAGCTTCCAATCAGGCTCTTCGCCTCGAAGCTGCTTGAAGTATTGTTTGATCAAATACGAACCCACGGTGCGATGCAGTGTTTCACGGGTAGAACAGAATGGGATATGGAAACTCGCCATGGCTTGAAGATCTTTCAAAACCGGACAACCGCTAGTCGCCATCAGCAACCCCATCAGTGAATTCAACCCCACCTGTAGGTCGCACTCTTCAAAATAATTCCTTTCCTCAGTTGTCACCGTCACCTTCACCCTCTCGGTGGATTGATTGTCCGCAAACGAAGTCATCACTTCATTCATACGCACTGCCACCGGGCAATAAGCGCAGTCCGCTTCCTTCAACGGGCAACAGGCACATTGCTTATTCTTTAAAAGAGCCCATTCAGGATGATCGCCGTCATTCTGAATATCACGCGCTTGTGTCCCGACCTCAAAACTCACCTCACGGTCCGCGAGTTCAAAGTGGTAACCGACTGTGCCAGTCTTCATGCGTAGTATCCAAACCAATCCATACCCAAAGGTCTAGGAGGAATGCACCACCACCTGCGATTTACCCCCCTTTAGCGACCGCGACGAATGTCAGAACCCTTATACTGCACACGCACGCGATAAATACGCTTAATACGTGTCTTGATTTTGAAGGTCTTCGGGTCGATCGACTCAGGCACTTCTTCACGCTGTAAATCGATAATCGCATGGTAACCACGCTCAGAGAAAATATCGATCATCATACTCAACGCATCAGGGTCGTGCAACACGGTGCTCTCGGTATTCACCACCGACATACCCGAGATCGCATGGCGCATAATGATCGGCATGAAGTCCAGTTGGATCAAAGCAATGACTTTCTCGAATAACTCAGACTGGCGCTGCTGATACGAATCCAAGCGATCCACCAAATCCTGACGAGCATGCTTCGAAAGCGAACTCGCCACAGGAATACGGGAAAGAAGGTCGTAAGTCGCTTCGTCCAACTCCAGGGAGCCTTGGTAGCGCAATTCTTTGTCAATTCGTGCGCGCACCTCCTCAACCGGACCGTGCGCATTGATGAAATGATAGAAGAAAATCTCACGGAGGTCTTTCAATGCACCATAGGTTTTCTCCTTAAAGGTGCGGTAACGATTGAGCGCGGCTTCTGGGTTCAAGTCAGTCGCGCGCAAATCTATGAGCTCACCAACACCCGACTCCTTAACTTCATTATTATGCGCCTGCGCCTGAACACCACGGTTGAGCTGACGACGCACACTCTCCTTCTCATCGACAAACAGCACGACGATATGAAAGTGCGGTTTCTTGAAATGCTCTGAGTAAAGGGTGTCGCGATACTTGTTACGCAGCTCGACCAACTTGGTGAACAGCAACTTCACGCACTCCACCTGCACCTTGGTGCGGGGGAAGCCATCGACGACAGCACCGCTTTTATACACCGGATCCAACAGCTTACGCAGCATGATTTCGATCACTTCGCGGTCACCGACTAGCATACCAGCGTCCTTCATTTTTTCAGCCTCGGGGCTCTGCAATAAAGAGCTCACAACCAGCGGCGGAGCCGTCAAATCGCGATACTGCATGATGAAGTCGGTATTCGTTCCTTTACCTGCGCCAGGGGCACCATTCAGCCAGAAAATCTCTTTAGGAAAGCGCAGATACTCTTCGCCTAACTCGGTTTCGAGGCTCGACCAGACGGAGCTGAAGATGATCTGAGCATCCTTCACCTCTAAATCCTGAACCTGTTTAGGATCGTTCTCTTTGATAGTTTCGTCGGTCTGATCAGGCATCCTGGAAATGGGTCAATTGGTTAAAAGAAGTCAACAGGATTGAAGTATCTGAACAGTAACTTCAAGTCTGATTCCTCGTTAGTTTCCCTTCGTGCGTTTGAAGCGTAGACGGTGGACCAAAAAGACCAATGCCACCGAACACACGAAATACAGAGGAAACCAAGTAATTGACTCCACAAATACCAATTGCTGGGCGATTTCATCACTCATCCCATCGACGGGTTCCTGCCTTGCCTTAATCGCCACAATAAAGCCGGAATACAGCATTGAAACCACCCCATATGCGAAATTGGTCGAAAGCCCTCTGAAACTCAGGATCGTCGCGCGCTGCTCGGAGGGTGCCGCCTCGTTCAGGTAGCGGCTGACAAAGTAACCCGTCATCTGAATAGATGCGTATAGGAAGATCGCCGGCACGATGCCCCAATATGGAATCGCCATCGCCAGACCATACAGACCCACAAAAACGGCCCCGACCAGCCAGAGGAAGTTCTTCAACGGCGTGCCATGGTCCGCCATATAGCGAGCCAAGCGCGGCACAAACACTCCCATCAGCGCCATTCCAGACCCAATCAGCCCATAACTTGCGATCGGCAGATGGATCACATTCCAATACTCACTGGCCAGCGTCAAAAACTGCCGTATAACACTGTCCAGCACCATCGCCGCCAAGATGATGCCGAAAGGTAGAGACGTCGCCCAAATCCAGCGAGCACCCACCAACGATTGCTGCCATGACTGTGCCAAGGTCTCCCGCACGGTGAGTGATTTTTCATGCGCGACCTCTTGCATGCGAAAAGCCATCCAAAGCACCACGAGCGAAGACAAGAAAGTCAGCACAATCGGCACTTTAATCAACTGCGCCTGCTCCACCCGAAACGCCGAACCCAGCGTCTTAAAAACCGCATTCACCATCTCAGGATCGTAACAAGCCGCGCCAATCATCATGGCAAAGAAAAAGGCCAACGAAGTATCCCGCTGCACCCGCTCCAAAACATGCCCCCACCGGCTCTCGATGCCTGCCGCCTTCATCGAATCGTAAACCAAGGCCTCATCTGCCCCACTCGCCGCCGCTTCAGCAGCCCCGCTGAGCACCCGATTGATCGCAAACAGCACAAACAATAAAGTTCCACCGCCAATGGGTGCCACCAGTAACACGCCCATTTCGACCACCATACACACGCCTGCCAAAATCAACAAATTTCGCCGACCGACCGTATCGGCCAAGGCCCCCGAAGGTATTTCCAACACGACAATCGTCAGCGCCCAAAGCCCGTTCAACATGGCAAACTGCGGGAGCGTTAAACCATAATCCAAAAACAATAAGGCATACACCGGATAGTAAAACCGCGCCGAGAAAAACATCCGGAACAGAGTAAAATGGCGCACATTACGCAGCGCAGTATTTTCAAGATCAGTGGCACTCATGGTGATTCGAAATACGGGATACTCGATACGAGCGGAGCGCAAAACAAAACGCCAATTCCCATCTCGCATCCCAACCACCAAATCCCCTATCTTAATCTCTACTAGATTCAACACTCACCTCTCACCTCTCTTTCTCACCCCGTGCTCAAACACTCCCCCATTCATTGGCTCGTCGCCCTCACTGCACTGCTCTTTGTCGGCTGCGAAGAAGAACCACTGCTCAAAGACTTCACCAGCGACGGCTGTTCACTCTTCCCCGATCGCTCGTTGATTAGTGCCAAAGACTGGTGCGAGTGCTGCGTCGAGCACGACCTCGCTTATTGGCAAGGAGGCACCGAAGAGCAACGGCTCAAAGCCGACGAACAGCTCCGCGCCTGTGTGCTAGCCAAAACGGACGACGCTCTCCTCGCCGACGCGATGTTCAAAGGCGTCCGCATGGGCGGCAGTCCCTGGTTCTACAATTGGTATCACTGGGGCTACGGCTGGACCGACGGTCGTAAATACCAAGCCCTCACGCTCGAAGAGCAACGCATGGTCAGCGACAAGCTAGTAGAATATTTTAAACAATCCGGCGGCACCAGCCCCTGCGATTAATGGAGGGACATGCCCCGGTCAAGCGAGGTAGAGGCGGTCGTCCCGACCGCCATTGCGGTGCGTGGCTCATTGCAATTTGCTCAACGACTCAAACGTGTGGCGATGGAGACCATCGCCGCTACCTTAATTAAATATTAAGACTCATTTGAAAGCATTTGTTAGGGACGCCTGCCCTCAGGCGTCCCTACCTTTGGCGTCAATCAATAGTTAGATTGATTAGAATGTATAGCTTCCTACCGCTACCATCACCCAACAACCAGCCCCACGCTGACCAATACCCCGTAGCCCGCGACCACTTGCGCCGAACCTTTTAAGGCAGCTAGAAAATCTTCCGGAGTCTTCGCCGCGGGCAAGCGTCGTGCCAGCAATAAACTGTAGCCCACAGGCAGCCAGCCCAAGAGCAACCACGACCCAAAACTGCTCGCGCTAAGCCATAGCAAGACCGCCCCGGCTAACAGGCTAGAAACCACATACTGGCACAATGCATATTTTCGCCCAAGCAACACCACCAAGGTGCGCTTACGTGCCTGCGTGTCTTCCGCCACGTCACGATAATTGTTCACCACCAAGATATTGTTGACCAACAAGCCGCAGCTCAGACCCAACATCAACGCATCCAAAGTCATCGTATGCGTTTGCACATAGAAAGTGCAGCCCACCGCGATCAGGCCAAAAAACAGCACTACAAAGACATCCCCCAGCCCATTGTAGGCCAATGGATACGGACCACCGGTATAGAGCCAGGCACAAGCCACACTCGCCACACCGACTGCGAGCAGCCACCAACCGCCCAACGGAATCAACGCCAGACCGACACAAAAACCGATTGCCAACACAGCAATCGTTGCCCGCTTCATCACCACCGGCGTAACCAAACCAGCCGCCACCGCACGCTGCGGCCCGATCCGCGCAGCGGTATCTGTTCCGCGAATACCATCTAAGTAGTCATTCGCAAAATTCGTCCCGATCTGTATCAACAATGCAAAGACCAAACAGATAAGCGCCGCCAACCAATGGAATCCGCCTACTGAAAAAGCCAACGCCGAGCCCAAAAACACAGGCGCCACCGCAGCCGGTAAGGTCTTCGGACGCGTCGCTTCCAGCCATATTTTGAAAGAGGACATCCGCACAGTCTGCATCCAACGTCACCGATCCGCCAAGCTCTTTTCTTGTTCTTCACAGCGACCGCTGATTCACGGTCAGAACGTAGAGCTGTATCATGTAGTAGAGTCGCGGAGCGGCGTAACGGAATTGATACCAGCGACTGGATCTACCTTTGGTTTATGAGCGTGATTAGCTTTGGTTCTCCAGTAGTGGAGTCCTTCCGCACTTCTTCGATAAGTTCTTCAGGGACTGGTTCTAAATACCCCTTGCTGAATGTGAACATCTCAAAGATTTCATCATCTTGATTCATCAGTGTTATGAGGTCGATCTCCCCATCTTGATTTTGATCTGCAATGTAAAGTTCAAAATTCTTGATCTCTGGCCCTGTAGTCAGGCCTGAAAACTTTCCTTCTTTGGATGCAATAGAGATGATCCATGTGTCTTCATTTTCTTTTGTTTTTGTTCTTACGATTGACCGAACAGTTCCGACATATCCATCGTGATCAATATCTGCAGTAAGCTCTACATGTTGAGTCATGATGACCTTTCCGTTTCGAGTGTAGTCTCGCGAATCGGCTGTTCCATCTTCTCTCCGTTTTTCCCATTCGGTAACTTCATAGGCTTGGGCGGTACAAAATGCAATGAGTAACAGCGTTAGGTATTTCATTTTCTGTAGATCAGTGTTATCTGCGTCCTTGAACAACGCATTTCACGGATTGGGTTTGTGTGATAATCGAGATCGCGGGGTTCATGTTAGACTAAATGCGCAGCGGTTCATTGCCTTTAAACTCTAGGTTCGATGGGTTGTCACGCTTTTAGGAAGAGTTGATTTTCCTGAAAATCGTTACTTTTTGATTCCGACAAATGCGAAGTTCCTGAAGTAGTGAGATTGGGCGCGAAGAGACGGAATATACGGTCTGACTTGCTGTTGTAGCCACGGCAGTCTCTGCCGTGTTTTGTTTTAGCTAACATGGACTATGCTGACGATCACGTCACACCTTCGACCGGCTCCCTTCGACACAGCTCAGGATGAATCACAGGTCGGGCGAGTGACGTGGCTACACTATACTGAATATCATGACTGACGGCTGACTCTGACGTATGGCGTTAGGGATAAGGCCGCTACCTTTTGTGCGTCCTATGCCTTTTAGCGGCGATCAATATCCACGCTAACCCGCATGCATTAGCGTTCATAAACTGCTATTAACTCACTGCGCTAAGGCACGTGCGGTTTCGCAATCCTTTGCGATCTGCTCTTTCAAGGCATCGACGGAGTCGAACTTTTGCTCGGGGCGGATGAAGCGGAGCCATTCGACTTCGAGCGAGTCACCTGCGCTTAAGTCACAATCTTCCAATGCGTGCACTTCAAGGTTGGGCGATTGATCGCCCTCTGAAACGGTGGGTTTGACACCGTAATTGGCGACACCGGATTGCCATGTGCTTTTTCCGGCTTCACGGTAGCGGACGTAATACACGCCGAAACGTGGAAGACACTCGGGGCTCCATGGCAGATTCAAAGTCGGAAAACCGATCTGACGTCCGAGCTTGGCACCACCGACGATTTCGCCGGCAGTTGTATAGTTATAACCTAAAAGATCGTTGGCCGCTTCGATCGCGCCTTCTTCGAGTTCTTTGCGAATACGCGTGCTACTGATGGGCTCTCCATTGTGCTGGATGCGCTCCACACTGAACACGTTTAGCCCGAGAGCTTTGCCTGACTGAATCAATGTGGACACATCCCCTGCCCGCTTCTTGCCGAAGCGAAAGTTTTGACCGATGTAGATGGCTTTCAACGCTGGTAAGGCGGCTTTCAACTCAGCAAGAAAATCCTCTGCCGGGATCGAGGCGAACGCAGCGTCAAAGTGCTTACGAATCACCACATCAACACCCACCGCATGCAGCATTTCGATTTTGGTATCGATACCCATCATCAGTAGCGTCGGTGCATCTGGTCGAAACAAACGGCTAGGATGCGGATCAAAAGTCAATACGCCACTGATACCACCGGAACGTCGCGCGGAGAACACGGCGGATTCAATCACCGCCTTGTGCCCTAAGTGCACACCATCGAAAACCCCAATCGCCAAGTGCAACTCGCCGCGCAAAGCTGCAAGTTCTTTAAAAGATTCAACACTGGTGGGGAAGTTCATCGACTACAATGCGTGGCTTGGAACAGCTTGATTGATGGGGATCAGTTGACGGCGCAAAACGGAAGGCGACATTTTTTCGATTTCGTCGAGTGTATTGGCATTCTCGATACTGAACTTGCCAACCACTGTGCGACGCAATGCGCAGAGGTGTCCGCCGCAGCCAATCTTGTTCGCGAGATCATGCGCTAAGGTGCGGATATAGGTGCCTTTACTGCTACCAACAACGAAAGAGATTTCGGGCAGGTCAAAGTTCGTCATTTCAAAACGGCTGACGTGGATCACGCGCGCTTCGCGCTCGATGGTCTTGCCTTGACGCGCTAATTTGTAGAGCGCTTGACCGTTTACCTTCTTCGCAGAATACATGGGCGGCGTTTGATACTGATCACCCATGAATGTTTCCATGAGAGCGCGTACTTCGGCTTCGGTGATATCAGGCACTGGTTTCTCAGCGACGACTTCACCTTCTGCGTCTTGCGAGTCAGTTTCTTGACCGAGGCGCACCGTGCCGGTGTATTCCTTCGCATGGCTCATGAGATACTGCGACACTTTGGTCGCTTTCCCGATCATAATCAGGAGGAGCCCCGTCGCCATCGGATCGAGCGTGCCAGCATGACCAATCTTTTTAATGCGAAACACTTTGCGCATGCGTGCGACCACGTCGTGCGAGGTAATGCCTTGCGGTTTATCGACGAGGAGAATCCCCTCAGGAGCATCAGATACTGGTTGAGTCATAGCTATTACTTTAAAGTGAAAGTGAAACAGACATTCCTGTCTGTTATCTAAAGTGGAATAAACAGACAGGAATGTCTGTTTCACAAATTAAGCCTCTGGCTGGCCGAGGGCTTCGAGGTGCTTGCCGAGAGCTTCCATTAGTTGCGGATAGAATTCTTTGATGGAGCTGTTCTCCACATTCAAGCCAGCTGCACAAGCGTGACCACCGCCACCGAATTGCTTCGCGACTTGATCGACTCGGTAGAAAGGGTTCTTAGCGCGAAGGCTGCCTTTAAGTGCTCCATCGCGATCTTCGATCATGACACCGACATCAACGCCGTCGATTGAGCGGGCATAATCAACGAGGCCTTCGGAATCATCGATCGTTGCACCGGTCTCCTCATAAACACCGTTTTCAATAAGACCGACACAGACGCGGTTATCAAACTCCATGGTGAGTGAGTTAAGAAAACTCTGCAGCAATTGAATCTTTGAAAAGCTCTCGCGCTCGTAGAGTTCATGAGCTGCTTCGGCAGGACGTGCGCCATGCTCACAGAGACGACGTGCGATCTCGAAAGTTTCCGGCGTGGTCGAAGGGAAGCGGAATTGCCCGGTATCCGTGGCAATGCCGACGTAAAGTGCTTGCGCGGTGACAGCGTCGATCTCGTAACCAAGATCGAGGTAGAAGCCGGCGAGGATTTCGGCCGTGGCGGACGCAGTGGCGATGACAATATTTTGATCCGCATATTCACGGTTCGAAATATGGTGATCCACATTTAAGGCGACTTGAGGGAACAATTCATTGAGGCGATCACCGACGCGCTTGAAGTCTGCGCAATCAACTGTGACGGCGACATGCCCATCGGGCTCAAAATCTTTAGCCAAAAATAAAGGTGTATCGCCAACAAATGCTTTCAATGTGCCTGGCACTTCATCGCGATTAAGACCGACAGCTTCAATGCCTTGGCTCTGGAGCACACGCACGACGGCTACGATGGAACCGATGCAATCACCATCGGGACGCTGATGCCCGAGCACGGCGACTTTATGTCCTTTGAGGCATTGGATCCCTTGCGCGAAAATGGGACTTTCTACGGGGAAGAATTGTTGCTCAGCCATCGTCTGTTTCTTTATCGAGGTCGTCTAGAATATCGAGGATGCCAGCGCCGCGTTCGAGCGAGGGATCATAAAGATATTGGATCTTAGGAAAGAATTTGAGCACCACTTGCTTGCTCACACGCTGGCTCAGCTCCTTACCAATACGGCGAAAGAAGACCTTCGCCTCAGCGATTGCTTCGTCATCACCCAAGACCGAATAAAACACCTTCGCATTTCGAAGATCTATCGAAGTCGAAACATCACTAATGGTGATAGGTGCAGCATCGCTGCGATAGTAGCGCCGCATTTGCTCGCTGATTTCGCGTTGAAGTAACTCGTTAACTCTGGAAATTCGTTTGGACATGTATGAAAGGGATGGGACCTAGCTGCCGGATGGCATCAAACGCCAAGCGCAAGCACTCCACGTTGAATGATGAAAATGTATCTAACTGATTAGCGAAGTGACGGACGGAGCTCTTCGACCTCGAAGCACTCGATTGTATCGCCTTCTTCATAGTCTTCGAATCCGGAAACGTGGATACCACACTCGTAACCTGCACGAACTTCCTTAACGTCGTCCTTAAAGCGCTTGAGTGTATCGATCTTGCTCTCGTGCACGAGCTCGCCACCACGGAGGAGACGGGCGATACAGTTGCGCTTGATCGAACCTTCGGTGACCATACAACCCGCAACATTGCGACTCTTGCCCACGGAGAACACTTGACGAATCTCGGCACCGCCAAGTTTCTTCTCGCTGAATTCCGGTTCAAGTAGATCGGCCATCGACTCTTCAACTTGGTCGATGAGTTCGTAAATAATTTCGTGCTGGATGATCCGAACATCGTGATGCTTCGCAAGGCTCTGCACGCCATTATCGAGACGAACATTAAAACCAACCACGAGTGCACCACCTGCACTAGCAAGTGTAATGTCGTTCTTCGTGATGTGACCAACGCCTTTGCTGATGACTTCGAGATCAACCTTGTCGCTTTCGATGCTTTGCAGCGCATTGACCAATGCTTCGGTCGAACCATGCACATCGGATTTCACAATCACGCGTAGGCTCTTCTTCTGCTGGTTTTCAATCGCGGCGAATAGATCTTCGATCGTTGCTGCACCGGACTCCTTGGAAGCGGCCTCACGAGAGGCAGCCACTTCGAGCTTACGAGTTTGCATCTGATCTTCAGCTGCGCGTTTAGCGATTTTTTCGTTCTTCTCAGTGGAGAAACGCTTACCGGAATCAGGCACATCTGACCAACCGGTGACCTTCACAGGTGTGGCTGGGGGTGCTGACTTGAGGATGTTGCCATCCGCATCGGTCATTGTCTTCACCTTACAGTAAACTTCACCGCAGAGTAGAGCGTCGCCCTTCTTCAGGGTGCCGCGCTCAACCATCACGGTGGCAGTTGCGCCGCGACCTTGTTCGATTTGTGATTCGATCACGATGCCCGAAGATGGGCAATCGGGATTGGCCTGCAACTCAAGCACTTCGGCTTGGAGCAAGATCATGTCGAGTAGATCGGAAATATTTGTGCCGTTGATCGCAGAGACTTCAACCGCAATGGTTTCGCCACCCCAGTCTTCGGGGGCGATGCCCTTCTCTTGCATCTGCTGCTTCACGCGGTCGACGTTGGCGCCCTTCGCGTCGATCTTGTTGATCGCTACGATGATGGCGTTGTTAGCCTCCTTAGCAAATTTGAGTGCTTCTTCGGTTTGCGGTTTGAAAGCGTCGTCCGCTGCAATCACGAGAATCGAGATGTCGGTGACGTTGGCACCACGCTCACGCATTAGCGAGAAAGCGGCGTGACCCGGTGTATCGATGAAGGAAATCTTATGGCCGTTGTGCTCGATTTGATACGCGCCAATGTGCTGCGTGATACCGCCGGCTTCGCCGGAGACAACGTTGGCCTTGCGAATCGAGTCAAGCAAAGTGGTTTTACCGTGGTCGACGTGACCGAGGATACAAACAACGGGAGGACGTGGTTTGAGGAAACGAGGATCGTCGTCAGAAGGCTTAGCTGCCTTCTTTTTCTCGTTCTTGTCTGCCTGTGTTTCACCACGGTGATGAATCTCTAACTCAAATCCATGACGCTTTGCAATCTGCAGGGCGACACTCTCTTCGATTGTCTGATTCATGGAGGCAAAGATGCCCAATTCCATGAGTTCGGAAATCAGCTTGAAAGGCTTGAGACCGATTTCGCCGGCAAAGTCACGCACCACGATCGGTGGTTTAACGTGAATGATCTTAGCAGCGGCTGCTTCAGTAGCTTCAGTGGCTTCGCCTTCGACTGCTTCTTCAGCGTTCTCGTCATCGACGGACGCATCAGCCACAGGAGGTTTAGCGGAAGCTGGCATTGGCGGACCAGCGGGTGTTGGTGCCGGCATTGGCGGACCAGCGGGTGACGGAGCTGGCACAGGCGGCTTCGCGGCGGCGGCCGATGCAGGTGCAACGGGCGGCGCTTTAACGACTGGTGGCACGTTGGCAGCAGGCGGAACCTTAGCAGCAGGCGGCACTTTAGCCACAGGTGGCGTTCTTGGCGCGGCTGGTGGAATTTTCGGTGCGGCAGGTGGTCCCTTTGGTGCTACTGGCCGCGCTTTGGGCGCTGGTGCAGCTGGTGCAACGGGCTCTACGGGCTTCGGTTTAGCTGCTTCCGCTGCTTCTTCCTTTGCCTTTTCACGCTCTTCACGCTCACGTTGTATGTCGGCCGCACTCTTCACAAAAGCGCCCGCCGGTAAAGACGGCGCTTTGGGTGCTTCAGGTTCGTCGACGACTTCGGGTTCGGCAGCTGATTCCTCAGCTCCCCCCTTTGAGGCAAACTCCTCTACGAGTGATTCGGCGGAGATATTGTCAATCGTGCTGGAAGCGCTCTTCACTTCGAAGCCACGACTTTTAAGAAGCTCAATGAGCTCCTTATTTTCCATTCCGATTTCTTTGGAAAGCTGGTGTATACGAACACTCATGAATGAGTTTTTCTTTGAATCTTATTGTGGGCGAAACTACAGGGCGGTCGAACTAGACGTTCTGTTGCAAGTATGCTTCTACTTTTGAAAGGACGTCAGTTGCTTCTTCTTCTGTGAAGCCTGCGTCGAGAAGGTCTGAGGTGGAAACACCTTCGAAAGCCTCAGGGCTAACGAAACCGATTGCGACCAATCGGCTGGCAAGTTCGGGAGCAATTCCAGGAATGACATTCAGGCCTTGAACAGCCTTTGCCACTTTCTCGTCGAATCCGACGGCTTCCTTTTCTTCCTTACCGATGTCGAGTTTCCAACCGAGGAGACGTGAAGTAAGCTTAGCGTTAAAGCCACGGCGACCAATCGCGATGGATAGGTCGTCCTCAATTACTTCGAAATGGATACGATGGTCACGCTCATTGATCTTAATATTGCGAGGCACTGCTGGCTTCAGCGCTTCCTCAAGCAATTGAATCGGATCTTGGTAGTAGCGGATGATGTCGATTTTTTCACCACCGAGTTCACGGACGATCGTTTTAACACGAGCACCGCGAGCACCAACGCAAGCGCCAACTGGGTCAACTTTCGGGTCGTTGCTGTTCACTGCGATCTTCGTGCGGTAGCCGGCTTCACGAGCCATGGCTTCGATCGAAACTGTGCCGTCCGCGATCTCAGTCACTTCGAGTTCGAAGAGACGACGGACAAAATTGATATTCGAGCGGGAAAGAATGATATCCGGGCCACGATTGGTTTGCTCAATCTTGAGCAATAGGCAGCGAATGCTTTCACCAGGTGCATAATCTTCACCAGGGACACGCTCACGTGGCGGCAAAATAGCTTCGGCTTTACCGAGGTCGATGATCAAATCACCGCGCTCACGGCGACGAACGATACCAGTGACAATGTCACCAACGGTGTCCTTATAGTCGTCGTAGATGCGATCCTTCTCAAATTGGCGGATGCGCTGCATAATCGCTTGGCGCGCTGTTTGCGCAGCGATACGACCAAGATATGCAGGGTCGACTTCAAGCTCAAGCTCCTCGCCGATTTCGACATCAGGCTTAATCTTGCGGGCCTTTTCAATGTGAATCTCTAGTTGTTCATCTCCCACGGAGTCAACGACTTGCCTAATGCTCCATGCTTTCAACGCACCCGTCTTAGGGTTGATCATGACACGGAGGTCTTGACCAGCGCTATCACCCTTTTGGGCAGCGCCAATGATTGCAGAAGAGATGGCTTCGATCATGTCTGGACGACTGATCCCCTTCTCCTTCTCCATGTATTCTAAAACTGAAAGTATTTCGTGACTCATTGCGGCAATAAATAGAAAAAGCGGGGACTAGCCCGCTTAAAGATGTTGCTGGGTTAAATTGTGAAGGAGGGAAAGTAAAGGGCTCTAGAGTCTTGTCAAGAGCCAGTGTGGGGCCCCCGAATGATAGTTGAACAGGGCATTTCAGCATCGATTTCGCCCCAACTGATTGAGCCAACACCTCTAAGATTACACAGACCGCTCAACCCAGCCTCTCAGTTTCGACTTGCCCCACACCTGCAAACGAACAACTTACGCACTCCATTTGCCCTGCTAAGGAATTCCCAGGGCATCGCTGTTACAGCAAACACTGAATTCATGAAAACCGTTTTAATCTATTCCGGTGGGCTCGACTCCACCGTATTGCTCTATCACTTGCGCGCCGCCGGACACGATCTGCACGCACTTTCGGTGGACTACGGGCAACGCCATCGCTGCGAACTAAAGCGAGCGGCCAGTATCTGCGCGAAACTAGGCATACCCAACCCCGTCGCCGACCTCTCTTCAATACAGCCACTTTTGGCGGGCAGCAGTCTCACCTCGCCGGAGATCGAAGTGGCAGAGGGGCACTACACCGAAGAATCCATGAAAAGCACAGTGGTGCCGAATCGGAACATGATTCTACTTTCGGTCGCGACTGGCCATGCGCTTTCAATCGGCGCAGAGCAAGTCGCCTATGCCGCACATAGTGGCGACCACGCGATCTATCCCGATTGCCGCAACGAGTTCGCCGATGCCATGGCCACCGCCATCGAGCTCTGCGACTGGAACCAAGTCGAACTCATCCGTCCTTTCGTCGATTGGACCAAGGCCGACATCGTTCGACGCGGCGCAGAGCTGAACCTACCCTTTATCGAAACTTGGTCCTGCTACAAGGGCGGCGATCTGCACTGCGGCCGTTGCGGCACTTGCATCGAACGCCGCGAGGCTTTCGACCTCGCCGGCGTCGAAGACCCGACTGAATACGCGAAAGATGCCCCCGCAGTGGACCAGCTTCGCGCCAATGAATGGCACCTCAGCTAACCCACAATCTACATTTTAACTTTTCAGCTCTCAGCCACTCAGCTTTCAAAAACAATGCTCACCTGTAAAAAAACCTATCGCGACATTCCATTCGCACACCGCCAGCACAAGCACGACGGCCACTGCGCCCTCATACACGGGCACAACTGGAGCATCACATTGACCTTTGCTTGCAGTGAAACGGACAAAAACGGATTCGTTGTCGATTTTGGCGATTTAAAATATCTAAAGCAATGGATCGACGATAACCTAGACCACGCCTGCTTGTTCAACGAGGCGGATCCCGAGAAGGACACACTGCTCGCTCACTCGGGGCACCTATTTAAGTCATACATTCTGCCGAACAGTTCCTGCGAGGGGCTCGCGCAACACATCCACACGGTCTTCGACCCCATGGTTCGCGAAAAAACCAGTGATCGCGTATGGATCGTCGAAGTCGAAATCTACGAAGATTCGAAAAACGCTGCAGCCTACCACCCAGAGTAGGACTTCATCATGCTACCGATCCACGAACAATTTTACACCTTCCAGGGTGAAGGTGCGCACGCAGGTCGGGCGGCTTACTTCATTCGCACTTTCGGCTGCCCCGTGCATTGCCCTTGGTGTGATTCCGCAGGCACCTGGCATCCCGATTATATACCCAAGCACATCAATCGCCTTTCAATAGAGACACTGGTCGACGAAGTCGCTAAGACCAAAGCCGAAATCACTGTCATCACCGGCGGCGAGCCCGCGATTCATGACTTAACCAAACTAGTCGACGCACTGCACGGCATCGGACAAAAGGCACATCTAGAAACAAGCGGCGCCTTCACCATCAAAGGTGATCTCGACTGGGTCACTCTCAGCCCAAAACGCTGGAAACTGCCACTCGCCGAGAACATCGCATTGGCAGATGAGTTCAAAATCATCGTGGATCGGGTTGAAGCACTGGACGAATACAGCCAGATGCTAAGCGACCTCGGCGCGAACCCAACGATCCCGGTTTGGCTACACCCCGAGTGGTCCCAGCACAGCAATCAAGCGCTGCTCGACGCCATTACCGAATGGATTAAAAGCCACGGCGCGCCCTATCGCGCGGGCTGGCAAATGCACAAAAACTACGCCGCCGACCTGAAAGACGCCCGCAGTGCACCTGCCGCCCCACTCGGCGGCGACCCTACCCAGGGATATTAAGCACAAAAAAGCCCGCAAACTTCACAGTCCGCGGGCTTTTGAAAATTCGTATCCAGAGTTTAACTACTTAGGGTTTACTTCGATCAATTCACATTCGAAGATCAATGTATCACCTGGTTTGATGGCACCACCCGGACGTGGGCTGTTGCCGTAGCCCAATTCACTTGGGATGTAGAGGATCACCTTACCGCCGGGAGCGATCGTAGTGAGACCTTCGCCGAAACCTTTAACCACACCGTTAAGTGGGAAAGTCGCAGGTGCACCGCGATCATAAGAGCTATCAAACTGAGTGCCGTCGATCAATGTGCCTTTGTAATGAACAAGCACTGTGTCCTCCATGGTTGGCTTGTCGCCTTCGCCAGCTTCAAGCACCTTGTAGTGCAGACCGGACTCAGAAGCTTCAACGCCTTCTTGGCCCTTCAATTCTTCGAAGAACTTTGCAGCCGCTTCGATGTTACCAGAAGCCGCTTCAGCAGCTGCGGCTTCCATCTTCTCTTGAGCGGCTGCAGCACGAGCTTGGATGAACTCTTGGAATGCACCCATCTTAGCCATCATCGCTGGATTTGGTTCGCCATCAGCGAGGCCTTTAGCGATACCCGCAGAAATAGCAGGTGCATCCTCTGCGGTGAAACCAAGCTCTTTCATGCCTGATTGAAACACAGTCAAATAGCCCAACATTTCAACAAGCTCAGTTTGAGAAACTGCAGGGGCAGCTGCTGGTGCAGCGGCTTCGTCCTGTGCGAAAACAGCAGATGTGATAGTAGCGCCCGCCAACGCAATCAGCGCAACGGAGGTAAAACGGTTCTTTGTAATCATAAATTATGTATTAATTGATATTTGGGGTGAGATGAAGGCGACAAAGCTTACCAATGCTCTAAAAAGGTCAATCACGGATATGATTTCCCTACGTATGTCGCCATGTCAGGGCAATGGTCAGCCAATTCATCGAGTCGGTTCCATTATTTCTAAGATGATTCGGCTGCAGTTCGCATTTGATCCATCGCAAAAAGTAAGCTGTTGTCTCCAATAACACCGCACACGCTATGGAATCCAAAACTACATCCGGCACCCTCACACTAGTCGCCGCTCCAATCGGCAATCTATCCGACACCACCGCTCGGGCTATTGAAGTGCTAACCAACGCCACCTGCATCGCCTGCGAAGATACGCGCGTGACTGGCAAGCTATTGAGCAAACTCGAGATCCAGCACAGCGCGACCCTCATCTCCTACCGCGAAGAAAACGAAAGCTATATGGCAGGCGAACTGGCGGACCGTATCGCTGTAGGCGAAGACATCACACTCATCGCCGATGCCGGCACCCCCGCGATTAGCGACCCCGGATTTCGACTTGTCCGCGAATGCCGCAAGCGTGGGCTCAAAGTCACGACCGCTCCCGGAGTCAGCGCAGTCGTTACCGCCCTCTCCCTTTCCGGACTCCCAAGCGATGGATTCCTTTACGTCGGCTTCCTGCCACCCAAAAGCGCTGCACGTAAACGCTTCTTTGAAGCGCAGAAGGACTTTGGATACAGCATCATCGTTTACGAATCCTGCCACCGCATCGGTAAATTCCTCAACGACCTCGTCGAGATACTCGGACCTGATCGCTGTATCAGTGTTTGCCGCGAGCTCACCAAGCTTCACGAAACGGTGCACACCGGTCCCGCCGGAGAAGTCCGCGACCGCGTAGCCAAAGGCAGCCAAAAAGGTGAGTTTGTCGTC
>JANQXM010000071.1:0-1687 GCA_030729385.1 Opitutales bacterium | reverse complement strand
ACGGATTCGAGCTGTAATCGAATAGCACGCCCACTAGAGAGCAACGCTCCGCGAGCATCCCGACCTAATCGTGATACTCAGGTAGCTTCGTTTCCGAATTAATCGTAATCGAGCCGTTGCCTTGCAGAATCGAGAGCAAATGCTTTCCGCAAAATTCACCACGCCAGCCTCGTAAAATACGATGCCGTTCATCCGTCGCATTAGCTGCCTCGAGCACGAGCGCAGTCACTTCGGCGCGATTACCGATCAACGCGGGGTCAATCTTCGCGGCCAAACATGTGCCTTTAATAAACGCCAAGGAGAGATCCACTCGTGCTTCATAGCCGTCGTCTGGCGCAGGTCCCGTGTGTCGACCATTCGGCAACTCAGGTAAATCGCCTTCAATCCCGCGTTGGATCGCTTCCCAAATGTAACGGCGATTGCGCTCTAGGGCACGATCACTCAGCCCCTTCATCGGACGGATATCATCAGCCGTCTTCGGCGGATGCTTTAAAAGCGAAACAATCGCATCGTCCGAAAGAATAAAATTACGCGGTAAGTTACGCTTACGCGCTTTAATCTCACGCCAGGCACCCAAGGCACGAAGGATATTACGTTGTTGATTAGTCAACGAACCACTACCACGCACGCGTGGCATCTCTAGTTCGGGGTCCGACTCACCGTAGAGCGACTCGACTTCATACATCTTCATCTCCTCGAGAATCCAATCTTTACGCCCAAGCTTTTCGGCGCGATCCATGATCTTCACCATCAAGCGAGTCGAATAGCGCACGTCATCTTCGGCGTATTCCACCTGAGCTTCTGTCAATGGACGAGCCAGCCAATTAGATCGGGTCTCGGATTTATCGAGGCGGACCTTTTCCAAAGTCTTGAGCAATTCACTCAAAGAGATGGTCGAGGACAAGCCGGCAAACCCAGCCGAGCGCTGACTGTCAAAAATGTTTTTCGGGTATCCGCCGGAGGCGCGATACAAAATCGTCAAGTCCTGCTGCGCATCATGCAGGATTTTCACCACACTCGCGTCGGACATTAATTCTGCAAAAGGCGACCAATCTTCGATCTCTGGGGCATCGACCAATTCGCAATGCCCGTCCGGGTAACCGATTTGAACCAGACCTAAGGTCGGATAAAAAGTGCGATCCCAAATGAATTCGGTATCGATGCCGACCGCACCCGCCGCTTGCGCGGCACGCACCGCTTCTGCGAGAGCTTCTGTAGTCGTAATCATATAGTCATCCTAAAATCGCGGAAGCCGCGTGAAATGGGAAGCAGAAACTGCTCAGACCACTAGGATAGATACGAACAGCAATAATCCGCGCCTTCGGCTTTCACCTTCAACGCGAATTTAGAGTTGGCTGGCACATTGAAAGACTGACCGGCAGTATAGGTCACCCATTCATCGGAACCAGCAAGCTTCACGTCCATCTCGCCGCCGAGCATTTCCATGAGCTCTGCCGCTTCAGTGCCAAACTCGTAGTCGCCCGCTTGCATGAAGCCCAGCGTCTTCTTAGTGCCATCGGCAAAGACCACCGTGCGGCTAGTGACTTGGCCGCCGAAATAAACATTGGCCTTCTTAATTACAGATACGTTTTCGAATGATTCAGACATGAACACCGTGATGGCGATTCGCCGCTAAGTTGCAATCCGGATTTTTAAGGATTCAATGACCACATATGCAGGCATACTC
>JANQXM010000070.1 GCA_030729385.1 Opitutales bacterium | reverse complement strand
GCCTTCTTTATCGAAGCTTGTCGCTATTTGGGGCTGCCTGCTCGGTTTGTGAGTGGCTACCTACATAACCCTGGCTCGACGCAGCATGGTTCGACACACGCGTGGTCTGAAGTATATTTACCAGGTGCGGGCTGGATTGGGTTTGATAATACGAGCGGGCAAGTTACAGGTGCCTCACACATCGCTACCGCGGTGCACCGTCACCCCGAATCGATTCCGCCAGTGGCGGGTTCGTATATTAGTGATGCCGGCGTGACCTCGCAATTAGCGGTCACCGTGGATGTTGCTGAAATATGAGATAGTTCGGCGGATGCTACTTTCTGGAGAAAATTATTTTGCCATCAACTATTCTGCCTAAATAGCCGAGCATACAAGTTATTCTGCGGCTGCCCAGACACCCCAATCCTGAGGATTGAGGCTACGATAATTGATTTGTTCAGGATCTCCGGTGGAGTTTATCCTTGTGCAATTGGTTCTGCTATAGTGTCTGCTCGTTCTTAGTGGTTCATCCTTTTTACGACAGATGCTACTTTCCGGAGAAAATTATTTTGCCATCAATTATTCTGTCTAAATAGCCGAGCATACGAGTTATTCTGCGGCTGCCCAGACACCCCAATCCTGAGGATTGAGGTTACGATAATTGATAATCATGGCTGATGTCGCTTCGCTCGTCGCCGAGCATACGAACTGGGTCTCTGCTTTTCCAGCGTAGCTGGAGACGGTTAAAAGTGACGCTTGATAGGTTCTTTTTGATTGTAGGTCGTATTGGATAAGTGGTTGAAACTACGTTGAGTAGGTTTTTCTTATTTTGCTTTAGAATTATATGAGTCAGACATTGGAAGGTTTAAGCTATAGCGCGCTGGAGGCTGTGCTGTCGCGTGCTGGGGTCAACCCAGTCCATGCGCACCCATTATTTAGTGCGGTGCAGCGTCAACTTCTACGTGGTGACCTCAGTCAAGCGGCAGGTATTTTACCGCCTGTTCAGCGGTGGCTTGGGAGTTCGGATGCGATCCCAGTTTGTCACATGAAGTCGGTGGACGAAACGCCAAGCGCGGATGGTTTTACGCGGAAGTATCTGCTGGAGCTTTGCGATGGCACCGAGGTGGAATCGGTTCAAATGGGTTTCCCGGGGCGCTTTACCGCCTGTTTGAGTAGTCAGGTGGGCTGCGCGATGGGCTGTGTCTTTTGTGCGACGGGTCAGATGGGCTTTTCGAGGAATTTGACTGCGGGCGAGATCGTGGCGCAGGCGCATCATGTCGAGCGTGAGCTGCGGCGCACCAATCCGGGTGAGCGGTTGCGTAATATCGTGATGATGGGAATGGGCGAGCCCTTACATAACTTTGAGCCTGTTATGGAGGCGCTGGAGATCCTGACGGACAATCGAGGGCTCAACATTGGTCCAGCTCGTGTGGCAGTCAGCACCGTTGGCTATGTTCCTGGTATCGAGAAGCTGGCGCGTCACCCGAAGCGCTACTCGCTGGCGGTCAGTTTGCACGGCGCTAGCGATGAAGAGCGTGGTAAACTGGTGCCGCTGAATAAGCGTTGGCCTCTGGATGTGCTTTTGGAGGCCTGTCGCGAGTATACCGCGATTAAGCGGGCGCGCGTCTTTTTTGCGTGGACCCTGATTCGCGGGGTGAATGATAGCGATGACCATGCGCGTCGATTGGCAGACTTGTTAAAGGGCATGGATGCGCACGTGAATTTGATTCCCTTGAACCCCACTGAGGGTTTCGACGGTGGACCGCCAGACGAAGCTCGTGTGCGTGCATTCCAGCAGATTATTCAAGACGCTGGTCTACCCAGCACCGTGCGCCAACGTCGTGGGATCGATGTGAATGCCGGTTGCGGTCAGTTGAAGGCTAAGCGCCGACCTAAGGGAGTGGCGGAACTAGAAGTTTGATTGCGGGGGCAGGGTTTGCGTAGCAATGGTTCACGGCAGAATCATTTTACGACAGAATCATATTTTTAACGGGGAGCATAGTTGAGCAAAGGGTTATTTCGGGAGAGTCTTATTAAGAATATCTAGATGCTTTCCTGCTCGTCAGTAAAGCCGGCTGAGCGGTAATGATTCTGTCGAAAAATAATTCTGTCTTAAATCACGTGGCTGCAAGCATCGCGCTTAGTAGAAAACTGCTTCTCTTTCACATTATTTTGTGTGCATTTTTGCTCATTCGTGATTTCAAACGAGTAGTCCTTTTATGAAAAAGTCTTTCGATGCTTCTACTCGTGCCTTACCGCATGTGCAAAACTTACACGCTTACGTGCCGGGTGAACAGCCGCAGGGTGAGGGTTGGGTGAAACTCAATACCAATGAGAACCCATATCCACCTACGCCGAAGGTGGGTGTCGCGGTGGCCAAGGAGGTTGCGGATCTACGCAAATACCCAGAGCCAGTGAGCCAGAAACTGCGTGCGGCGATTGGTGCTCGTTTTGGGCTTACGCAGCAACACGTCATTATTGGCAATGGTTCAGACAATATCCTCGATTTGATCACACGTTGTTTCGTGGACCAAGCTGGAGCAGCGAATACGGTGCCGAGCTATTCGCTCTATCCTGTAGTGGCTGGTATGTCAGATAAGAGTTTGGTCGATGTGCCATTTACTCGGGAAATGAAGTTGGATGTGGACGCCATCGCTGCGACGAAGGCGGCGGTCTTTTTTCTGACTTCACCGAACGCGCCGACCGGTGTGGCTTTTGGTTTGAAGGAGATTGAGACGGTTTTGGCGCGTATCGATGGCTTGCTCGTGGTTGACGAGGCCTATGTCGACTTTGGTGGTGACTCTGCGGTTTCCTTACTCCGTGATTACCAAAACCTGATCGTGGTGCGGACTTTTTCGAAGTCCTATGGGCTAGCTGGTATGCGTGTGGGCTTCGCCCTCGCAGATGCCGCTATCATCGGGATGTTGGATCGCGTGCGTGATGCCTATAATCTGGATCGTATTGCGCAGGCTGCGGCCTTGGCGGCCTTTGAGGACGTTGCCTATTTTGAGGAGCAGCGGAAGAAGGTCATTGCTACGCGTGAGGCGACACTGGCGGCCTTGGATGCACATGGTTGGTTCACTTATCCGTCGGCCACGAATTTCCTCTTTACCGAGCCAAAGAATGCTGCCGGGGAGAGCGGTGCGGCTGTGGCGAAGGACCTTTTCGAGCACCTGAAGCAAGCCAAGGTCTTGGTGCGCTATTTTCCGGGGCATCCTTTAACTTGCGCTTTCATTCGAGTCAGCATAGGAACTGATGCTGAAATGGAGGCTTTTTTAACCGCCGTCACATCATGGCTGAACCACGCATAGCAAAACTCACTCGCAATACGAAAGAGACTCAGATCCAAATGGAGCTGAATGTCGATGGCACTGGTGTGTCTAAGATCGATACCGGTATCCCGTTTTTTGATCACATGCTGACGCTGTTTGCGAAGCATGGGCTCTTTGATCTCACCGTGAAAGCGACTGGCGATATCGATGTCGATTACCACCACATGGTGGAAGATACAGGCATTGTGCTCGGTCAGCTTGTAAAAACTGCGCTTGGTGAAAAACGTGGCATTCGTCGCTATGGGTTCTTCCTTCTGCCGATGGATGAGTCGCTGGCTCGTGTGGCGCTGGATCTTTCGAACCGACAGGCATTTGTCTATAAGGTCGAATATCAGTTCCCGATGGTGCGTGATTTCAATATCGTTCTAGTGAAAGAGTTTTTTCAGGCCTTCGCGAATGAGACTGCCTGCAATTTGCACATCAATTTAGAGTATGGCGAAGAGCCGCACCACATTGCAGAGGCTATCTTTAAGGCCTTTGCGCGTGCTTTGGATGTAGCGACGACGATTGATCCCCGCATGGGCGACGCCTTGCCGTCGACCAAGGGCACGCTGTCGGCGTAAGGAAGACCCCGCGAGTTTTCCACATCAGGAGGTTGCGGTCTGTTGCGTAACTTTCATTCCAGCTATGAGGTAAATTTTCGTAAACGAAAACCTTGTCGGCTTGCATCCTGTGCGGAGATGGGCACCCTGTGCGGTTTTCTATGAACGCATCGCAATCCAAAACACCGCCGAAACTTGCCGTAATTGATTACGGGATGGGGAATTTGCGTAGTGTTGTGCGTGCGTGGGAGCATGTCGGTGCGGATGCCGTTCTAGTCACATCGCCTGATCAGATTGTTGGCGCAGACGCTCTTATTTTTCCCGGACAAGGGGCGATCGTGGATGCTATGCGTCTCCTTAAAGAGACCGGTTTTGATGATGCGATTCGTGAATGGATTGCTGCCGACAAGCCGTTTTTTGGTATATGCCTCGGCTTGCAGGCACTTTTTGAGCACTCGGAAGAGGGCGATACTGAAGCGCTCGGCGTGTTTAAGGGGAAGGTGAAGCGCTTCCAGGTCGATCCCTCGCTCAAGATCCCACACATGGGCTGGAATGCCGTCAGTTTTGATGCTGAAGACCCGATTGTAGAGGGGCTTGTCAGTGGAGTGGATCAGTTTTATTTCGTCCACAGTTATTACATAGCTCCCGAGGATTCATCTTTAACTCTATTCGAGACTGACTATGGAGGTCGTTTTGTGTCCGGCATTCGGTGCGGAAATTGCTACGCTACGCAGTTCCACCCTGAGAAAAGTCAGTCCAAAGGCTTGCACCTTTATCGCAATTTCTTGAAAACTCTCTAACTATTTTCGAACTCGTTCACTTGCATCGTCTTTATTATCAAGCTTTAATCTAAAATATCATGGAAACCACTGGCACTATCCGACTAGGCAATGAGAATTTCGAATTCCCGATCATTGAGGGAACTGAGGGCGAGAAAGCCTTGGATATCAGGACTTTGCGTGCGAAGTCAGGGCATATTATGTTCGACGAAGGCTACGGGAATACTGGTTCATGCCTCAGTCAGATCTCCTTTATCGATGGTGAGAAGGGCATCCTCCGCCACCGCGGCTATCCCATCGAGCAACTGGCCGAGCAATCGACCTTCCTCGAAGCGGCGATGTTGGTGATCTATGGCGAGTTGCCCAAGTCGGGTTGCTTGGATGCTTTTCGTAATCACGTCCGCGACCATGCTTCTATCCATACAGGGATGCATCACCACTTTGATGGCTTCCCTAGCAAGGCGCATCCGATGGCGATCTTGTCGGCTATGTTGAACTCACTTGGTGCATATTATCCTGAGATGTCATCGAATGACCGGGAGCAGGATTTAGTTCATTTTGATGAAACAGCAGCCCTGTTGATTTCTAAGGTTCGCACCATTGCAGCGATGACATATCGCATGAAGCAAGGCTTGCCTTTTGTCTTCCCTGATCGCAATCGCCGTTACGCTGAGAACTTCCTGCACATGATGTTCTCGGAGCCGTATAACACATATATTGACTCTTGTGGTGCGGCGGACGCGCTTGACCTGTTCTTGCTTCTACACGCTGATCACGAGCAAAACTGCTCCACTTCAACTGTTCGTATGGTGGCTTCCGGTGGGGCAAATCTCTTTGCTTCGGTTTCAGCAGGCGTGTGCGCGCTTTGGGGTCCATCACATGGTGGTGCCAACATGGCGGTAATTCAGATGCTAGAAGAAATTCATGCTGCCGGAGATGATGGCTCACGCTTCATCGAGGATGCGAAGAATGGTAAGGCCAAGCTGATGGGCTTCGGGCACCGTGTGTATAAGAACTATGACCCACGGGCTAAGATCCTCGGTAAGAGTGCTGAGCACGTGCTTTCAGGTATCGGTATTGATGATCCATTGCTCGATATTGCGAAACATTTGGAGCAAGCGGCATTAGAGGATGATTATTTCGTGAAGCGTAAGCTCTACCCGAATGTCGATTTCTATAGCGGTATCTTGTTGAAGGCGATTGGTATCCCTGTCGAAATGTTCACGGTAATGTTTGCCATCGGTCGTATGCCTGGATGGATCGCCAACTGGAAAGAAATTGCCGAGAATCCAAAGAGTCGCATCCATCGCCCACGCCAAGTGTATACCGGTGAGCCTCAACGTGATTTCGTCAAGCTAGGTGACCGCTAGTGTTTGGTGGGAGAACAAATGATTCTCCCTAGGCCAGTCGAGACAGTCGTCAGACTGGAGATTGCTTTGGTCGCTGGCTGGCAATAAAACCTGCCGCTTACTCTGCTGGCTTCTCGGGAGCTCCGTGGAGCACATCTTCGAGTTTTAGACCAGTCATATGATTGATACCCCTGAGGAGCTGCCAGAGCGCGACCATCATGATGATCATGCTGGGGATCGCGATGACGGGCCAGCTCCAGGCCATCATTTTGCTGACTTCAGAATTGAATGCATCAGTGCCGCTGGGGCTGACGACTATCCAGCGGGCGAGGATGTAGTTGAGCACTGCGCTCAGCAGAAATGAGCCGGCTAGTAGCCATGTGCACATGACCAGTAGTCGGTCGAAGGCGGCTTCCTTTTGGTTGGCCTCTAAACGCGCATGCACTTTGTCGACATCCATGATCTCTGGATTGAAGAGTAGGGTGCGAATGAGCGGACAGGGTGTCTTGAGTGAAATGATCACCGCGAGACCTATTAGAAAGGGGATGGCGGCTTCTTTGACCGCAAACCATTTTGTCGGGATCTCTAGAATCCCAATGCCTCCGGTCATGAGCACACTGATTAAACCGAGGATGGAGAAGATGTTATATTTGCCGCGCTTGAAGTAGTCGTAGATGAAATAGCTGACAGGGAAGAGTATCGCGATGATGAGAATCGGGACGGCCACATTTTCGAAGTGTGGCTCCAAATAACTGCCAAACCATTTCTTGCCCTTATTGAGAATCAGGATGGGCAGGAGGATGTTGAAGCCTAAATTCAGAAAGGTATTTTCCTTCTTCACCTGAGGTTTGCTCGGTGCGGAAGAATTTTCGGGCTGAGGCGTGCTGCTGGGTTGCGGATCAGTCATGTGTTCGCTTAGGCTTTTCCGAGTTATGTCGAACGCAAGCACTATTCGTTGTCTTATTACAGCCGGGCCTACCCGGGAATTTATCGATCCGGTTCGCTTTATCAGCAATCCATCGACCGGAAAGATGGGCTTTGCCCTCGCGGATGCGGCGGTGGAAGCCGGATGGACGGTGGATCTGATTGCGGGCCCTGTCGCGCTAGAAGAGCCCGATGGTGTGATTCTTTACCCTGTCGTGACAGCTGAAGAAATGTATCACCAAGTCGATGCGCTCTTTGATGCGTGCGATATATTGATCATGACGGCTGCGGTGAGCGATTTCCGACCAGTGACGCAGCACGCGGAAAAAGAGAAAAAAGGCGATGCCTCGATGACTGTCGAATTCGAGCGCACCATTGATATCTTGAAGACGGTCTGCAAACGAAAGGCGCACCAGACTGTGGTTGGATTTGCCGCGGAGACGAATAATGTGGTGGACTACGCGAAGAAGAAGCTGACCGAAAAGAAAATGGATTGGATCGTCGCTAACAAAGTGGGCGAGCCCGGTGCTGGTTTTGCCGCTGATACCAATGAGGTGATACTGATTGCCGCTGACGGCAGTTCCGCAAAGCTCGGTCCAACGAGTAAAGCCGCGATCGCGAAAGAACTGATTCAGTTAGTCACACCAATCTCTTCGTAGCGGTGTCTTAATCATACTCTTACTCCTAATCTTAATCCTCTTTATCTTTGCCATGCCTGAAATCTTTGATCACGAAAAACTCAAAGTTTATCAGCGTGCTTTGGACTTTGTGGAATTTACAGATGCCTTGTCTGCAAATGTGTTGAAGGGCTTAGCGGTGCGTGACCAGATGGATCGTGCTTCTACATCAATCGTGCTGAATATTGCGGAGGGTAATGGCAAATTCACTTCAAAAGACCGTTGTCGTTTTTTTGATATAGCCCGAGGCTCCGCTTTGGAATGTGCCGCCGCGTTGGATGTATGTGTTCGTCGTGGAAAGACTGATGAGACCCTGACGGGAGAGGGTAAAGAGATTTTAAGGGAGATCGTTTCGATGCTGGTTGGATTAATCCGTAGTCAGAAGGCGGATCGAGTCTATGAGGATCAGACTGAGTATGGAAATTAGAACTGGGATTAAGATGAAGAGTAGGATTAAGATTAAGTCGTTTTATGAAGCACACTGGACTCGATAAAATACTCGGACGCGTAGAAGACCTAGATTCGGTTAATCTGGGGATTCTTGTGCAGCGCTTGGCGCGTGAGCGTAAGATGCAGGAGACGGTCTTTAATACGATTCAAGATGGTATCCTAGTGATCGATTCGGATGGGGTGGTGCAGTATGCTAATGAGGCCGCGTCCGGAATCATCGGGCTGAAGTCGAGCGATATTGGCGTCACGCGTTTATGGAAAATGGTGCCGGATCTCGCGCAATCGATTGATCGTTCGACTGTTTCTGGTAAAAAGAAAGTAGCACCAGTGCTTTCCCGAGAAGTGGAGTTGAACTATCCCGAGCATCGTATCGTGCGTTTATACATGGTGCCGATCGATGCACAGGTGGGGCATGACGATAGTGGAGGCTATGTGATCGTGATTTCTGACATCACTGAAGAAAAAGTTTCGATGGAGGAGCTGATCGAGAATGAGCGCACTTCTTCGATTGTTCGTCTAGCTGCGGGTGTGGCGCATGAGCTAGGTAATCCCTTGAACTCGTTGACGATCCATTTGCAATTGATTGAGCGCAAGCTGAAGAAGTTGGGACTTGAGGAAGAAGGTCAGAAGCTGTCTGAGTCGTTACAAGTGTGCCAAGGAGAGGTGCAGCGGCTGGATGGTATCATCACTCATTTCCTTGAGGCGGTGCGCCCTCAGAAGCCTGAGCTCAACGAGTTGGATCTTGTCGATCTAGTGGATGAGGTCTTGCGCGTGCAAGAAGCCGAGCTGCGCGATCGGAAGCTGGACGTGAATGTAGAGGTCGATTCGGAGCTGCCGGCGATTCTGGGTGACCGTGGTCAGCTTAAGCAGGTGTTTTTTAATCTGATCAAGAACGCGATGGAGGCCATGCAAGCCGGTGGTCAGCTCAGGATTGTGACACGTAAGGACGATGACTTCGTCTATATGCAGTTTATCGACACAGGGTCGGGTATCTCTGAGGAGGAGCTCTCACGGGTCTTTCAGGCGTATTATACGACCAAGAAGGAGGGGCATGGTCTGGGTATGATGATTGTGCAGCGTATCATGCGTGAGCACGGCGGTCAGATCATCCTAGAATCACGAAAAGATAGGGGGACAGTGATCACGCTGCAGTTCCCACAGCAACACCGCCGGACGCGTCTGTTGAAGTAGGTTGGGTGCGAGGATTTACTTATTCTTTTAAGGTCAATTCGCAGCTGTGAGCGGCAAATCCTGCACCAAAAGAGGTGAGCCAGATATTTGCAGGCGGGCTCGCTTCGTAGAGTATGTCTTCGAGCGCGAACAGCACGGAGGGGCTACTGATATTGCCGTAGTCGCGTAGTATTTTCCAGCTGGCACTGAGTTTTGTTTTGGGTAGTGCGGCTTCTAGCGCGAGTAATACGTCGCGACCGCCGACGTGTGCGGCAATCTGGTGTTCCGGTGTGATGCCTGCGGCCGTGTAGAGCTCACGAACTACAGGTGCCGCCACTTCAGGCACAGTGCGGTCCAACTGGTTGCGAAGTTTGCCAGCCTTATTGGTGAACCGTAGTAGCTCGCGGGCTTCTGGCTTATGGATGGTATCGAAGTTCTGGATGCGGTATCCGGTTGTGTCTGAGTTGTTTGACCAAATGGTCGCCGAGGCGCCATCGCCGAAGAGGCAGGCGCTGATGAGCACGCCGGGGTCGTTGTCGAGGTAGAAGGCGGCAGAGCAGATTTCCACGGCGATGCAAGCGACCGTCGCTTGTGGGTTAGCTGCTAGAAAGCCTTCGGCACTGCGAATCGTTGGAATCGCTGCACCGCAACCAAGGCCTACGATATCTTGCAAGTATGTGCGATTGGACAATCCGAGGGCTTCTGCAACGTAACTGCTGAGCCCCGGGCATAGGTAGCCCGTGCAAGTGCAAATGAATAATGCGTCGAGAGCCGCAGCATTGATCTGGGCACGGTCGAGTGCTTTGCGCAGAGCCTCTTCGGACAAGGCGGGGGCGTGTTGCTCGAAATTCTGATTCAGTGTTTGAGCGTCTAGGGAGAATAATCGAGAGACGTCTTGCGTGGCGAAGTGCCTTTTCTGGATGCCAGTGTCGCCTTGTAACACTTTTTGGAGCAAGGTTTGTGCGCGGCTTGAGAGCTCGTTGAACTCTGGAGATACAGTTAGTATATCCCAGCACTCGCTTTGAGTGTATGATGCTTTGGGAACGGCTCGGCTGATGGATTGCAGATACATTTAGTGCGTGAGTCTATAGAGGAGATTGAATGGAAGCAAATGAGTGCGGGATAAGCTGGCTAAAGTTTGCTGCCCGAGTGGGTGGCTCAGCCATGGGTGCAGGATTCGTGCGGCACGCAGGCGGCTGTCGAAGTGTTGGTGGAAACGTTCATCAATACTGTTCTTCGCGGTATTCCAATCGAGCTGGCCAGATGCATATTTCAAAATAAATGGAAACGTGATTTCGGCTGATTCGAGGGCAATCGACATGCCGTTACCGGTGAAGGGGGGGATGACGCTATACGCATCGCCCAAACGTAGTGTGGCTGCCTTTGATGTGGGTATGCTGGAAAATTCGATGCCTGCGACGCCAGCATGACTTTCTGGGTCGATCCCTCCATTAGCAATGCGCTCGGCGACTACATTTAACCCAGATGCGTTGAGATAGGTGACGAGCCAGTCTGATCGTGGGGCTTTCAGGGCGGGGTTACGTTTGACGAGTGCGCACACATTGACGCGCCCATTTTCAATGGCAGAGAGCCCGACGTAACCGTTCTTGCCCAGATGCAATTCTAGGTCTGCAGTGGTTTGCAGTTTGGTGCAGTGGAGTTTGAGTCCGATCCAGTCTGACGACTTTGTGAGTTGTCGCCCGTTACAGTAAACTCTCCCTTCATCGAGATCGGTGTCTTGAATGCGTTGGTTCATCGCCAGATGTCCGCCCACCTTTTGAAAGCTCTCTGCCAGTCTTTGATCGATGAGGTGGCGAGAGATCCCCGTGGCTTCGGTGGGGAGGTCTTTGTGTAGCACCGTGCGTTGTCCAATGTGCCAAGCGGTTGATTTGTGTAGGGCACATCCATCGAGTGCTGCAGATAACCCAAGTTCCTTGAGCGCTGTGGCACCTCGTCCACAAATGAACTCACCGCATACTCGATGCCTTGGGAGTGTGCCTGCTTCATGTATGGTGACGGGCACTCCCTCGCGTTGGAGTGCGTTGCCTAAAGCGAGCCCTGCAAGCCCTGCGCCGATGATAGTAATCGGTTTCATGGGCGGCGTTGAGCAATCATACGATAAGCCCCCATCAGAGTCTCCTGGATTTTCCATTGCCACTGGTCGGGTTGTAGCCCGAGCGCCAACGGCAGTTCATTTTGTCGGAAGCCTGCGTCGATGCTCACGCAGCCGTCGTGAAGGGTGACTTGATTGAACCCGATGAGTTTGCCTGCCAAGAGCTGTGCCTTATGGATCGTTCTTCGGCATGGCTCGCAGCAGAGAATTGTTTGAATATTGTGATCGTGAATGTGGCGGCCGATTTGTTCCAGTGCAGGTGCTTCGAAATGGTGGAGCACGAGGTTCGCAATTAAATGGGTCGCGGTGGCGTAGTTATCCTCGTGAAGCAGATCCGCTTGTTTCCATTGCTCATCGTCGCCTTTAGGCCACTCAGAAGGGCACGGTGCCAGATCAAGTGCGGTATATTGCTTGGGGTGTAAGTGGTGGATGAGGTGTTTGGCGAGTGTGCCGTCACCGGCACCAATTTCTAAGTAGTGGGGGGCGGTTTCAGCAGAATTTACTTTCAGCTGTTTTATGAGCCAGCGGGTGTTACCCATGAGTTGATTGATCCGCTTTAGATCACGCCGACTCGCCAAGGCGTCTGGATCAGATGCTGGCAGAGAATCAAGTATTTCAGGGCGGACCTTTCGTGGCATTAGCAGACGCTAATTTAAAACGATCTGAAGTCAATGGACGGAGGGCTTGTCGGGCATGGTCTCATGCTGCTGGTCAGGACTGTCGACTCTCCCACGCTGCACGGCAGTAGAGGGTCGTGGCTAAATATTTTGGAAGCATGTGTCTCTTTTCTATGAAGGCGCAAAAAAAGCCCGCTGATTCGAAAATCAACGGGCTTAAATGGCGGGATAGACGAGACTTG
>JANQXM010000069.1:38771-51723 GCA_030729385.1 Opitutales bacterium | reverse complement strand
TCATTATGCTCCGTGCAGTAATCGCAGAAGAGGCGAATTTTGTCATGATACTGACCCTTGCGGTCTAGGCTTCTGGCACCGGCTAGATTTTCTTCATCCATGGCGAGTATGAGATCATAATACTCCAGGTCGGCAGAGTCGAGTTGCCTAGAGCGACCGATGATGGGGATGTCACGAGAACGCATCACCTCTTGCATCCGGTTGTCCGGTGGCTGGCCAATGTGAAAGCCGATCGTTCCTGCAGATTCGATTTCGAATTGATCACCTAGACATGCTTCATCGACAAGATGCTGGAACACGCAGTGCCCTGCCGGCGAGCGGCAGATATTACCCATGCATAGAAAGAGGATCTTTTTCATGATAAATCGTGAGAATGGTTTTTCCGTTCCCTAAGGTCGAACATAGAATTGTTATTCAACATTGGTTACGGCATCCGTGTGATACAGCTGGATGTGCTCTGCCGCGATGCGCTCGAGGTCCTCGAGTTGATGGACGGTGCCGAGGGCACCTCGTATTTTACGCGAGCCTGTCATCGATTTGGTGAGCGCTATAAATTTTGGGCGCATCCAACGTAAGTCGGTGTGCCGTTGCTCGCGGTAGGGCCGCGCCATGATCTGGCGCGTGTATTCAATGATAGTCTCCCAGCGTTCGGGAATTGCGGGTGGTTCGGGCACGACGCCGTGCTCAAGCGTGTGTTTGATATCTCGAAAAATCCAAGGGTAGCCCAGCGCAGCACGACCGATCATCAGCCCAGCACAACGAGTTTGCTCGCGTATACGGAGCACATCGTGGGCGCTGCGTATATTGCCATTGCCAATAACAGGGATGGTCAATTCCTCGGCGACCTCCGCGATGATTGGCCAGTTGGCCTCGCCGCTGTAGCCCTGCATTTTGGTTCGCCCGTGGATAGCGAGCGCCTGTGCGCCTTCGCCTTCGACGATGTGGCCCACTTCTTTGGCGACGATGGTATCGTCGTCCCAGCCAGTGCGGATTTTGACAGTTACGGGGGTTTCCGGCACTGCTTTGACCACTGCTCCAGTGATGATACCTAGTTTCTTTGGGTTGCGCAGCATAGAAGAGCCGGCATCCATACAAATGACGCGGTCAGCTGGGCAACCAAAGTTGATGTCTATAAAGTCCGGCTGCAGTCGATCGGAGATTAGGCGTGCTGCGGTCGCCATGGACTGCGGGTTTGAGCCGAATATTTGCACACCCATCGGACGCTGGGCATCGGTAAAATCGACCGTTTCCCATAGTTTTGGGTCATCACGGTTGAGCGCATCTGCCTGAACAAACTCGGTGACCATGACATCAGCCCCCTGTTCTTTGCACATCTGACGAAACACGATGTCGGTAAACCGAGCCATCGGGGCCAGATAGAGCGGGAATTTCCCATCTTGGAACCAAGGTAACATAAATAGTAGCTAAACTTGAAATTTTATGGAATAAAGCGATAGTCGTTGTCTCTTAGAAGTAGTTCGCGCGATTCGACGGACTCAATCAGTAGTATAGTTCGAGTCAAATCTCTCAATCCAACATTAATACATATTAAGTCTATGAAAACATTACTAATTCCATTCCTTATGGTCGCTGCGGCCCTCACAGCAAACGCTCATTGCGGCACTTGCGGCACTGGTGACGCTCACGTTGAAAAGAAAGCCTGCGCTGAAGGTTGTGAAAAAGCCTGCTGCACTAAAGAAAAGAAGGCTGCAAAGAAAGCCTGCGCAGAAGGTTGTGAAAAAGCCTGCTGCACAAAAGCAGATGAAGCTAAAGCCGAAAAGGCTGCTGCACCGCTTGCACCTTGCTGTGCAGCTAAGAAATAAGCTGAGTTTTAATTAATTTCCAAAGCCCCGTTCGTCATTTGACTGCGGGGCTTTTTGTTGCACGCAGACGCCGACGCCAAATGTCCATGCGGTGCCGATCACGATGAGCCATGTCCAGCCGAGTGGGATGTGTCCTAGCTTGATCAGGGCAAGCAGCACGGAGCAGAGTAGGGCGCCGCTGACCATGGCGATCCAGTTGAGGCTATCCGCGCCGCGTTTAGTGAGGAGTCCGAGCAAGAATACGCCTAACAGTGCGCCATAGGTGACACTGACGATTTGAAAGGTGAGCCAGAGGAAGCCCTCGGCATCTTTGAGCGCCCAAGCGGCACTCGAAAGGATGAGGCCGAAGAGGACAACGAAGATTCTTGAAACCCATAGGTCCGGGAGGCTCTGCAGGTGCTTTGGCACGATGGGGCGATAGAGGTCCACCAGCGCAGAGGAACTGAGGGCACCCATGGCAGAGTCGAGGCTCGACATTGCGGCGGCTAGGACGCCCACGAGGAGCAGCCCGCGCAGTCCGGATGGCAGCTCATGCCCGATAAACCATGGAAAGACTTTGTCCGCCATGACGACACTGACGCCATCATTGATGCGTTGCGGTAAATCAGCGTCGCCATGGACTTGGTAGAAGGCAAAGAGGGCGATGCCAACAAAGAGGAAGAGCGCGGCGACCGGAATGGAGACCAATCCGCTTAGAATGACACTACGCCGCGCGGACTTGACGTTTTTGCAGGTCAACATGCGCTGGGTGAGGTCTTGGTCGGTGCCGAATGCTGCCGTGGTGCTGATGAAGCCGAATAGCACCGCAATGTAGAATAGTTTGGGGTCGTTGAGCCATGCGAAGCTACCTCCGTCCGCGGTTGACGTGAAACGAAAGATCTCGAAGCGATCATTAGCGTTGCCGATATCGATGATGGTGTGCCAGCCGATGCTGTGGATGATAAATCCTATCAAGACGAGGCCTGCGCTAATGAAAACGACTGCTTGCAACACATCCGTCCAGATGATGCCGCGTATGCCCCCGCTGCCTGTGTAGATGATCGCAATCAAGGTGAAGGCCGCCAAGCACCAGACGAATGGGATGTTTAGAATCATGCTCAGCCCGGTAGATGCGATCATCAGACGCACGGCGGAGGCAAGGAGTCGGGTGACAATGAAAAATGCGGAGGCTGCGTAGCGTGTTCGGTTGCCGAAGCGTTTTCCTAGGTAGTCGTAGATCGTGAGGCTGTCCGCCGCGTAGAAGGCGCCGAGGAAGACGAAGGCGATAAAACAGCGGGCGAGAATCGAACCGATGCCCATTTGCAGATAGCTCATGTTCTCAGAAAATCCGGCACCTGGTGTGGCTAGGAAAGTGGCTGCGCTGACTTCGGTCGCGACGAGTGAACCGAGCACTGCCAACCATGGCATTTGTCGACTGCCAGTGATAAAGTCTTCTGAGCTACCACTCTTGCGTGAGTGAAAAAAACCAATGCCGAGGACGGCCGCAAAGTATAGCAGGACGATCAGTCCGTCGATTAGAGTCAGGTTTTCAAACACGGAGTGTAAATTGAGCGGCAGATGCGTCTAGGTCAATAGATGCCTTTCATGCTCGACATGCCTCGCTTGCCTTTAAAGATGTCCATATGAGCCGCCCCGATTCCGCCTTGATAGTTGATGATGAGCCACATTTGTGGATGTATATAAAACTGATCCTCAAATCGATTGGTTTTACTACTTTTTATGAGGCGAAGAATGGCAAAGAAGCTGTGTTGCTCTATAAGCGATGGAGGCCTGACCTGACGATGATGGATGTCAATATGCCGGTAATGGAGGGCATGGAAGCATTGCAGGAGATTATGACCATCGATGAGGAAGCGGTCGTGGTGATGACGACTTCTGTCGCCTCACGCCAAGCAGTGGAGCGTAGTGTTGAGCTCGGCGCTTCTCATTATATCCGTAAAGACACCCCCAAGGAAGCGGTGATGGAAACTCTACAAGAATTAATCGACGAAATCTGGGAGTAAGTAATTACCCTGACAACTATGAGCGAAGACCACGATACCCCCCTGCCTGATACATCCTCTTCCGCGGTCAAAGAGGTGCGTTATTCATATCGTGAAATGATGGATGAGGTTGTTGAGGAACGTAAGCATTCCATAATGGGGCGCGAACTAATCGATGCGGAAGAGATTAGTCAGATGTTCAAAAAAAGTAATAAGAAGATTAAGAAATCATGAGCCTAAACATTCGCGAGAAGTTACTAGAGCAACACGTTTTAATCTCAAACGAGGTTTATGAGCGCGCCTTGCTCAATGCGGATGAAGGCACATTGGATTTAATCGAGTATTTGATCGAAGAAGATATCGTGGACAAGCCCATCGCTTGCCGGATCTGGAGCGATTACATTGAAGCTGCTTACGTAGATCCGCTTTCGACGATCATTAGTGAAGACGCGATTTCTTGTATCCCGAAAGAGATTGCGAGCAAGGGGAACGTGATGCCGCTCTACGAGATCGAAGGTGCGCTCACGGTGGCGATGCCGAATCCGCATGACTCCGCATTGATCGGACGAATCTCCGCCATCGCAAACAAGGACGTCAGCGCTGTTTTTTGTTTAAGCGGTGAAGTGGTCGATGCGATTGAGCTGCACTACAGTTCGGAGAAAAGTGTTCATGAGTTGATTGAGCAACTTGAGAAGAGTCAGGGTGAAGTGCTTTCAAATTTTGATCCCGAGAAGCTGGCAGAGCTGAGCGAGTCGAGATCGATTATTAATTTGTCGGAGGCGATTCTACTCCTCGCGATTAAGAACCGTGCATCTGATATCCACATCGAGCCGCAAAAGGATGTGACGAATATTCGTTTCCGGATCGATGGCCGGCTGCAGAACGTCTTCACGATCGCAGCAGCGTTGCATGCGCCTTTGAAGTCTCGCATTAAAATTCTCTGCGAGCTCGATATTTCCGAAAGTCGTTTCCCTCAGGATGGTCGCTTTTCACTGCCATTAGGCTCTGAAAGTGTGAATTTTCGTGTATCGGTCATTCCTACAGTTGTTGGCGAGAAACTAGTGTTACGTATTCTAGCGCTGACCGGTAAACGTGACTTCCGGACCTTGGATCAGATGTTGATGTCGCAAACGATGCTACAGCCATTCAAGCGTGTGATTTGCAGCCCCAACGGAATGATTTTTGTGACGGGGCCGACTGGCTCGGGTAAATCGACCACGCTCTATGCCGCTCTGCATGAGATTAACACCCCCGAGGTGAATATTTGCACGATTGAAGATCCGGTCGAAACGCGAATGGATGGGATCATTCAGTCGCAGGTGAATAACAAGATAGAGCTAAAATTCTCCAATTTATTGCGTTCCCTCTTGCGGCAGGATCCCGACGTGATTTTGGTTGGAGAGATTCGTGATTTTGAAACCGCCAAAATCGCGACAGAGGCTGCGCTGACCGGGCACTTAGTCTTTTCTACATTGCACACGAATAACGCGATTCAAGCGGTGGTTCGTCTGGTAGATTTAGGTATCGAACCTTACATGGTGGCGCCGTCGATTTTGGCGGTGGTGGCGCAACGCTTGGCTGCTAGAATTTGCGACAACTGTAAGCGTTCCTATACGCCCGATCCGGAGGTCTTGAATCGCTATTTTGACGACATGGATCAGGTGTCAGTAACGCCTGTGTTCTATGATGGTCGCGGTTGCTCACATTGCCGGAATACTGGTTATCACGGTCGAATTGCTTTCCATGAAATGGCATTGGTGACTCAAGAGATGCGTTCCTTGATTAGCAACCGAGCAAGTGATGAAGCACTCGCCATTGCGGCCAAGAAGGTCGGTTATCGCCCGTTACGTTACGATGGGCTGAAGAAGGTTTTGTTGGGCTACACAACAGTTGATGAACTCGAATCCCATGCTTCCTTTGACTGGATCACCTAGTGGGGAGCGACGCTTCGCCGTGCGCGAGGGGGATCGCTACACTGCTGTCTTCAATCACTCTGGCTCTTTAACATCGTAGATGTAGCCGACGCCGTGAACGGTGCGGAATGCATCTAAGCTGAGCTCGTGCCGCTTATAGAGGTCGCGGATTTTTACGATGTATTGGTCGAGTGAGCGACTGCGCACGTCGGCATGGATGCCCCAGACCGCATGGATCAAGTTTTTCCGCGTCAGCACAGAATTTGGATGTTCGGCTAAGTAAACGAAGATCCCGAGCTCTTTACGCCCGATGCTTTCAGCCTCACCATCCGGGAAAGTGACCTCAAGGCGCTGTGGATTGACCTCGGCCCCGCAAAATTGGAAGGGTTCGTCATGGGTCGATACATTCTTAGTGATGCTGCCATCGTTGACGGTTTCTGCGCGACGAAGGACTGCATTGATTCGAGCAATCAGCTCAGGAAAGCCGAATGGCTTAGTGATATAATCGTCGCCACCCATTTCGAGTGCTTTGACTTTTTGCACTTCAGCGTTTTCGCCAGTCAGAAAGATAACCGGGATATCGATGTTATTCTTGCGCAGTTCGGCCATCAAGGTGAACCCTGTTGAGTCTGGCAAGTGAACATCGAGTAAGAGTAGATTCGCGAAATTATTCTTCAGGAAGCGTTCGACGTGTCCGGCTTCGTGGCAGACTTGGCTCTGCATGCCCGCAATTTCAAGCTGTGTCGCAATGAGTGCAGCGAGATCTTTCTCGTCCTCTGCGACGATGATTAGTGGCTTTGGTGTCGGGGTAGTATTCATGTTGTCAGAGTCGTAAGATCTTGGAGCACTTCGGCGGCATGTAGTTCTGGTTTAACTGTAGGGTAGGTTTTAAGGATATTACCTTCTGGGGAAATGAGGAAGGAGATACGGTGTATGCCGTCGTATGTGCGGCCCATGAACTGCTTTTCGCCATAAACACCGTAGGCTTTAGCGAGTTCGAGCTCTGTATCTGCGATCAAAGGGAAAGGGAGTTGGTATTTCTGGCGGAATTTTTCGTGGGAGCTTTCGGGATCTTTACTGACACCAACCACCTTTAGCTTGGCGGTTTTGAACTGGCACCAAGCATCGCGAATGGCGCAAGCCTCTTTAGTGCAGCCTGGGGTGTCGTCTTTAGGGTAAAAATAGAGTAGGTGGGGCGATTGAACGTCACTGCTAGACACTTCACGACCTCCTTCTACGTAAGTAAAGGTAGGGGCTGTTTGTCCGGCTTCGAGTGGTTGGATATTCGCCATAATTCTATAAGTAGTTAGATGCTGAGCCAATTTGGGCACTTTATAATTTCTTTACAATTCCTTATTTCGAGCGATTCCAGCTTGTTTGACGAAAATTGTTCTTGTCCCCATGCGCTCCTGTCGCTGGTTTGCGAGGATGGATAGCACACCATTACTCATGTTAGGCCTGCCTAAGGGGAGTCTCCAAGACTCCACGATTAAGCTTTTTGGCAAAGCTGGCTTTAATATTTCCGTGAGCTCCCGCTCCTATCGTCCTTCGATTGACGATCCTGAGCTGGACGGCCGCTTCGTGCGCGCTCAAGAAGTGAGTCGCTACGTCGAGCATGGATACTTCGATTGCGGTCTGACTGGCCAAGATTGGGTTCGTGAGAATGACTCTGATGTTGTCGAAGTCTGCAGCTTGGTTTACAGCCGCGCTTCGAATAAGCGCTCAAAATGGATCATTGCTGTTCCTGAAAACTCGCCAGTGCAGTCCGTTAAGGACCTAGAAGGTAAGCGTATCGCGACAGAGGTGGTCAATATCACGCGTCAATATTTGAAGGATAATGGCGTGAACGCTGAAGTGGAGTTCTCTTGGGGCGCTACCGAGGTCAAGGTCCCTGACCTCGTTGATGCGATTGTTGACCTCACTGAGACCGGTAACTCGATTCGCGCTAACAAGCTTCGTATCGTTGATACATTGCTATATACAAACACTGTATTGATTGCCAATAAGGCAGCTTGGGAGAATCCAGAGAAGCGTAAGAAAATTGAGAATATCGCGATGCTGCTTCAAGCCGCGCTGGAAGCGAACAGTAAGGTGGGTCTAAAGCTAAACATCGAAAAGTCGAAACTTGATGATGTGCTTGCTAATATTCCGGCGCTTCGTAATCCAACAATCAATCGCCTCACTGATGAAAATTGGGTCGCGATCGACACGATCCTAGATGAAAAGATCGTCCGTGAGTTGATTCCCGAGCTAAAAGCGAGAGGTGCCGAGGGCATTATCGAGTATCCGCTTAACAAAGTTGTCTATTAATCCTTTTTACGGCGGCTTCTCACGGGGCCGCCGTTATTTTTGCCATGAGTGCTGCAACAACGCGCAAGGTCCGTATCGCATTAATCCAAGGTCGTGAGCAAGGTTCGCAAGCTGCAGACCTTGATTACACGATTGCTCGTATTCGTGAGGCAGCGGCTGGCGGTGCGCAGGTGATCTGCACGCAAGAGATGTTCAATACGCCGTATTTCTGTCGCACGCAGGATACCGAGATGTTCGATCTCGCCGAACCGATCCCTGGACCAACGACAGATGTGTTGGCGAAAGTCGCTGGTGAGCTAGGTGTCGTCATCATTGCCGCACTTTTTGAACGCCGTGCTTCAGGTGTGTATCACAACACCGCGGCTGTGATTGACGCTGATGGCACGTATCTCGGCAAGTATCGCAAGATGCACATCCCGCAAGACCCGGGTTTTGAGGAGAAGTTTTATTTCACGCCAGGCGACCTTGGGTATAAAGTCTGGGATACTAAGTTTGGTAAAATTAGCGTGCTAATTTGCTGGGACCAATGGTATCCGGAGGCGGCTCGCATGGCAGCCTTGGCGGGCGCTGAAATTATCTTTTACCCGACCGCGATTGGGTGGTTGCCGGAAGAAAAAGCCGAACTCGGCGAAGCGCAGCATACGGCCTGGGAAACGGTGCAACGTGGTCATGCCGTCGCAAACGGTTGTTATGTGGCGGCAGTCAATCGCACTGGAACCGAAGGCGAGACCGAGTTTTGGGGGCAGTCTTTTGTCGCCGATTTTTACGGTCAAATTGTTGAGCGTGCGCCTGTGAGCGATGAGGCCATTGTTCTAGCAGATTGCGATTTGAAGGCATTGGAGGACATGCGTCGGATTTGGCCATTTTTTAGAGATCGTCGGATCGATAGTTTTTCCGGTCTGACGCGTCGGATGATTGACGACGAGTAATTCATCGCGTCATACTTCTACTAACTATGGCGCACCGCACACCGAAAGAACTAGGCTATCGCTTCCCTGCTGAATGGGAGCCGCAAGAAGCGGTTTGGTTCGCTTGGCCCACTCGCACGGATCTGTGGGGGGAGCGGAATGCTAAAGTGAAAGAGCAGCTGGCAGCGCTATATGTTTTAGCCGCGCGCTTTCAAACAGTGCGTGTTCTATGCCCAGTTTCGGCTCAGCCTAAACTCATCGAATTGATGGTGCAGGCGGGTGATCATAGCGCCGTGGAGCTCTTTGATTACGAGACGGACGATGTCTGGTGTCGTGATTTTGGGCCGTTGTTTTTACTCAGTGAAGATGGGCGCAGTGTTTGCCTCACGGATTGGCAGTATAATGCCTGGGGCAATAAGTTTCCGCTGCAATCGAAAGACAATCGTGCTTCAGCTTGGATGGCGGAGAAGCTTGGGCTGCGCCGTTTTGCGTTTGATACAGTGCTGGAAGGCGGCGCGATCGAAAGCAATGGAGCTGGCCAGATTTTGACTACCGAAGTGGTGTTGCTGAACCCGAATCGTAATGGAGCCACCACAAAAGAGGGGATTGCCTCACGATTAGCATCGGGGCTCGGTGTCGATGAAGTGCTTTGGTTAAAAGATGGCTTGGTTGGCGATGACACCGATGGGCATATCGATAATTTGGCCCGCTTCTTTAAAGAGGATGGAATTTTGATTGCGGAAATATCTGCTGAGATGGACGAGAATGCCGAAGCCTTACTGGAGAACACTTGGCGTATTCAAGCGTTCACAACATCCGAAGGTCGGCCCTTTGCTTCTGTGCAGTTGCCATTGCCCGAGCCGATCATGGCAGATGGCGAACCGCTGGCCGCGAGCTACATGAACTATTTGGTGCTCAACGGAGCCGTGCTCGTGCCAACCTACGGTCAGCCCACGAGCGATGAACAGGCACTAGAAATTATTGGCGACTGTTTCCCCGGGCGCGAAATCGTGGGCTTTGATTGCTGCGATATCATACACGAAGGCGGCGCGATTCATTGCATGAGTCAGCACCAGCCTGCAGTGAAATAATCAGCTGTTATCCACCACGAAGCCGAGGGCTTCGCTGTCGAATTCCATTGTGGCGACACGGGTGGCTGGGCCCGCCATGCGAATGGCATAATCATCGCCTATGTGGATCTGAATTTTGCCGCCTGGCATGTGGACGGTGATATCGCGATCGCAGAGACCGATACGGTGTGCGACTGCGGCGGCCGCGCTGCTGCTGGAGCCAGAGGCTAGAGTGTAGCCTGCGCCACGTTCCCAGATCTCAATCTGAATGTTGTTGCGATCCATTGCCTTGAGGAACTGCACATTGGTGCGGTTTGGAAATTGAGGGTGCACTTCAAGTGCGGCGCCGTCCTTACAGGCGAGTTCTTCTGATATTTCAGGTAGCGGGACGACGCAGTGGGGGTTGCCGATGTCGGCGATGTAAGCGGTGTAGTTTGTGCCGTTTACTGTAATTTGTTGACCGATGTTGTGGTCGGATTGCTCCGGTCCATCGACTGGAATGTGGTCCATGGCAAAGTTTACTTGCCCCATATCAATCGTGATCAGTTCGGCATTTTCGCCGATCTCGCAAGTCACGATACCACCCAATGTATCGACGGTGAACGCTTCGTTTTGAACTTTACCAGTGTCGTATAAGTAGCGGGCAAAGATGCGCAAACCGTTGCCGCTTTTTTCTGCTTCGGAGCCATCTGGATTGATAATGCGTAGCCCGAAGTCTGCGCGTTCTGTTGGTAGGGGACCATAGAGGATGCCGTCGGAACCGAGACCAAAATTACGATGGCAGATGCGAATAGTATCGTCTGTTGCAGGGAGCTCTGGGGCTTCTTCGGGGTCGAGAACGAGGTAGTCGTTACCGAGTGCGTGATATTTTAAAAACTTCATATTAATAATTAATCGTGGGGCGTATTTGTGCGGCAATAGTAATCTATACAGATTCGCATTTTGCTCAAGTCAGGGTGGTTACTTTAGCCATGTTTTCCAACTTTCGCGGTAGCTGTCTACATTCCGCCAGTCGACTACGCGTGGCTCAGTGAGGATGTTCGGGTCTTCGGGACTGACTTTATTGAAGAGTTTATTAACCATGGTTTCGACACTGAGATAGCCCCATTTATAGTAGGGGTGCACGACCAACGCATCGACATAACCTTGATCGATATACATAAAAGCTGAGGGCGAGGATTGAATGGCCACGACAGGTAATGAATTCGGCTTCCAAGGCAAGGCAGGCATTCCAAGAAGTGGCCAGTCGTCTAAAAACACCCAGCCTTTGATCAAATCGTTTCGGTCGGCTTCCTCGGCAGCCCGAATTGATTCGATGGCGGAGAGGTAGTTGGGTTCGCAGGTAACGATTGTTTCGATGCGTCGATAGCCAAGTGTGCTGCGCAGACCGTCCAGCCGATCTTTGAGACCTGCGTCAGGTGTTACGCTCGTGAGGATAGCGACACGGCCCTTGGTGGGTAACTCTTTGAGGATGGCTTCTCCGGCGAGCTGCCCGGCTTTCTTCTCGTCTGCGATGATCGAGGCGAGCGGAGTGGCGCCTTCGAGGTTACGTTCGAAAAAGACAATTTCTTGACCTTGCTCGATGGCAAATTCGATCGCGGGTCCAATGGCTTTCGGGTTGGCGGGACTGATGATAAAGCCGTCGGCCTCTTCGATGAAAAGCTCAGCCATCGATGTGATTTGATTGGCGCCTTGTTCTCGGTTGGGTGTGTAGACTAGCAGCTCCACATCGATTGAATATTTGTGGCTGAGTTCTCGTGCCGCATCTTGTGCGCCCAAGTGGGCGGCTTGGTAAATGGCATCTTCTTGGTCGCGTCCCATGATCCCGATCCGATATTCGGCAAGGATTTCGCGGTTCTGACCATGAAGGATACTGGCGGTTGCGAGTGTTAGCAGGCAAAATAGCTGTAAGCGATGGATGAGTCGGATCATGTGGAAGCGTCGTCTAGTTGACCAATATTCTGACAGGATGCAATGGACTTTGTTGCGATTGATTGGCTAGGACTTGTAGCTGAACGCATTCAGGCTATCAGCCAGCCCTCCCTCTCGGCTGCGTAGGCGCCAGAGGTGGGTGAAGCGCTTTTTCAAGGCATTGAGCGAGTGCGTCGTCGTATCTCCTAGGCACCGTTCCGCGGCGAATCGGTTGAGGTCGAGACCCAGTAGTATTTCAGGGTCGAGGCCAGTTGCGTGAATCGCATCGAGCGCGTCGAGGGTGGCTTCGACGTCGGCGGAGTAAGTGAGCTCCGAAAGGTCTTCGATTTTGGAATCATTGGCGAAGAACGCGGCGTGAAGGAAGCTGCTAGGAGGTGCCGGTTGTGGCAGTAATTTATCAATATGCCCAAGCGCGCAGAGCACCGCACCGTGCCCCTTGGGGCGGTTTGAGTAGAACAACTGATCGATGTTTTCGGCTAACGCGGCATCGTCGATCGATTCGCCATGAGCCGCGTAAGCAGCTAAGATGAGCGCAGGGAAGAGGGTGGGCCACGGTTGATGGTGGCCGTTGTCGCCCCAAGCAGTCAGGAGTAGTCCTTTTGCTTGATTGGCATGTCCTGCGCGGGCGGCGAGTTCAATGTTGGCACGCGCTACATCTAAGCGTCCGCCAAAGGAATTCCAATTACCAGCGCCCGGAGCGACGTAGAAATTGTTGGCGAAACCAGCTTCTGCTACTGTTTTGCATTGTTCATCAAACGGCGAATCCGCCTCGTAGCCCCAAATGACTGGAGTGACCGATTTCGGTAATTCTGTAACAAGGTCTGGGCGTTCGAGAATGATGTCTGCCCAAAACTGAGCTTGCTGACCATGCTTCTCTGCCAAAGCAAAGACTTGTTTCATGTAGTCCAGATACACGCGATGCTTGCCTTCGTCGAAGACGCGATCTGCGCTGCGGCCTTTGCCGAGTTCCCAAGGTTCATCGCCTCCGACATTCATCACGGAAGATTTGAAATT
>JANQXM010000069.1:0-38671 GCA_030729385.1 Opitutales bacterium | reverse complement strand
TTTTCATGGTCGGGCCGACAGGATTTGAACCTGCGACCCCTTCACCCCCAGCGAAGTGCGCTACCAGACTGCGCTACGGCCCGACTCATAAAAAACGCGAAGTTAATGCTGCCCCGCGTTATCCCGTCAAGCCTTTATGGTGTTTCTGAAACGTCGACTCGTATGAAGGCTGCATCAGCACTGGCGACTGCTCCACTACGGCGGTAGGTAAGTGTTTCGGTGCCGTCGAGATTGTCGACAGGTGTTGGGTTGTCATCGACGATGCCAGTGGAGTCGCTCGGCCAGCTGCTTAGGTCAGTGGTCGTCTTGGGCGTGTAAGTGATGTCTTGTAGCCCGATAGGGCGAGTGACTGAGAGTTCTAGATAGGAGCTGCCGCCATCTTCAACTAGCTCAAAGGTGGGTAGGATGCTGATGTCGTTGACGTTCGGGTCGCCACCGAAGGCAAACTCCTGGAGCTGACCGATTCCGTCGCTGTCAGTGTCGGCGTCATCGAGCGCGTCGGCACCGTAGAGGCTGTGATCGACTTTCCAGTCTGCATAGACGCTGGTGTCAGGGATTTCGTCTTGGATGGTAGATTCGTAGGTGCTGATTCGCACAAAGTAGTTTTGGTCCGTATTATTGAAATTACTGGGGTTACTGGAGAGGATGGTTAGTCCGATCAGACGCCACTCATTGCCGAATTTTGCAAAGATGCCCCCGCCGGAGTCTAAGTATGCCGCTGCGGCTTCATCGTCATTTACACCTAATCCAGAATTTAAAATAGTGACTAATACAGGTGTGTTGGTGTATGTGTTGCCATTTGTGTCTCCGTAACTGGGGAAAATCGCAGCTGATGTGATGGCATTCGTCCCCCAACGCTTTGCTTCAGTTGTAGAATTCCCCCATGTCCAGCCATTACTGCCGTCGGTATCTGAAGTAGATCGACCGCGCCCCCATCCGACAATGGTTCCGGTTTTATTGAAATCTGATATGCTGGTGTTGAGAGTCACCCCGACTAAACCTGTAGGGACTTTCTCTAGTTTAATGACTTTGAGATCCGTGTCGCTAACTTGACGCGGACTGAAGGCGGTATCCCTTTTGTATAGAGTTGAACCATCGAAAGTAATATTGCTGAGCAAATTCACATGGTTGGCGGTTAGAACATATTTACCTCCGAGGTAAACAGCACTGCCACTGCCGGTTCCAGTGTTCACACTACGCCCGACTGCATTGAAGATATCAGTCCGTTCGGTATCAGGTGGGGTTTGGTTTTTGGCGTTATCGCCTGAGGGAAATATGATCGCGCTAGCTGCTTGCGCGAGTAGCAAGCACAAGCTGACGCAGAGGGGGTAAACTTTGGGAGATAGTGGCATATAACAAGTAGGTAGAGATGTGGAACATAGGGAGTTTAGCCTATTTATCCACTGTAAATAGATGAAAAGCTTGTAAAACGAAACAGCCCGATTCTTAGCGAATCGGGCTGTGGTAAAGGTTTGTTGGCTTGTTTTACCGCTTCGACAGGAAGTAAAGCAACCAGCCGAGACTGCTGACGAAGGCGGCGACGTAAGTGTAGGCGGCGGCGTCGAGGGTCTTGTTGACGCCGATGAGTTCGTCTTGATCGACGATACCGAGGCCGACGAGTTGAGCTTTAGCGCGCTTGCTGGCGTCGAATTCGACGGGCAGAGTGACGAGCTGGAAGACCGTCAGGATCAAGTAAACGATGATTCCGAGATTGATCGTGAGTGGACCATATCCAAAGAAGAAGCCGCCGAACATGATGACGGGTAAAAATTGTGAGGCAAAGCCGGTGATGGGCACGAGTGACATGCGCAGGTTGAGTGGCGCGTATTCCTGTTTGTGCTGGATGGCGTGACCTGCTTCATGGGCAGCGACGCCGAGGGCGGCTAAGCTGCTGCCGCGGTAGTTGGCTTCGCTGAGGGCGAGGCGTTTATTGGTCGGATCGTAGTGATCGGTGAGTGTGCCGTGGCAGGCGACGATTTCGACGTCGTAGATGCCGGCGCTTTCCATTACGGCGCGGGCGGCCTCGCGGCCAGTGATGCGACCGCGGGAAGGCACTTGAATGTATTTATTATAGGCGCTCTTTACTTTCATCTGGGCCCAGAGGCCGACTACGATGGGTATGAGGATAAAAAAGATGAGTGTCATGGTGTGTAATTGGATTCGTTGTTCTTTGAACTAAGATAGCAATTTCGGTTCCACATTTTGGCAAGTGAATCAGGCAAAATTATCGGAAAAACGGACAGTGGTGCCTGTCTCTTCGAACTACTGCTCCTGACGAATCGCTTCGATGTTGATCGTCACATCTACCTCGTTGCCGACGGCAGGTTGTCCGCCGGTGATGCCCCATTCGGTGCGATCGAGCGTGGTGGTGGCTTCCCATCCAGAGAGATAGGCGCCGCGCATGCCTTCGCCGAAGCCGAGTAGTTCGACGTCGAGGGTGACGGATTTTGTAATATCGCGGATTGTGAGGTCGCCGATTACCGTGAAGTGGTTCTCTTTCTTCGTTGCTGCCCACTTGGTGGATTTAAACAACATTACAGGGTGCTTTTCGGCATCGAAATAGTCGTCCTTTTGAAGGTGCGCGTCGCGTTTTACACTATCGGTGTCGACGGAAGGAATTTTGATGGTTGCTTCGATACGGCTCTGAGTGAGGTCGTCGCGGTTGATGCTGAGGGTGCCTTCAAACTCACCGAAGTTGCCGGTCGTCTTTGCGACGAAATGGCGGATGCTAAATTTTACGGAAGAGTGACCTTGATCGATTTTGTAGGTTTCGAAATTCGCGCTGGCTGTTTGGTCGGCGAATGATGTGAGTGTGGCAAGGGCGAATGCTACAGTGATCGAGAGAATTTTTTTCATATAGTATGGTTTGGCTTAGATGAATTCAGGCATGTCGTTTTTCGTTCCATGAATGGTCAGGATGTTGACCTGATCATCTTCCACCCAGATTTTAAAGGCTTTGTCGTTGAGCTCAAAGACTTCGGGCTGAGTGGATAATGTGTCAGGGAAGTTCGCCTTGTCGGCGGTGATGAGATGATACACCTCTCCATCCTTAAAGCAAATCATGCTGAGTTTTGTGCCATTGTAGTTGAAGGTCACGCAACCGATAGTCGGCGTATTGGCGAGCTGATCGCAGAGGCTAGGTGAGGGCGAACCGGTGCTGGCTAGGTAAGTTTGCAGTTGGGCGGCATCGCTGTTGCGCTTGTCAAACTGCCATGCTTTCAAGCCGTCGATTTTATCGGAAAGAAAGGGGATGACTGGCGGGAGACCGCTGAGGGCGGGATTGTTTACCGCAAGTTGCTGGTCTTGGTTGCCGCCTGGTGCGCTCATGATGACCATCATGATGACGAAGAGCGCGGCGATGCCGAGCCACGGGTTGCGCCACCATGCTTGCGAGGTCTGCACGATCGTTTCAGATGTTGCCTCGGGCTCTGCATGAACCTGATGGGCGCGCATGCCCGCCAGGATCGATACTTTGAGATCTGCGGGAGGTGTGATTGCTTCGAACTGTGCAGCAATGTCGGCGTCAAAGGCCTGTTGCTCCTCAAACCATGCGCGTAGTTCGGCGTCGGTTTCGAGCATGGCAAGGGCTTCCGCGATGAGTGGATATTGGCGGTCGGCCTCGTTATCGGGGCGGCAGAGTTGGAGAATATTTTGTGCTTCGGCGCGGTCCATGGCTTAAAGGGCGTTTTCGGAAGTTTCAGTTTCCTTGCGTTTAAAAATATCGCGGAGTTGGGCTTTACCTCTGGAGAGGCGTGACATGATGGTGCCGATGGGCACATCCAGAACTTCGGCGATCTCTTTGTAGGAAAGATCTTTCATGTAAAAGAGGGAAAGTGGTTGGCGGTAAACTTCGTCGACTTCGTCAAGGGCTTCGACGGCGAGGTTGGCATCTGTGGTGCGGCGGATGTGTGGCTCGACGGAGCCGCCGACGGTTTCCAGCATTTCCGGTTCGTAGTGGTCCATGCGGCCATCCTTGCGGCGGCGACGCAGAAACTCGCGGTAGAGTGTGGTGAAGAGCCAAGATTTTACCTTGGATTTATCGCGCAAAGAACTTCCTTTTTCGGCGTAAATGAAAAAGGTTTGCTGGGCAAGGTCGCCCGCCTCGTGCTCGTTTTTAGCTAGGCTATAGCCAAAACGATAGAGCGGTTGGTAGTAAGCACTCACGATGTCTTCGAATGTTGATGGTATGTCAGTGTCCATGTGAGTTGTCCGTCGGGGCGCTTATTCCAGAAATTATTGTTACAAAGTCAGATTCTAGAGGATGAGCATCGCATCCCCATAGCTATAAAATCGATACTTGTGTGCAATGGCTTCGGCGTAAAGTTCCATTAACCAAGGAATCCCATCTTCCGACCCAGGAGTGAGGAAGGCGGAAACAAGGCACAAGAGTGTCGATTTCGGCAGGTGAAAATTGGTAATCAAGCCATCGACCGCTGCAAACTGCGCGGGTGGAAAAATGAAAATGTCGGCTTCGGCCTGAACAGAACCGGAAGGGGTGAGGCAGGTTTCGGGCGCGTTTTGTGTGCGTCGCATGGCATCCTCAATCGAACGCACGGAGGTGGTGCCGACGGCGATGCGAGGGCCGGGCTCGGGGTTTTGAAGTGTGCGGTAGGCGTCGGTCGGTATTTCATACCACTCACGGTGGATGTTGTGCGCTTCGATTTGATCGACTTGGATCGGGTGAAAGGTGCCGATCCCGACTTGCAGGGTGAGGTCGTGGAAGGTCGCGCCGCTGGCGGTCAGTTCATCGATCAGTTCGGGGGTAAAGTGGAGCCCCGCAGTGGGAGCGGCGACTGCGACACGTTTGTCGTAGTCGGCATAAACGGTCTGGTAGCGCTCGTTGTCGTCAGTCTGACGCGGGTCGTTGGCGATGCGTTCGATGTAGGGCGGTAGCGGCATGATGCCGAGGCGCTCGGAAATATCTGTGACAGACTCGACGCGCACGGGGTGGAAGCGCACGCGATAGTTGCCGTTGCTGCCGGCTTCTAGGACCTCGGCGGTGTATTCGCCTTCGACCCCGAACTGACCACCTTGGAAAGTCTTTTTACCCGGTTTAAGCAGACACCACCAAGTTACGGCGTCTTCGGCTGGCTGAAGTAGGAGGCATTCGACTTTGCCGCCGGTGGGGCGGGTGCCGAATATCCGAGCCTTGAGCACGGCCGCGTTGTTGCGAAAGAGGCGGGCGTTGCTCGGTAAATGCTCTCCGATGGCGGCGAAATGGGTGTGGGTGACTGTGCGGTCGGCACGGTTGACCACCATCAGGCGCGAGGCGTCACGAGTGACTGCCGGTTCCTGGGCGATGCATTCTGCGGGTAAATGGTAATCGAAAAGAGCGCTATCCATGTGTGCCTCCTGTATTTATATAGAATTGGGTGGGGTAAACTCTTTTCTTAAGTCTGCCTTCCCGCTTGCACCGCTTTTATATTTTGCGTGATAGTCTATCCGGATGTCAGAAGATTTAGATAAAATCGATTGGCCTGTGATCATCGGGCAACTGAGCGAACGCTTTGGCGATGCATTTGTGCCCGAGGTGGAAGCTTTTTTGCGGCGTGTGAAAACGGAGCGTGTGCTCGTGGCTTGTTCCGGCGGACCAGATTCGATTTTGTTACTTTTATTGTTGGCGGGACGAGCCGATGTATTGGGCTTGGAGTTGGTGGTGGCGCATTACAACCATCGTTGGCGTGGAGAGGCGTCCGACGAAGATGCTGCCTTCGTCGCCGGAATGGCCGATGTGCTCGACTTGCCTTATGTCGTGGGTGTGCGTCCAGAAAATGAAGCGGCCTTTACGGAGACCACTGCGCGGGCGCTACGGCTAGATTTTTTGCGTGAAGCGGCGGCGCAGCATCGATGCCCCTGTATTGCTTTGGGGCATCAGATGGATGATATTTTGGAGACGCAGTTGCAACGGATCGCGCGTGGCAGCGGGACCGATGGTTTGGCTGCGCCCAGACCGATTGCGCGGTTTGATGGTTTGCCGACACATGTGCGACCTTTGCTCAATCTGCGTTCTGGAGATATTCGGATGGCTTTAAATGCGGCTGGAATACCGTCAAAACAGGACGCCTCGAATGACGACCAGTCGATTGCGCGCAATGCGCTACGTGGCAGAGTGATTCCTGAGCTGATTGAGGCTTTGGATCGTGACCCGGTTGCGGGTGCCGCGCGGGCGCGTCGATTGATCGAGGAAGATGCCCGTGCTTTGGAATCGGTTGCTCGCGAGCGCTTGCCGGATGCTTATTCTGTAAAGTCGCAGTTGGCTCGCTGTGCCTTGAAGGCCTGTCCGCGTGCCATCACACGTCGTGCCTTGTCTGCTTGGTTGAGTCAGCATCAGCTGTTATCGTCTGTGAGTGGACCGGCTATGGATGTGTTGCTTGATGCCGTCTATGGGCAGAAGAAGCGCCACCGTATGAGCGTGGGGTCTGATTATATTCTGTTCGAGGGTGATCAACTGTTGATCGAGCGAGCCTCAGATGCAGAGCCGGATAGAGACCTAGAGTCCTCAACGCTGGAGCTAGGCACGTCGCTCTTGTTGGCAACGGGTGCGATTATGGGTCTGGAGTTGATCGAGGTCGACCAGGTGTTGAGCGCAAAAATTTTATCCGGCACCATTGATCAGGGGGCGGAGGCTTACATCGTGCCACCGAAAGATACGACCTTCGAGGTGAGGTCTTGGCAGCCGGGCGATCGTTTTCATCCGATTGGCGCACCGGGCTCTAAAAAGTTAAAAGATTGGTTTATCGACCGCTATATTCCACAAAGGGAACGAAAGCAGCTACCCGTTGTCAGCACCAGCTCCGGTAAAATCATCTGGGTCCCAGGGTTCCCTCCTGCAGACACCATGAAATTGAGCCCGACCACGAAATTGGCTCTTAGATTGACTTACCGGACTAGAAACCCAACTTCACTCGCCTAATGTCCTCAGAGAACAAAACGCCACAGAATAAAGACTCCGGTCGCAACGGACCTCCGCAACGCTTTCAGCCCAAAGTGCTGATCATCTATTTGTTGATCGTCGCAGCGATTCTCACTATCTGGTTTGCAAATCCAGGTGCGGGTTCGAACGTGCAAAAGTTGACCATCAGCGAGCTGATCGAAGCGGTTAAAGACGGCATGATTGTTGAGGGCGATGGCTATATGGAGCCCGACCCTTCTTACGGTCGCGACGGTTATGTGATTTCCGGCGAAATGAAAAACCCGGTATGGGAAAATCCAGAAGAAGGTGTCGCAATCCCTTCCGATACTCCTGCCAAGGTTCGCTTCACTGCCCGTGGTCGTCTGACCACGGACGATTTTTTATTGGTTCGTGAAGTGCTCCAAGAGAAGCGCGCTAGCACTTCGCTTCAGGATGTGCTCATTAGCTTTTTGCCATTTTTGCTGATTATCGGTCTGCTTTATTTCCTATTTGTTCGCCAGCTGAAAAGCGCCGGTCGTGGTGCGATGAGCTTTGGCAAGAGCAAGGCAAAGATGCTGACTCGTGAAAAAGACGCGCTGACATTCAAGGATGTTGCCGGTTGCGATGAGGCCAAAGAGGAAGTCAGTGAAGTAGTCGACTTCTTGAAAGACCCGAAGAAATTTCAACGTATTGGCGGCCGCATCCCAAGAGGTGTGTTGATGGTGGGCCCTCCGGGCACAGGTAAGACGCTGCTGGCTAAGGCCGTTGCTGGTGAAGCCGACGTTCCATTCTTTTCGATCAGTGGCTCCGATTTCGTGGAAATGTTTGTCGGTGTTGGTGCTGCGCGTGTTCGAGATATGTTCGAGCAAGGACGTAAAAATGCACCGTGTATTGTTTTTATCGACGAGATCGACGCGGTCGGCCGTCAACGTGGCTCCGGTGTGGGCGGCGGAAATGACGAGCGTGAACAAACGCTTAATTCGCTCCTCGTCGAGATGGATGGTTTTGATGGGCACGAAGGTGTTATCATCATTGCTGCGACCAATCGCCCAGATGTTTTGGATAACGCGCTACTGCGCCCAGGTCGTTTCGACCGTCAAGTGACGATTGATCTACCCGACCTGAATGGCCGCCATGAAATTCTCTTGGTGCATGCTAAGAAGATCGCGCTCTCTGAAGAGGTGAATCTGGAGTTTGTAGCACGTAATACACCCGGATTTTCCGGTGCAGACCTTGCGAATCTTCTGAATGAAGGCGCGTTGATTGCAGCTCGTTACAATAAAAAAGTTGTCGAGATGGATGATCTCGATGAGGCGCGCGATAAGATTTCCTTTGGTCGTGAGCGTCGCAAGTTGATGGATGACGAGGATCGCAAGATCACCGCTTATCACGAGGCCGGTCACGCTTTGATTCAAGGCATCGTGGATGACGGGCATATGCCTGTTCACAAGGTGACGATTATTCCGCGCGGTCAAAGTCTTGGTTCGACCATGTTCATGCCGAAGAAAGATCTCTTGAACCACTCCAAGCGTCGTTTGATCAATGATATTTGCTGCACGATGGGTGGACGCGCTGCCGAAGAGATTGTCATGGGCGATGTGACTAGCGGCGCTTCAGGCGATATCCGAATGGCTACGAAGACAGCCCGTCACATGGTTTGTGATTGGGGCATGTCCGAGCTTGGTATGGTCGCACTTGGCGAAAGTCAGAGCGGTGGCTATATGGGTCATGGTGGGGTCGCGAGTAAGAATTATAGCGAAGAGACCGCCCAGAAAATCGATTCACTTGTTCATGATTTAATTCAAGAACAGTATGCGCGTGCGCTTGAAATTTTGAATGGACATCGAAGTGCGCTGGATACGATTGCGGAGGCACTCATTGAGCATGAAACCATTGATGGGAAACATGTTCTGGAGATCATTGAGCATGGTGAAATGCGCTCGCCGATCGTGAAGCGAATCATAGCCGATCCTGAGCCAGAAGAAGAGGAAACCCCCGAAACTGAAGCTGAGAAAAAGGCCAAAGAGGATGATGATAAAGGTGGTTTAGCTGGAAGTGAAGCCCCTGCGCCAGCGTAAGTGCTCACCGAGAGGTTGTTCTTTGTTGTCTCTTGTCGGAAAGAGGTGGCTAAGTTTCGTGATAGCTCAGCTGACAATGTATCCGAGCACTCCGCAGCTGAGCACGGTCAGCCATGCGGGCGCTTTAAAGCGGTAGAGTGCAATAAAAGCCGCAGTGGCGATCGCGAAATCGCTCCATCTGTGGATGCCATGCGGCCAGACGGGATTGATGAATGCGGCGAGGAGTAAGCCGACGACGGCGGCGTTGGCACCGAGCAATCCAGCTTGAGCCCAGACACGTTGCCGTAAGCGATTCCAGAACGGAAGAATGCCGATGAGGAGCAGCATGCCGGGCAGGAAAATCGCGATCAGTGTGCCAAGCCCCACGAGTGCGCTTGGCGCGTTTGTGCTGCCGGTCGTGCCGAGGAACGCAGAGAAAGTAAACAGCGGACCCGGTAGTGCTTGGGCTGCGCTGTAGCCAGCGAGGAAGTTGGACTCTGTCATCAGGTTGGGGACGAGCCCTTCCTGCAGGAGTGGCAGCACAACATGGCCGCCACCAAAGACCAAAGCCCCAGCTTGGTAATGCACCGCGTAGATCGAGTCGTGGTCACTACTGTTGATGCAAATGGAAAGGACTAGCAGACCAGTATAGAGAAGTAGTGCGATCGCGACTGTAGCTCGGCCTGCGATGATGGTGTGTGGTTCGTTCGAGTTAGCTTGGTTCGATTGTTTGAAAAGCAACATGCCGATCATGGCGCCGATTAGGATCGTCGCGATTTGCATCAAACTGCTCGGCGAGAACGACACGACGACCGCGCTGAGTATCGCGATGAGCACACGAGGTAAATCGGGGCAGAGTTTTTTGCCTAGACCGACCACCGCGTTGGCGACGACTGCGACAGCCGCGATCAATAGTCCGTGGATAAATGCATTGGCGGTATCGCCAACTGCGAATAGCCCGTAGGCAAACGCGATCATCAGCATCGCCGACGGCAGGGTGAACCCTAGCCACGCGGCACATGCACCAAGGAGGCCACCTTTGTGCCAGCCGATGGCGAACCCCAGTTGACTGCTTGATGGTCCTGGCACGAATTGGCAAAGCCCGAGCAATTCGCTATAGCGGGCATCAGATAACCATTTCTTCCGGTTGACGAACTCGTCTTTAAAATAGCCGAGATGCGCCACGGGACCGCCAAAGGAAATGCAACCCAAGCGCAGGTAGATCAGGAAAATGCGTAGTAATGAAAGTTTGGTTTCCGTCATTCCAGCCTACACCAAATGATCTTGGCGGATAACTCAAGTCTAGCTGAGCGTTGTGTTTAGGTGCCCAATCCTGTCGAACGGGCAAAAGTCCTTAAGAAGGTGGCGACGAGGGTAGATAGACCATCTAACTGATTAGCGGGTATTGAGCCTCTTTCCACTAAATCTGAAAAACCTGGAATTTGTGTTTCGATGAGGTCACGTTCCGGGCGCCTAAAGCCCATTTTATATTCTGGGAAGTCGCGCTTTTCGACGTGCTTGCGCGAGAGGACAAAGACACCGCGATGGCGTTTGTCGTGTTCAATTTTCTCGAAGAGTGCTTCGACATCTTCTTTCTTTCATTCGATGATTTGAATGATGTTTCCGTCAGAATGTAAGAGTAAGCCCGTGATCTCGCGTTTCGTATTACGCTTTTGCGATTCCATTAATATCTCAGTCAGTGCATCTTCAGTCAGCTCCGGGTTGGCGGTGCTATAATACAATAACTGATAGTATGGCTTGCTCATGTTGTTATCTGCGATGCTAGTATTAGGCTTAATATTAAACTAGTAAAATTATCTCTATTGAAGGTATTAATATTCCTTAACAATACAATTACCAATCCAACTATTCAAGCGTTAGAATGCGAATCTTTTGTAAACATTGCGGCACACGTTATCCGGATTTTACCGGGCATGGCGACTTCTGCTGCGGCGGGTGCGAACAAGTGTATCGGTTGATCCGGGATGAAGGGTTGGAGGGGTTTTATTCATTACGTGACCGAGTTGGTGAGCCGCCGGTTTTGGATGCGGCAGACGCTGGTTCTAGTAAGTGGGTGGCAGCGGCACAGACGTCCGCCGAAGCCGAGCCGCCTGTGGAAGTGAAGCTCTCGATTCAAGGTATGTCGTGCATGGGCTGTGCATGGTTGGTTGAGCGCTTGGCTCGTGGACAGTTGGGGGTGACCTCGGCGCGTGTTCAGCTAGAATCGGATACGGTATTGATCGCTTGGGTGCCGGGGGCGTTTTCCTTGCTTGGCTTGGTTCATGAATGGCAGCGCTTCGGATATACGGCGAAGTCATACGAGGCAACCGCTCGGGCTCAGCTCTCGCCTCTGGCTTGGCGGACGGTGCTTTGCGGATTGTTTGCGGCGAATGGTCTATTCCTAGGAGCACTGCCTGCGATTGGTTTCGAGGTTGGCACATTTGAAAACTTATTTCATTTACTGAGTCTCCTGATAGTGCTGCTCAGTGCGATTGTGGGTGCGTCCTTTTTCGTGATGCCAGCGTATCAATCGCTTCGGGTGAAGCGCGTGCATTACGACACGCTCACCGCGCTGGGATTAATGCTTGGTTTGCTTGCTACTGTGTTAGGGTTGGGGGAGATGCCGCAATGGGTGTTCTCCGTGCTTGTGTTTACATTACTGGGTGCTCGCTGGTGGCATCGTGATTTATGGCGACGCTATGCGCCGCCCGCGGGCGATTTGGAGCCTGCGGTCTTTTCCGTCTTACAGGTGTATGTTTTGCCAGTGTTAGCTTTGAGTGTAGCTGCTCTTGTCTGCACCGGACTAAAGCCGGCTGTCGCGGTCTTGTTGGCGAGCAGTTTGTATCCTTTAGCACGTGGCGCGACTCACCAAATGCCTCGATGGTGCGTGGTCTTATTTTTGATGCTTGGCGTTCTAGGAGCGTTGATCGGGTGGGTGACTGCTAGCTTGGCACTGACCATCGGATGGATGGTTTTAACTGGGACGCTGAGTAGTGTTCTTTTCTTTCGCTTGTCCGCCGCGAACCGTTCAGTATCGCACTAAGATGATCGAAGGTATCACGGCAGGTTTTATTTTGTCACTCACGCTATTTCCCGGGACGGTGTGGTTAGTGAAAGTGGGGGTGTGCGGAAACGCGCGGCAGGTGCTAGCGGTTGGCTTCGCGTTTTGGTTTTCGCAGTTGCTCTGGATGCTAGTAGCGATCCCCGGTTTAATGATGATGGCTCGTTATCTGGTTTTTATACGACCAGGGATGCATCTATTTGCGGCTTTTGTATTGCTTTTCTTGGGCTTTAAATTTTTCCGGACCAAGCGCGTCGAACAATTGGATGATGTCAAAACGCTGCCGTCAGCGATGTCCTTGTTTCGCCAGGCATTGAGTCAGTCGTTTGCGATGCCGATGCGTTTACCCGCAGCCATGGCCATCTTGCTGGCAACAGGTGTTTATATTAATCACACTCCGAGCTGGGCGGTGGTGCCTTCGGTTGCTTTGGGCGCGTTGATTGGTGTGAGTTGGTGGTGGGGGCAATTCACTTTCCTGTCTGTTTGTTTTGCCAAGCGAGTGCCGTATCCAATTACGATTAAATCACTCAATAAGATCCGCCCATTTTGCGCGGCCTTGAGCTGCTTTTTGGCGTTCGTGTCGATCTTACTGGGATTTTAGCAAGCCGTAAACGGCTGACTACTTTTGGATCAGGTGCACATCGCGCTGCGGGAACGGGATGGTGATCTGCGCTTCTTCGAGTGCGCGAAAGACTGCCATATTTATTTTATAGCGAGTGCGGTGGTAGGCATTGGTCGGCACCCAAACGCGGTAGCCGATATTGATCGAGGAGTCGCCAAAGTCTTCGATGCCGACGTCAGGTGCGCGTTTGGTGGCAATGCCTTCGACCTTTTGGATCGCAGTGGTGATGCACTCGATCGCATTTTCCGGATCGGCACTGTAGTCGATGCCGACGACTGCTTCTACGATTTTGTGCTCGTAGGAATTGGTGAAGATTTCGCCCAGAACCTTTCGATTTGGAATGGTGATACGCTCTTCGTCTTCGTTGATTAACTGAGTGTTACCTAGGTTAACGCTGTCGACTGTGCCGCAAAGGTCATTGAGTGTGAGTGTGTCGCCTACGACGAAAGGACGTGTGACAATGAGCACGATGCCGGCGCCATAGTTCGAGATGGGGCCTTGCACGGCTAAACTGAGGCCGAAGGCGCTGGCACCTAACAGGGCGATGAAAGGAGTGATTTCTATGTTTGCCTTGCTGAGCGCCATGATGAGCGCAAACACGATGATCACAATCTTACTGAACCCAGCGAAGAAGCGCGCGAGGGTGGGGTCTAGCTCCTTCTTTTTACAGATATTGAGGATCAGGTTGGCGACTCGTTTCGCGACCCAGAAGCCGATGACCAATATCAGAATAGCCATCAGTAGTCGCATTCCATTTTCCACGAAATAAAGGATCAGTTTATTTTTAAGTTCCTCTAGCTGCTGTAGTTCTTCTTCCATAGCGATAGGCTGTGAGTAATTGCCGTCCCTGAAAAGCTCAAAGCGCGGGTGGCTTAATCATCTAGGCCGGACCACCAGTCTTCGGATTGGCGTAGCGCTTCCGGTTCATGACCGGCTTCTCTGAGTTCTCGTAAACTGAGTGAGCGGTTGCGCTTAGCGAGCCGTTGGCCGCTGGTGTCGCAGAGCAGAGGCGTGTGGTAAAACTCTGGTGGCTGTAGGCCGAGGGCTTTGTAAATGAGCAGTTGGCGAGCGGTAGAGATGAGTAGGTCTTCGCCGCGCACGACCTCAGAAATCTTCATGGCGGCATCGTCTACCACGACGGCAAGTTCATAGGCGGGCACGCCATCGCGTCGCCAAACGAGAAAGTCGCCAAAGTCGCGCAGACATTCAAAAGAGCAAGGTCCGAGACGACCGTCGTCGAAATCGACCTTCAGGTAGTCCGGCACTCGAAAGCGCCAGTTGGTATCGCCAGGGCTATGTGCATGTTTACCCGTGCCGATCGGAGGACGCCAGTTTTCGGGATAAATCTGTTCCGCGCCGTCATCGTCCATATGCGGCGCTTGAGTCGCATGGGCGACATCTTTACGTGATTTGTTGCAGGGATAAATAAAACCTGCCGACTTTAAGTGTTTCCACGCATCGAGAAACATGTCTTGGCGTTCACTCTGTTTGTAGGGGCCGGTCGGACCGCCGCGATCCGGACCTTCATGCCAGTCGCAACCAAACCAGCGCAGGTCTTCAATCGCACCGTCGCTGAAATCAGGCTTACAGCGTTGAGGGTCGAGGTCTTCGTCGCGGTAAATGAGTTGTCCGCCAGCTTCACGCGCTCGCTCCATCGCGATCCAAAACGTCCGCGCGTGGCCGAGGTGTAAATACCCCGTCGGCGTCGGTGCGATGCGGCCTCGATATGTGGAACCCATTTGCAGAGAATCTATGCGAGTCTGTTCTTGGGTGCAAGCCGTTGCTTTTGCTGGACGACAAAAAAGGCGACGTTAGATCGCGTCGCCTTGATGTGAAAGTGGTTGCCTGTTTTAGCGAGGAAGCGAGACGACTTGTCCGCTTTCTAGGGTCACGCTGATTTCATCCATTTCCATTGTGATGATCATGCCTTCGTAGCTTTCCCCTGCGACGGGGATTAGCTCCCGAATGTATTTATCCGGACCGACTAGCTCTTCGATGGTTACAGAAGTTTTTCCTTCTTCGAGGAAGTATTGGTCGGCTGCTGCTGAGATTTGGCGCAAATTATTGGTGACCACCGCTTCTTCAGAATCCATTTCCAAATCCATCATGCTAGATGTTACTTGTTGGAATCCGTAAAATGCCATGGCGGGGTAAGCGGCGAACATCGTAGGCACGAGCATTGCAAGCTGCTTCGTCGAGTAGCCTGCGTATTGTTCGGAGATTAACATGTCACCATCGTAGTAAGCTGCGGCTGCGGCTGGTTCGTAGAAATCGCCTACGAGGTAATCAGCAGCTTCCATTATCGCGGCGAGGTAGGGTGCCATCGTTTCGTCACCTTCCATTGCCTCGCTCATTGTATCGAGTATATCAAAGCCGCCAGAGTAGGAAAACCAAAGTGCTTTCGCGGGCAAATTCTTGGTTAGATTTATAAATTTTGGATCGTCTTTAAGTAGAGAGCCTTCTGTAGAGCCGCCCCAGTTCGGGTCCGAGTAAATCACCAGATCGCCGTTTGTGGTGTTCTTGATGAAAAATCCGAATGGAGCGTCTTCGCCTACCATCGGGGAGAAATCAGCGATCAGTTCACCGTTGGCTTCCTCTGTGAATACAATCGACATGCTTTCGCCGAGAGATTTCAGCTTGCTGACGAGTTCCCCGCTGCCACTGATTTGCACCCAGAATTCGATTTTTGGTGCCTCCATGTCAGCCATATCCATTTTGTATGCATAGTCCCAGCGACCGCTGAGCCCAGCGATAACATCATTGGCGGTCACCTCAGATTCGGGGATCGGCATCATCAAATATTGATCTGCCATTCCTTCACCCATTGGTCCCATGAATTGCACCATTATGGTGCGAACAGTCGTCACTAGGTCGTTCAGGTCGACGGGACCGCAGCCCGCGATAGTGGCATCTGCTGGGACCATGGCTGCAGCGGTGAAAGCTTGCGGCTCAGCGCCGCTGTTGCCGTATAGGCTGAAGAGTCCGGCAGGTGCGCCATTCGTTTCGACCACATAGCGATTCAGGTGAAGATCGGCTGAGAGTTGCTTTGAGCTGAGCCCCATTCCTTGTATGGAACTGAAGCCAAGGTTTTCAAAAAGCAGGTCGAAATCTACAGGTATCGGTGGAATTGAGCCTCCGCCCTCTAAGAGTTTTTGGTAGATGGAGTTAAATTTCGTGCTGATCTCAGCACCGTCGCCTTCGAAATCGATATATGCGATCAATGAGCCATCAGTATCGAGATGCTTTGAAACTGCTTCGAATGAGCCTGCCTGCGCGAGAAGTGGAAATAGGGCTGTCAGGCTGAATATGATTTTCTTTAGGGTATGTTTCATGAGCATTGTTTATGTGAATAAAAGGAATATGTCTACCGGCTAATTTTTCAATTTATAAATAAGTTAGGTTTTGGCGTTTTAAGGTGTTTATGTCGGCTGAGAAATGCATTTTAAGTTTACAATCTCGGGGTTTAGCTGCCTTTCTCCTTGATCTTCAAAGAAATGCGGGCAGCCTCCCTTCTTTCTAAATTGAACCCGGATGCGAAAGTTGGCCGGGCATTTCACCCACAGCTAACATGACGTTTCACGAACTCGGACTCGATGAGTCTATCCTTAAGTCTATTGACGAATTCGGTTTTACTACACCGACACCTATTCAAGCGGGAGCAATCCCATTTATCCTCGATGGCCGCGATGTCATCGGCTCTGCTCAAACCGGCACGGGAAAAACGGCAGCCTACGCGCTACCGATTCTACACCGTTTGGGCGGGCATAAAGAGGGCGCCGCGCCGCGCTGCCTTATTTTGGGACCGACACGCGAGCTAGCGGCTCAAGTGGAAGATCAGTTTGCTTCCTACGGCAAATATTGTGCGCCGAAGTGCTGCCTTATTCACGGTGGTGTTGGCTACGGTAAACAGATCGAAGAGATTAAAGCAGGTGCCGATGTCGTGATTGCGACGCCGGGTCGTTTGCTCGATCACTTGCAACAGAAGAATTTTGACCTGCGCTCGATTGAGGTGCTTGTGTTGGATGAAGTCGACCGTATGCTCGACATGGGCTTCATCGACGATGTGCAGCGTATCATTAAGTTATGTGGTGCAAACCGTCAGACATTGCTTTTCTCGGCAACCGTTTCGGAAGATATCAAACGCTTGGTTTCTAAGAGCCTGAAAGATCCCGCTGAAGTCACTATCGGTATTAAACTGACTCCTGCGGAGACTGTGAAACACGAGGTGTATCCAGTCGGTGCAATGCAGAAATTCGACCTCTTGATCGCTTTGATTGAGATGATGGAAATCGACAGCATGATTATTTTCTGCCGCATGAAAGTGGGCGCGGACCGTATCGCCCGTTGGTTGCAAGAGCGTGACTACAGTTGCGCGGCAATGCACTCGAACCTCCCTCAGAAGGCGCGCACGAAAGCGCTGGACCAGTTTAAGAAGGGTGAAATCAAAATCCTCGTTGCTACAGACATTGCGTCGCGTGGTCTCGATATCGCGAATGTGACGCACGTCATTAATTACGATGTGCCTGAGCATGCGGAAGACTATGTTCACCGTATCGGTCGGACAGGTCGTGCGCAGCGCGAGGGCGATGCCGCCACGATCGTCGCACCAGACGAGCAGGCGAAACTCGATGCGATTGAGAAATTTATCGATCAAACCATTCCGCAGCGTAAGCTTGAGAACTTTAACTATTTCTACGAGCCAGTGATCCGCACCGGTGAAGCAGCCAAGCCAGTTCGCCGTAAGCGTAATTCGGCTTCTAGTCGCTTCGGTCGCCGCCGTTAATTCAGGATTTAGGATACGGGAGTCAGGGTTCAGAATACTTGGCATGCGTCATGAATCTCATTCTATTTGAAAAACCTTTTGAGACGATTCGACTGGAAGGTTCGGATCTTCGGGCGCAGCACATCCGCAAGGTGTTCCGCGCTGTCGTTGGCACTTTGGTGTTTGTCGGTTTTGAAAACGGACCGCGTGCGCGTGTGTCCGTGACTGAACTGTCAGATGATGGTGCGGTTGTTTTGGAAGTAGTGAATACGGAGTCTTCGCCAGCGGCATTACCGATTACTTTGTTGATTGGTCTGCCGCGCCCGCACACGGCTAAGCGTATTCTTTTCGATGCGGCCAGCATGGGCGTGCAGGCTTTGCACTTTTTTGAATCCGAGCGGAGCGAGCCTTCGTATGCGCAGAGCAGTCTGTGGTCGACGGATGAGTGGCGTGATCGTTTACGCTTAGGCACTGAGCAGTCCTTTGGCACGCATGTGCCGGATGTGGCGATGCATGCTGATTTGCAGTCGGCTATTTCGGCGCTCTATGGCGCGGATGTGAATATTGCCTTGGACAATTATGAAGCAGAGGGCGCCTTGAGCGCAATATTACCGCAGGCGGCAGGCAGTGCCTTGATTGCACTCGGTTCAGAGCGCGGTTGGTCGCCGACGGAGCGAGATGTTTTTCGCAAGAACGGTTGGAAGTTGGCGCATATTGGACCGCATGTTCTACGTGCAGAAACGGCGGTTGTAGCTGCGGTTTCGGCGACGGCGTCTGTGCTTGGTTGTTGGAGCGAACAGACATCCACGGACTTGGCTTAAAGCGAATAGCGTTGACGGAAAACAGTGCAGATTTAACACACAGTTCTATGAAGTCTTTGTCTCTAGCTTTTCTTATGATCGCTCTTTTGGTAGGATTGTTTTCCGGCTGTGCTCCGAGCGGGGTAGAGCTAGTGAACGAGACGGATGAAAAACAGTATCAGTTGGCTCAGAAATATAAGGGTGAAGGGCGAATGGAAGAGGCGCTGAGTGCCTTTCATCGCGTGATCGATGCTCGTCGAGATTCGCCCGAGTCACATTTTGAGGCAGGTTACATCTACTTGGATGAGCTGAAAGATCCAGTGCGTGCGATCTATCATTTTGACCGCTACCTGCAGTTTAAGCCGCAGTCTCCTCAAGCGTCTCAAGTGCGTCAGTTGATTGAGACCGCGCAAAAAGAGTTTGCCCGCCAGTTGCCAGCGCAACCTTACCAGGGTGAGCTGGATCGAATCGATTTAATGGAGCTGGTAAAGAATCTGAAGCTTGAGAATGACAGCTTGAAGCGTGATTTGGTCGCAGCGCAGGCACGTGTGCAGCAATTGCAGGCGATGGTCGGGCAGGCCCGTAGCGTGCCTACCGTGCAAAATACGCAGCAAGCGAATGCCACCCAACAGCGCACGACCACCGCACAAGTGCAACAGACTCGCCAGACAGCGCCCGCGACTCCCAATCCAGCGTCTGTGCCTCGCACGCATACCGTGCAGTCGGGCGATACTTTGAGCACGATCAGTTCGCGCTACTACGGCACGCCTTCGCGTTGGATTGATATCTATCAAGCAAATCGAGACCGTTTGCGCAGTGAGAATGCGCTCAAAGTCGGGCAAGTGATTCGTATTCCTTGAGTGATTCGATTCTCTACGGCTCCGATTGACGCTTTCACGATGATAACTACGATGCTGCGTTGATGAACTTGAAAGGTTATTTTGATCACAATGCGACGACGCCACTGTTGGCGGAGGCCCAGGCTACTTGGAGCCAAGCCGCGGAAGCGTGTTGGCTCAACCCCTCCAGTCCTTACCGCGCTGCTGCGCAAGTGCATGTGCAGTTGGAAGCCGCCCGTGGAGCTATGGCTGAATTGCTGGGGTTGGCGCCCGAGCGATTGATTTTTAATTCCGGTGCTACGGAGGGAAATAACGCAGTCTTTGCGCATTGGGCGAAGCATTTGCCGCAAGGCAGTGTCGTCGGCGTGAGCCCGACCGAGCACCCGAGTGTGATTGAAGCGGCGAAGCATTACTTTGGTGATCGTGTGACTTGGTTGCCGCTGGATGCGCAGGGCGCGGTGGCGGTGGGACCTTTATCAGAATTGCTAAAAACGGGTGCGCTCGCTGCGGTTTCAGTGATGGCAGCTAATAATGAAACCGGCTTGCTGAATCCTTGGGCAGAGATCGCCCAGGTCTGCCGTCGAGAGGGACGTCCGTTTCACTGCGATGCGTCACAGTGGGTGGGTAAAATGCCACTGCAGGGCTTGGGCGCATGTGATTATTTGACCGGGTGCGCGCACAAATTCGGTGGTCCGCGCGGTGTGGGCTTCCTCGTCTTGCCGGCGACTGCTTGCGGGTTTTCGAGCGCATTTGGAGGTGCCCAAGAGCAGGGGCGTCGCGCTGGCACTGAGGACGTGGCTGGGGTGATGGCAATGTTGGAGGCGCTAAAAGTCACCAATGGGAGACACCTAAGCGTAGCGGGTCGTCAGCAATTCATCAATGGACTTAAAGCTGCGATACCGAATGCTCAAGTTGTTGGCGATGGCGCGGCTTGTTTGTGCAATACGGTTTCGGTCATAATGCCTAGCTTTGCGAGTGAGCGCTGGATTCGTGCGTTGGAAAAGCGTGGCTTCTACGTGTCGGCTGGCTCTGCGTGCTCGACCGGCAAGGAGGGCGCATCGCATGTGTTGGCTGCGATGGGGGTCGACTCATCTGCCATGCGCCGAGTCTTACGCATTAGCTCGGGCTACGATGCAGCAGTAGCAGATTGGCAAGCATTGCTCGTGGCGATTTGCGAAAGCCATGAGGTCTTGAGGTCGGATGCGGCTGATTCTGGCACTCAAGTTATTTCAATTTAACAGATCTAGTCGATTATGCGCTTCCACTATCTTCGACTGCAGAATTTCCGTAATATTGCTTTTGCGGAGCTGGATTTGCAGGCGGACCGTAGTTTTTTAGTTGGTGCGAATGGGCAGGGGAAATCGAATTTATTAGAGGCTTTGGGCTTGGTCACGGCGCTGCGCTCTTTCCGAACACAAAGCATGTCTGCGCTGACTCGGCAGGGTGAGTCTAGCTTTGCGGCGGTTTACTCGGTGGAGCATGAGTCGTTGGGGCGAACGGAGTTGGAGGTGCAGTCTGGTTCCGCAGGGCGAAAGGTGCAGCTCGATGGTCAGCGTGTGTCACGTTTGGGAGATTTTATTGGGCGCTTTCCTGTGGTGCCATTGAGCGCGGGCGACTTGATGATCTTGCGAGGTGCTCCCGCGGAGCGCCGCCGCTTTGTTGACCTCACACTTTCGGCTGTCGATCCCGTCTATTATGATGCACTGCGTAACTATCATCGGGGCGTCGCCGAGCGTAATCGTTTATTGAAAAAAGGCGGTTCGGCTGGAGAGCTATCTGCGTTCGAGGCGGAAATAGCGCCATATGCCGTGCTTGTCGGGCAGCATCGTGCTGCTGAGGTGGAGGTGCTTCGCCAGCATTTGATCAAAGTGTATGCTGATATTGCTGAAGCAGAGGAGGGGCCGGAACTCGACTTTAAGCCCAGCGTGCCTTTGGGAGATGTAGAGTCTTACTGTCAGTTGCTTCATGAGAATCGTCGTCGCGACGAAATGATGGGCTCCACTCAAAAAGGGCCGCATCGTGATGATTTCAATTTGTGTCTATCCATTGGTGGTGCGAGGGAGTATGCCTCGGACGGGCAACAGCGTGGTCTGTGCGTGGCCTTGCGGATTGCTCAGGCGCGTATTTTCCATGATCGCCTCGGATTGAAGCCTGTCATTCTTGCGGACGATGTGTTGGGCGAGCTGGACCCGCACCGAAAGGCAGGGTTCTGGAAAGCCTGCCCTTCGGACTATCAGATCATCGCGACTGGGACGGAATTGCCGCAGGATGCGGAGTCATGGTCCGTCGTCGAGGTGCAGGCGGGCAGCTTTAAGCCCGCGGGTTGATTTTGAGTTCTAGAGCTTGAGCTCTTCTATGATCTGCAGTTGCCCGTCCGTGGCGCAGTCGGCACGTAGCCCGATGAAGCCCTTGTGGAACTGGTCGTAATAAGGCCAGACGAGGCTTTTGTCTGTTTCAGGAATCGCGAGGGTGTCGATTGCGGTCCGTGAATAAAAAGCGAAGTGTCCCTCGTCGATGGTGGTGGGCAATTTTTCGATACGTTTGGTGCAGTCGAATAAAAACATCAGCCAATGTCCGGCACCTTCATAACTTTTTTCGGCGATATAGCCGAAGCAGTGTAGATCTTGGTCGGTCGTGGTCAGCCCAATTTCCTCGGCAATTTCTCGGCGTGCACACTCGTAAGGAGATTCGCCCGTGCTCATATCTAACTTGCCGCCGATTGGGCTCCAGCAGCCTTTATTCGGTGCTTTGCGGCGCTGAATTAGCAGATGTTCGCCAGCGGTGTTTTGCACGAAGACTAATGCGCTGATTTTGTAGGGTAAAGGAGAAGCCATGGGGGGTGAAAATTTTGCGGGAAGAAGTGAATCGCAATTCAATTTTTCTGGTAATATTTATTAAGGGCGAAAAATATCCGTTAAATTGGTAAACTGGGGCAAAAATGGTTTGCTATACGTCTGGCAGGCACGTAACTGTCTAAGGTTCATACCCGTATTCAGCACGAATACCAGTCATTCCCCATAAACTGTTATGAAAAAAACTTTATACCCTATATTCATATTTATCGTCTCCGCGATCACTGCATTTGCCCAAGAGGCTGTAGAGGTAAAGAAAGTCGATTTTAATAAGACCGACGATGATTGGATCCAGATGGAGATCGAATTGAATTGTGGTGATAATAAACTGCCGGATGCGCGCGATTCTCGATTCGTTGAAGAAATTAAAGTGAAAGTGTATCTCGCGTATGAGAGCAAGTATGCCGAAACGTTTGATTATTATTCCTCTGAGTTAGAGATCGTCATCATGGAGAAGGGCGAAAATTATAACGTTTATTTTTATCTCCCTGGCTTGATCGTTGAGCGCGATCAGATTCAGTCGCAAGAGCCGAAATACTACTATGTGGAAGTGTCCGTGAAGGGAGCGCTTCAGCCTCCACGTAAAGGTTCGAAGGCGTTTAGCCCGAATATCCCCAATCTTCCGGCGCTGACTACATTTACTTCAAACGCAGCGGGTCAAAACGAGCACTTATTGATGCCTGTCTATTTTTGTCCTGCAGAATACCTTGGACGCATCAGCGACATGCCTACGTTCTTGCGTCGCGATGTCCGTAAGTAGTGTGGTGCTGCTTGACGACAACACTATTTATAAGAAACAGAATACATGAGTAATTCAAAACGATTGATTATTAATTGCGGGGCGAGTCGCGTCACCGCTGCCTATGTGTCCCCTCAGGGTAACGGCTTTCAAATCGACAAGCTTGTCTACGAGCGTCTTCAATACGATTACTCGAATGACGATGCTTGGATCGGCGCCGTTGGTGATGCGCTTCAAACTTTAGCTCGCACTCATAAGCTTTCCGGTAAGGCGACTATTATTATTCCTGGCAATCAGGTCCTGACTAAGACCATTCGTATTGCCAATGTGGATGAGTCAAAACGTGCTCAGGTGATAGCCTTTGAAGCGCAACAGAACATCCCTTATCCATTGCACGAAGTAGTTTGGGATAGCCAGGTGGTCGGCGACGATGGTGTTGAGACCGAGGTTCTTTTCATCGCTTGTAAGTCGAACACGATTGATGACATCTGCCGCAGTGTTGCATCTGCAGGATTAGTGGTTGAGGCAATTAGTGCCGCTACAGTGCTTGATTTTAATGCACTGCAGTTCGCATACCCCGGACAGACTGAGGATGTGCTGCTGATTAATGTTGGTGCACGTTCTACCAACTTGTTGTTCTGTAACGGAGATGAGTTCTTTGTGCGGAATATTGCGCTTGGCGGTAATACGCTCACGCAGAATATCGCCGATAGCATCGGTAAGCCATTTGCCCAAGCGCAAGAGGTGAAGCATAAGTTCTTCGGTGATGACTCTAGCTACTCGGATGATGACTCTGGAGGTAAGCTCCTGACTACTTGCGCGGACTCTTTTATCCGCCGGATGAGCCAAGAAATTACTCGTTCGATCGTCAATTATCGCCGACAAAAGCAAGGCAATGCGCCGAAGCGCATTTTGTTAAATGGTCGTGGTGCCTTATTGACCGGGCTTGCGGAAAAACTTTCAGAATCTCAAAAAATTAAGGTTGAATACTTCGATCCACTTCAAGGTGTCACCTTGGATGCCGACATCTCTATCCCGATGGAGGAGCTTCGCTTGCAAGTCGGTGAGATTATCGGTGAGGCTGTTCGCAAGTCGCTTCCCGATAGCGCAGGTGTCAATTTGCTGCCTGATGATATTCAAAGCGAAATGGCATTCTCCGCGAAAAAGCCGTTTCTATATGCGGCGGCCATATTGTTCGCCTTGGCTCCTTGGCCTGCCTATGTTGCTTATAAGCAAGTGAGTGCTGGCTATGAGGAAGTGGCTCTTGCGACTCAAGCTGAAGTGGCCCCGATTCAAGGGCGTAAGTTTGCGATTCAAGAAAATGCCGAAAAAGCGAAAGCTCTAGGCGATTCTATCAAGCGTGTCGAAGGGCTGCTCAACTCGAAGACGAATTGGATTCAGTTTTTTGCTGAGCTCCAAGAGAGTCTGACGACGGCTGAAGATGTTTGGCTGGATGATTTGAAAGTTATCCGCGCGGTGTCGAAAGATGGTAAGCCTTCATATGAAGTCGTAGTCATGGGGCAAATGCTCGTGCGCGATCAAGTAGAAGGCGGAACAGCTATCGACGAAGAAGTGCTTACCCGTCGTATTAATGGCCTTCAATCTAGCTTTGAGGAATCTGAATTTGTTGTTTCCTCAGTAGGCCCCACTCTCACTTGGACGAGACTTCGTGAAGGTCTACCTGTTCTCCCTTTTAGCATTAACTTGGTCATCGACCCTGCTAAGCCACTATAATAATCATGGATTTTATTAAGAAAAATCTAGCCTTATCTCTGCTGATCTTGATCTGTCTGTTGGCATTTGCCGCGGGCGCTTACCTCGCGTTTGCTGAGGCTGGCAAGGTCGATTCAGCCCAGAAAAAAATTAATAGCGCTGAGGCTCAATTAAAGAATTTGCTTGTGGCTTCGCCCGCGCCGAGTGCTCAGAACGTTGCCGCAGCCGAACAGAATGTCGCCGACTTGGTGGACGAGCTGGAGAAGATTCGCTTGAATCTGCAACGCGGCTCTCAGATGACTGTTTCGCGGGATGGTGTCCGCGTTATGTCATCGATTCAGCAATATATCTCTGAATACCAGCGCCGTGCGGCTACCTTTACTGATGCCGAGGGAGAGGTTACGCCTCTGACGGAATCAAATTTTGGATTTGGTTTTGACCTCTATTTAGAAAAGGGAGAGCCCATTCAGGATAAGAAGGCGAACATGGCCATGGATAAGCAGCGTCAAATTTTGGTCTACCTGCTTGATAAATTGTTCACCGCTAATCCCACTGCGATCAAAGCCGTCGAGCGTGAATTGCTTGAAGTCAAGAAGACCGGCAAAGAGGCTAAAGCCACTGCCCAGTCTGGCTTTAAGATCGCTCCAGCAATCTCTGCCCGTGTGCCTGGCGCCATCGACACGCTTGCCTTTAGTATCACCTTCCAAGGCTACACCGACTCGCTTCGTATATTCATAAATAGTCTTGCTCAATTCGATCTGCCTATTGTCGTTCGAAGTATTGAAGTGGATCGTCCGCAAGGCAGTGAAACCGTCGCTGCTGCAAAGCCAAGCGGTGGCGGTCTCGAAGACCTATTCGGCGGCTTTGGTGGCACTTCGCCAGCTTCAGCAGAGGAGCCCAAGGAAGACCAAAAGCCTGTTATCTCAGAGAATATTTCGACTTTTACGGTCGTTCTCGAATTTATTGAAATTATCATCCCTTCCGAATCGGAGAATAACCCTTCTTAAACCCGCATGAATAAAGTTTACGATAAGCTTGTATTAGCACTGGCCGTATTGGCACTCCTCGCGGGAGTGGGATTATATGTCGTTAAATCCGGTGCTGTCCCACCAGGTAAGCCTACGATCTCTGTTGAGACCACGGGAGATGCCTACTCGGTCGTTCCTGTGCCTACCTCCACCGATGTTACGGCCGCATGGCCTATGCCCGTTGAGCAATCAAGAGGCGCTGGGTGGACTTATGATGTTTTCACGCCGCCTAAAGTTTTCATTGGAGAGAACGGGGAATTGACTCCTATTGGCTGGGTTGTAGGCCCACCAAAACCACCATTCGGTGTCTATCTTGCTGATTTTACGACTAACAAGCCATATCGCATCCAAATCGAAGGCTATGTGGAGGAGGATCGTGATGATCCGACCAAAGTGTTGATTTTACTCTTCGATGAAGAGTTGGATCAGCGTATCCGCACTCGTATCGGGCGAGAAGTCGCAAAGTCCGAGTTTAAAGTCATTGATTTTAATGTGGAGCGCATTCGCGATGGCGCTGGAAATATCCAGAAAGTAGCCACTGTTAAGATTCAAGACCTACGCACGAATGAGGAAATCACCCTGAAGCATGGCGAGCGTCTGCTGGTCGAAGCAATTGACATTACTATCGCTTCGAAAGAGGACAGTTCCGTTCGTATCTTACTGAATAAGGAAGGTCAGACCTTTGAGACACCACAGGGTCAATATACTCTAGAGCAAATAAACCTTGAAGAATTAACCGTAACAGTGAAGAAACAAGGGGATGAAGAACGTGATGCGGAGACAAAAGTGCTTTCCGTCCTAACTAGCAAACCCGCCTCTAAAACCATAAGTAATCCCGTAACCCCAGCAGTTGAAGCCTCATTTGATGATGGCTCCTTTAGCATTGATTTTTAGATCTAACTTTTAACAAACAACACGACTCCCGAAATTGATTATGAAAAAATACCTCGCAGCACGCATGCGCATTTCCGCCATTCTTATGGCTGGTGCGCTTGGATCATTTACATTTATCGCCCCTCATACGGTCGACGCGCAAAGCACGCCTGAGAAGATTCGTCTGATGGCTGAAACCCTGCGTGCTCGTGATTCCGGGAATCTCGAGACTGCTAAGGCAAAAGCCGAGGAGTTGATCAAGATTGCTCCTAATGACGAAAACGTCCAGCGCTTGCTCGCTTCCATCAATAATGAAATGGACCGTCGTAACGGTGGTGCTGCTGTTTATGGTCAAGCTCCAAACGTGAGCGCTGAAGAAGCAATGCAAGCAACATCCGGCGAAACCGGTGCTGATGCACTCGCCGCTGCCGCTGCCGCTTCTCAATCTGAAAAGTTGGCTGCTGCTAAGAATGCACTCGGTGAAGCCGATAAGCTTGTTAAATTAGGTGCTTATTCAGATGCGAACAGCTTGCTCAGCTCTGCTGCTTCAAGCCTCACACGTAGCACTTCCACAGCAAGCACACTCGATGCTATTGATGATGCGAAGTCCAATGTGATTCTTTCCGAAGCGAAGGCAAAGGCTGATGCCGGCGACCTGAAAGGCGCAGAAGAGCTTGTTAACACTTACCGTGCCGCTGGAGGCAGCGAATCCAAAGCCCGCTCTTTGGAAAACAAATTGAATAAGGAAATTTCCGATCCGTATGAGTTGGATATCAATGCGATTAGCCCAGAGTATGTTGCTCAAAGTAAAATCATTCGCGACCTACTGACTCGTGGCCGTGCTCAATACTTAAATGGTGATTATGATGGTGCGTCCGCTACATTCCGTGAAGTGGAAGCGCGTGATGCCAACAATCCCGAAGCCAAGCTTTTCCAAACTAAGATCGCCGAGATCCTAGGTGGGGTGCACAAGCAAAACTTCTACAAGACTCGCCAGCAAATGCTCACAGAGGTGGATCAAAGCTGGGAGCGTCCTAAAGTCTTCGACGTTTCTGTCGAACAAACAGGCAACAAAACAGGTGTTAGCGCGACCGCTCAAAAGATGAACTCGATCGTTATCCCTCAGGTGAACTTCTCCGGCATGGAACTGACTCGTGTTATCGAGACACTCTCCGAGCTTTCACTCGAATATGACGACGAAAAAGTCGGTGTGAACATCGTGCCACTTTTCGATCCGAATGAAAAGAACCCACGTGTAAACATCAGCCTGCGTAACCTTAGCTTGGATCGCATCCTGCAATTCGTTACACAACAGGTGAATTTCAATTACGATATCGGCGACGACGCGGTCACTGTTGCACCCAGCGACTCAATCGACGGTAGCTCAACAACAGTTACTGAGTTCTTCCCGATTTCACGTGCAACTGTTATCCGTTTGACTGGTTTCCGCGATGGCGGTGGCAGCGGTTCTTCCGGCCCTGTTGATCCATTTGCTCCGCCTTCATCTGGTGGCGGTGGCAGCGGTCCTTCTGCTTCTGACGAAGTCGAGGCCCTTCAAGGGTTCTTCCAGAGTGCAGGCGTTAACTTCGAGCTCGCAGGCACTAGCCTCGCTTTCGATGGTGAGCAACTGATCGTTACACAAACTCGTCGTAACTTGGAGCGCATGCGTATCATCCTTCGTAACTACAATGAAGTGAAGCAAGTTGAAATCGAAGCGAAGTTCCTTGAAGTCACACAGAACGATCTCGAAGAGGTCGGCTTTGACTGGAGTGTTGGCGATAGCTTCAATCAATATAGTGATGGTGGCTTCCCCATTGCAGACAGCTTCGGCAATCCAACTGGTGAATATGCCAGATCTGGCAGCACGGGCAACAACCGCAGCCTAAACGATGCATTTGGTATTAGTTCAAATAATTCCGCGATTACAATTAATGGCGATGTCGTTGCTGATAATTCGGCTCCTGATATCTCAACTGCTATTGATCTTGCTTCCTCTGCAACGAGCTTATTCACCGCAACAGGCTGGTCGCTCAATGGCTACGATGTGGATCTCGCGATCCGTGCTTTATCTCGTAAAGTGGGTAGCGATTTGATGAGTGCGCCGAAGGTGACAGTGCTTTCCGGCAAACGTGCAACTATTACAGTCGCACAAGAGTTGCGTTACCCTGAAAGCTTCGGCGACATCGAAGCGGATGTGGGTCGTAGTGGTGGTGGCAGCAGCACGAGCGGAGACTCCGCAGGTTCTGCAGTTGCGATCACAGCTGGCACACCTCAAGATTTCGTAACACGTAATATCGGTGTCGAGATGTCGGTAACGCCGAATGTTGAAAATGACGATACCATTAGCTTGATTCTCGAGCCGCGTGTGACTGAGTTTGAAGGATTTGTTGAGTATGGTGGTCCGAGTGTTGCCGTTACCGGTGGTATTACAGTCACTGTGCCTGCAGGCTTCTACCAGCCCGTATTCTCGACTCGTGAAATCTCGACAGAAGTGACCGTCTTTGATGGTGCGACTGTTGTGATGGGTGGTTTGACTCGCGATGAAGTGAAGACTGTAAACGACAAGGTTCCAGTATTGGGTGATATCCCAGGTCTTGGTCGCCTCTTCCGTTCCGAGGGTGAAACACGCCAAAAGCGTAACCTTTTGATCTTCGTGACTGCGAATTTGGTCAGCCCAGGTGGCTCACCTGCTCGTCAGAATTATCGTAACGTGAATGCAAATTCACTGTTCCAGAATCCAACTATTATGACTCCTGCTGGCACTGCAAATCGCTCTATTGATCCAGCTGCTTCGGAATAAAACAGATCAGTCATGATCTCCCCTTTGCAGGAAGTCGCCGTTTCGGCGGCTTCCTGTTCTTATCTAAAATATAATGAAACCATCGATGCTTAATAGCGATTAATACATAATCAGTTAATCATCACAAAATTCTGGGTTTCATAGCTTGACCCCTTATGTCCGATTCTAAGTTCAACAAACGCGCGCTATCGCTAACTTTCATTGTCGTGCTTCTTATTGGAGCATTTGTCATTCTTGGTCCATCAGACGATAAGGGCGGCGCAACTCCCTCGGAGATCGCTAGCTCCGATGCAGTAGCCACTCCAGTAACCACTGAAGTGGCTTCGTTGTCTGAAACGAACAATATTACTCAAGATAAAGTAGTCGATAAGGATCATGCCGCGGATTGTGCACATTGCCTCGCAGCAGAAGAACCTACGACACCAAGCAAACCATTCCTTTCGACGAATCCTAGCTTAGATTATATCTTCAAGGATTTCGCGAAGTTGCAGATCCAAGTCACTCCTCGCAGCACATTTGATTTCCTTAAAGGGAGCCATGTCGGCGCACGCGGTAGTTTTACTCTCGGAGGGAAAGTCTATTCGGGCACGGTAACGATGCTCAAGGAGGAGCATCCAGTTGCTCACAGTTACGCGCTGGCTCTCGATGATGATTTAGGCCGTTTGGTCGTCACCACGAATGCACATGATAAAATCACGGCACATGTGCTCTTTTTCGATGAATCCCGTGCATTCACTGCAACCGATTATCTAGTCGATGCGAGTGAGCCACAGTTATTGGTTCAAGCGACTGAAGTCAGTGATATCTTTTGTGCGCAGAAGGGCACTATTTACACTCAAACTGGGTTACGTGCCCCTGGTGCCGATGCCATTGTAATGACTTCAGAAACAGAGAGTGGATCTGCTCCATCGGGTCCTATTTACACAGTAGCCTTGGAGAATAATCCAAATTCTGAGTTCGTTTACTATTTAGACTTCGACGGTGAAGTCGTGGAAGGCACACCTTGGTTGGGCGGTGCTAGAATTGATGCTGCGCCACACGTTCGCGCTGACGATAATGCCTTTGTAACGAGAGTCTGGCGCCGTGTCGTTGAAGACTTTGCACCATTTGATATAAATGTGACGACTGACCGTGCGGTTTATGATGCCGCAGAGAGCGATAAGCGCATGATGTGTGTGATTACGCCGACTACGACAGCTGCTCCTGGTGCCGGTGGTGTTGCATACCTTAATTCATTCCGCACAGATTCACCAGTTGTCTGGACATTCAATCCGACTGAATACACTTGTGCGGACACAATTTCTCACGAGGGGGGGCACGCTTTTGGGCTTCGGCACGATGGCACCACGCAAAATGTGGAATACTATCCAGGTCATACCGCGGGTTATACTCCAGGCTGGTCGCCAATCATGGGTGCAGGCTTTTCGGGTGGTATCTATGATGCAGCCACCCAATGGAGCCGCGGTGAATACACCAATGCAAATAATTCGGAAGATGACGTTGCCATCATCGGTAATGCGAGCAACGGTTTTGGTTTTAAGAACGACGATTACGCGAATGCCTTCGATGATAATAATGTCGGCACCTTAGCAATTACTGGCCCCGATCAACTGGGTGCAGATGGACTTATTTCACGTCAGGCCGACATCGACTTTTTCCGTTTCTCGACCGAACAGGGCGATGTTTCATTCTCTGCAGTGCCGATCGACGTGATGTCACCCGACCCTCAAACAGGATCGGAGACCGCAGGTGCGAATCTTGCAGCAACCATTAAACTTTATGATGCGACAGGTCTCTTGATTGCGACTGGTGAGCCAGATGGGGCAGAAGATTTGGAATCGGTTGTGGATGCTTACTTGGAGGCTGGTGTATACTTTATCTCGGTAGAAGGCACTGGTCGCGGATCAGATGGTGCCACTGGTTTCACTGACTATGCCAGCTTGGGGCAATACTCCATTGTCGGACAATTGCCGATACCTCCATTGGCGGTTTTTGGTGGCGATAAACTCGACGTTGCTGTCGTTTCCCTCGACACCAATATCCAAACCGAAAACGACACAGACTTCGGCTTTACTTATGTTGCCGCTCCAGCAGTGCAGCGCACATTCCTACTAACTAATATTGAGCCCTCTGATATCACTAATTTATCAGTTAGCTTAGCGGTTGGTGGACCTTTCAGCATTGTTTCAGCTCCTCCGGCACTACTGCCGGGTGAGCAAAGTCAGTATCTTACGATTGCATACGACCCGACCACCACAGGTGTCGATTTGGATACCGTGCTGATCACATACGATACAGACGACGGACCAGAAGTGTTCCAATTTGCTGTTGGCGGCACTTCAACGATTGGTCCAACTAAGGATAACTACGAAGAAAATGACAGCACTGGGGCCGCAGAAAACATAAATGGTTTAAATGGTGCGCTTGAAGGCGTCTGGCTCTCTGATTATAAGGGCCTTGCTTTCTTCATGGATGACCAAGTGGACTTCTATACCTTCACCCCAACAGAATCGGGTGCCTTATTGATTACTATCGACATCGATTACGATGCGACAGCAGGAAATATTACCTTCGAATTGCACAATGGCACTGCTAATAACACCTCGGCTCCATTGGTTTCCAGCACTGCAGGAAACGGAACGATTCGGTATATCTTGCCATCTAATTACTCCGGTCTACTTCGCAAATTTTATATTGTCGCGAAGACTACCGACGCTTCGACTGTTCGTAACGCATACGATCTAAAGTGGAATGCGAGCATCTTGGAGATTGGTGATGATGACTTTTACGAAGAGAATGACACTCAAGACCAAGCATTCGATTTGTCAGGCGCTACCGCGACTAGTTTGTCGGGAATCTTGGGCCTCGGTATACTAGATGACGAAGACTGGTATCGTATTGATATTCCAAGTGATCCGTTTATCCGGATGTTCTATGTCCGGGCGCTGTTTACTCATGCCGAGGGTGATATTAATATCCAGCTTTACGATAGTAGCACGTTCAGTCAGTTCTTCCCTGACACTTCTGCGACCGAGAACGATTATGAAGTCCTCACCTACCACCGTGGCGTCGCAACAGCAGATTATACCGACAACTTTACACCTACAGGTAATGTCGCGATCATGGGTGTTCCGCCGGGCACATACTATATCCGCGTCTATGGTGATTATGCCGGCAATTCATACGATTTGATTTTCGAGACTCTACGTGACGACAAGTATGAAGTCGTGGGAACGGATGGAGACGAGGACATTGAAAATGATGATATTGATGATGCTTTCGATTTAGGGCAGACAATTATTGATAAATGGTTGTCTGAAGTGGATGGTATTGGCACGAGTTCCGCCTATGCCAACAATGCGACCGCACAGAATTTCGTAAATAGTGCCGACGAAGATTGGTATAAGTTCACCATCGATAATTCGGTCATCCTCGAGCAGGTCATCCTCGAGTATGAAAGCTTCGATGGCGGGTTCATGAATGTGTTCCTTTATGACGGTAACGGTAATTTGCTCTTAAGTTCCACTGACTTCACCTTCAGTAATACGCTTACATTGGATGTGCCGACTGGATTCACATATTACATTAAGGTGGATGCTCAATCCGATATCAGCGGTTTGAGTGGCTATGATTTCAAAGTGACATACTCCAGCGAGCCTCCGTTTGTTGAAGAGCCCTTTGAGGACGCGTATGAAGACAACGATGCGTCTAACCAAGTATATGATATCAGTGGCAACGAAGGCTTCTGGCTGACTGCTATCGATGGATATGCTACGATGACTGACCCTGATTGGTATCAAATCGTAGTGCCAGTCGGTGCGACTAAGCTTGAAGTGGCACTTGGATTCGACGCGGGTGACGGTAACATCAATCTCACATTAGCGACATCGGCAGGCGTTCCTCTTAATGAGTCTCAATTAGAGATAAGCTTTGCAGCTGCGGGTGATGGCAATGTTCGGAGAGTTGTTTGGGAGGATCCTATCCCAGGGACTTACAAGATCGCGGCGACTGGCGATGAGGTGCAACCGCTCAATCACGGTAAAGGTAATATTTACAACTTGTTCTGGGATATTACTCCTGCCGAAGATGAATACGAAGAGAATGACAATGTCGGCGAGCCGTTTGATCTGTCCGGTTATGAACGCCAGCTACTTCGTAAGCTGGATGGTCGAGGCGTTCAAGCCGATGAGGACTGGTATCTCGTGACGACTCGTTCCGATACTGCGCAGCTACGTATCAATGTTACCTTTACGCACGCCGATGGTGATATCGATGTGGATGTTTACAATACGGCTGGCTACTTAGTTGCTCGCGCAATTTCTTCCACCGATAATGAATCTATCATTTATTCAAATCCTGTTGAGGGAGATTATTTCATTCGCCTGCATTACGGTGACGCTGGCAACGAGTATGACTTATCATGGTCAGCTTTAAATGCTGATGAAGTATTCGACCTGACAGTTGGTGACGATGAATATGAAGAAAATGATCTGCGCTCGGAATCTGAAGTGCTGACTCGTTTAGACCCACGTCTTTCGAATTACCTCGGTCTAGGCACTCAGAAAGACGACGATTGGTTTGAGATCGACGTCCCTGAGGATAATCTAGGTCTGTATGTAGAGTGTTTGTTCACCCACGTTGATGGTGATATTGATTTCGAGATCTATGACTCCTTGGGATATCCGATCTTTACGCGTGATGGTATCGTGGACGATGAAATCCTCTTGCTTGATTCAACTTTGACCGCCGGCACTTACTACATTCGCGTCTATGGTCCGAATGTAGGTAATGATTACGACTTGTACTGGGTCGCTCGTATCATCGATATTTATGAAGAGAACGACACGTTGGAGACGGCGTATGACACCTCGTTGCTGGATACTCAGAAGCTCTCTGATACCGATTATGCGACACAAGGCGACGATGACTGGTTCGCAATTGAGGCAACCGGCAACTATCCATGGCTTCGCGTCACGTTGGACTATGTAGATCAAAATGGTGCGATCGATTTCACTATCATTGATACACTGGCTAACGAATACACCGCAAACTCGACAGAGGATTCGGAGACGCTCTTTGTCCCGGTTCAAGCCGGCACAAATTATGTGAAGGTCTTTGGTGATGATGTTTACAATATCTATGACCTAACATGGCTCATCCTTCAGGATGATGACTATGAAGAGAATGATACTTCCGCCACGGCTGCTGACATCCAATTGCTGCCGTCGATTTCTGCGACTCAGTTTGATGATGACTGGTTTACATTCTCCACCGATGCGACGAATTCATTCCTGTCTGTTGTTGCCCGATTTGACGATGACGAGGGGAATATCGGTATAGAAGTTTACTTTGATTCTACTGGTGTCGTAGGTGTCCCTTCAGTGAACCCTACGTTGATATTGAAGGGGACTTCGGATGATATTGGTGAAGATATCGAATCAGTCGTAATTTCCGCAGAGCCGGGTAATTATTATGTTCGAGTTTTTGGTGACGGCATCAATGAGAACTATACGCTCGATTGGCTTGTTGCCCCCGATGATGAATATGAAGAAAATGACACCCTCGAAACAGCCACTGATATTACCGGAAATGAAGACGAATACTTGAAAGGTGTTCAGTTTGATGAGGATTGGTATGAAGTCGTGGTTTTCCCAGGTGAAGTGAGCCTTCGTGTAGACCTTCGATTTGCCCATGAAGATGGAAATCTCGAGTTAACACTTTACGATGCACTGGGTGAAGAACTGGCCTATGCGAATACGGATACAGATAACGAAGTCATTATCTATGGTCCTAATCCATATGGTGCTGTTGCGGGTGATACATACTACGTCAAGGTCAGTGGCTCCGATGCTGGAACAGATTATCTCCTATATTGGGCCGCGACCACTGAAGATATCTATGAAGGCGATGAGGGTAACAATACTTTCGATCGCGCAACAGATGGCATCCTGGGCAGTGAAGGTTTCCGGATTTCTGAAACGAGTGGATATGCCACCTCTGAAGATGAGGATTGGTATCGAGTCGCGATTAATGCCGGTGATGATGGGGTGATCATTGAGGTCACCTTTGACCAAGATGATGGTCGTAACATTGATATCGAACTTTTTAATTCTGCCGAAACCCTAGTCGCTCGTTCGAATGGATTTGGTGATGTCGAGCGGATCCATCTCACTGCTGGAGCAGGTGACTATTACCTAAGGGTCTTCAATGACCTCTCAGGCAATCCATATGATATCATGTGGAATAGCTACAGTGAGGATATTCTTGAGATTGCCGCTACTAATCCAAATAGAGATAATGATGCGCCGGCGTTGCCTCGCAACTTAGTTGGCGATGTTCGGAATCGTGGATTGTTCGGTAATGATGGCTTCACCCTAGAGCTAGCTCTGCTCTCCGGTATGACACAAATCGACGAAGATTGGTATCTAGTTCAAGCTGAGTCCGATGAGGATATTTTCATCGTGGACCTGAAGTTCGAACATGCCCAAGGAGATATCGATGTGGCAGTTTACGACGAAGTGGGTAGTCTGATTCTGGATAGCGGGGGCGTTGATGTTGACGTCTTTGGTGAAGGAGGTGTTTTCAGCCCTAACAGCCAAATAGAGTCTACTGATGATGGTGAGCGTCTCACTGTTAGAGACTTACCCCCAGGGTTTTATTTGGTCTGTGTCTATGGCTATGGAATACTTCCTCCAAAGGACATTCCTGGATGGGCACCTAATGACTTCGATCCGTTTGCCGAAGATCTAAATGATGCGGCTAATAATCAGTTTGTTGATACGACTGACCCTGATGAGTCGAGCTATTATACGTTCTCCGTGCCGATTGCGCGCGGTATGGGCAATACTTACTCGATGCGTTGGAACAGTACCATCGAAGACATTTATGATGTCGAAACTCCCGATACTGAGGATGTCGAATTCAATGATGATATCTACCACCGCACTTTTGCGGGTGATGATGGGATTCCAGAGACGGTAGACGTCCCTCTGATCGACCAGTATGGTGTGGTAGATGATGACGGCATCGTAGATGATACGCTTAGAACCTTTACGTTTGACGTCGGACCAGATCTGATCTTGGGCACGAATGATGACATCGAGGTAGAGTATCGCCCAGAATACAATACGTTTGGATTGGTGCAGTTCGATGACGACTGGTATGAATATACGGTCGATGTTGGAGGCGGGCTGCCGCATTCATTGTTTGTGCGCATCGGCTTTGAGCATATTGAGGGAGACTTGGGTCTGAGAGTATACAAGGCCTCTGCCCTGGACACTCAAAGACTGGCAGACGGCGAGCTGACCGAAGCAGACCTCGAGTTGGCTCTGATTGGTGAGTCTTTAAGCACGAACGATAACGAGACCATTGAGTATGTCTCTGCTACAGCTGAAACCTACTACATCCAAGTGATCGGTGAAGACCTAGGCACTCCTTACGGTTTGACGATTCGCGCGTTCCTTGACGATGAGTGGGAGGAGAATGACACCCTCGCTGAAGCAGATGATAATGCGGATATAACTGAACTGGTCGGTCTGCCGCTCTTCGCTATTCAGCGTGATACAGATTACTACCGGATGGAGATACCCGCAGATCAAGTGCACTTGTTTGGTGGTATTACTCCGATTAACAATGCGGAAGATCTAGTGGCCACAATTACAGATGAAACTGGCACGCAATTGCCCAATGGTTATATCCAGACAGCAGTGGTTTCTCCTGAGCCGAAAACTTATTATTTGCGAGTCACAGGCTCGAATTCGGGTTCATCGTATTTCTTCAGCTGGTCTTTTGATAATGTCGATGAATACGACGTGTTTATGCTGCCTGACTTTGAAGACCCTGAGATCCTTGTTGGTCAAAATGATACGCCAGCGGGTGCGCCAGATTTGACGCGTCAACGACTTGAGCCTGTATACATCCCTACGCCAAGACCAGCTTGGACATATATCAACCCGATTACAGAATTCGGTTTCGATTACGGATTGATTGGCAGCTTGCCGCTGTTCGTCACCAATCCAATCTTCGATCCATTTGGCCATGCGACTCAGGAGGGAGAAGATTGGTATCAACTAAAAATTCCATCATGGGCTCTGCAAACGGTTCAGCAGGAAGAAAATAATAACACGTTCCAAGCGTTGAAGCGTGATTATTACACCCAACTGCTGGTTGATATAGAATTCGCTCATGGAGATGGAGATATCAATTTGGAAGTCTATGATAGCTATTCTATTGATCCGGATAATTTCGATCCGGAGAATCTTCCTGCTCCGATCGCTCGTTCAGAGAGTTCTACCCTTGAGGATGGGACTGAATCGGTCGCGGCGCGGGTTGATGTGCTAGCACACGATTTGATTTATTATATCCGTGTCTACGGTGATAATAATGCGAATGATTATTCCTTGAAGTGGGATTATACTGCCGTAGACGCCTACGAAGAAGAGGATACAAACAACTTCGTCGATCTGGCTTTTGACCTCACGAGTGTAGATGGGCAGTCAACAGAGCGGACATGGTTAGATCTCATTGAATATCCTGTTGATGTTAATGGCGATGGAGATACTGCTGACGACGGCTTTAAAGCGCCACGGGGTTATGGCTCTCAAACGACGGATGACTGGTATACAATTGTTGTTTCTCCGGGTAGCACTGAACTGGAAGTTCATTGTGATTTCTTCTCTGATGATAATCCGGATTACCGCTTTAATCCTGATAATCTGGATATGGATATCGAAGTCTATTTCCTCGCAGGTAATGATGATGATGACTCAACCAGAGATTTACGTAAACCTGTGCTTGTTCGCCGTCTGGCAAATAAGACTCCAGAATTTACCAGATATACAGTTGATAACCCGCAAGATGTCCTAGCGGACTGGACGGATCTCCGTCAGGAGTTCGATACCTTTGCGATTGATGCGCCGGGTATCTACTTCATACGTGTCTTCTTCGATAACCGCACGCACCCTTATACCCTGTATTGGGACGATGTGGGCGACGGAGATGGCAATAATGTCGGAGACGACGTGATTATCGACGATTATCTGAATGGTAACTGGAGCTTCGCAGCGCCAGAAGACCTGCCGATCAATCTATTGGAAAATCCGTATGAAAATACTGACGGTGACCGATATCCAAACTGGGCTGAGTTTGCGCTTCTTCTGGATATTTCTAAGTGGGATTACGTAATGATTGGCAAGTCGATCAAAGATTTCGGAGGCCAAGACTACTTCCATTTCGAATATTACCGTTCGCGTGAGGCCGTGGCTCTAGGCTACGAGTTCATCGTTGAAGAAACAGAAGATCTGAACTTTGACGGCACTGAAGCGGTTCACGTATCGACAACAACCGTAGATTCCCAAGTAGAGCGTGTTGTCTACCGCTGTTCACAACCGCTCAGCGTGCAGGATAAATGCTTCTTCAGGTTGACGGTTGAAGAACCCGAACCCAAATAAGCGTTTTTCACGTTGTTTTTCAAAGTCCTCCAGGGTTCGCCCTGGGGGACTTTTTATTGAGCGATTGTTCGATTCTACGCTCTTGTATTTGAGCGGAATCAGGACTATGGTATCAACACTATGATAGAGCTCGTTAAAAAAACTATGTTGGCTGGCGTCGGGCTGGCTGTCGTGACGAAAGATA
>JANQXM010000068.1:2859-12287 GCA_030729385.1 Opitutales bacterium | reverse complement strand
AGCGCTGCTCGGCGACGTCACATGGGAAGAGATGGAACGGTGGGCTTTCTATGATAAAATTCGAGACCAAGTCACCACCCTGATCATCGCCACCGGTGAACAACGCCGCTTCGCGAATCTAATTCTCACCGTCGGCGTCGTCAAAATGACCGAAGAAGCTAACTTTTAGAGCTTGCCAGAAAGACTCCGATCATTGATTAATAATTATTAATCACTCTAGTATATCCCATGAAATCTACCCTACTCTCAGTTGCTATTTTAAGTCTATTCAGCGCACCTGCATTTGCTGACAAACCGACTCCAGCCGACATTTTGGATTTAAGCTATTGGAGCCTGTCTTTACCTTACGATTCAACGGGTTCCGGCAAAGCCACTACGATACATGAGAAAGCGCTTGTGGGCGGTTTCGTCGACGCAGAGAATTTCTACGTGAATGAGGCAGGCGATGGTGTTGTTTTCAGCTCACCGATCAAAGGCGTGTTGACGTCGAAAAACACCACTTACACGCGCAGTGAATTACGTGAAATGGGACGCCGCGGAAATACCAGTTACGACACTAAGGGCGTGAACAAGAACAACTGGGTGTTTAGCACGGCACCAAAAGCCGATCAAGAAAAGGCTGGCGGAGTCGATGGCATCATGAATGCCATTCTATCTGTTGACGAAGTCACCACCACGGGTGACATCTGGCAACAGGGTCGCGTCATTGTTGGACAAATCCACGCGAATGACGATGAACCCGTAAAACTTTACTACCGGAAGTTTCCACACCACGAGTTGGGGTCTGTCTTCTTTACCCATGAACCACGCGATGGAGAGGACACCACCTATCCTCTCCTAGGCACCAACGTCCCTGACTATTATACACAGGATGGTGAAGTCGTAGCGCCCACAGACGGCATTAAGCTAGGTGAAAAGTGGTCCTACCAAATTAAAGTAGTCGGCAATCAATTAACCGTCACGGTCCGCCGCATAGGAAAACCAGACGTTGTTCAAGTCGTCGACATGTCGGCAAGCCGATACGATACTGGTGGCCAGTATATGTATTTCAAAGCGGGTGCGTATAACCAAAACAAAACCGGCGCACCAAATGAGCGCACGACTGTGACGTTCTACGACCTCAAAGTATGGCATAACTAAATGCAGCTAGTCACGAAGCGACACAGGGTTCGGCAGTTCGATAAGCTCACTGCTTCTAAGTAAGAGCGGGCACAACGTGATGCGCTGCGGGACGCAGCTGCGCTACCCTAAACGGATTTCAAGTCGAAGCTACACCGGCAGCTCATAACCTTTGCGTCGAGGACGGTCTTGCATTGAAGCGGCTTCGTCGTCGCCGACGATTTGCTGAGCTTTCGGATCCCACTCAATGCGTCGACCCACTCGCTCGGCGATGGCTGCCAACTGGCAAACCGAACCAGAGCGATGCCCCACTGACGGCGGGCAGATCGTCTCTTTGCGCGATTGCACACATTCGATGAAATTCGCGCGGTGCTCCTTGGACTCATAGACTTGGATATCTGCATCCGTAAAGCGGTGGCGCACGAGCTCCGTCGGGGATGTCTCGATTTTACCGCGACCGACACGGACTTCACCCTCTGTCCCGATAAAGTGAATTTGGAACTGATCTCTCGGCAACTTATCCCGCCAAACAATCACCCCGTCATCGTATTTGAAATGGTGGTGCGACGCGCCTTCGAAGCCTTTCGGGATAAACTCAACCGGACCGCTGTCGTCTCGTCCAAGCGCCCATTGCGTGATGTCGTAATCATGCGCACCGATATCGCCATGCTTGCGGCTGCCATATTCCCAATAGCAGCGCCAACCGCCCTTGAAGGAACCTTTGGCACGATTCTCGGAGTATTCGTAGAAAGGCGTCGGTCCCAACCAGCGATCGTAGTCGAAGCCATCTGGAACTGGCACAATCTCCTCTTTCTCTGGCGGCATTGGAAAACCACCCAAGCGGCAGTAAACTTCTTTGACGTCACCGATCATGCCATTGCGCACGAGGTTTACTGCAATCCGGAAATAAATACTCGAGCGCTGCTGCGAGCCGACCTGTAACACACGACCGTATTTTTTCTGCGCCGCAATCACGGCTTTGCCTTCCTCTATGGTCAAAGTCATCGGCTTCTCCACGTAAACGTCCTTACCCGCTTTCATCGCCTCAATCGCGAGCGCGGCGTGCCAGTGGTCTGGCGTGGCGATGCAGACCACGTCCACATCGGGGTTCGCCAAAATCTCTTCAGCATGGGCACTGGTCTGTAGGTCTTTGTAGCCTTTTTGACCGAGAATTCTCAGCGCACCCTTGATCGCTTTTTCCCTCACATCGCAGACCGCAATGGGCTGAACCTCCTTTAAGCTAGGGAACGAGGCAAGGTGCCCCTTCGCAATCAGGCCAGTGCCGATAAAGCCCAGCCCGATCCGAGAGTTGGCGCCGTTCTTGTCGGCGTTGCCCAGGGTTTGAGCCCGGACGATCTGCGGTGCCACTAAGAGCGCTCCAACAGCTGCAGCTGAGTTTTTGACGAATGTTCTACGCGAGGTATGGGGCGAGTGATGTTTCATACGAACTTCCTATAAATCACCCCCGAGAAAGACAAGTCATTCTACTGAAGAAACGGATAAACGTAGGAAAGATAATTCGGCCCATAACCTTGAAGCAGCCACGTCCCTACGACAGGCATCACAGTTTAACTTTACGAGGCTCGCATGAGAGTATTTGGTAGAGACACCTGCCCTCTCCTCAACCCCACAACTCCCTACCATGATGATCACAGGCTCAACACAATCTGATTTCACACCCTGTGAAGTATCCGACCGCCTCAGAGTAGCCATGGCTGCTGGCAATTTCGATATCCTCAGTCAATCGAACGAAAGGATTGATTTTCGACATGGGACATACCTGACACAGAGCGCAACGCTACTACCTAAGCATGGTTCGATACTAATCACACCAAATGGATCAGGCTCTCGTGTTGATTACGAGATCGAGATATCCGGGTTTGCCAAGTATTGGTTGGCGTTTTTCGGCATTATCCTTTGCTGGCTGATCATTCCAGCAATTCTTGTCTATCGAGCGTTATTCCATCATCCCGATCGTTTAATGAAGAACCTACTCCAAGCCATCTAACTAGAGGCCGAGCAATACGGAGCGTCATAACTCCACCCGGAAACAGGAGCCAAGCAAGCACAGTCTATTGCTGGAATAAGTAATCCGTTCAATACTCTTAGCCCACATGACATGTGAAAATAAAAAATGCTCCACCGCTGGCTGTGGCGGACCAGGAATGTGCCCGGGAATTGCCTTAATGCTCTCGATCTTCGTCGGCATCGGTATCACAACACTCAGCGGCAGCACCCTCTTCGGCTGGCTCGTAGCGGTGCCACTAGGGATTTCACTCATCCTAGGTCTACCCCAAAAGATATTCACCAAACTTTTGGGCAGGTAACTCCACTTACAAACGTATCCGGGCCCCGTTTCCAGTCTAAGTGAATATATGTTCGATCCTTTGAGTTTATTCGTGCCTATTCATCCGCATGAAATACCTCCCCTGTTTACTTGCCCTACTTTCCTTCGCTTACCCCGTGATTGCGGAAGACGGCTTTAAGCCGCTATTCAACGGCAAGGACTTGAGTGGTTGGCTATCGGCTCGCGAGCAAGCGACCGAGGGCGCGGGGCGCTTCAGTGTAAACCTAGATGAACAGGCGATCCATGTTTACGCAAACGAGTCGACTGAGACTAAACAGGATATCGACTATCTGTATACCGAAAGTGAATACAGTGATTATGTGCTGAAGCTTGAATACAAGTGGCTAGAAAAACGCTTTGAGCCACGCCCGACTCATGACCGCGACTCCGGCTTACTTTTCCATGTGCATGGGGATTTGCTGAAAGTATGGCCGAAATGTTTGGAAATGCAGCTAGGAGAGTCGAGCGCGGACAAGACCAAAGATCGCTACGCGACAGGTGACCTCTGGGTGATCGGCAGGGACGTGCATGTGATGAATGCTCGCAACAAAGACGACTTCTACGTCCCAGGCTTACCCTTGGTTCCGGTGGGCACGACTCATTCCTATGACAAATCCTATATTACAGAAGCCAATGAGAAGGCGCACGGCGAGTGGAACGAGATCACATTAACGGTGCGCGGAGGCAAAGAAGCGATCTTCGAGCTCAACGGCAAAGTGGTGAATCAAATCTCGCAGATGACTTACCTCGTCGACGATCAACGGGTGCCACTGGATCACGGACGTATCGGACTCCAAGCAGAATACGCGGAGCTGCTGTATCGAAATATCCGCATCAAAGAATTGCCTGCTCAATAGCCGATTTGGATGATTCCGCGGTGAATGCGGAGCTCACACCTCTAACACTAAAAACTATCGAATGGATATTTGGGGGAAACTAAAAGCCATATTCGAAGACGCACCCAAGGAAATCGTTTTTAAAGACGAGTGGGTCGCATTCTTGAATGCCAATCTGCCACTCTACGGTCGCCTGCCTGCTGAACTACAGGAAAGGCTACACCTACGAATCGGCGAGTTCGTGACGACCACTTTTTTTGAGGGATGCAACGATCTCGAACTGACCGACGAGATGATCCTCACCGTCGCGGCGCAGGCCTGCTTGCTGGTGATCAACCACGAAGGCGCCCCCTACCCCCAGCTCAACACCGTCTTACTCTACCCGACTGCATTCACAGCCACCAGCGAGTCGCTCGGACCCGGCGGCACGATCATTAAACGTGAAGTCAAATGCGAGGGCGAGTCATGGGACAACGGCACCGTCATCCTCGCTTGGAATTCCGTTCAGCAAGGTGCGACCAATATCTTCGATGGTCACAATGTGACTTTTCATGAGTTCGCCCACCAAATCGACTCGCTCGATGGCGACACCGACGGCGTGCCTGTGCTCCACAGCGAAGCCGCGTTTCAAACATGGGCGGCGGTGCTCGGTGAACATGCGGAAAAATTCATGGACCGTGTGCGACGCGGCAGAAAAACAATCCTCGATCCATACGGCGCGACCAACCCTGCCGAGTATTTTGCAGTCGCGACAGAAACCTTTTTTGAAAAGCCCAAGCAATTAAAGAAGAAGCAGCCTGGTCTCTACGAAGAGCTGGAGAAATTCTATCAGCTCGATCCTGCGAGTTGGTTTTAGAGCAACCCCTGCAGTGCAACGCAGACGCATACTGTGTTTACGTGATGAATGTGAGCCAATTAACACTCGCGTTCAAAGGCGATGAATTGGATAACAAGAGCATCTTTGGTTTCACCGTGCCATCCCCGAAAATTCACAAGGCACAACCCACTCAATATCGTCTCCAAATCGGCAAATCTACAGTTCAATGTTCCACCTTCTCCTAACATCAACACTCCGGTCCGCCGGATACCTGTCAGCGTTTTGCCTGACATTATTGCTTTCAGTCAATCAGGTCGTAGCCGTAGAAGTGACCAGCGCAAGCATCCTCGAAGATGAAACCGGCAGCTTAGACAGCGCACTCGGCGACAATTACTCCGAACGACTTGCAAATTTTGAAAGCCAATTGATCAGTCGTGACGAGTCGGACAAAGAAGTCTTCATCTACTCCTGCAAATACGTGCAAGCCACTACGATTCGCCGAGTATTGGAAGAATTTATCAGCTCCGACGGCATGGTCGCCGACAGTGCCGAGTCCGACCAAATCGTGATCTCGGATCGTCGCAGCAACATCGAGATGCTGAAAACCATCATCAAGGAGCTCGATCAAGCGGTGCCGCAAATCCTCGTCGAGGCACGCATCGTCGAGCTCAACATCGAATCCGACCTCGAGAAAGAGGTGGACCTATTTTACGAAGACTTGGACCTCAACCCTGCGAGGGGTCTCATCAACGGCAATACGATTACGAACGGGCAAATGGGCTCTCTGTTAGATGTCGCCGGCGCAGCTTCTAGTCCGAGCCAAGGAGGCATGTTCAACTCTCAAATCTGGTCTCAAGATGGCGAGTCCTTAAGCGCATTCCTCCGCTACTTAGAAACCAATGGTAAAGCCACTATTCTATCGGCTCCAAACCTGATCATCCAGCGCGGTAAAGAAGGTAGCATCGTAACTGGTGAAGAGGTTCCCATCCTCTCGCAAACCACCTCCAGCGGTGGCGTCACCACATCCACCGAATTCAAAAGTGTGGGTATCAAACTCAGCGTAAAGCCCACCATGATCTCCGGCGACCGTGTGCGACTCGAAGTGAACCCCGAAGTTTCGACCGTTACCGGATTTAGCGACGCAGGCGACGTGAGTAATCCGATTATTGCCGTGCGTCAGGCACGCACCGAACTGGAAGTCCGCGACGGTCAACTCATCTCGATGGCCGGTCTATTGCAAAGCACCAAGCGCGACACACGACGCCGCACACCAATCTTGTCTAACGTCCCCATTTTAGGGTCCCTCTTCAAGTCGGACCGCAAACAAAACGAACAGACACAGTTGATCATCTTCTTGAGCATTAAGATACTACCATTCGGTGAAGACACGATCATACGACCCGATTCACTCAATCCTAAGATCCAGCAAACGATCGACAGCATCGAAGCCAGCAACGATGAGTCCGTTAAAGATCCTAGTATCATCAACGACGTGAAGCACTTATTAGATATTGGTGTCAGTGAATAAGCTCCTGTCCAAACTCCAGTTAACGAGCAATCGGCAACGCGGGATACTGCTTGCAGGCGCCTTTGTGGTGGGTCTGCTCATCATTGGTGGTTGCCGTCGTTCCAATAACGTCAAAGCAGAAGAGCAGGTTCAGCTAGACCGCTACTACACTGTGACCAAGGGCGACTTCAATATCACCGTACTCGCACGTGGCGAACTCGACGCGATTAAGAACTACGAACTCAAATTTGAAGGCACTGGCAGACTCGGGCTTCGCATAGAATTCATCGTCGCAGATAAATCAAAAGTCAAAGCCGGCGACCCTGTCGTCACTTTTGCAGATGAAAAGTATGAGGAAGAAATCACGCTGCTCGAACAAAAGATTTACGACCGCAAAGTAGAGTATGAGAACCGCCTAATTTTCGAAGAAGATTACTACAGCGACTCCATGCGCGCCCAGGAGGAAAAATTGGATGATGCGGTCCTCAACCTTTCTCTATTTTTAGAAACACAGGCCCTCGCCCGTGATAAATCTTTCAGTAATCTCACTGAGGCCAGCAATGCTTACGAAACCGCACTCGACGCGCTCAATAAGTATGAGAACCTCGATTATCGAACCGAGAGCCGACAAAAACTCTCTGAAATCGACAACAAGGAACAAGAATATCTAGATGCCATCGATGAGCGCGACAAGGCGGACCAAGAACTATCGGAGGCTCGTTTAAAAGATGAAGACACTCGCGATAAAGCGGAACGAAAGCTGAACCTCGCCGAGAAGAAAGTCGATAATGCGATGGTCGCGTGGGAGAACGCACGTAAGGCAGACCGTCAGTTTCGCCGTTACGATCACCCACAAAAGCTGCGCCAGCTCTCCATCAGCACAGAGAAGACCGCACTCAACTTAAAGCGAAGCCTCGTTAATGAACAAAGTGAGCGTGTTCAATCGGAACGCCGCTATCGCGCCCTACTACGTGACCGTGAAAGAATCGATGAAAAGATCGAAGAGCTACAGACGAAGTATACCGGCGACCTAGAGCGCCTCGAGAAGGATTACGAAACTGACATGGCACGCAATGAGGAACAGCTCGCCATTTTGAAAAGTGACAACGAGCAGCTCATTCTCCGCGCCCCCATCGACGGCATCGTTTCACTAGGAGACAACAGAAGTCGAGATCGCGGCAGTCAAAGTATGAAGGTTCTTGAAATCGGAACGAATGTCTCTCCGCGTGAAGTCGTGGCACGCATCCCCGACCTTTCTAAATTCCTCGTTCAATGCGACATCCCAGAAGTCTATCGATCACGTATCAGCGTAGGCCAAACGACACTGCTTAAGAATGCCGCCCTTCCCGGTCTCAAAATGACTGGGCAGATCGAGAACATTGCCACCATGTCGCAGCGTTTGATCCGCTGGGATTCGCGTAGCCCTCGGATTTACGAAACCAGAATCAACACCAATACTACCGATCCGCGACTCGCTCCAGGTATGACCGTAGAAGTCGAGATTCTAGTGGATAAGGTCAAAGGCGTTCTCTTCATCCCCATCGAAGCCGTCTATAATAAAGAGGGCAAATCCTACTGCAAAGTGAAGACCAGCTTCTCAACCGAAGAGGTCGAGGTAACAACTGGTCGATCGTCCAACAGCTACGTAGAGATCCTCAAAGGGTTAGAACCCGAGGATGTGGTGCTATTACACGGCTCTGCAGCATCCAACCAAGCGAACTAGTTCGCCACTATTTGAGATGACCGAGCAAAGCCAGCAACCCATGGTCGACCTTCGCTCTATCGCGAAGCGCTACCAGATGGGTGAACATACGGTGCACGCGCTGCACCCACTCAATCTCCAGTTCCACTCCGGGCAATTCGTGGCGATTGTCGGTCCTTCCGGCTCGGGCAAGTCCACCCTACTCAATTTACTCGGGCTACTGGACCAAGCCAGCGCAGGCGAATACTGGCTCGACGGACAAAACGTCGCCAACCTGCCTGATCGCGAAATCTCCGCGATTCGCTGCCTGAAGATCGGTTTCATTTTCCAGTCCTTCAATCTCTTTCCCAGCATGTCGGTGCTCGAGAACGTTTGCGTGCCCATGCACTACGCAGAGAAGCCGAAGGACTTGATGCGCGAACGAGCGATGGAAGTGCTCGACCGTCTCGGCTTAAAAGACCGCATCGACCACAAGCCAACCGAGCTCTCAGGCGGACAACGCCAACGTGTCGCCATCGCCCGCGCACTCGCCAATGACCCACCCGTCCTCCTAGCCGACGAGCCCACCGGCAACCTCGACGAAAACACCGGCGAGGAAGTGATGGAAATCTTCCGCGAGCTCCGCAGCGAAGGACGATCCGTCATCATGGTCACGCACAACCCCGAATATGAAGATCAAGTTGATCGCGTGATTTCGATTCACGATGGAAACATCATCCGTTCCTAGGCATGCGCTTTTCCAATACATTCAAACTCTCCATTTCGAGTTTAGCCACGCACCCCTTCCGTTCATTCCTGGCGGGTCTTGGCGTGGTCTTTGGTGTCGGCGCCGTCGTCGGGATGCTCGCGATTGGTGAAGGCGCACGGATCGAATCCATTCGGCAGATCCAAGAAATGGGAGTCGATAAAATCATCGTCCGATCCAAATCCGTCGGCTCAGAAGACACCGCCACCGAACAAAGCGGCACGGTCGGCATCACCACCCAAGACATCCAACACTTTTCGACATCCTTCGATAACGTCAAAGCGGTCTTACCTATCAGTAGTTGGAAAGGCACCATTATCAGCCAGTGGGCTCATGATCGCAATGCGCACGCCGT
>JANQXM010000068.1:0-2759 GCA_030729385.1 Opitutales bacterium | reverse complement strand
CCCTTCGAGTTAATGAAACAACAAGAAGCGACACAGCGGATCTTTACGGTTGTCATGGCATCGATTGCGTCCATCTCACTCCTCGTTGGTGGTATCGGCATCATGAACATCATGCTGGCCAACATCTATGAGCGCATGAAAGAGATCGGCACCCGCCGTGCGCTCGGCGCCACCCGCATGGATATCCTTGTTCAATTTTTGGTCGAGTCAGTCACCCTCACCGCATTCGGCGGACTGATCGGGTCAATTGTCGGCGTTGCCCTCGCCTCCCTAGTCTCCCAATACGCCGACATGCCGACATCTGTCACCGCTTATTCAGTCGTCATCTCGCTAGTCGTCTCAGTCGTCACCGGCGTCGCCTTCGGCTCCTTCCCAGCGTGGAAAGCCGCCAGCCTCTCCCCGATGGAAGCGCTACGCCGAGAGTAACTAACAGACTCGGGCATGAAGATGCCGATGGGTTGCATTCGCCATGTTTTTCAGCGACCCTGCTGCCTGTATGACATTGCTACTTATCTATATCGGCATCGCGCTCGGCTTTTCCTTTTTGTGCTCTCTTCTCGAAGCGACCCTGCTCACCATCACGCCGACCCAACTACAGACGGCTAAGTCGATAGGCAAACATTGGGCAGAACAACTACAAGGACTGAAGCGCGATATCGACAAGCCTCTGTCCGCGATCCTGACCTTAAACACCATTGCCCACACCATGGGAGCTACCGGAGCGGGCGCACAATATACACGCGTGTATGGAGATGCTACAGGCGGCGTCTTTGCCGCAATACTCACGCTCTTGGTTCTGATACTCTCCGAAATCATACCGAAAACTCTATGAGCTCGCTACACCCTCTTTTTTGCACCCTTCACCGCAAAGGCTCTGCCAATCATGGAATGGGGTTTACGCCCAGTTGTCTGGATCTGCCAAGGCATCACGCACCTCATTACCTTCGGTCGTGCCCATGCAAAACCCAAGCACCGTGAAGAGCTCTTAGCCGTAGCGCGCTTAGGCGAGGAAGACGGATCGATACACGCCGCCGAAAGCCGGATCGTCCGCAACATGCTCAACCTCTCTCAAATTCAAATCGAGAGTATCATGACACCCCGCACCGTCATGTTTTCGCTGCCAGAAGCCACGCATCTCGCGAAATTCGCAGAAGCTGGTGAGCAACAGACCTTCTCCAGAATCCCCGTGTATGGAGACAATCGTGAAACCATCACCGGGTTCGTGCTCCGCTCGGACGCACTGCAAGCCTGCCTCAAAGACCCCGAGCAAACCTTGGCTGACGTCAAACGACAGGTTACCTTCGTCCCCAAAACGATGACCGTGGATACACTCTTCCGACGCATGATCGAAGAACGCTACCACATGGCCCTCGTGCAGAACGAATACGGTAGCACCGTCGGCCTAGTCACTCTCGAAGACGCAGTCGAAACGCTCGTCGGCGTCGAGATCGTCGACGAAAAAGACACAGTCACCGACCTGCGCAAACTAGCCCGCCAGCTCTGGCAGAAACGCGCAAAGGAAATGGGAATCGATACCGACCAAAGCGTTGAATAGCTCTGCGTCCATGACAGCATTTTTTGGCTCGATTTTTTAAACTACAAAAAACGCGAAAAGCACGAAAACAGGAGCGACTCATTCAAATACATTTTCGTGTATTTCGCGCCTTTTGTAGTCAAGTTCAGGCTCCTGGATCCTGCTTCAGGTCCTCATCCATTAGAAGCCCGAGAACCGACCGTTCCGTCGTTCCCTACCCTCCATTCAGACTCAACGAAAATTAAGCCAGTATGAATCAGAGTGATTTAGTAAGCTTTTGCTCCTTTATCCGATAGTATCTGCATGGCTACTACATTTACTTATTCCTCTACTGTATACTTCGACGAGCTGGATGGGCTCGGTTTACTGCACCACACCCGATACCTACTTCACCTCGAGCGAGCTCAGCAAAAGTTCTTTGAGACCTTGCTTGGGGTACCTGACTTCAATACCGAGCGCGACGAAGACATCTACGTCGTCGTTCACAGCCTAGACGCTCGCTTCCGCCAGCCAGTTAGCCAGCCAGGAGAGATTGTCGTCGAGTATACCATCCAACGTATCCGTAGCGGCGGAGTGACCATGGGGTTTGAAATCCGTCATCCTAGTAATGGCACAGTCTACTGCGACGGCACACGCACCATTTGCAAACTCTCTGCGCAAACACACCAGCCAACCGCGTGGACCGATGCTTTTCGTGTAGCAATGGAAAGCTATTGATCATCCGAAAGTCACGCGCGGATAGATCCAGGAATTGAGAAGAGCTCTCTGTTCCGGTCGATGTCGGCGTGCATTACAGCTCCGACTTAGAACACGTCGAACGAGTCACGCTCGAAGTAGCCCGAGAAATATTGATTTCACATGAATGGGGCGTCGACGACTACAATACCTTCGTCGTCTATACAGCATTCGACAGCTCTAGCATTAACTTCACCGTGATGTTACGCGCCAAAGAGTATTTCAACCGCTTCTGGGTAAAATCTGCATTCATCAAAGCCCTACATAAACGCTACAACGAAGAAGGCATCGTAATTCCTTTCCCGATACGCGCGATCAATACCACACAGGAATCAGCGCAAATACCACAGCCCATCGATTAAGCTTCTTCCAAGGTTCTTTCTGCCACCAGTTAGACGTGCTCAAGCAGCATCCTTTTGCTCCAATTTTTAACTACAAAAAAAACGAAAAGCACGAAAACTAGAGCGATCCATTCAAATACATTTTCGCG
>JANQXM010000067.1:45124-52495 GCA_030729385.1 Opitutales bacterium | reverse complement strand
TCATAAATCTGCGTGTATCCGCGTGCATCTGCGGTTCCAAATTCAGTGTTCATTTTCTTCCTACATCAAGTTATTATGTCATTTTGAGATATTCTTCCGTGGAGCGGCTGTCAAACGTCCTTTGAGGGAGTAAAGCTCGGATTTCCTAATGTCATATCATTCCAATTGGGGTGATATGACATTTTGTGATATTATTCTAAAGCTGCTGCTAATTGAATTCTTGGGTGCTTTCTTGTGACGTATAATGTCGCCTTCGCGTTTCATATAATAGTCAGTGTTTTTCATGAAGCAGAACAAGCCCGTCAATTTAGGTAAGGAAGTCTATAAGCAGTTGCGCACCCAGTCGTGGGATGAGCTCTGGCATCATGAGGTGCCTTTGTTTGATGCGGGGACTGTGGAATACCGTTCGGCGCGTGTTGGCTTGGTCCGTGCGATCGGAGTAGTGGCTTTGGAGAAGGCGACAAAAGAGCAACGTGACCAGACCAGCGAGTGGTTGATTGGCTTGCTGCAAGATCCGGATGAGAAGGTCCGCCGCTATGCGATGGCGGCATTGCCCAAAGTGGGCGGTGGCGAGGAGAGCGAGAAAGCGATTTTAGAAATACTCGATCAACCAGCAGGGGAGATTGAAGTCAAAAGTGTCAGCAAAACCCTAAGCAAGATTGGTGGCGAAGCCACGCTCGAGAAACTGGAAGCGCTGCATGATGACAACGAGGTGCTGCACCAAGCCGAACAAAAGGTGAAAGCCCAGTTGGCTCGTAAGGAAGAGCCCGCCAGCATTCGCATGGATGCGAAAATCAAAGAGACGCGCAAGCTACGCATCCACCTTCGCACCCGCCGTGGTATGGAGCTTTTCGTGCGCGATGAATTACTGGCACACCCAAAACTTAAGAGCCGCTTTAAGGTCGTGCGCACCAGCCCCGGTTGTGTCGCAATATCTGCACTGCGCCCATTTACTTTAGCAGACGTGTATGAACTGCGCACCTTCGGTTCGATCAACTTCGTGCTCGGAGTCGTTGCCAAAAACGAAGCGAATCACACAGCAGCGTTGGCGAAGATAATTGCTTCGGAACTCACACAACTCCTCTGCAGTAAACTGACCGAAGGGCAGCCACGTTACCGTTTACAATTTATGCGTGCTAAAGTGCCGCCACGTAAGGTGCAGGACATTGCCAACGCAGCCTTCGGTTTGTGCCCTGACTTGCTCAATGATCCACGTAAGTCACCTTGGGCAATTGAAGTCTATCCCGAGAAAGTCGGGCAGTCCGTCGAGCTACGTCCACGCGTCTTACCCGACCCGCGCTTTACATACCGCGTTGATGACGTGTCCGCTTCCACGCATCCTCCACTAGCTGCCGCAATGGCGCAGCTCGCAGGTATTGAAGAGAACGAATCGATTTGGGACCCGTTCTGTGGCTCTGCCCTAGAGTTGATCGAACGTGCTCGCCTAGGCGGCGTAGATTCGATCATCGCCTCCGATCGCGATGCCGATGCCATCGAAGTCGCACGCCTCAATTTCGAATCTGCAGGCATTGAAAGTGGCAAGGTCGCTTTGCATTTGGGAAGTTTTCGGAACTACGAAGCTGTCACTGGTATCGCACGGCGAAGCATCAGCTTGATCATAGCCAATCCTCCGCTCGGGCGCCGCGTCCGCATCGAAGATTTACAAGGCCTCATCAAAGATTTTTTCCAAGTGGCAACTGACACCCTCCGCCCCGGCGGACGCCTTGTCTTTATTAATCCGCTGAAATTAGACAGCCACGACCCAACCTTGAAGTTGGAAGCCAGGCATCTAGTCGATCTTGGTGGTTTCGACTGCCGCGTGGAGAAGTGGTTGAAGCAGTAGGGTTCCCGATTTTTGGAGGGACGAGTTTCCACTCGTCCGCTTCTGATTGTTTATGAAAGCACCTTCTCTGCGAAGCATATCCTTATACGCAGGTCGTGACAGCGGTTGTTTTGGCTTAGGATATGTTAATTTAACCGCCCGCTCCCTTCTTCGCTCTCCGAGCTACGCAGGACAGGTCGCTTGAGTTCGCGGAGCACGCAGAGATGCATGAGACAAATGAACAAATATTATTGGCACGTCTCGTCATTGCCCCAGTTGAACTCCTCTAACCTCCTTTGCGCCCTCTGCGAACTCTAGAGACCGCAGGGAACGGGCGGTTTAAAATGCATTTGGATGGCTAGTGCCCAGAGTCAATACACTTCCAGAAATGTGTATAAGGATATGCTATCGGCGGATGTGTGAAACACGTCCCTCCAGTTCAAACCACTGCTGTCATATCTTGCTCCCAGGCGGATTCGATTTTTTCCATTAGATCTTGTGGTGGTCGCATGCCTTTGCCCTTGAGATCCATAAAGCCGTGCGTGGTTTCGCCGGTGGCGAGGAGCTCGTCGCCGCGTTTGACTTCATATTCGAAGCGCATGCGTGCGCGTGGCTTTTCTCGCATATATAAATGCACCTCTAGGCGGTCATCAAATCGGGCAGGGCTCTTATAGGCTGCCGATACGGTGAGCACGGGGAGCAAAAGGCCACGCTTTTCAATGCCAGTGTAGGGGATGCCGATCTCGTCGAGCATCAGGATACGCGCCGTCTCGAACCAGATGAGATAGTTGCTGTGGTAAACCACATCCATGCGATCAGTTTCCGCGTAGCGCACACGGATTTTGGAGATAGTATGAATCATGGCGGCAATATCTGAGATGGATTAGAAAAGGTCGAACTCGGAATTTTCGACTTTAGTTAAACTTATACCTTGACTGACTAATATAAGTTTATCTTGTTGTCCTGTGTTCATAAAAGTGAATCAATGGAATAACACTTGCCAAGGCACTGAAGCTGCTTACAAGTGCCAGCTTCACAGAAAATTCATCTCAAACTGAAACTAAACAGAATATAAAAATGGCTACAAAAATCGGAATCAATGGATTCGGCCGCATCGGTCGCTTGGTCTTTCGCTCCCTCGTTGAAAAGGGTCTTCTCGGCAGCGAGATCGAAGTTGTTGCAATCAACGACCTCGTTCCTGCAGAGAATCTCGCTTACTTGCTTAAATACGACACCACACAGGGTCGTTTTAAGGGCACTGTTGAAACTAAGGGTGATCTCTTGGTTGTTAACGGTCAGGAAATTAAGACACTCGCTCTTCGCGAAGGTCCTGCAGCCCTTCCTTGGAAGGAACTTGGCGTAGATATCGTTATCGAATGCACAGGTCTCTTCGTTCAAGACGAAAAGGCAGCTGGTCACCTCGAAGCAGGTGCCAAGAAGGTCATCATCTCCGCACCTGGTAAGGGTGACGGTGTGAAGACAGTTGTTATCGGCGTCAATGACGACGAGCTCACTGCAGACCACAACATCATCTCTAATGCATCTTGCACAACTAACTGCTTGGCTCCGATCACTAAGGTGATTCTTGAGAACTACGGCATCGTTGAAGGTCTCATGACCACAGTTCACTCTTATACAGCGACACAAAAGACTGTCGATGGCCCTTCTCCGAAGGACATGAAGGGTGGCCGCACAGCTGCACTCAACATCATCCCATCCACAACTGGTGCTGCGATCGCTGTTGGCCTCGTGCTTCCAGCCGTTAAAGGCAAGCTCACCGGTATGTCCTTCCGCGTTCCAACTCCTACAGTTTCTGTAGTTGATTTGACTGTGAAGACAGAGAAGAGCACATCCTATGCAGAAATCTGCAAAGCGATGAAAGACGCTTCCGAAGGTTCGCTTAAGGGTATCCTTGGCTACACCGAAGACGAAGTTTGCTCTTCTGACTTCATCCACGACGAGCTTAGCTCGGTGTTCGATGCAGGCAGCGGCATGGGTCTGAATGACACATTCTTCAAGCTCGTTTCTTGGTATGACAACGAGTGGGGCTACTCCAACCGCGTTGTTGAGCTTGTTCAAAAGGTTTCCAAGTTCCTATAATTGAACTCGGTCACAACTGAATGAATTTCTGGCCGCCGCGGCAGGTATCCCAAAGGATTCTCTGATCGCGGCGGCCTTTCTTTTATCCGCCCATGCTTTAGCGGGCTGTGGGTAAAAAGCCCTCCGTAGCTCTTAGAGCGAAAGCGGTCTTCATTTCATCAATTTATTTTTTCGGTTAGATTCTAACTTCTAACTCCTACATTCTAACTTCTTAAATTATGGCTACAAAAACCATCAAAGACGTAAACCTCGCCGGTAAACGCGTATTCGTTCGCTGCGATTTCAATGTGCCGCTTAAAGACGGCGTAATTAACGACGATTCTCGTATCGTTGCGGCATTGCCGACTATCCAGCACCTTGTCAGCCAAGGCGCGAAGGTCATTCTTTCCAGTCACCTTGGTCGCCCTAAAGGCGAAAAGAACGCGAAATACAGTCTCGCGCCAGTCGCTGAAGAGCTTGCGAAGCAACTTGGTCAGCCTGTGACATTTGTCGAAGACTGCATCGGCGAAGAAGTCGAAGCCGAAGTCGCTAAGATGGGCGAGGGTGACATTATTCTCCTCGAAAACGTCCGTTTCTATGCGGGCGAAGAAAAGAACGATCCCGCGTTTGCCGCCGCGCTGGCTAAGCTTGCCGACGCTTTCGTGAACGACGCTTTTGGCACCGCACACCGTGCACACGCGTCAACAGCTGGCGTCGCTGCACACCTATCACCCAACGTCTGCGGCCTTCTCATTGAAAAGGAACTCGCATACCTTGGCGATAAGACCAACAGCCCAGAGCGTCCGCTCACTGTTATCCTCGGTGGTGCTAAAGTCTCCGATAAGATCAAAGTGATCGACTCACTCCTTGAAAAGGCAGACACCATTATCATCGGTGGTGCCATGGCTTACACATTCGCATTGGCTGAAGGCCGCACAGTAGGGGAGTCGCTCAGCGAGCCCGATTTCATCGAGACAGCTAAGTCTGCTTTGGCTAAGGCTAAGGAAAAGGGCGTGAAGTTCCTCCTCCCTGTTGATAACCTCGCCGTTAAAGATCTCGACTTCGGTGCCGGCACAATTGGCGACAGCCAGTTTTTCGAAGGCAACATTCCTGATGGCTGGGAAGGTGTCGACATCGGCCCGAAGAGTATCGAACTCTTCAGCAACGAAGTGAAAAACGCTAAGACCGTTCTCTGGAATGGCCCCATGGGTATCTTCGAAATCGATGCCTGCAATAAAGGCACCTTTGCCATCGCAAAAACGATTGCAGAATCCGACGCATGTTCGATCATCGGTGGTGGTGATTCCGTGAAAGCTATTAAAATGGCTGGCTACGGCGATCAAGTCACTTTCATGAGCACCGGCGGTGGCGCTTCCCTCGAATTCCTCGAAGGTAAAGAGCTTCCCGGCGTAGCCGTCCTCGATACGATTTAATCAATCAGTCATTAATCATTAATCATCAGTCATTTAAAATTATGAGTAAATCCGCACGCAAATACCTCATCGCAGGTAACTGGAAAATGAACCTGAACTCAGCCGAAGGTGCTGATCTCGCTAAAGACGTTGTCAGCATCGTTGGCGCACAAACAGACGTCGCCGTCTGTGTCTGCACAACTTTCACAGCATTGGAATCTGTTTCCAAGGTCGTGAACGACTCCAACGTTCAACTCGGTGCGCAGAACATGCACTTCGAAGCATCCGGTGCCTACACCGGTGAGATCTCTGCCGAGATGCTCCGTCATCTCTTCTGCAACTTCGTGATCCTCGGTCACTCCGAGCGCCGCGAATATTTCGGTGAAACTGACGCGCTTGTAAACAAGAAGACACTCGCTGCTCTCGCTGCGAACCTTAAGCCTATCGTCTGCATTGGCGAAACACTTGACGAGCGCGAAGCTGGTAAGGTCAACGAAGTGATCAAGACACAACTCGAAGGCGCCCTCGTCGGTGTGACTGCAGCCAATGCAGATGCACTTGTCGTCGCTTACGAGCCCGTCTGGGCGATCGGCACAGGCAAGACTGCCACACCAGAGATGGCCGAAGAAGTGCACGCTGAAATCCGTTGCCTCCTCGCTGGTCTCATCGGTGAAGAAGCTGCCGAGAAGGTGCGCATCCTTTATGGAGGTTCCATGAAGCCAGGCAACGCGCCAGAGCTCCTTGCTCAAAAGAACATCGACGGTGGTCTCATCGGCGGTGCAGCGCTCAAAGCCAACGACTTCGCCGGCATCATCGAAGCCGCAGTCGCGCTTTCCAAGTAGTCGTTTTTCGAATACAGATTTTCAAAAGGCCGAAGCAGTGATGCTTCGGTCTTTTTTGTGCGCTTAGTAGTTTCTTGGTAGTTCGTTCGTATTTTCCCCGTTGCGAAGCAACGAGGCTATATTGTCTAAGTCCTGTGCCTCGAAGCTCAGCTTCGGGGAACGTCGTGCTTGTCCGTGTCGATCTACTCCCCGTTGCTGAGCAACGAGGCCACGCCTTGTCCGATCTCGTAGCCTCGAAGCTCAGCTTCGGGGAACGTTTTTGCTCGAAAGATGGCTTTGTCTGAATCACTTTTTTTGCATGTGGAACGAACGCCGACTCCCTCGTCTGCCACCTGAATATTATCAGGGTCCTGCCCACGTTTTATGGACTTATGTGGCGAAGGATCGTCGCACCGGTTGGCTGAATGATACGTTTCACGCCACCTTCCGTGAAGTCCTGCTCCACACTTGCGCGCGCTATCATTTGGGCTGCGCTCGCTATGTGCTTATGCCAGATCACCTGCACCTCATTTGCGTTGGCGCCTCGCAGAACAGCGATCAGCTCAAATCAACACGTTTTCTTCGCCTTCATTTGCCTTTGGATTGGCAAAAGCAAGCACATGACCATGTGATGAATGAAGCAGAGCGTGAGCGGAATGCTTTTACCGCCGCCTGCATTTATTTGCGTAATAATCCTGAGCGCGCGGGCTTGGTTGAGACCGCACAGGATTGGCTGTATGCGGGCAGCCTTGTCCCTGGCTTTCCTAATTTGGATGAATGGGATAGTGCCTCTTTCTGGAAGTGCTTTCACGCCTATCAGAAATTCTTGGAGTCTGATTGATCCGGCAGAAACCCCGTTGCGAAGCAACTAGGCTACGTTCAACAGAATCCATCTTCGTAGCCTCGAAGCTCAGTTTCGGGGAACATTGCATTGTCCGTGTCGATCTGCTCCCCGTTGCTGAGCAACGAGGCCACGTCTTATCCGATCTCGTAGCCTCGAAGCTCGGCTTCGGGGAACATTGTGATCGTCCGTGTATTCTCTTCCCCCCGTTGCTGAGCAACGAGGCCACGTATCGTCGAAACGTGCGTAATAAAAATCCTCGTCATCGGTTAGCACATCGCAAAACTAGGGTTCATGCGTTCAAATCAATTACTATCTGTCCTCGCCCTCCCATTTCTATTTCTCGCCGCGTGTTCGACGTCTCCAAAGACTACGGAGCGATCTGCGCCAGTTGAG
>JANQXM010000067.1:0-45024 GCA_030729385.1 Opitutales bacterium | reverse complement strand
AAGCGCCGGCCATCGTGCGCGATGTGCGCATCGTGATGAGCACATCGAAGGGGGATATCGAAGCCACACTCTTTGCGACGAAGACACCTGTCACCGTGGCGAGCTTTCTGAATTTGGTGGAGCGTGGTTATTATAATAATCTCACCTTTCACCGCGTGATTCCCGACTTCATGATTCAAGGCGGTGATCCTCAAGGCACCGGTGGTGGTGGTCCCGGTTATCGTTTTGAAAACGAGATTCATCCCGCGCTGCGTCACAATCGCTCTGGGCTCTTTTCGATGGCCAATGCCGGACCTGGGACAAATGGCAGCCAGTTCTTTATCACACATCTCGCCACACCTTGGTTGGATGGTAAGCACAGTGTTTTCGGCAAGGTAACCAAAGGCCAGAAGGTCGTGGATAGCATTCGTAAGGGAGATTTGATTCTATCCGTTAAAGTGTTGGATTCGACTGAGGTATTGTTTGCTGAGCAAAAAAGCCGCATCGACCAGTGGAATGTCGCATTGAGCGCAAACGGATTTTAAAAATACTCATGTAGCCACGGCACTCTGTGCCGTGTCATAAGGTCGACTTTCCGTTCCCTAGCGTTGCTTTTGCACCGACAATCATTCCTACTATGGGGCTATGAATTGGAACAAAGTCCGTGATTTCGAAGAGATTATTTACGAAAAGTGCGATGGTATCGCTAAGGTGACGATCAATCGCCCGCATCGTCGCAATGCATTCACCCCGGATACGGTCGCTGAATTGATTGAGGCGTTCACCGATGCGCGTGAGGATATTACTATTGGAGTGGTCTTATTGACCGGCTTCAACCCGCAGACAGACGGTAAGTTCGCGTTCTGTGCGGGCGGCGATCAAAAGATCCGTGGTCACAAGAAGGGTGGTTACATCGGTAAGGATGGCGTCCCTCGCCTGAATGTTCTCGATTTGCAGAAGCTCATTCGTTCCATGCCCAAAGTCGTCATCGCACTCGTCGCGGGTTACGCCATTGGCGGGGGGCACGTGCTTCACGTTGTTTGCGATCTGACAATCGCGGCGGACAATGCGATCTTCGGTCAGACTGGTCCGAAGGTGGGTAGTTTTGATGGTGGCTTTGGTTCTAGTTATTTAGCGCGTATCGTCGGGCATAAGAAAGCCCGTGAAATCTGGTATTTGTGCCGCCAATACAACGCGCAGGAAGCAATGGACATGGGGCTCGTCAATAAGGTGGTGCCCTACGAAGAACTCGAAGCAGAGGGTGTGCAATGGGCGAGTGAAATTTTGCAGCATAGCCCGCTCTCGATTCGTTGCCTCAAGTCCGCTTTCAATGCGGACGTCGACGGTCAGCAAGGTCTGCAGGAACTTGCCGGTAATGCGACGCTGTTGTATTATTTGACGGAAGAAGGTGAAGAAGGTCGAACCGCATGGAACGAAAAGCGCGCACCGGAGTTTAAGAAGTATCCATGGCTGCCTTAGATTTTTACAGCGTAGTGTATGTGCTCACGCGGCTATAGTTGACGTGTCGTAATCTTAAAACCAAAACACGGCAGGAGACTGCCGTGGCTACAAAATACTGCAGGAATGATCATTTATGGAACATCTACGGTGCAAGTTTCTCGCGCGACGTTTGTTGTAGCCACGTCACTCTGTGACGTGTCCGTGATCCGGAATGCGTATCGTCACCTTAAAACAAAACACGGCAGGAGACTGCCGTGGCTACAATGTCGTGCTTGAACATACATTAATAAGAAATCTACGAAGCAAGTCTCTTGCGCGGACTTTCAACTCTACGGATCGAGTTGGGGTAAGGTCACGCCAGCGCAAACGCTCCATCTTGGCATTCGCACTCTGCTTCCTTCCGCTGGTTGGCTGCGCGAAGCCGACTGCGAATGAGTTCACTGTGGTGGCCTACAACGTCGAAAACCTTTTCGATATGGATGGTATCGCGATTTACCACGATTACACGCAAGATGAGCCGGACGATCCGTTCACTTATAGCCGCGTAAAGCTGCTGACTAAGTTGCAAAACACCGCTGCGGTTTTGAAACACTTCAATGAGGGCGCAGGCCCTGAGGTGATTCTCTTTCAAGAACTCGAAGCTGATTTCTCGCCAGAGACTACAGTGGATGACCTCGATCAATTTCTCACTGACTATGCAGGCACCACTGTGGCTGCGATGCTCGGTGAAGGCTGGAAGCCTGAATACGCGGGTCTGCCCTCGGCGGCTTGGTTGCTCAAAGCATTAAGCGATGCAGGGCTCAAGGGCTACGAAATCGTCTCCGTTCCCGCAAAAGCACAAGATGCCAGTATCGCTCACGCGAACGCGGTTTTTTCAAAGTTCCCAATTGTCGCATCGACCGCACACCCGCTGGAGCAAGCGCGTGATATTCTTGAAGTGGAACTCGATGTGGAAGGGCACTCGCTCTTTCTCTATGATAACCACTGGAAGTCCGGTGCTTCAAATCCCGAGCGCGAGCCAATCCGTGTGCAAAACGCGACTGTCCTGCGTGGCTTGATTGATGCGCGCCTCGCGGAAGACCCGTATGCCGACATCATTCTTGGGGGCGATTTCAATTCGCACTACAATCACTCCATTTTGTATCCGACCATCGAGACAGGCATCAACGATGTGCTTGGCTCGCAAGGCCACGAGCTTGCCATACGCGAGCAGGGTGGAGTCGATCTGTATAATCTCTGGTTCGAGTTGTCACCTGAGGATCGCTACTCCGAAGTCTGGCGCGGGCGCCGTGGCACCTTGATGCACATGCTTTTGACTCGCGGTCTTTATGATGACCATGGCATCCGCTACGTAGATGGCAGTTTCGATAAGTTGCTGCTGAAGGGGCTGAACGCTGATGGCATCGGTCGACCTTTAGCATGGACTTTTGCCGGACAAACCGGCGGCGGCACGAGCGACCATTTTCCCGTCTATGCACGTTTCACAGTAGGCACCGGGGAGAAGGGTGCTTTTGTTGAATTAGCCGAGCCAAGTGCAGGCAAGGATGCCCTCGATTTTGAAATGCCGCTTAATTATGACTCAGAGGAAAAAACAGCACTCAAGGATGGTGCATTCCTCGTAGGGATCAGCGACGACGACTTAGGACCTTATGTGGGTAAGCTATTTCGTATCGACGCCAGTATCTTGCAGCTAGGCGCTTTGCGTCTGGATGTAGGTGGTGTCGAGTGGTCTGGCTATGCGCCGGATAAAGCCGTGCAAGCCGCCCTCGAAGCATTGGATCCAGACGAGGTGCACCCTTTGGCAGTTCAACTCGGCATCTGGAAGGGGAAGCGTCAATTCATCGTCGAAGGAATCATTGCTGCTAATTAGGTTGAACTCAGCGCGTAGGGCGGTTTCGTAGCATTTTAGCAAATGGCCTATCACTTTTTCGACATCTCTCGTATCAATTTTCGACTACTGATTCCAGTGCTCAGTATGTTGTTGATCGCGGGTTGCTCGGAGCCACCGCAAGTCAATCGCGGGGATCACCCGATCCCTGAAGATGCGGTGATCGCGGATTGTGAGCCGGGACAATATGGTGGCATTTTCATTATCAATGAATCTTCGCCGCCGAAGACTTTTAATTTCCTTGTTCCGGGAGATCTATCGACCAACGCAATACAGGGAAAGTTTTACGCTTCACTGGTTAAATTCAATCCTCGCACGGAGCGTGTCGGGCCATATCTCGCGAAATCATGGGAGGTGAGTGACGATAGTCAGACGTTTACTTTTCATCTGCGAAAGGGAGTCAAATGGAGTGATGGCGCGCCTTTTTCAGCAGATGATGTCGTCTTTACCTTTGATCTGATATTTGCGGATGAAGCAGACCCTAAAACTGGCAAGTTGAGGCCGATTTTTCCGTCACGCAGTTATGAGGAAATGAAGGTCAACGGTGAGAAGCCAATTTACACGAAACTGGACGACTACACTTTTCAAGTGAGCTTGCCTTCAGTATTTGCGCCATTCCTTTTGTCGATGGAAGACGTATTGATTCTGCCAAAGCATAAGCTTGGTTTTAGTTTAGAGGACCGCAGCTTTTTTAAGCAATGGTCGACCCAGACTGCGATTGAGCATCCGGAAGAGATCGTCAGTCTCGGGCCCTTCGTATTGAATTCTTATCGACCAGGTGAGCGCCTAGTGTTTACCCCAAACCCTCATTTTTGGAAATTTGATACCAATGGTCAGCGACTCCCATATCTGGACTACTTGGTTTATAAATTTGTATCGGAGTCGAACACTGAAACGGTGCACTTTGCGACTGGTCAGAGTGATGCTTCTGGCATATCCGCTGCGGACTTGGATTGGATCAAACGTGGTGAAGAAATTTACGATTTCACTGTTTATGAAAAAGGTCTTTCGAGCAGTATTAGTTTCTTTTGGTTTAATCAGCACTTAGGGGCAGATGAAGACGGTAAACCATACTTGCCAGCGCATAAGAAGCGTTGGTTTACCGATAAGCGCTTCCGTCAAGCAGTGCAGACAGGCTTCAATCGTAAGGGGATTATTGATGCTTTGTTTTTCGGTAAAGGCGAGCCGCTCAATAGTATGATCCCGTCGTCACGCGGTGCGTGGCACAATCCGAATTTGCCGACTTATGAATACGATCCAGAACGGGCAAAGACATTACTGCGCGAAGCTGGTTTCTCTTGGAATGGGGCAGGGCACTTAATCGATACGCAGGGCGTGCCTGTTGAATTTGAATTGCTCGCGGTCGATGGTGTCGCGGCGGCAGATACAATCTCTGTTACTTTTGTCGAGAACATGAAGGATCTCGGTATGACGGTGAAACTGGCGAAGGTCGATTTCGTAACACTGTTGGCGAAGACCGATGAAACGTTCGACTACGATTTGACCTTTCTCTCATGGGGTTCCACTAGTGCCGGTTATGATCCTGGTGGCAGTAAAGCGCTCTACTTGAGTAGTGGCATCTACCACCAATGGTATCCCGAGCAACTTGAACCTGCAACGGAGTGGGAGGCGCGTATTGATCAACTCTTTCTTGAGCAGGAGAGCACTTTGGACCTGGAAAAGCGCATTGCAAATATCCACGAGATTCAAGCGATCCTCGCCGAAGAATTGCCTATGCTTTATATTTTCAGCGCTTACGCATACGTGGGGGTGCAGAATAAATGGCAGAATATCTTTATTCCAAAAACGGGTTCTCTTTTTTGGAATGTAGAGGAAGTGTGGACCTCTGAGCCAGACGCATAGTATATGTTTACTTTTATCATCAGACGTTTGCTGTCTCTCATCCCGCTTCTACTCGGAGTGAGTATGTTGGTGTCGATCTTGATGTATGTATCACCAGGAGATTTCCTCACCCAATCACGTGCAGCGAAAGACATCGCCCCTGAAGTGATCGAGCAGCAAGAGCGGCAACTCGGTTTAGTTGACGATGAAGGTAATCCAACCAAATGGTTTGTTCGCTATGGCCATTGGTTGGCCAATGTTTCGCCGGTGAAATATGGCCCATGGGTTGGCGATGAATCGAAAGGCGTGCATCTAGGTGCGCCATACCTCGGTGAATCGTTCGGTTATAAAGTGAAAGTGACTGAACTGTTGGCACAGCGTGTGCCCGCGACCTTTATCCTTTCGTTGACTTCGATTACTCTGGCTTGGTGTTTGGCTATACCGCTCGGGGTGCTTGCCGCAATTTATAAGGACTCGATTTTCGATCGCTTGTCGGCATTGCTTGCCTATGCGGCGCTATCGATACCTGAGTTCTTTCTCGCGATTCTCGCAGTATATGCCGCGTCGATAACAGGCTTATTCCCCGTAGGCGGTCGGTCTTCGGTGGAAAGTGAATTCTTCCCTCCGGCGTTACAGTTTCTGGATTATGCGTATCACTTGATTTTGCCCACTCTAGTGCTGGGCATTGGTAGTGTCGCTGGAATGATGCGGATCATGCGGGCGAATTTCATCGACTACATGCAGGCTGAATTTGCGACCACGGCGCGCGCGAAGGGGCTCCGTGAGCGTGTCATCATGTTTAAGCATGTGCTGCGTAATGCGATCAATCCGTTGATTACATCTTTCGGTTATTCCTTTGCTGGGCTTCTTTCCGGTGCGCTGTTGGTTGAAAATGTGATGAACTACCCAGGGCTCGGGCAATTGATTTACGATGCGATTGTGCGTGAAGATCAGTATGTTGTGATGGCTGGTGTTCTCATGGGGGTGATCATGCTAGTATTCGGAAACTTGCTTGCGGATATGCTACTCGGTTGGTCGGACCCACGCATCCGGGTAGAGTCGCAATCCTCTGCGTCATCGACGACTCGTGGTAAGATGGTGTTGATCTGGTGCAGTATCGTTGGATTGATCCTTTTGGAGATTGTCTTGGAGGCGTTCGCGCCGGGAGTCCTCTCGTTCTTCGTGACGATACTTAAGTATCTCGGCATTGTTATGGTCTCTGCTTTGGCCATCGGTTGTATCGCGCTGGTCGGATACATTGTCTTTAACCTCTTTAAAAATCTATTGGGTCAAGTATTACGCCGCCCGATGGGTTTTGCTGCGGTATTTGTTTTATTAATGCTATATGGTGGTGCGTTGTTTGCGCCGTTTTTGGGGCCGTATCCGATTACTAAACAAAATTTAGAAACTCCATATCATCCACCATCTGGTTTTACATTTGTTGAAGGTAGTCTGCACGTGAAGTTGTATGAAAAGTCAGCGGTAGGTTCGGCTACCTATGTGGAGAAAGCAGAGACTGCACCGCTTCGTTTTTTCGCTAAAGGTGAACCGTATAAACTGTTCGGCTTGATCCCGATGGAGCGGAAACTATTTCAAATTGAAAGCGAAGATCCTGCCGCCCGTGTCTATCTATTGGGGTCGGATGATACGGGGCGTGATATCTTTAGTCGTTTGCTCAATGGTGCGCAGATATCGTTATCGATCGGCTTTATCGGTATTTCGATAACATTGATCATCGGGTTCATCGTCGGTGCGTTGGCCGGTTATTACGGAGGTGCGGTCGACTTTATTGCGATGCGTTTCGTTGAGTTGCTTATGTCGGTGCCAGCGCTCTATTTGTTGCTCGCTTTGCGTTCCGCATTGATCAGCCCGGATTTTTCATCTGCTCAAGTCTTCATCGTGATTGTGGTTATACTCTCCGTTATCGGATGGGCTGGCACGGCGCGTATTATTCGTGGAATGACGTTGTCGATACGAAATCGCGCCTTTGTTACTGCAGCCGAAAGCATGGGGCAGTCAGTGCCTAAGATTTTGATTAAACACATTCTACCGAATCTTGCTAGCTACCTGCTGGTGGCGGCGACATTAGCTATCCCCGGTTACATCTTGGCTGAGGCCGCCTTGTCCTTCTTGGGACTGGGTATCTCGGAGCCATCGGCTTCGTGGGGACTCATGTTGAAGCAGTCGCAGGGAAACATGATCGTTTTCTTTATGAACTTTTGGTGGATGCTCACTCCCGGATTAGCGATCTTTGTCACGGTGATTGCTTATAATGTGCTCGGCGATGTGCTTCGTGATATCGTCGATCCGAAAATGAAAACGCGTTAACGCTGTATGTCGAAACCCGCACCAAAATTTGATCGCAGCTTTTTAATCGAGCTGGGAGGGGGCCTTGTTTTTAAGCAAGCCGAGCGCCTGTTTGAAACCGCAGCGGTGAAATCGGTTGTGTGGGAGAGCCCTGTGCTCATCGGCAAAGTCAAAGGTATGGACGCGACTTATGAGCCAAAGCTCAATCTTCGCTCCACGGTGTTTGCGGTGAACAACTGCAACTGTGAGGACGGACAGAAGCGTAAGGTCTGCGCGCACGCGATTGCGGCCGCTTTACATTTTCAAGCACTGAAGGAAGAGGCGAAACACGTGGTCGTTGCTGAAGCGGTTGTTGCAGAAGCCGAACCGGAGACTGCCGCGCCCGTGGCACCAAAGTTACGCTCCTTGAAAACTTCGGAGGATGGTATGAACCTGCGCATGTTGGTTTTTCTGCCGCCTAATTTTGAAGCTGCCGTTGAGCGTGATGCCATCGTGGTTAAGGTCGATGCCGCAGCAGGTCGTGAGATCTTGCCGCTGGGCAATGTGAATACAGCAAAGGCTTATAAGATTTCTCCGGCGCAAGAGAAGGCGTTGATCTTAGTGGAGGCTTGGTGCGGAGGGAAATTGGCGAGTTTACTTCAGCTCACCGCTGGGCGTTTGCGGCGATTGTTGGATTTATTGGTCGATGAGCCAGTCGTCTATTGGGTGAAAAAGCCCAATGCCCCCATAGATTGGGTAGACGGGAAATTGCCGGAAGTGTATTCTTTATTGCCTGAAGCTACGGTTGAAGCGGAGGAGAAAGATGCGCCGGTTGCAGTAGAAGAACCAAAGCGCTTGAGCTTTAAGCAGGGTATCAGTTTACGTGAGAAGCCGAGACCGAACCTGCGAGCCATCGCAGAAGCAAAGAGACCGAAGCTATTTCAAACGAGGGCAGGGGACTATCCGACCGCCAGCGCCGTTTCAGACTCGATGGAAAGTTATGATGCCAAGAGCATTGTAGTCGATGGCTCACTTAATTTTATCGCCATCCGTTTGCCGTCGTCAGATGTGGATTCGGTAAAACCATTGCGTGATATTTTGAAAACTTCGGGGTTCATGTTGGAACCATCGAATCGAAAGTGGTGGCTGCGCGATCGGCATAAGACTTTGAACTTTCTTGCTTCGCATTGGCGTGATTTGAAAGACCAATGGCAGGCGGTGTTTACCAAGAATTTCGAAGATAAACTAGCGCATGTAGAACTCTCAGCACTCAACATCGAAACCAAGGAAGAAGCGGGTAAGTTCTCCTTGGAGGTGAGCTTAAGCAAAGAGGGTGACGAGACGGATCTGCGCCGCGCTATTGCCAGCGGTAAGAGTTACATTGATACCGAAGAGGGCACGATCACGCTTTTGGATACCGCATCGGTTAACAAACTGCACGAGATCGAACGCGCGATTAGCGGACAAGCGGATCGTCCCTTCACGCCAACTTTTAGCAAGCGCCTCGAAACACAAGAGCTCGTCGATGTAGAAGACTTGCTCGATGAAATGACCGAGGGCTGGCAGCCGCCGCAGGCTTGGCAGTCACGTAGCATGGCACTCAAGCAGGTCGGTGCGCTCGAAGCCGCGCCCGTTCGCCCGGGCTTCGATGCGATCTTACGCACTTATCAACGTATCGGTGTGGCATGGCTCTGGCATCTCTATCGAAACGAACTGGGTGGTATTCTGGCCGATGAAATGGGCTTGGGTAAAACACTGCAGGCCTTGGCTTTGATTGAATGTATTCGCACCGAGAATACTGATTCGATGCCGGCACTGGTGGTCTGCCCTGCGAGTTTGGTGGAAAATTGGATGCGTGAAGCCGCGCGGTTTACGCCGGGGCTGAAGCTCGCCAAGCACCACGGCACGAAGCGTGCGAAAGAGCCCGCAGATTTGGAACAAGTCGACATCGTGATCACTTCCTACGGCACCTTGCGTCAGGATAGTGATATGCTTTCAACAATGGACTGGTGTGTCGTGATCGGTGATGAGGCTCAGCATATTAAAAACCGTCGCACGCAGAACGCGAAGTCGCTCACACGGCTACACAGTAAAGGTCGCTTCTTGCTGACCGGCACGCCAGTTGAAAACTCGCTGGATGATCTCTTGTCGCTCTTCGCTTTCCTTATGCCCGGCTATTTGCAGACAGCACATGGTAAACTTTCGCAGGAGGATAAGGCTTGGCATAGCAAACGCCAGACCGCGCGAGCCGCTGCCTACATTTTACGTCGCACAAAGAAGGAAGTGGCACCGGAGCTGCCGGATAAAATTGAGAAGACTTTCTTCTGCGAATTGGGGAACAAGCAGCATCGTTTCTATCAAAATACTTTAGAGAAAACGCGCCGCGAAATTTTTAACTTGGAGATGGCGGGAGCCAATGCCGGGCGTGTGCAGTTTGCCGCCTTTACGGAGTTGCTACGTTTGCGACAGGCCTGTGTCGATCCGCGTATCATCGACGAGACTTTTCCCGAGAAAGAGTCCGCCAAGCTCGCCGCCTTCGATGAAGTGCTGGATGAATGTATCGATACAGGTAGCCGTATCTTGGTCTTCTCTAGCTTTGTGACTGCGCTGAAGTTACTCGCACAGCACTTGGAAGCCAAGGGCCACAAGTTTTCTTACCTCGACGGTAAGACCCGAAACCGTCTTGCGGTTTGTGATCAGTTCAACGAAGACGAGAGCATCCCGGTCTTCTTGATTTCGCTCAAAGCTGGTGGCACTGGTCTCAACTTGACCGGAGCCGACACGGTCGTGCACTACGACCCCTGGTGGAATCCAGCAGCCGAAGCTCAAGCAACCGACCGAGCGCACCGCATCGGGCAAAAGAAAGTCGTCACAAGTATCAAGCTCATCGCCGCCAACACAGTGGAAGAGAAAGTCCTCGAGTTGCAGGCCAAGAAAGCAGAGATCCTCAAAGAGCTCTTCGAAGAATCCGAAGCTGCCAATGCCAAGGTTAGCTTGGACGACATCAAGAGTCTGTTGGATTGAGAGAGCGCGGACGGATCGTGAAGATTGCCAGGCTTCATCCAGATCCATCGCAGAATGTAGGACACGGATGAGTTGAACCGGGTTTTCAAGTTCGAAGAAAATGAGATAGCGCCCGATGGGTATGCTACGAATGCCTTGTGTGATTTCGTTGCGTTCTCGTCCGATTCTTGGGTGCCGCGCTAGGCGTCGAAAAACACGTTCCAAGTCTTTGTAAAAAGAGAGGGCTGCTTGAGGGTCATCTTCCGCGATGTAATCGAGAATGCTTTCGATGTCTTCCTCGGCGCGTTGGCTGAGTGCGTAATTAGACACCGTGCTTCTTTTTCAGATTCTGGCGGATGCGTTGCATGCTTTCTGTGCCGGCGTTGTAGCCCGAAGCGCGACCTTCTTCGACTTGTTGTTGTAGGTTCTGTAGCTTTGATTCACGGAGTTCCAAGAGGCGAAGACCTTCACGCACGACCTCACTCGCTGAGCGGTAGCGGCCCTGTTCTACTTGCTCAGATACGAACTCATCCAGTTTTGGCGTTAAGGATACATTCATAATTTCTAATTTGGCTCAGTGCGCGAAAATGTCAAAGATTGTTATTTTTGCGTGGAGTGAGATTGAGGTAGGAACCCCATCGCGGTGGGGTTGTCTCGTCGTGTTCTTGACAAGGCAATTGTGGTATGGCCATCCACGAGAATACCCTACCTTTATGCTTTAGCCGCGGCGGGCTTGGACGGCTTGGGCGAGTTCTTGGAAGATGGCTTCTGTGGCTTCGAAGTCGATGCAGCCGTCGGTGATGCTTTGGCCGTAGGTATTTTCGCCGCCTTCTTTGTAGTCTTGGCGTCCAGCGACAAGGTGGCTTTCGAGCATGATGCCGGCGATGCCTTTTTGTCCGGCGGCGATTTGCTCGGCGAGGACATGGGCGACTTCAGACTGGCGTGTGTAGTCTTTGTTGCTGTTGCCGTGGCTGCAGTCGACGATGAGGTAGGGTGGCAGTTTGACAGCTTCGAGTTCTTCTAGGATGGGCTCGATGTCTTTGGCTTCGTAATTCGGCCCCGTGCGGTTGCCGCCGCGTAGTATGACGTGAGCGGAGGGGTTGCCCGTTGTTTGAAAGATGGCGGTCACACCTTGCTTGGTGACGGAAGGGAACCAGTGTGGTTGTGCGGCAGAGCGGACGGCGTCGATCGCGATCTGCACGTTGCCGCTGGTGCCATTCTTGAAACCGACTGGCATGGAGAGTCCGGACGCGAGCTCGCGGTGGACCTGGCTCTCGGTGGTGCGTGCACCGATGGCTGACCACGCAATGGCATCGGCGATGAATTGAGGAATGATCGTGTCGAGGAATTCCGCGCCTGTTGGCAGGCCGAGTTCGCAGATGTCGACGAGGAGCTGACGGCCGATACGGAGGCCGTTGTTGATCTCGAAACTGCCGTCGATTTTGGGGTCGTTGATCAAGCCTTTCCAGCCGACCACGGTGCGGGGCTTTTCAAAGTAAACCCGCATGATGATTTGTAGATCGGCTTTATACTTTTCGGCGTATGGCAGCAAGCGCTGTGCATATTCCATCGCGGCCTTTGTGTCGTGGATGGAGCAAGGGCCGACAACCACGATGAGGCGGTCGTCATCGCCACGAAGGATGGCTTCGCTTTCGGCACGGCCTTGGTCGATGACCGAAGTGGCTTTGTCGGTGAGCGGAATCTCTTCAATAAGAATCGCGGGAGAGAGCAGCGGGCGCATTGCCCCGATACGGGTGTCGTCGTGTGGTGTGAGCATGGGTTTTTGAAAAAGCTGAAATTCTGAAAACTGAAAAGCTGAGAGAGGGAAGTTGGGAAGTTGGGAAGTTGGGAGGTTTGGAAGTTGGATGCTGGAAATTGTTAATCTTACTCGTAATCTTAATCCCAAATGATTCGACGATTATGATTAAGGGTAGGATTAGGATTAAGACGCTGGGAGTGCTTTATTGTGGCAGCATGTTGGACTGGCTGACGATGAACAGCATGAGGAGGCTGAATGCATTGAAGTAAGCATGGAAGCACATGGGGACTAGAATGTTTCCTGATTTCTCGTAAACGCGGGCGAGGACGACGCCGACCAATATCAGCGGGACGAAGGAGAGCAGGTTGCCATGCATGATCGCGAACACGGTGCCGCTGAGAACTTGGGCGGCGATGAAGGCCATCTTGCTTTTAAGGAAACGGTAAATGCAGCCACGGAAAATGAGTTCTTCCACAATAGGTGCGAGGATGACTGCGAAAATGATGAGCAAGCCAATCGCTACGGGATCGCCGCCGCCTTGAAATAGGGTGATCAGTTCTTGGGGTTCGATTTCCTCAATCAGTCCGATGGCTTGGAAGATTTCGAGGAATTTTGTCCAAGCGAAAGTGACGATCCAAATGATCGGCAAAAACATAAGGATGAGGGGCGCGGCCTCCTTGAGTGCAGCGCCTAGACTGTAACCTTGTGAGTTGAGGCGACCGCCAAACTCATGCGGGATGAAATGACGGAGGAAGTAAAAAACTGCGAGGAGTGGAACCTGTAGGAGCAGCACCGCTGCGACTGCTATCCAAGGAGTGAGTTCGCCATCATGTGCACTGATACTGTCCTTGAGGAAATGCGCGCCTGATATTTGCACGAGCGATACGATGACAACCTCGGCGCAAATAAAGAGCAGGAAGTTGACCCAGCCGATACTCCAGACGGGTGTGTTGGCGTCGGGTATGATTTCGGTTCGTGGGCGTTGGATGTGGCGTATCCATAGCGTGGCACTACTGCCTAATACGGCTAGTATGATTACAGTTGCAGCTATGGCTGCGGCATCGAGCTCCGGCGTCATTATTGAAAGCGCTTACGCGGTGATGCTTTGACCATCGAAGATTTGCTTGCCGTTGACGAAGGTGGCTTTGACTTTTCCTTTCAGTGTCTGTCCGTGCCATGGGCAATTGCGTGACTTACTGAAGAACTTGTCTGCGTCGACGGTCCAGCTTTCGTCGGGGTCGAAGAGGCAGATGTCGGCGGGTGCACCGTCGCTGAGTGTGCCGGCGTCGAGTTTGCATAGCTCTGCGCCTTTGTGAGTCATGAGTGCGATGACTTCGTTGAGAGAGAGACGCTTGCTGTGGTAGAGTGTGCCCAAGTTGCTCGCGAGTGAGTTTTCGAGTCCGATGATACCGAAGGGGGCGTAATCAAATTCGCAGTCCTTCTCGGTCGGCGTGTGCGGTGCATGATCGGTGGCGATGCAATCGAGTGTGCCATCGCAGAGACCTTGGATGAGTGCTTCGCGATCGGCGTCGGTGCGGAGTGGTGGGTTCATCTTAAAGCCGGTGTCGTAGTCGGCTAGTTTAGCATCGGTAAATTCGATATGGTGCGGGCTCGCTTCGCCGCTTACGGGGACGCCGCGCTCTTTAGCTCGGCGTAGAATATCGACTGAAGCAGAGGAGCTGACGTGTTGCATGTGAATGTGCGCGCCGGTGATTTCGGCGAGTATAACATTACGTGCGACGATGATGTCTTCGGCGGCTTTGGGCCAGCCACGTAACCCGAGGCGGAGAGACCATTCGCCTTCGTTCATGACGGCACCTTTTGTGAGGCTGGCGTCTTGGCAGTGGTCCATGATGATGAGATCGAACATCTTGGCATACTCGACCGCGCGGCGCATGATTTCGTTGTTCTGCACGCACTGACCATCGTCGGTCATGGCGACTACACCGGCATTCTTGAGTTGGCCAGTCGGTGCGAGGTGTTCGCCTTGCATGCCGAGTGTGAGGCAACCGGTTGGATAAACTTTGATCACTGCCTTACGTCGCACCTCGTCCATGATGCGTTGGATTGTGCCTGCATTGTCGCAGACTGGGCTGGTGTTGGGCATGCAGACGACGGAGGTGAACCCTCCTGCCGCGGCGGCTTTGGTGCCACTGCTGATGTCTTCTTTATGTGTTTGGCCAGGATAACGGAAGTGGACATGAATGTCGACTAAGCCCGGTGCGACGACGAGGCCGCTGGCGTCGACTTGTGTGGCCTCGGCTTTTTGAGCCTCGTTGAGGCTGCCAACCAGTTTGCCGTCGATGGCGAATACATCGCTTACGCTGTCGCGGTTGTTTGCGGGGTCAATGACTCGACCACCTTGGATCCATAGGATGTTACTCATTGATAAAGAAGTTTAAGTGGGAAGTTCGATCGGGATCGATCGGTGGTGGCAATGGCAGAGGTGCAGGATGGCCATGCGCACGACGATGCCGTTGGTGACTTGCTGCAAGATCACGGAGCGATTCGAGTCAGCTAGTTCGGAGTCGATCTCGACGCCGCGATTGATTGGACCTGGGTGCATGATGATGGCGTCGGGCTTGAGCCATGCTGCGCGTTTCATATTTAGCCCGAACATGCTGGTGTATTCGCCGAGTGAGGGAAAGTGGGTGGAGGCTTGGCGCTCGTGTTGGATGCGTAGCAGCATGACTGCATCGGCGTCTTTCAATGCCTTCTTGAGATCGTGGCAGACGGTGGCCCCCATGGCTTCAAATTCTTTAGGCACGAGTGTGCTTGGACCAGCGATGGTGACCTTCGCGCCGAGCTTTTGCAGGCAGATGATATTAGATCGTGCCACGCGGCTGAAGAGGATGTCGCCTAAGATGGTGACGTGCTTGCCGTCCAGTGTGCCGAATTTTTCTAAAAGTGTGAAGGCGTCGAGTAGCGCTTGTGTCGGGTGGGCGTGGGAGCCGTCGCCTGCATTGATGACAGGGATGTCGACGACTTTGCTCAAGTAGTTGGGCGCACCGGATGCCGAGTGCCGCATGATGATCATATCGGCTTTGAGCGCTGCCATGTTTTGTGCGGTGTCGCGCAGTGTTTCGCCTTTGGTCAGGCTGCTGACGTCACCCGTGACAGTAATGGTGTCGGCACTCAAGCGGCTGGCGGCGACCTCGAAAGCAAGTCGTGTCCGAGTGCTGGGCTCCAAGAAGAGGTTTACGACTGTGCGACCATTCAAGTAGGGCTGCTTTTTGTCGTCAGCCTCCATCGCTTTCTTGAACGCGGTGGCTGCCGTAAAGATCGTCTCAATCTCCTCACGGGAGAGTGGTTCGACGTCGATTAGGTCTTTTCGGTTCCAGGATAAACTTTGGCTCATTAGTGTATGGGTGCGCTGGCGGGCAAAAACAAGCCCAGCTCCGAAAACGGAAATGTGCGTTTCAAAACAGAAAGGGCAACGAGAAATCGCGGAAAAGCACTGTCACTACAGGGATTTCATTCGTTGAGGGTGGTGGAAATTACCTTTTTACACGCGATTCGTGTGCATCGTTCGACGTTGACATTAATGAAAATAGGACTTTGAGTATTCAAAGTATGAAATTTGAGTTATCGTTATTACGTCCATTAGCACTGCTTACAGTCGTGTTTTCATTAATTGGTTGTGCCCCGAGTGGTGGTGACGAGTCCGAGTCGGTGGAGTCGGGTGCGAGCCCCTACAAGGTGGTTTGCACTGTGGGTATGATCACAGACATCGTGCGCAATGTGGCTGGAGACTACGCCGAGGTGGAGGGCATCATTGGTGAAGGCGTGGATCCGCACCTCTACAAGCCGACTCGCAGCGATGTGGTGAAACTGAGTGGCGCGGACGTGGTTTTTTATAATGGATTGCTACTCGAAGGTAAAATGACGGACGTGCTGGTGCGTGTGGCGACGACAGGTAAGCCAGTGAAAGCAGTGACCGAGGCAATATTGGATGAGACGGATTACTTAATGGATAAGGAAGACGGCTCAGAATATACAGATCCGCACGTTTGGATGGATGTGAGCGGCTGGCTCAAGGCGGTGCCTGTTGTGGCTGAAACGCTGTCTGCGTATGATCCCGCAAACGCAGCGACCTATCGCAGTAATGCGACCGCTTATGTGGAACAACTTGAAGCCTTGGACGTTTATGCGAAGAAGGCGATGGCCACGATCCCAGAAGGGCAACGTGTTTTGGTGACGGCTCACGATGCCTTTCGCTATCTGGGGCGTGCTTATGGTATCGAAGTGCGAGGCATTCAGGGGGTAAGCACCGAATCAGAGGCAGGTGTGCGTGATCTCGAAGATTTGGTTGATTTCATTGTGAAGCGAAAGATCCCCGCTGTTTTTGTAGAGACTTCTGTAGCCGATAAGAATGTGCGTGCGTTAGTCGAAGGTTCGAAATCGCGTGGGCATCCAGTGGTGATTGGTGGCTCGCTCTTTTCCGACGCGATGGGCCAAGCCGGCACCTACGAGGGCACTTACATCGGTATGATCGATAACAACGTGACCACCATCGTGAACTCCCTTGGCGGGGAAGCTGCAGGTTTTCGGCATGATTAAGGCGTTTTGTAGACTTATATTTTAACCACAAAAATCACAGAAATCACAAAAATGGATACTCAAGAATTAGTTGATGTCGTTCGACAAACTGGTTTTGAAGTTCACGTGTATTTTAAGAATGGGTTTCTTGAAAAGGTATACGAGAACTCACTTGTTAATCGATTGCGTAGTAAGGGGATAGAAGTTGTTCAGCAGCATCCCTTAAGCGTCATTGATGAGGATGGTAGTGTTGTTGGTGAGTATTATGCCGATCTCTTTATTGGTGGGCAATTGATCGTTGAACTGAAGGCAGTGAAGCACCTCGACGTGAGTCACTATGCCCAAGTTTTGTCCTATTTGAAAACGTCTAATGTAAAACATGGAATGCTTATGAACTTTGGTGCTTCCAAGTTTGAAGTTAAGAAATTCGTTTTGTGATTTTTGTGTATTATGTGGTTAATTAAATTTTCATTATGAACACTGTATCCAAAGAAATAATACATACAAACAGTGAGACGGTATCGACGAAGTCATGGCCTTTAGTGGTGCGAGATTTGACGGTGGCGTATCATCGTAAGCCAGTGGTTTGGGATGTGGAGCTTTCGATTCCAGAGGGAAAATTGGTCAGTATTGTTGGACCCAATGGTGCGGGTAAGAGCACATTACTGAAGGCGGCTCTGGACTTGATTCCACGTTCTTCAGGTGAGGTGCTTATTTACGGTGAGCCATATTCGAAAGCGCGTAAAAGGGTGGGTTATGTGCCGCAGCGCGAGAGTGTGGATTGGGATTTTCCAGTGAGTGCGCTCGATGTGGTTGCGATGGGCACCTACGGGCAGCTTGGTTGGTTTCGACGGGTGAACAAACGCTCCAAGGCGTTAGCGATGCAGGCCTTGGATCGTGTGGGACTCGCTGATTACGCGCATCGGCAAATCAGTCAACTTTCAGGCGGACAACAACAGCGCACTTTTTTGGCCCGTGCGTTGGTGCAAGATGCCGATATTTATTTTATGGACGAGCCATTTGCTGCGGTCGATGCGGCGACGGAGCGAGCGATTGTAGACTTGCTCAAAGAGTTGCAGCAACGCGGTAAGACCTGTTTGGTGGTGCACCACGATTTGGCGACGGTGCCGGAATATTTTGATTGGACGGTGTTGCTCAACATGCGAGTCGTGGCGAGTGGTCCGACTGAAGAAGTGTTTAATCAGGAGAACTTGCACAAAACCTACGGTGGTAAGTTGACGCTCTTGAGCCAAGCCGCGGAGGAACTCATGCGAAAACGATGAAGTTGAATGGAATTTTCTGATATCATCGAAGTGCTTTTTCTGCGTAATTATAATACGCGCTTGGTGGTCATCTGCACGATGCTCTTAGGTTCGGCATGCGGCCTGATGGGAGGCTTTTTACTGCTGCGTAAGCGCTCGTTGATGGGCGATACTTTATCTCACGCTACACTGCCCGGTGTCTGTATTGCTTTCATGGTCGGCGTGTTGCTGGGAGGCACGGGGAAGTCGCTGCCATTCTTGCTTCTAGGTGCGACAGTTACAGGTGTTTTGGGATGTGCCGCGGTTTTGTTTATTCGTAATCAATCGCGTATCAAAGACGACGCGGCGATGGGCATTGTGTTGTCGGTCTTTTTTGGCGCCGGCGTGGCTTTGTTGACCATGGTGACGAAGATGCCGGACGGTGCGGCTGCGGGATTAGAATCATTTATTTACGGTAAGACCGCGTCGATGGTATTGAGTGATTTTTGGCTGCTCACGGTTGTGACCATCTGCGTTTTGGTGCTTTCGATCTTTTTATTTAAGGAATTCCGTCTGCTTTGTTTCGATGAGACATATGCTTTGGCGCAGGGCTGGCCGGTGAAATTTTTGGATGTTCTACTCTTCGGTTTAGTGACGGCAGTGACCGTGGCTGGGCTACAAGCGGTGGGGTTAATTCTGATCATCGCTTTTTTAATCACGCCAGCTGCTGCGGCTCGTTTTTGGACGGATCGACTGGATCAAATGCTCCTGCTGTCTGCGGTGATTGGTGGGATCAGTGGTTGGATTGGTGCTAGCGTGAGTGCCTTGATTCCAAATATGCCGGCGGGGGCGTTGATTGTGCTCGTGGCGGCAGGTTGTTTTGTATTCAGCATGTTTGTTGGCGTGGAGCGAGGGGTGCTGGTGCGAGTGGTGCGGCAGTTGAATTTGAAGCGCAGTGTTGGACGTCAGCATTTATTGCGCGCCCTATATGAAATTCTAGAAGCAGATGGGCTAGGGGACGGAGGTATTCAGATTCGCGCGGTTCCATTTCGCCAAGTGCGCGGGCGTCGAACCTGGAGTGATCGACAGTTGAAGCGTTATTTACGATTGGCGTATAATGAAGGATTGGTCGAAACCTTGAACCGATTCGACGAGATCGTATTGACGGAGGCTGGGGTGGAAGCAGCGGCGCAAGTGACACGTAATCACCGACTATGGGAATTGTATTTGATTGAATATGCCGACATCGCGGCGAGTCGGGTGGATCGTGATGCGGATGCGGTGGAGCACGTTCTGGGGGAGAAGATGGTCGCTTTGTTGGAGAGTAAATTGCAGACATTGCGTCCTGCCGAATCACTTGCCGTTCCGGTGAGCCCACACCCCATTCAACCAGGAGACTAAGCTATGGAATGGTATGCAATTGATACGTGGATCGTAATCGTCGGTATTCTGGCGGCGGTTTCGTGTGCGCTGTTGGGCAATTTTCTCGTGCTTCGTAAGATGAGTATGATGGGGGATGCGATCAGTCACGCCGTGTTGCCCGGGCTCGCGATTGCATTCTTAGTGACGGGCGCAAGGGCGAGTTTGACGATGTTTATTGGTGCCGCCGTGGTGGGTGTTTTAACTGCAGTCTTCACTCAGTGGGTGAGCCGTTTTGGGAAGGTCGATGAAGGGGCTTCGATGGGGATTGTTTTTACCACGCTTTTTGCATTGGGGCTTTTACTGATCGTTCAGGCTGCGGATCATGTCGATCTCGATGCGAGTTGCGTGCTGTATGGTGCGATCGAATTGACGCCCTTGGATGTAGTATGGCGACCGTCCATTTTTGGAGCCATTCTCGATGTGCCACGTGCGGCTGTGGTGCTTTCGATTGTCTGTGCGGTGAATTTATTGTTCGTGGTATTTTTCTTTAAGGAGCTGCGGATCACTTCGTTCGACTCTGAACTGGCGACAACGATGGGCATCAATGCGAATTGGATGCACTATTTGTTGATGACCTTGGTGGCGATCACGACGGTGGCTGCGTTTGAAGCGGTGGGCAGTATCATCGTGATTGCGATGTTGATCGTGCCGGCGGCAACCGCGCATTTATTAACCGATCGCTTAGGTGTGATGATTTTGTTGAGCGTGATACTCGCTGCGCTGGCGGCCGTGCTCGGGCATATTACTGCCTTATTTGTGCCCGGCTGGTTAGGCTTTGATCCTGCAGTAGTCGATGCCACATCCACATCGGGCATGATGGCGGTGATGGCAGGCGTGCTATTTGCGATCACCCTGTTTTGCGCGCCGCGCTACGGGATCTTGATCAAGAAATTCGGTCGGATCGACCGGGCTGAAGCAAAGTAGGGGTCTCCTAGCTTTCTTCTTTATCTAGGCTATTCAAATCTTTCGAAGTGAGGAGCTCGATCAGTTTCTTCATCGCCGGAGTTAGCACACGACCCTTGCGATGAATCAGTGCGAGTGGGCGCTTGTAGACTTTGGATTTGAAGCGGATGACCTTTAGCAGACCTTGGGCTTCTTCGCGAACCACTGTGGTTTGTGGTAAGATCGCGATGCCTGCGTCGATCTCGACGGCGCGTTTGACTGTCTCGACGTTGTCGAACTCCATGACGGGGTCGCACTCTAAGTTGGCTTCGCGGAAAATTTGGTCGGTTGCTTTACGCGTTGGAATGTCGGGCTCGAAACCGATGAATTTCTGACCAGCGACTTCTTCGATGTCTATGCTCTTACGCTTAGCGAGCGGGTGTTCCGGGCTGACGACGAGAACGAGGATGTCGTCGTGGAAGGGTAGGATCTCAAGTTGCTTGTGCTTTTGAGGGTAGGCGATGAGACCCAAATCGATGGAATTTGTGAGGATGTCTTCGTAAACCATGTTGGCACGGCGATATTCCACGCGGATGTTGACCTCAGGGAATTTAGTAAGGAATGCTTTGACGTATGGTGGCAGCTCGTGGAGTCCGATACTGTAAACCGTCGAAATGTGGATCGTGCCACTGATGACTTTCTTCATCTCTTGCAACTCGCTATTGAGCTTGTCGTAGAGGTAGAGAATCTCTTTGGCGGATTCGTAGAGTTTTTGCCCCTCGCGTGTCAGCCGGAATTGCTTTTGGCTGCGGTCAACAATGAGGATGTTGAAATGCTTCTCCATTGCACGTAGCTGTTGACTGACGGCTGATTGTGTAATCCCGTTGAGCTTGGCGGCGCGGGAGAAGCTTTCGCTTTCGACTAAATCGGAAAAGATTTTGAAGTTTTCTACGTGCATAATATAATTTGTATAACTATCACTAATGGGAATGCAAGTCCGTAAAAAGTAAAACTAATTTTAAAAAATCTAATCACGATTTCTGCTTATAGCTATGATCTCTTTTGAGCAATTTTCGCATAATTTAGCATCTGTTCAGACGCGTATGGCGGCGGCGTGTAAGATTTTTGGGCGTGCGCCCGAAAGCGTGGTGCTGCTTCCGGTGACAAAGAATCATCCCGTTGATGCAGTTATTTATGCCGATCGAGCTGGTTTGAAGGCGGTTGGGGAGAATCGGGTGCAGGAAGCTGCTCAGAAGCACGGGCAAACGGATATAGCTGTGCGCTGGGAGCTAATCGGTCATTTACAATCGAATAAGGCTAAGTCTGCGGTTGAGCTGTTTGATCGAGTGCAATCGGTGGATTCTTTGAAGCTATTAGAGCGATTGAATCGTCAAGCTGCTGAAATTGGTAAAAAGCTCCCGATATTATTGCAGTGTAATACCGGAGAAGACCCGAATAAGCATGGTTTCATGGTCGGCGAAATGGCACAGGCACTGGAGCAGGCTTTGGCTGCTGAGTCATTGCAAGTAGATGGTCTTATGACCATTGCGCCGCTGGATGACGATTTGGATGTAGCGAAAGCTGCCTTTATCGGGCTGCGGGAGCTACGAGATGATTTAGCGGCACAGTTTGGAGTCGCTCTACCCGAACTCTCGATGGGCATGACGGGTGACCTCGAAGTGGCGATTGCGGCGGGTTCGACTCAAATTCGAGTCGGCACTGCGCTCTATGGCGCACGGCAGTATTAGGTTGATTGGATCAACATGCCAGCAATCTGATTCTTTGTGATGACTGGCCACATTGGCTGGGGGAGGTTTTGTCGATTGCAGGAGCCGAATGCAATCACCTCAAGCGGTTTGTCGAAATCTGTTGGATGATAGGCTTGAGCCAGCCCTGGTATTATAAGTCCAACAAGAGGAGAGGGCGCGTCGCGCGCATACCTAGGGTAATATGTGCCTCTCTTGATGCTGGCAAGGGGAGAGTAGAGTTGACAAAATTGATACTCATCTCGTCAATCGGCGCTTCATGAGCGAAGAAAAGCCAGTCATTCTTACCTGTGCCCAACCTACCGGTGATCTCACCATTGGTAATTATCTCGGTGCGATTAAAAATTGGGCCACTATGCTCGACGACCATAACTGCTTTTTTGGGGTCGTTGATATGCATGCCATCACGGTGAAATACTCACCTGCTGATTTGCGGAAGAACACGCTTTCCTGTGTCGCACAATATATCGCTTGCGGGCTCGATCCGGAGCGCTCGAATATTTTTATTCAGTCGCATGTGATTGGGCATACGGAATTGTCGTGGTTGTTGAGCTGTATCACGCCGATAGGTGACTTGCAGCGGATGACGCAATTTAAAGAAAAAGCGGCCAAACTTGGCTTTAAGGCGAGCGATGAGGGCGGCGACCTGAAGTTTTCCCACGAAGGGGCACGCGCGCAAGCTTCGGTGAATTCCGGTCTTTTGATGTATCCTGTGCTGATGGCGGCGGATATTTTGCTCTACAACGCGGATTCAGTTCCTGTTGGAAACGACCAAAAGCAGCACCTAGAGCTCTGCCGCGACTTGGCTCAACGCTTTAATCATACGTATTCGGACACATTTACCATCCCGAAGCCATTTTTCCCAAAAGCGGGCGCACGCATTATGTCGCTGCAGGATCCGGCGCGAAAAATGTCCAAAAGTGATGAAAATCACAATGCCACGCTCTTTATTCTGGATAAACCAGATGTCTTGCGGAAAAAAATCATGAGCGCAGTGACGGATTCCGATAGCGAGATCGTAGCTCGTGACGATAAGCTCGGCGTGTCCAATCTCTTGCAAATCTACTCCACTATGAGTGGGCGCGAAGTCGCTGAGATCGAAGAACGCTTGAAAGGCAAGGGCTATGGCGACTTGAAGAAAGAGGTCGCTGATGCCGTTATTGCGGTGCTGGAGCCTGTTCAAGCGAAGTATGACTTGCTAATTGGCGAAAAAGACTACCTGCAGTCGGTTTTGAAAGCCGGTGCCGAAGCCGCCCAGAAACGGGCTTACAAGACGCTTGGCAAGGTCTATCGTAAGGCTGGTTTCGTTGAACGCCCGCGATAATTAGGCTGTCTCCCATCTAAGTCTAAAAAGTGTCCATATATTGGTATATTTTCCCACTTTTCGCCCTTGACAGCTCAAAGTCGAATCACCACTTTTCCGCCCTTTAACTTTTAACATACATGGCAAATACTAAATCAGCACTCAAATATATCCGTAAAACGGAAGGTCGTACGCTTCGTAACCGTCAGATAAAAAGCCGCTTGAAGACTTTGGCTAAAAAGGTCGAAGCTTCAGTCGCAGCTGGCGATAAAGACGCGATCATCGCGGCAACACGCCTATACATTTCCGCTTTGGATAAGGCCGCTAAGACCGGTCTTGTGCATGCGAACAAAATCGCACGTCATAAAGCACGTTGTGCTGCATTGGCTGCCGCGTAGTTTTTTCTACCCCACCCAAAAGATGCCCTCGGATTGCTAGTCAGTTCGGGGGTATTTTATATCCAGAATCGAGAAACCGTTGTGAGCCAGAAGCAAAAAGCAGATGCCATTGGATTTCCGCCACCATTGATGGGGGAGGTGCCGCTGCGTTTGCCTGTGTTGGCAGAGGAGGACGACTGGATTGCATTGAATAAGCCCAGTGGCCTCGCAGTGCGTGAGTATCCTTGGGATGGTAAGCGGCCCAACCTCGATGCGGCCTTGAACGCTCAACTGCAGGCAGGGAAGCCCGAGCTCGTGAGACGCGGTGCCACGCTTTTGGGTTCCATGTATTATTTGGACCCAGAAATCAGTGGTGTCGCCGTTTTTGGAAAGAGCCGAGAGGGTCTTGCTGCGCTGCGTAATCGCTTTGGTTCCGGAGATTGTGCTTTTTCCTTCCTATTTGTTTCAGGACCTAAGCCAGAAGATGTGGAGGAACGTGTGATCGCAGACGCGCCATTACTGCCTCATAATACGAAGCCCAAGATGATTCCCTCGACGGCAAAAGGTAAAAAGTCCTTCACCGAATTTAGTTTGAAGGCGCAGTCAGCTGCTGGATGGACGGTTTGGGAGGCTCGCACGCAGTTTTTTCGCCCGCATCAAGTGCGTGCCCATGCAGCCGTGCTCGGGCTCCCTGTTTTGGGGGATACGCTCTATGATGGTCCCGTTGCGCCCACACGACGTGATTTGGAGCCAAAAAAGAAGGGTGGGGGGCTCAATGTGTCGGCTTTTGACGGATTGGCACTACATTTGGCGACATGTGACCTGTGTAACGGTGTTCCTGCGATCGAGGCGGAGCTCCCGAAGCACTTGGGGCTCTTTATTCAGCGCTTGGGCTTAATACCCGTGATCGATGCCTCAGTTGACTAAATACGAAAAAAACCCTTTACAGCCTATACCTTTTCTGACTCCTTCCAACTTTTCTCTAAACAATTCAGCACAAAAATTTCCATGGGTAACCTTAAAAAGAAACGTCGTCTTAAGATGAACAATCACAAACGCCGCAAGCGTTTGAAATCAAACCGTCACAAGAAGCGCACTTGGTAGTGCGGAATTAGACGTCGACGACTCGTCAACGCTTTCATCAAACGGCTCCTCAGATCGAGGGGCCGTTTTTTTGTGACTAGATGAGTTCCGCGGGAGAGCTTGGGGTCTCTTATTTCAGGGCGTTCTGGTCACACTTAATAGGGAAATACGTGTATTCACTTAGTGGATGCGTTAGGAGGCATCGTTTAGTGAATGAATTTTTATACCTCATTGAGTTGTAAATATCTTTTAATTAGTGATTTCGGAGGGGTATTTGGTCTTTTTTGTCCTTGCTCGAGGCCTGTTATAGTGGCAAAAAGATTCGTATGGTGTGTTACGTAACATTTGCTTATCTTACTACGACATTCCAACTACCTCATTTAAGGGACTCCCGATACATTGCTAACTAATCTATGTTAAAGCCAAAGTCTAAAGGTCTATTTATAGATATCTCAGAGTTTTCGATATTAGCTGCGAGAACCTCTGGTTATAAACTTCCGATGGTTATTGAGGAAATTGCTGAATTTCCTTTGAAACAGGGGCACGACCCACTCGAGATAAAGGCCTTTATCGAGCAATTGGTCGATTTAAAGGGTAGCGCGTATTTCGTTTCGCGTTGCGGTACATATCCGGAAGGTCGTTTCGTGCGTTATTACGAAGCGGAGTCTGCCTCTAAGGTGAAAGACTTTAAGTTCTTGTCCGATATGCTGAAGTCTGAGTTTAACATCGATGTTGAAGCGAATAGAGTATCGATTTTGGATGCCCGTGATGGATCCGATATTGACATCGAGAGTGGACAGACGAAGCGCTTGGTTTTTTGTGGTGCACCGAAGGAGTCCTTCCAAGATAAGCAAGATTTTTTACTTGAGTGCGGAATCTACCCAGAGCGTTTGGAGTTATCTTCCATTACCACCCTTGGCGGAGTTAGTGACTACGCCCGTTTCAACGGAATCAATTCTCCTATCTTGTGCTTCGAGTTAACTTCCCATAGCGCGAATATTTGTATTTTAAATAAGGGGCAAGTCGATGTGGCCCGCCCGGTGCCTTTTGGCTTGGATAGTATTTATCCTCTGTTGCAGAGAGAGTTGGGCTTAAAGGATGAATCATCTGCCAAAAAACTCTTTTTTTCCAATACTTTTGATTTTGCAGAAATGGGGCCGAAGTTGCTCCGCCGTATGACAAAAGAACTGCAGGCATCGACTGGTTTTTATGAAGTGCAGACTGGGCAGACGATTGAGACGGTGTTTCTTAGCGTGCTGCCAAAGAATTTAGGTTGGGTGTCCAAAACAGTGTCGGATTCACTCGGTCTCGAAATCATGCAACCCAACTTAGAAGCTTGGTTAGAGAGCTTAAATATTACGTTGAGCGAAGACGTTGAAGTGCTGAACCTTGGTGCCCGTTGGTTTGGTCTATTCAGTTTGATGGGTGAGTTTCATTTAAGGCAGGAGGTTGACGGTGAGTAAGAATTCTAAAGACATGCAGCCTTATTGGCGTCCGAACTTTTCAAATCCGGCGACTCTGCCTGATATTAAAGTGGTGCGCACCGACTTCATTATTAATTTCATTGCAGTGACGCTCGTTCTGATCGTCGGCTTCTATGTCTTGCAGCGTGAATACCGTGCATACGCTTTGGGTAATACCATCGAAGATATGGAAAGGCGTATTCGAGTCGCCGATCCGGACGACAACTTGAATTTGAAAATGAGCGATCGTTTTCGCGAAGCGACTCGTCACATTGTCGAATTGGAGCGCTTTTTTGGTTCGCCAGTCATGGCGCATGAGTTTCTTGCGATGATGTCAGAACTTCGTCCAGAAGGGTTGATTTTTAATGTGATCTCGGTTTCTGAAGGCATTAAAAAACAAGGCACAAAATCTTTTGCGGAATATCGTGTGAATATGTCCGGCGAAGTAAAGGACCCCTTAATGTTGAGCGCCTTCAAAAAGTCGCTTCAAAGCTCATCTTTTGTTCAAGGTAATTCGAATATGGAGTATGAGATAGATGAGTCGCTACAAACTAGAAATGCCAAGACTGGTATTTTTCCATATCGAATGATGATTGTTATCTCTCCAAAACAGGCTGAGGCAGCAAAGGAAGGAGCTGAAGGATGAGCGCGAATTCGATGGTAAGTAATTTAAAGCAATATCCGCTAGCGGTTAGCAGCGCTCTGCTATTGATTGTTTGTGTCGCCGTTATCTTTTTGCGCGGCGACGTTTTATCGCAATTAGAGGCAACAGAGACTGAACTGAATACGCGCATTCGCACTATTGAGCAGAATATCATAAACTCAAATGGTTTGGACGCTGAAGTGGAACAACTCGAAGCTGAAGTCGCCTCGATAGATGACCGTTTATTTGACCGCAGCCAAAGTGCGGTGAATGCCAATTTCTTTTATGGATTCGAAAATAAGGCCGATGTTCTCATCACTGGTGTGAATCAACTGCAAGTTGATGATGCGATCTTATCAAAAGGTGGACCAAATGAGTTAAAGCTCTATACGGCCTTGGTGTATGAAATTGGTTGCGAAGGTGGCTTTAGCCAAATCCTCAGTTTCCTTTTTCAATTACATGCTGCGAATCCATTGATCCGTGTCGCTGACTTTCAAATCTCAGAGGGCAGCAAGGCGGCTCCAGGTGCATTGACTGCAAAACTGCGTGTCCTTGTTCTCGCTCGTCAGAATTGATATCAATACGCTATGAACTCAAAACCACTTATATATATCGCGTTGTTCTGTATACTGGGAACATGTGGTTACTCTGCAGAACCTAAAATCAAGTTGTCTGGTCGTAAAGACATTGTCTTGAAGGCTGACGAACGGAGCACTGTTTTAGATGCGGCTGATCGATATCTCGGGCAGAAGGACGCGACATTTATTGGTCAGGTAAATGACTACGTGAACCCTTATGCTTTTAAGCAGGCTCCGGCAGCAAAAGTGGTCGTTGCGGTGGAGAATGTGACTTCAGATGAGCCAGAAGTTGTTGCCGCTACAGTCGTCTATGATGATGCCTCCGTATTGAAAGTGATCGCCTCAAACTTTTCGAAGCAAGTGCGTGGCACTTTAGCGAGAGGTTCGACTAACTACATTCAGCTGCAAGGGGGGAACTTGTTGAAACCAGGCACTAAATTCCCTGCGCGAATCGCAGAAGACTCAGATACACAATACAATGTGATATTAACAGAAATCACCTCAGAAAATTATACCCTTAGCCTAGGTGACGCGACTCTCACTTTATCATACGATGAAGGGAAAAAGGGCAGCACCGGTGCAGTTCGATATGAGAACTAATCGTCCTTTAAACGAAACACTTTCAAAAAAACCAATAACCATTGAATCTTTCAAGCAAAACTCAAACCAACCGTCCTATGAATAAGCAATCAATATTCTTCCTCTCAATGCTTCTTACGCCTTTTGCTCTTTGGGCTCAGACGGACGTGGCACCCACTGCTGAAATCGACTTGTCGGATGTCGTTGTTATCGATGACAATGTTTCCGCCAAGCCCGAAGCTGTTGTAACTGTAGAACCTACGTCGAACCCCGCACCGACGGTGGTTGAGATTCCTGACACGCCCGTTGATGGAGCTAGTATCGATGTAGCGATGCCTGATATTCCCGTCGTGACAGAGGCCATGCCTGGCGAGACAGAAGTCGTGCTTGAGATACCCGGTCAAGAAGAGGCTGGCGGCACGGCAGTCATGTCAGCCGAAGAGACCATCTCTGTGGATTTCCCAGATGAAGATGTTCGCACCATCCTACGTAACGTAGCCGATCTGTTTGACCTCAATTTGGTCATTCCTGAGACGCTTCAAGGTCGCACTTCTCTGAAGTTGAGCAACATTACATGGCGTCAGGTATTTGAAGTGGTCTTGGAGCAACAGGGCTTCACATACGTTGAAGACCGCAACATCATTCGCATCAAAAGCCTCGAAGAGTTGACTGCTGAGCCGGTCGACACACGCGTTTTCATTGTTAACTATGCACGCGCAGAAGAATTACAGGGCTCCGTAGCTCCCTTGGTTGATAACGCAGCTGGCGGTCGCATACAGGTCGATATCCGTAGCAATGCATTGGTGATTACTGAGCGTCCATCACGCATGAATAAAATCCAAGAAATTATCGAGCGTCTCGATAAAGCAACGGATCAAGTGATGATTGAATCAAAATTTATCGAGATCACGAATACTGACGTGAAGAATATCGGCGTCAACTGGGCTTCATTAAGCGGTTACGGTATGTCAGCAGGTCCGTTCCAACGTGAATGGAACCGCAGTCGCTCGAGTAGCTCGAATGGCTCAGGTAGCGACGGTTCTACTGCCAACTCGACAACCAATACCAGCAGTGGTTCGGTCGATGCGATTCAAGACCCCTTGGTCATTTCTAATTCTGAGGACGTATCTTCGACTTTCTCTTCTTTAGCGAATGTGGCAACCTCTGCTGCGACAGGCCGTTTGGATACGGCGTTCTTTTCTGCGGATGAGTTTGGTGTTATTTTGAGCGCATTGGGCACTCAGGATGACGTGAAGCTCGTTTCGAACCCGACTGTGGTGACACTGAATAATACCAAAGCGAAGATCTCGATTGGTGAGCGTTATCCGATTCCAAGCTACACTTTCAACGCCGAGACGGGGCAACGCCAACTCGATGAAATTGAGTATGAAGACATCGGTATCAATCTCGATGTGACTCCCCAAGTGAACAGTGCTGGATTTATTAACCTCCAGATCATTCCTGAGGTATCCAGCACAGATCGTTTCGCGATTGTTGAAAACACTGAAATTCCAATCATCGAAAGCCGTCGCACCGAGACAACTATCATGATCAAGGATGGTTTCACACTGGCGATTGGAGGTTTGGTTGAAAATTCGGTCACAAATCGTGATACGAAAGTTCCATTACTTGGCGACCTTCCTGGTATCGGCCGTCTTTTCAGTAGTAAATCCGACAGTATTGAACAGCGTAATTTGATCATCTTCATCACTGCAAAAACTCTCAACCCAGATGGTAGCACTTACAAAGATGTGATTGATCCACGTGTGATTGATCGGATGGGGATCGTTCCTAGCGAGTTGCCTGGCTATGAATTAAATCAGGAGGAAAAGGATGCTTTGAAGACCCTGGAGAACTACCGTGTAGAGGCGAAGAATCAGGAAGAAATGGGTGAGCGCACAGCCCGCATTGAGGCGCTTGAACATCAGAAGCGACAAGCAGAAATGGCTCTGGAGTACGAGAAGATGCAGGAGTCCAAAGCTTCGAAGAAATCAACTGGTCAATAGTCCACTGACTCGCCCAACCCCTATACAAAAGCCAACAAAGGAAAGTTATGAAATTTAATTGGGTCAGAAGTGTTTTTACTCCCAAACGGTTATTGTTTGGGTTGCTGCCGCTGCTTTGTTTGCAAAGCGCGTCGTTCTCGGTCGATTTGGCTGTGGGGCAAAAGTTTGGAGGTTTAGTGGATGATACAGGTAATCTGTTTACTTGGGGCGCGAATGCCTCCGGGCAATTGGGGAATGATACGATCATTGATCCGAATTCTCCGGTAATTCCCGCAGAGGCAGGTCCTTGGGCAGCCATTGCAACAAGTATCACGACTTCCTCGACTTCCGGTTACGAAGGTCACACCTTAGCTGTTAAAGACAATGGCACCTTGTGGGCTTGGGGTGCGAATGCCGACGGTCAGCTTGGTGACGGCACTACAATAGATCGTCTTGTTCCGAAACAAATCGGTAGTGCGACGAATTGGGTGGATGTTGAAGCGGGAGGCGGTTTTTCCATGGCTTTGAATACACTTGGTCAAGTCTATGTTTGGGGTCAAAACAGCCTAGGGCAGCTCGGTGGTGCCAGTAGTCTTGCCAATGTGATTAGTGTCATTGATCAAGGTTACTCCGCTCGTATTACAGTTCAGGATACTGATACAGTGGATAGTGCGCCAATGCGCTTTATCCGCGTGGTGGTAACGAACCCTTAATAGAAATCGTTTTATCAAAGGCGCGGTTCCGAAAGGACCGCGCCTTTTTTTGCGCTGCGCGATCAGCTTAGCGGTAAAAGCCGCCGCCGAGGAGGGTCTCGCCGTCGTAGAGAGCGAGTATCTGACCAGCGGCAAGCGCGCGTTGTGGTTCGTCGAAGACGACTTTGGCGCTGTCTGGTCCTGTGGGTGTGTAGGTGATCTTTTGCGAAGGGTCGCGGTAGCGCGGGCGGGCTTCGATGCGGCATGGCTCAGTCAACTCACGATTGACGAAGCTCTGCCCATAGACTTCGACCTCGTTGGTGAAGAGCCCGGGCGCATCTGAATGGTCGAAGGCAACGATGAGCTCGTTGCGCTCTTTGTTAAAGCCGGTGACGACGTAGTATTCGTTGTCAGTATTAGAGGGCACGCCTATGCCACGGCGCTGACCCATCGTGTAGCGGTGTAGGCCACGGTGCCGCCCGAGCCATCTGCCTTCGCTATTTACGATGTCGCCCGGCTTATCCTCGATATAGTGTTCGAGGAAGTTGTTGATGTTCATGTCGCCGAGAAAGCAAATGCCTTGGCTGTCCCTCTTGGTCGCATTGGGTAGTGCGTATTGTTCGGCGAGAGCGCGCACTTCGGGCTTTCTTAGCTCGCCGACAGGGAAGAGGGCATTGCGAATTTGCTCCTGCTGCAAGAGTGCGAGGAAATAGGTTTGGTCTTTGTTGTCATCCAGCCCGGTCAATAGGTCTTGGCTGTCATCCGCATTGGTGCGTTTGCGGACGTAATGACCGGTGGCGATCGCATCGAAGCCGTTCTTCAGTGCATAGTCCTGGAAGATGCCGAACTTCATCTCCCGGTTACACATGATGTCAGGGTTCGGAGTGATGCCGTTCTTGTAGCCATCGACGAGGTAGTGCACCACGTGCTCGCGGTATTCATTTACGAGGTTGACGATTTCGTAATCGATCCCGAGGTGTGCGGCCACCGCGCGGGAGTCTTCAATGTCTTGCTGCGCTGGGCAGTCGGCGAGTGGCATCTCCTCGTTCATCCATGTGCGGATGTAGGCTGCGGACACGTCATAGCCCTGGTCCTTCAATCGAAGGGCCGCGACGGCGCTATCCACGCCTCCGGAAAGGGCTACGAGTATCTTTTGCATGGGGATGACCAAAGTCGGGACGCGAGCATTCGTCAATACGAGGCTTTTTAAAATAGGAGTCAGGAGTCAGGAGTCAGGAGTCAGAATTCAGGAGTCGGGAGACAGTAGGCTGCTCTGAGAAGCTAGACTGGTGGGTTCTAACTGAAACAAGCCGACAAAAAAGCGCGGTCCCAGACGGAACCGCGCTTTGTCAGTTAAAGTGTGTTGCCGTTTATTTGCCGAAGAGCCCTTTGAGGCCTTCGCTTGCTTTATTGACGGCGTCTCCGGCAGCGTCACCGACTTTTTCGATGCCACCTTCTTGTGCGGCTTTGAGGGCTGCGGCTCCACCGTCTTTCAAGAGGTCGCCTGCACCAGCGATGGCGGGACCGATCGACTTGACGACTTCGGTGAGCACGAGGTCGAGGACTTGACCGATGCTTTGGCTGTTGTTGTCCTCGCCGATGTTATTCAACTCGATACGCGGGAGTGGCACGGTTTGCCCCATGCCGAGTACGCCGACGTAGATGGTGCCGTCTTCAATGATGAGCTGCTTGATCACTAGTTGCTTTTGGGCACCTGTATCGGGCTCGTCTTCTTTCGGAGCGGAAGGACCGGTGAACTTTTCGATGTTGGCTAAGAGATCCTTGATATTGGAAGAGCTGAGTGTCTTCTCGTAGCTGATCTCTGGTTGCTTGATGTAGATTCGGTTGATCACGATCTTGTCGCTCATGATCGTGCTCGTATCGATATCGATGTCGATTTGACCGAGGGCGAAGATGTTTTCGCTTTTGTAGCCTTCTGGATTGCCGACGTTCAGACCTTTGAGTGTGCCACTTCCAGAGAGGACGGAGATGCTGACCTTGTCGAGCGTGACGGGTGTTAGTGTGACATCTGGACCGTAGGTTTCGACGCCATGCTTAATGCCCTTATTGATGCCGGAAGAGAGCAAGTAATATACGGCGGCAGCTGCCACGACTGCGAGGAGAACTAGAATGAGGAGTATCTTTTTTATCATATACGCGGTTGGTTAATTGATTGAACGTGGGGTAATGCTTAGGGCATGATGCGTGTTATGGCGAGTTTGAAAGTAAACGATACTGAACTGGATGAGGCTCTGGAAGGGTTTGAGACTCCGGAGGGTTTGGTGGCGGTTGCTTTGCACGATGGTTTTACGGAGTCGAGTGAAGTGGGCCTCGCTATATTGGCGATGGGAGAGGCGTATTGGACCTTGGTGCATGAGGGGGCTTATGTCATTTGTGTGGATCAACAGCGAGAGGAGCCGATTCGTGCGGAATTAGCCGCCTATGAGCTCGTCAGAAAGAAGCGGCTTCGTCCGCTTACGTTACGCACACATGAGTTTCGCTTTAATGGTTGGAGCTTTGTCGCCTACTGTGTGCTGCTGATCGCAGTGTTTAGTATGCAGGGGGCATATGACTTGGCCTCATTTGGGCGTGTCGATGCGGTGACCATGATTGATCAAGGTCAGTGGTGGCGTGCGGTGACTGCTTTAACGTTGCATGCCGATATCGTGCATTTGGTTTCAAATTTGGTGGCTGGTATGGGCTTTGCCTTTTTTGTCGCGCGTTTTTTTGGAGCCTTTGCGGGGTGGGGTTTGATTTTCCTGAGTGGGTGTCTCGGTAACCTGCTGAATGCTTGGGTATATTACCCTGATCCGCATTTTTCGATTGGTGCATCGACCGCAGTCTTTGGGGCTTTGGGTTTGTTGACTGGAATCGGTGTTTGGGTGGCTTTGGCGGAGCCGGATCAACGGTGGACTTTGCCGCGTTGGCTGGTGCCGGTCTTTGGTGGTTTCACTTTACTGGGCTTGATCGGTGTGGGCGATGGACTCGATGGCTTGGTCGATGTCGCGGCGCACATTAGTGGTTTTCTTTGTGGTCTGGTGCTCGGGCTGGTCGGGGCGATCTTTCAGCGCTTGTTTGTTCGATTTGAAGGGCCACTGCACTACGTGGCAGGCTTAGCGAGTTTGGCTTTTGTAGGGTTGGCTTGGTGGCTGGCGCTTCTTTAAGGGAGTATTGGGGTCGGTCGGACGCTTTACTTGCTTTACCTTCGATGGGCGGCTCGTTAGCTGTTTTGTATGACAGAAAAATCGAATTCAGGACTCGAAGTAGGGCGCCAAGCAATGCAGGCGGAAGCGGCTGCGATTGAGATTGCGGCTGGGCGTCTGGGTGAAGGTTTTGAGCGCGCATTGGAAATCATCTTGGCAACGAAGAGTAAGCTGGTGATTTGCGGGATCGGTAAGTCCGGTCATATCGGTGGTAAATTGGCGGCTACTTTTTCTAGTTCGGGTATTCCTTCGGTTTTCCTGCATGCTGCAGAAGCGATCCACGGCGACTTAGGAGTGTATCAGCCGGGTGATCCGACGATCGTTTTGTCGAAAAGTGGGAGCACCGCGGAAGTCCTGCGCTTGATGCCGCTGTTTAAGAAATTTAATTCACCGGTCATCGCGATATTGGGGAACATGGATTCGCCGATCGCAGAACTAGCAGATGTGGTGCTCGACGCCAGTGTAGAGAAAGAAGCGGATCCGTTGAATTTGATGCCGACAACGAGCTCGACTGTGAGCTTGGCTATAGGCGACGCGCTGGCTTCAGCTTTGGTCAAGGCGCGTGATTTTACTGCGGAGGAATTTGCGACTTTCCATCCTGGCGGGCAGTTGGGACGCAACCTGTTGATGACGGTGGGCGATGTCATGCACGGTAAAGAGCGTGTGGCTTGCGCCAGCGCGGATGAAACCTTGCGTGAGGTCGTGATTCAGATGACACGATTTCCCCTTGGTGCGGCTTGCGTGGTGGATGCGAACAATCAGCTGCTCGGGATCATCACGGATGGTGACATTCGTCGTCTGTTGTCAGGCGATGGTGAAATCTTGGGCAAAAAGGTAGGCGATTGCATGACGGCTTCGCCGATATCGACGCATGCGAAAATGTCGCTCGGTGAGGCGCTTCGTATTATGGAAGACCGTCCATCGCAAATCTCCGTCTTGCCGGTGGTGGCAGAAGACGGCGCAGATTTTATCGGTCTGCTGCGTCTTCACGACGCCTATCAGCCGAGCTTTTCGTAAGTGTGCGGTCGCGCCGCGTTTTCTACTTTAGGAAGCGCTCAGTTAGTTGCTCGATGATGTAGTCACGGGCTTCCTCGACGGTGTCGATGACCTTGAAGAGGTTCACGTCTTCGGGGGAAATGGTGCCCCATTGCACCAGGGCATCGAAATTAACGACGCTATTCCAGAACTCGCTGCCGAAGAGGACGATTGGGGGCAGTTTTTCAACTTTCTTGGTTTGCACGAGTGTGAGTGTCTCGAAGAGCTCGTCCATCGTGCCGAAACCTCCAGGGAAGGCGACAAGTGCCTTGGCGAGCAAAACGAACCAGTATTTGCGGACGAAGAAGTAGTGGAACTCAAATTGCAGGTCGTCGGGGATGTATTTGTTGACGCCTTGCTCGAATGGTAGGCTGATGCCGAGGCCGATTGATTTACCGCCGACGTTGTGGGCGCCGCGATTGGCGGCTTCCATAATTCCGGGACCACCGCCGGAGCAGATGATGAAGCGGCGCTGATCAGCCTCGGGTAGCGCCATGGACCATTTAGTCAATTCCTCAGCGAGTTGGACGGCAGCATCGTAGTAGGGGGCTGCTTTGACCCCGCATTCTGCGAAATGTAGGGCGCGTTTTTCCGCCGGGCTTGGATTGGCGGGGTCGGTCATGCTAGTTTTGAGCTCAGCTAGCTCTTTTTGGGCTATTTCGAGCGGTTTTAGGCGGGCTGAGCCAAAAAGGACGATGGTATCTTTGATATTTTCTTCGGCGAAACGGAGCCCGGGCTCAGTCATCTCGCACAGCACGCGAATGCTGCGAGCATTGTCGCTATTGAGGAAATCTAGGTTTTTATAGGCTTTAAGGGGCCATTCGTCGCGGGAGCAATCTCTGGGTAAGGACATAAATTTATGGAGTTTTGAGTATGAGATAGAGGTATAGTGGGTATTCCCAGCTGGCAACTGTTTCTAGTCGATCTTTTAGGGTTGCGGGGCTTGCCCTCGGTGCTTGTTCTTAGCGTTTTTCTACCCCCCCATTTTACCAATTTCCAGTTTCTCATGTATCTCAAAGAGATCGTCATCAGTGGTTTTAAAAGTTTCGCCGATCGCACCCGTTTAGACTTACGTCGTGGTGTGACTGCCGTGGTCGGTCCCAATGGCTGTGGCAAAAGTAACATTGTAGATGCGATCCGTTGGGTCTTGGGTGAGCAAAGCGCTAAGGCGCTGCGTGGCGCGTCGATGCAGGACGTTATTTTCGAAGGCACGGATAAGCGTAAATCGTTGCCGACTTGTGAGGTGGCGTTGACTTTTACGGATTGCGAAAAGGAGCTGGGCACATCGTTCAATGAGGTCGAAATCTCGCGTCGTGTCAGCCGTGACGGTGGGAGTGATTACTTTATCAATGGCAAGGTTTCTCGCCTGAAAGATATTCAGCGTTTGTTCGCGAATACTGGGGTGGGGCGTGTTTCTTATTCCTTCATGTTGCAGGGTCAGATCGACCAGATCCTGTCGACCAATGCATCCGAGCGTCGCACGATTTTTGAAGAAGCAGCGGGGATCACACTTTATAAGGCTCAGCGTAAAGAAGCGTTGAACAAGCTGTCGCTCGTGGATGCCAACTTGGCTCGTGTGACTGATGTGATCGAAGAAGTGAGCCGCCAAATCGGTTCGCTCAAGCGCCAGGCCAGCAAGGCGCTGCGTTATCAGCGTATCAAGCACCGGCTCACGCACTTGGACCTCGCCTTCAGTGCTTATCGATATGCGGATCTGAAGTCGTCGATCGACGCCGTGGCGTCGCGGGCCGACGAGCTGCGCAAAAAAGTAGAGGTGCACACTGAGTCGTTGGATTCGGATGAGACAGCCCTTGCTGAAAAGAAAGCAAAGCGCGCAGAGCTCTACGAGAAGATGCAAGAGTTCCAGCAGCGGGTATATAATTTGCGTTCTGAAAAAGAGAACTCCGAGAATCAGGCAGAGTTTTCCGGTATTCGGATGAAGGACCTACAGGGTCGCATCGAAGAGTATAAAAAGGAAATCGCCGATTTAGAGCAGCAGCAGAGTCAGTTGGCAGATCGCGCCAAGAGCGAATCTGAAAACAAGCAGATGCAGCTGGATGTGGTGGACGATTCCGACCGTATTTTCCGCGACCGTAGTTCTGATCTAGTCAATGCGCAGGAGAAGCTCGGCGAAATGGAAGCGCAACTACAAGAGCGCCGCCAAAGTGTGCTGTTTGCTGAAAATCGCATCAACCGTGCCCGCTCTCGTTGCACCACTTTGGAAGTCGATCTGAAGACTTACCAAGTCAAGCACGCCGCGTTAACAGAGACGCTCCTTACATTAAAAGAAGAAGTGGTCGTCCTTGGGCAAGGCATGTCTGAGATACAGCGCCTATTGGCTAAGCGTCGCGAAGAGCAAAGCGCGAGCGAAGCGGCAGTCGAGAAGGCGCGCAACGATTCGAAAGAAATTTTAACGCAGTTCCGCAGTATGCAGGAACGCATACAAGACCAAGATCGTGGTATCGCCCGCAAGACAGCACAGCTCAATGTGCTCGAAGGCTTGCAGGCTAAGTTCGAAGGTTTCGGCGAAGGCGCAAAGGCGATCCTAGGCGACAAGCTTAACGAAGTCGTTTCCAAAAACGATGTTTCGATTATTTCCAAAGAACTGAAGGTTCAGCCCGAATACACCGCTGCCTTGGAGACCTTGCTTGGTTCGGCGGCTGAAGCGCTTTACTTGGGCAATTCGCAGATCGCGCTTTCCGTAATTGGTAAACTCGATGAAGGTCGCCTCGGTCGTGCTTGTTTGCAGATCGAAGTCGATTCGGTAGGGCAGAGCCCGAATGTCGAATTGTCGGATGTGTTGGTTCCTGCCAGTTCAGTCGTGGAAGTGCGCGATCCGTCACTTCAAGGTGCAGTGGAGCGTTTGCTGAGTGGGTGTTATTTCGCGCAAAGCTTGGACCAGTTTGTTGCTTTTTGGAAAGCGAACCCCGCTTTAAATTTCCTCCTCGTCGCCACGCCAAATGGCGAAATTATCGATTGCCGTGGCCTCATTCATGGTGGTCGCACCTCTGGTAAGAAGTCATCCAGTGTGCTGGAGCGTGAGTCCGAGATTCGCAGACTCCGTAGCGAGATCGAAACCGAACGCAAGGCGCTCAACGCGCTACGCGAAGATGCTTCCGCACTCGATGACCGTCGCAACGCAGCCGAAGCCACTGTTGAAGAACAGCGCCAACGCCTCAGCGAACTTGCCAGCGAAGTTTCCGGGCTCGTCGCCGAAGAGCGTAATCAAACTCAAAAGATCGAGGCGAATGCTCGCTCGCATCACAACAGTGAAGAAGAGCTCGCCAAACTCGACGCTAAGCACGGTGATTCCGTTAAAGAGCTCGAAGATGCTAAGTCTGAGCTAGAGGCTGCTGAAGAGGCGCTCACTGCGGAACGTCAGAGCGGCACCGATCTCGAAGATGCGATCAATCGCGCTCGTGAGCTACGTGACCAAAAACGCGAATCGCTCTCGGATGTTCGCCTAGAGCTGGCTGAGAAGAAGCAACGTCTCGAATCGGTCGACCGTGCACTTGGTGAAGTCCAACGCGAAACGGCTAGTCTCCAAAATCGTATCCTACGTCGTAATCAAGAGATTGATACCATCAACGAACAGATCGCTCAGCTGACTCAAAGCGGTGCAATGGAACGCGAAAAAAGCGCTGAGTTGGATAAGACGCTTCAAGTGGCTACCGAGCAGTTGGATAAAGACCGCCTAGAACTTAAGTCGCTAGACGGTGACATATCGGAGGTCGACGGTGGTCTCACGGGCAGGCGCAACGAAGGTCGTGCGATTGATCAGGAGCTCGCTCGCTTGGAAGTGCGCCTAGCCGAAGAACGCTCGCAAATTGGTTTCATCCAAGGCAGCGCAGAAGACGAATATCAGATCGAACTTTCGAATGTGAATTGGAAGTCCGAACTATGGGAGGGGGACGTCGAATTTGAAAAACGCGTGAACCTCGACGACATGGACGATCCCGACAAGTTCGCCGCGCAGCCGAAGCATGAACGCCGCGATCCGACTGAGGAAGAGTTAGCCGAGATGGATCACACCGACTGGAAAGAGATCGAAACAGAGGTTTCCGAGCTCAAGGGTCGTATTGCAAACATGGGCCCCGTTAATCTCGACGCCATCAGCGAATACACTGACTTGAAGGATCGCCACGATTTCCTCAAATCGCAAAGCGAAGACCTCTGGAATTCGAAGAATGCCCTCGTTAAGTCCATCGACGAAATCAACGAGACATCGCAGTCGCTTTTCAAAGAGACTTTCGAGCAAGTCCGAAAGAATTTTGCATTCACCTATGAGAAGATTTCCGGCGGGGGCGATTCCGACCTCCTTCTGGTCGACTCCGACGACCCGCTTGAGTCCGGCATCGACATCATTGCCCGCCCTCCAGGCACTCGTTTGAAGAGTGTGACCTTGCTTTCCGGTGGACAGCGCACGATGGCAGCGGTGGCTCTGTTGTTTGCCATTTATATGGTCAAGCCCAGCCCGTTCTGTGTGCTCGACGAAATTGATGCGGCGCTCGACGATGCGAATATTGGTCGTTTCTGTGAGACCTTGCATGGCTTTACCGATAAGTCGCAGTTCCTTATCGTCACGCACAACAAGCGCACGATTTCAAACGCCGACACTGTCTTCGGTGTGACTATGCCAGAGAAGGGCGTTTCGACCCTAGTTTCCATGCGTTTTAATAAGGATACGAATCGCCCTGACCTCGTAGGTGCCGATAATTCGCAGCCTTTCTAAGCGTCTCTTATCGTGATCGGTCTGGATGTAGATATTTTCTTTCTCCTCTACATAGGGGCAGGCTTTTTGCTGCTATTTGGACTATGGTTTTATTACGATTGGCGCGACAAGCATCTCCACGCAGCCCAGCGCTCAAAAGTCATTTACCACTGCATCAAATGCAGTCACATTTACACAGGACCACATCGTAGTGAAGAATGCGATTGCCCCCAATGCGGCTTTACCAATGGTCGCTTAAGATTTTAATTCATTCAGTTTTCAGTTTCAGCTCTCAGTTTTCAGAATTTCAGCATTTAAATAAGTCATGCCAAAGCACATAGCAGTTCTCGATTTCGGTTCCCAATACACGCAGGTCATCGCCCGTCGCATCCGCGAAGCAAATGTCCTCTCCCGGATCTATCCGTATAACACACAAGCAAGTGTGCTCAAAGATGCCGGAGTCATGGGGATCATCCTCTCTGGTGGTCCGTCTTCGGTTTTGATCGAGGGCTCGCCACGACCTGACGCCGCTGTCTTCGAGATGGGTCTTCCCGTTCTCGGTATTTGCTACGGTGAGCAGCTCATGGCGCACATGCTTGGTGGTAAAGTCGCCAAGAGTGAAGAGCGCGAGTTCGGGCACGGCACATTAAATATTCAGATCAAAGGTAAACTTTTTGCCGGTATGCCCGACAGCCTACGCGTCTGGAATTCGCACGGCGACCGCCTAGAAAGCTTGCCCGAAGGTTTCGAAGCAGTGGCTTCGACCGAAAATTCACCTTTCGCCACCATCCAAGACGCGAAGCGTGATTTCTACGGCATGCAATTTCACCCCGAAGTCGCTCACTCAGAAATGGGCACCGAGGTGATTGCCAACTTCCTCTTTAAGATCTGCGGCTGCACAGCCGACTGGTCGATGGCCAACTACATCGAAGAAACCGTGCAGAGCATTCGCGACAAGGTCGGCGATGAGCGCGTCATCCTCGGACTTTCCGGCGGCGTTGACTCCTCCGTCGCAGCAGCACTGATCCACCGCGCTATTGGTAAACAATTAACCTGTGTCTTCGTCGATAACGGCCTGCTTCGCCTCCACGAGCGCGAGCAAGTCGTGAAGCTCTATGGTGACCACTTCGATCTTGATGTCCGTGTCGCGGATAAGGGTAAGTTCTTCCTCGATCGTCTTGCTGGTGTTTCCGATCCGGAAACGAAGCGCAAGATCATCGGTAACTCCTTTGTCGAAGTTTTCGACGAAGCCGTCACCCAACTCAAAGAGAAGGGCAACTACACTTTCCTCGCTCAAGGCACACTCTATCCCGACGTCATTGAGTCGGTAGCCATCGATGGCAACCCAGCTGCTTTGATTAAGAGCCACCACAATGTCGGCGGCTTGCCTGAGAAGATGAATCTCAAGCTGCTCGAACCGCTCCGCGAACTGTTTAAAGACGAAGTCCGTGAACTTGGCAGCCAGCTCGGTTTGCCAAAGGAAGTTGTCTGGCGTCAACCATTCCCCGGTCCCGGCCTCGGTGTCCGGGTGATGGGTCCGATCAAAGAAGAAGACCTCGTCGTCTTGCGCAAGGCCGATGCCATTCTTCACGAAGAAATGATGGCCGCCGATCTCTACTATAAGGTGTGGCAGTCGTTCTGTGTCTTCCTGCCAGTCAAGACTGTCGGTGTGATGGGTGACGAGCGCACATACGAAAATGTCATCGCGCTCCGCATTGTCGAAAGTGTTGATGCTATGACTGCCGACTGGGCCCGCGTGCCTTACGAGGTGCTTCGCTCCATTTCCAGCCGTATCATCAACGAAGTTACCGGTTGTAATCGTGTCGTGCTCGACATCAGTTCTAAGCCACCGAGCACCATTGAGTGGGAGTAGGGCGTCGCTCTATTTTCTACCGCACGAACAAATCCCAATACCTACTGTCTGAGAGATTTACACTATGAAGCTTTTATTTTCTGCCTGTTTACTCGTATTAGCGACACCATTGCTCGCGCAAACTCCCTCCGTCTCGGACATCGTTAATCGTGCTCGCGCCACAGTGGGTCTCGATACTGCACTCGATGGCTTAGTCACATTGAATATGACTGGCTCATTAGAGCCAATCGATTCCAAGATGCCAGCCGCAGCATTGCTCATTGTCGCTCGTAAACCATGCTCGCAGCGTATGGAGATTCGCATCGATGACATGGTAGAGACGCACATTCTCAATGGTGAAAACGGCTGCATTATCCGCTCCAACCTGCAAAATGGCACATCTCAAATGCGTCCATTGACAGCTGCCGAGCAAGCTCGTGTCGCTTTCAGCACGCGGCAGTTTTTCAGCTTTTACCGCCCTGACTTTAAGAACGGTGAGCGCATCAGCTACGAAGGCATCGAGCAGCGCATAGGCATTCGTTGCCACAAGCTCGTTTACGCATATCCGGATGGTCTCACGACAGTGCGCTACTTTTCCGTTGATGAAGATAAACTCATTTCCACGATTACGGAAAACAAGGTCGAGAGTGTGAGTGTTGGTGTGCAAAACATCGGCGGCATACGCTTTCCTGAAAAAATCGACTACTTCGAGGACGGACGAAAACTCCATAGCATTGTGCTGCGTTCCATTGTCGTGAACAAGCCCCTTCAGGAAGGTATCTTCGATATTCCTAAAGGTCAGAAAAAGTAAGGGCGCTGGCTTGCAGCTTGCCCTCCGACCTGTTCTCTTAGCGTGCTATGCAACGCATCGATTTTTCTGAATCCGCTAAATTTCAAGACGCATTACGTAAGTTTTGTGACAACACCATTGTGTCCGGCGATGTTTCCGCCGTGGTCACCAAAGTCTTAGCTGACGTCAAAAAACACGGCGACCGCGCCGTGCTCGAATACACCGAGCAGTTCGATGGCGCCGAATTGAAGGCGCAGCAAATGCGCGTCACTGCCGCCGAGCTCAAGGCTGCGGAAAAGAGCCTTTCCGTTGCTGACCGTAAAGCCATCCGCGAGTCCATCGCCTTGGTTAAAGATTTCCATAAGAAGACCCTGCCGAAAAACTGGAAGGCAAAGAATGCCCAAGGTGGCACAGTGGGGGAGCGCTTTTACCCGATCAACCGTGTCGGCCTCTATATTCCCGGTGGCAATGTGCCACTCGTCTCGACTGTCGTCATGACTGCCGTGCTCGCCAAGCTGGTGAAGTGTCCACAAATCGCTGTTTGCACACCACCTGCCGCCGATGGTTCCATCGCCCCAGGTATGCTCGCCGCGCTATCCTTAGTCGGTATCGACGAAGTGTATAAAGTAGGCGGTGTTCAAGCCGTTGGCGCGATGGCCTATGGCACGCAGGCGGTTCCAGCAGTCGATAAAATCTTCGGTCCCGGCAATGCTTTCGTCATGGAGGCCAAACGCCAAGTCCTCGGCACCGTGGGTATCGATCTCTTGCCCGGTCCGAGCGAGATCATGATCATCGCCGACTCCGGCGCGAACCCCAAGCACGTCGCCGCCGACTTATTGGCCCAAGCCGAACACGGCAGCGGCAAAGAAATCATCTATCTCGCCTGCACCAGCAAGCCGCTGATCGCACGAATCGAGAAAGCCATCGCCAAGCAATTGCCCGAGTGCAGCCACGCTGCTAAGTGTGAGAAGGTGCTCAAGGACCGCTTCCTCATCGTTCGTTGTAAGAACCTTTCCCAAGCCGCAAAAGTGGCCAACTACGTCGCCCCTGAACACTTGGAGCTCCAAGTAGCCGATGCCTCAATTGATTCACTGACACAGCAAATCACGACCGCAGGTGCCATCTTGCAGGGCTATCTCACGCCCACCGTGCTCGGTGACTTCACAGCAGGTCCGAGCCACACTTTGCCCACAGGACGCGCCGGACGCTTCTTTAGCGGACTACAAGCCACCGACTTCCTGCGCCGCTCCAGTATCCTGCGCTACGACGCCAAGAGCCTCGCCAAGGCTGCGCCTGTAGTAGAGACCTTTGCCCGCCTCGAGAAACTCGACGCCCACGGCCGCTCGCTCACGATCCGCTTGTAAAGTAGGGGCTGCGCTCGTCGCAGACCGCTTAAACGCGAGCGTGAAGTGATCGCTAGTGGTAAGTAGGGAGTGGAGCGTGTGAAGTGCTCACTATCTGTGTCCATCCGTGCTCTTCGAGGTAACCATGCTAGTGTAGCCACGGCAGTCTCCTGCCGTGTTTTTGGTAGCGCCGCTACCATTGCACAATCTGTTTCCATCCGTGGCTAAACGTCTAGCTACAACCTAAGCGAGTATTTAGAATCCGTAGTTGAACTGTATGACGAAGGTCCGTTCGTCCGGTGGGGCGTTGAAGTAGTTGATCGGGTTGAGACCGTCATCTTCGTCGGTGAGGTTGTAAATGGAGAAGGTGATGCTGCCCTTTTGATTTTGTAGGCGGCGACCGATGGATAGGTTGAGGATTGGCATGCTGGCATCGTCCAGTCCCGAACCGAGGCCTTCGTTTTCCTGCAGCCAGTATTGCAGCTCACCGGTGAGGAACCATCCCTCTGGGAGTTGGTAGCGGCCGTAGATGCTGGCTGTGTAGAGGGTCGCCTCGGTGTCGTCGAGCAATGGGTTGGTGGCGCCCAATGCGGGGGTATCAATCGTTTCGTCGATGACGGCATGCTGCACAAAGAGGCTTGTTCCGATGCTGGTTCGGTCGTCGAGCAAGTGGTCCAAACGAGCGAGCAAAGAATACTCATGATAATCGATCTCCTGATTGTATGTGCCCACAGACAGCTCTCCGGGGTCGTTTGGAAAGGTCCCCGCCACGACGGTTTCTTCGAAGATGCCAAAGGCGCGCTTGCCGGAGAATTGACCGTAGAAGGCTTCGATAGTGCCGAAGGTGCGTTCACTGAATTCAGCATTGAGGTTGAGAGTGAAGCTGTCGTTGGTGCCACCAGCCATGGTGCCCGTGACTTGGGTTGGCACGAGTGAGCGGTAGGTGCTGGCCAGACCGGCTACTTGGCTCGGCTCTAAGCGGAGTTGGTCCTCGATGCTGTATCCGCTCATGCTGCGCGACCAAGCGCCTCGCAGGGTCAGGTTGTCTTTAAGCTGCCATACAAAGCCTAGCTTTGGTGAGAATAGTCCTTCTTTCTGACGGCTATCGGTGCGGGGAGCGCTCAATAAGCCATCAGCGAAATCGATATGCTCATAAGTCAAACCAGCGATGAGTGTAAGGTTGTTGTCCAGTTCATGGTTGATGTAGCCATAGGCGGACCAACGGGTGAAATCATAATTGCCAGAGCTACTGCCAACCGAGTCGATTTCATATGGGACGATTATCGGGAGGAGGAAGTCTGGGGTGGTATCCACGATGG
>JANQXM010000066.1:12377-12581 GCA_030729385.1 Opitutales bacterium | reverse complement strand
CAAGTCTCGTCTATCCCGCCATTTAAGCCCGTTGATTTTCGAATCAGCGGGCTTTTTTGTGCCTTCTCGCAAGACATGCGACTTTAACTCGCGCGAGTGGTCCGGTTCGCTACGCGCCCGGTCTTGTCGGCGGACAAGCCGCCTCGGAACAAGTCTCGTCTATCCCGCCATTTAAGCCCGTTGATTTTCGAATCAGCGGGCTTT
>JANQXM010000066.1:0-12277 GCA_030729385.1 Opitutales bacterium | reverse complement strand
TTTTGCGCCTTCATAGAAAAGAGACACATGCTTCCAAAATATTTAGCCACGACCCTCTACTGCCGTGCAGCGTGGGAGAGTCGACAGTCCTGACCAGCAGCATGAGACCATGCCCGACAAGCCCTCCGTCCATTGACTTCAGATCGTTTTAAATTAGCGTCTGCTAATGCCACGAAAGGTCCGCCCTGAAATACTTGATTCTCTGCCAGCATCTGATCCAGACGCCTTGGCGAGTCGGCGTGATCTAAAGCGGATCAATCAACTCATGGGTAACACCCGCTGGCTCATAAAACAGCTGAAAGTAAATTCTGCTGAAACCGCCCCCCACTACTTAGAAATTGGTGCCGGTGACGGCACACTCGCCAAACACCTCATCCACCACTTACACCCCAAGCAATATACCGCACTTGATCTGGCACCGTGCCCTTCTGAGTGGCCTAAAGGCGACGATGAGCAATGGAAACAAGCGGATCTGCTTCACGAGGATAACTACGCCACCGCGACCCATTTAATTGCGAACCTCGTGCTCCACCATTTCGAAGCACCTGCACTGGAACAAATCGGCCGCCACATTCACGATCACAATATTCAAACAATTCTCTGCTGCGAGCCATGCCGAAGAACGATCCATAAGGCACAGCTCTTGGCAGGCAAACTCATCGGGTTCAATCAAGTCACCCTTCACGACGGCTGCGTGAGCATCGACGCAGGCTTCCGACAAAATGAACTGCCGTTGGCGCTCGGGCTACAACCCGACCAGTGGCAATGGAAAATCCAGGAGACTCTGATGGGGGCTTATCGTATGATTGCTCAACGCCGCCCATGAAACCGATTACTATCATCGGCGCAGGGCTTGCAGGGCTCGCTTTAGGCAACGCACTCCAACGCGAGGGAGTGCCCGTCACCATACATGAAGCAGGCACACTCCCAAGGCATCGAGTATGCGGTGAGTTCATTTGTGGACGAGGTGCCACAGCGCTCAAGGAACTTGGGTTATCTGCAGCACTCGATGGATGTGCCCTACACAAATCAACCGCTTGGCACATTGGACAACGCACGGTGCTACACAAAGACCTCCCCACCGAAGCCACGGGGATCTCTCGCCACCTCATCGATCAAAGACTGGCAGAGAGCTTTCAAAAGGTGGGCGGACATCTGGCGATGAACCAACGCATTCAAGACACCGATCTCGATGAAGGGAGAGTTTACTGTAACGGGCGACAACTCACAAAGTCGTCAGACTGGATCGGACTCAAACTCCACTGCACCAAACTGCAAACCACTGCAGACCTAGAATTGCATCTGGGCAAGAACGGTTACGTCGGGCTCTCTGCCATTGAAAATGGGCGCGTCAATGTGTGCGCACTCGTCAAACGTAACCCCGCCCTGAAAGCCCCACGATCAGACTGGCTCGTCACCTATCTCAACGCATCTGGGTTAAATGTAGTCGCCGAGCGCATTGCTAATGGAGGGATCGACCCAGAAAGTCATGCTGGCGTCGCAGGCATCGAATTTTCCAGCATACCCACATCAAAGGCAGCCACACTACGTTTGGGCGATGCGTATAGCGTCATCCCCCCCTTCACCGGTAACGGCATGTCGATTGCCCTCGAATCAGCCGAAATCACGTTTCCATTTATTTTGAAATATGCATCTGGCCAGCTCGATTGGAATACCGCGAAGAACAGTATTGATGAACGTTTCCACCAACACTTCGACAGCCGCCTGCGTGCCGCACGAATCCTGCACCCATGGCTGAGCCACCCACTCGGGCAGCAAACTTTAGCCAGCTTATCCCGCACTCATTTGCTTCCATTCAATCTCCTCTATAGACTCACGCACTAAATGTATCTGCAATCCATCAGCCGAGCCGTTCCCAAAGCATCATACACTCAAAGCGAGTGCTGGGATATACTAACTGTATCTCCAGAGTTCAACGAGCTCTCAAGCCGCGCACAAACCTTGCTCCAAAAAGTGTTACAAGGCGACACTGGCATCCAGAAAAGGCACTTCGCCACGCAAGACGTCTCTCGATTATTCTCCCTAGACGCTCAAACACTGAATCAGAATTTCGAGCAACACGCCCCCGCCTTGTCCGAAGAGGCTCTGCGCAAAGCACTCGACCGTGCCCAGATCAATGCTGCGGCTCTCGACGCATTATTCATTTGCACTTGCACGGGCTACCTATGCCCGGGGCTCAGCAGTTACGTTGCAGAAGCCCTCGGATTGTCCAATCGCACATACTTGCAAGATATCGTAGGCCTTGGTTGCGGTGCAGCGATTCCAACGATTCGCAGTGCCGAAGGCTTTCTAGCAGCTAACCCACAAGCGACGGTCGCTTGCATCGCCGTGGAAATCTGCTCTGCCGCCTTCTACCTCGACAACGACCCCGGCGTGCTCATCAGCGCCTGCCTCTTCGGCGATGGCGCCTCGGCGACCATTTGGTCAAACAACTCAGACACAACCGGATACCGCATCCAGAACTTCGATACCATCCATAAGCCAGAAGCCCGCGAGCTACTACGGTTCACCAATAAGGCTGGCAAACTTCGCAACCAGTTGGACCGCACTGTGCCTGAAGTGGCGGCACCTGTAGTTCGTGAGCTCTACACGGCCGCAGGCATCACACCGGAACACCAGATTGCCGCACACGTCGGCGGTCGCGACGTATTACTCGCGCTAGAAGCCGCACTACCCAAAACAAAACTCAGTGCCAGCTGGAAAATACTACGCGACTACGGCAATATCAGTAGCCCCTCCGTGCTGTTCGCGCTCGAAGACATACTCTACGAAGCGAGCCCGCCTGCAAATATCTGGCTCACCTCTTTTGGTGCAGGATTTGCCGCTCACAGCTGCGAATTGACCTTAAAAGAATAAGTAAATCCTCGCACCCAACCTACTTCAACAGACGCGTCCGGCGGTGTTGCTGTGGGAACTGCAGCGTGATCACTGTCCCCCTATCTTTTCGTGATTCTAGGATGATCTGACCGCCGTGCTCACGCATGATACGCTGCACAATCATCATACCCAGACCATGCCCCTCCTTCTTGGTCGTATAATACGCCTGAAAGACCCGTGAGAGCTCCTCCTCAGAGATACCCGACCCTGTGTCGATAAACTGCATATAGACGAAGTCATCGTCCTTACGTGTCACAATCCTGAGCTGACCACCGGCTTGCATGGCCTCCATCGCGTTCTTGATCAGATTAAAAAACACCTGCTTAAGCTGACCACGGTCACCCAGAATCGCCGGCAGCTCCGAATCGACCTCTACATTCACGTCCAGCTTCCGATCGCGCAGCTCGGCTTCTTGCACGCGCAAGACCTCATCCACTAGATCGACAAGATCCAACTCGTTGAGCTCAGGCTTCTGAGGGCGCACCGCCTCAAGGAAATGAGTGATGATACCATCCAGCCGCTGCACCTCTCCTTGGCACACTTGTAACGACTCAGACAGCTTCTGACCTTCTTCCTCAAGTCCCAACTTCTTCAGCTTGCGCTCAATCAATTGCAAATGGATCGTCAACGAGTTCAAGGGATTACCTAGCTCATGCGCCACACCCGCAGCTAGACGAACAATCGAAGAAGTGCGCTCATTCTCGATCAGCTCCTCCATCGAAACTTTTTCTTCAGTGATGTCAGAAATCACGATCACATAGCCTCCACTATCGTCATGCCCCACCTGTGCATCGATCGGCACCATGTATAAACGCACGATACGATGCTCGGGATAGTTCAACTCCACTTCTCGGGAAAGCACTGGTGCTACTTTCTTTTTACCAGAAACAGTCGAACGATCAATCGATTGCGCGAGATCCGGCACCATTTTCCATAAACGCGTGACGCCAATATCGCTCGACTTCAGCCCGATGATTCCGGACGCGGCCTCATTAGCATACTGCACCACCCCATCCGAATCGATCACTAGGATACCATCTTGAATCGTATTAAAGACCGTCTCCTGCATCTTACGCTCACGCGCCAAGCGCTGCACAAGAATCCCCAGATTAACCGAATCTAGGTCTTCTACGCGTCCGAGTATTTTATCGAGTCCAGTGTGCTTCATAAAACGACTTAATCTTAATCCTACTCTTCATCTTAATCCCAGTTCTAATTTCCATACTCAGTCTGATCCTCATAGACTCGATCCGCCTTCTGACTACGGATTAATCCAACCAGCATCGAAACGATCTCCCTTAAAATCTCTTTACCCTCTCCCGTCAGGGTCTCATCAGTCTTTCCACGACGAACACATACATCCAACGCGGCGGCACATTCCAAAGCGGAGCCTCGGGCTATATCAAAAAAACGACAACGGTCTTTTGAAGTGAATTTGCCATTACCCTCCGCAATATTCAGCACGATTGATGTAGAAGCACGATCCATCTGGTCACGCACCGCTAAGCCCTTCAACACATTTGCAGACAAGGCATCTGTAAATTCCACAAAGTCCAAAGCACGCTGATAAACTTTGAGTTTTTCGTGATCAAAGATTTCAGGCATGGCAAAGATAAAGAGGATTAAGATTAGGAGTAAGAGTATGATTAAGACACCGCTACGAAGAGATTGGTGTGACTAACTGAATCAGTTCTTTCGCGATCGCGGCTTTACTCGTTGGACCGAGCTTTGCGGAACTGCCGTCAGCGGCAATCAGTATCACCTCATTGGTATCAGCGGCAAAACCAGCACCGGGCTCGCCCACTTTGTTAGCGACGATCCAATCCATTTTCTTTTCGGTCAGCTTCTTCTTCGCGTAGTCCACCACATTATTCGTCTCCGCGGCAAATCCAACCACAGTCTGGTGCGCCTTTCGTTTGCAGACCGTCTTCAAGATATCAATGGTGCGCTCGAATTCGACAGTCATCGAGGCATCGCCTTTTTTCTCTTTTTCCGCGTGCTGCGTCACTGGTCGGAAATCGCTCACCGCAGCCGTCATGATCAATATATCGCACGCATCAAAGAGCGCATCGACTTGGTGATACATTTCTTCAGCTGTCACGACAGGGTAAAGAATCACACCATCGGGCTCTTCTAGCGCGACAGGGCCCGCAATCAGATCCACCGTCCATCCGGCTTCCACCGCCGCATCCGCGAGGGCAAAGCCCATCTTTCCGGTCGATGGATTGCTGATAAAGCGAACCGGATCGATAAATTCCCGGGTAGGCCCGGCTGTAATAAGACAACGAATAGTGCTTGCGTTCGACATAACTCGGAAAAGCCTAAGCGAACACATGACTGATCCGCAACCCAGCAGCACGCCTCAGCCCGAAAATTCTTCCGCACCGAGCAAACCTCAGGTGAAGAAGGAAAATACCTTTCTGAATTTAGGCTTCAACATCCTCCTGCCCATCCTGATTCTCAATAAGGGCAAGAAATGGTTTGGCAGTTATTTGGAGCCACACTTCGAAAATGTGGCCGTCCCGATTCTCATCATCGCGATACTCTTCCCTGTCAGCTATTTCATCTACGACTACTTCAAGCGCGGCAAATATAACATCTTCTCCATCCTCGGTTTAATCAGTGTGCTCATGACCGGAGGCATTGGGATTCTAGAGATCCCGACAAAATGGTTTGCGGTCAAAGAAGCCGCCATCCCCTTTCTAATAGGTCTCGCGGTGATCATTTCACTCAAGACACCCTGTCCGCTCATTCGCACCCTACTCTTCAATCCAGAGATCATGGATGTCGACAAAGTGCATGCGCGTTTAGAGGCCAACCAAAAGGAAGCCGCCTTCGACCGACTACTGGTCATGTGCACATGGCTACTAGCCGGCTCATTTCTGCTGAGCGCAGTGCTCAACTACATCCTCGCCCGCTGGATAGTCGTCAGCCCCAGCGGCACTGATGCATTCAATTCTGAAGTCAGCAAAATGATGGCCTGGAGCTGGCCCGTCATCGCGATCCCCAGCATGATCATCATGATGGTCGCGCTCTGGCAGCTCCTCAGGGGTATCAATCATATGACTGGTCTAAAACTCGAAGATGTGCTCCACGGAGCTCCCGAGAAGCCAGCAGAGTAAGCGGCAGGTTTTATTGCCAGCCAGCGACCAAAGCAATCTCCAGTCTGACGACTGTCTCGACTGGCCTAGGGAGAATCATTTGTTCTCCCACCAAACACTAGCGGTCACCTAGCTTGACGAAATCACGTTGAGGCTCACCGGTATACACTTGGCGTGGGCGATGGATGCGACTCTTTGGATTCTCGGCAATTTCTTTCCAGTTGGCGATCCATCCAGGCATACGACCGATGGCAAACATTACCGTGAACATTTCGACAGGGATACCAATCGCCTTCAACAAGATACCGCTATAGAAATCGACATTCGGGTAGAGCTTACGCTTCACGAAATAATCATCCTCTAATGCCGCTTGCTCCAAATGTTTCGCAATATCGAGCAATGGATCATCAATACCGATACCTGAAAGCACGTGCTCAGCACTCTTACCGAGGATCTTAGCCCGTGGGTCATAGTTCTTATACACACGGTGCCCGAAGCCCATCAGCTTGGCCTTACCATTCTTCGCATCCTCGATGAAGCGTGAGCCATCATCTCCGGCAGCATGAATTTCTTCTAGCATCTGAATTACCGCCATGTTGGCACCACCATGTGATGGACCCCAAAGCGCGCACACGCCTGCTGAAACCGAAGCAAAGAGATTTGCCCCACCGGAAGCCACCATACGAACAGTTGAAGTGGAGCAGTTTTGCTCGTGATCAGCGTGTAGAAGCAAGAACAGGTCAAGCGCGTCCGCCGCACCACAAGAGTCAATATATGTGTTATACGGCTCCGAGAACATCATGTGCAGGAAGTTCTCAGCGTAACGGCGATTGCGATCAGGGAAGACAAAAGGCAAGCCTTGCTTCATGCGATATGTCATCGCTGCAATGGTGCGAACCTTAGAAATCAACAGGGCTGCTGTTTCATCAAAATGAACTAAATCCTGCTCCCGGTCATTCGATGACATCTCAGGATAATATGCACCAAGTGAGTTCAACATAGCCGACAAGATCGCCATCGGATGCGCCTTGCTAGGGAAGCCATCAAAGTGGTGATGCATCCCTGTATGGATAGAAGCATGGTCGCGGACGTGATTACGAAAAGCATCCAAGCAACCCGACTTGGGCAACTCGCCATAGATCACCAACATCGCCGCTTCGAGGAAGGTCGATTGCTCGGCCAGTTGCTCGATGGGATAGCCGCGGTGGCGGAGGATGCCCTTCTCACCATCGATAAAGGAGATCTGACTGAGGCATGAACCAGTATTCCCGTAGCCTTCGTCGAACATAATATGCCCTGACTTCGCACGCAAAGTCCTGATATCCAAGGCTTTCTCGCCCTCAGTTCCCTCAATGATCGGGAATTCGAAATTCTCATTGCCTAGTCGGATAGTGCCAGTGGTTTCCATGATATTTTAGATTAAAGCTTGATAATAAAGACGATGCAAGTGAACGAGTTCGAAAATAGTTAGAGAGTTTTCAAGAAATTGCGATAAAGGTGCAAGCCTTTGGACTGACTTTTCTCAGGGTGGAACTGCGTAGCGTAGCAATTTCCGCACCGAATGCCGGACACAAAACGACCTCCATAGTCAGTCTCGAATAGAGTTAAAGATGAATCCTCGGGAGCTATGTAATAACTGTGGACGAAATAAAACTGATCCACTCCACTGACAAGCCCCTCTACAATCGGGTCTTCAGCATCAAAACTGACGGCATTCCAGCCCATGTGTGGGATCTTGAGCGAGGGATCGACCTGGAAGCGCTTCACCTTCCCCTTAAACACGCCGAGCGCTTCAGTATCGCCCTCTTCCGAGTGCTCAAAAAGTGCCTGCAAGCCGAGGCATATACCAAAAAACGGCTTGTCGGCAGCAATCCATTCACGAATCGCATCATCAAAACCGGTCTCTTTAAGGAGACGCATAGCATCCACGATCGCCCCTTGTCCGGGAAAAATAAGAGCGTCTGCGCCAACAATCTGATCAGGCGATGTGACTAGAACGGCATCCGCACCGACATGCTCCCACGCACGCACAACACTACGCAAATTCCCCATCCCGTAATCAATTACGGCAAGTTTCGGCGGTGTTTTGGATTGCGATGCGTTCATAGAAAACCGCACAGGGTGCCCATCTCCGCACAGGATGCAAGCCGACAAGGTTTTCGTTTACGAAAATTTACCTCATAGCTGGAATGAAAGTTACGCAACAGACCGCAACCTCCTGATGTGGAAAACTCGCGGGGTCTTCCTTACGCCGACAGCGTGCCCTTGGTCGACGGCAAGGCGTCGCCCATGCGGGGATCAATCGTCGTCGCTACATCCAAAGCACGCGCAAAGGCCTTAAAGATAGCCTCTGCAATGTGGTGCGGCTCTTCGCCATACTCTAAATTGATGTGCAAATTGCAGGCAGTCTCATTCGCGAAGGCCTGAAAAAACTCTTTCACTAGAACGATATTGAAATCACGCACCATCGGGAACTGATATTCGACCTTATAGACAAATGCCTGTCGGTTCGAAAGATCCAGCGCCACACGAGCCAGCGACTCATCCATCGGCAGAAGGAAGAACCCATAGCGACGAATGCCACGTTTTTCACCAAGCGCAGTTTTTACAAGCTGACCGAGCACAATGCCTGTATCTTCCACCATGTGGTGGTAATCGACATCGATATCGCCAGTCGCTTTCACGGTGAGATCAAAGAGCCCATGCTTCGCAAACAGCGTCAGCATGTGATCAAAAAACGGGATACCGGTATCGATCTTAGACACACCAGTGCCATCGACATTCAGCTCCATTTGGATCTGAGTCTCTTTCGTATTGCGAGTGAGTTTTGCTATGCGTGGTTCAGCCATGATGTGACGGCGGTTAAAAAAGCCTCCATTTCAGCATCAGTTCCTATGCTGACTCGAATGAAAGCGCAAGTTAAAGGATGCCCCGGAAAATAGCGCACCAAGACCTTGGCTTGCTTCAGGTGCTCGAAAAGGTCCTTCGCCACAGCCGCACCGCTCTCCCCGGCAGCATTCTTTGGCTCGGTAAAGAGGAAATTCGTGGCCGACGGATAAGTGAACCAACCATGTGCATCCAAGGCCGCCAGTGTCGCCTCACGCGTAGCAATGACCTTCTTCCGCTGCTCCTCAAAATAGGCAACGTCCTCAAAGGCCGCCAAGGCCGCAGCCTGCGCAATACGATCCAGATTATAGGCATCACGCACGCGATCCAACATCCCGATGATAGCGGCATCTGCGAGGGCGAAGCCCACACGCATACCAGCTAGCCCATAGGACTTCGAAAAAGTCCGCACCACGATCAGGTTTTGGTAATCACGGAGTAAGGAAACCGCAGAGTCACCACCAAAGTCGACATAGGCCTCGTCAACCACGAGCAAGCCATCGATACGCGCCAAAACCGTCTCAATCTCCTTCAAACCAAAAGCCACACCGGTCGGCGCGTTCGGTGAAGTCAGAAAAAAGACCGCCGCCTTCGTCGCAGCGATGGCGTCCACATCCAACTTCATTTCCCGAGTAAATGGCACATCGACCAAACTCTTATCTGACATACCAGCCACTACAGGATAGAGCGAATAGCTCGGCACCGTATTCGCTGCTCCAGCTTGGTCCACGAAACAACGTGTGATCAAATCGAGGATATTGTCTGAACCATTGCCAATAATGACGTGTTGCTGCGTAAGCCCAAAACGAGCACCAATCGCCGCACGCAGTTTCTGGCTCACTGGCTCTGGGTATTTGCGTAGATCCGCAACCTCCTTGGCCACCGCGACACCCACCTTCGGCGTAGGTGGATATGGGTTCTCATTGGTATTGAGTTTCACCCAACCCTCACCCTGCGGCTGTTCACCCGGCACGTAAGCGTGTAAGTTTTGCACATGCGGTAAGGCACGAGTAGAAGCATCGAAAGACTTTTTCATAAAAGGACTACTCGTTTGAAATCACGAATGAGCAAAAATGCACACAAAATAATGTGAAAGAGAAGCAGTTTTCTACTAAGCGCGATGCTTGCAGCCACGTGATTTAAGACAGAATTATTTTTCGACAGAATCATTACCGCTCAGCCGGCTTTACTGACGAGCAGGAAAGCATCTAGATATTCTTAATAAGACTCTCCCGAAATAACCCTTTGCTCAACTATGCTCCCCGTTAAAAATATGATTCTGTCGTAAAATGATTCTGCCGTGAACCATTGCTACGCAAACCCTGCCCCCGCAATCAAACTTCTAGTTCCGCCACTCCCTTAGGTCGGCGCTTAGCCTTCAACTGACCGCAACCGGCATTCACATCGATCCCACGACGTTGGCGCACGGTGCTGGGTAGACCAGCGTCTTGAATAATCTGCTGGAATGCACGCACACGAGCTTCGTCTGGCGGTCCACCGTCGAAACCCTCAGTGGGGTTCAAGGGAATCAAATTCACGTGCGCATCCATGCCCTTTAACAAGTCTGCCAATCGACGCGCATGGTCATCGCTATCATTCACCCCGCGAATCAGGGTCCACGCAAAAAAGACGCGCGCCCGCTTAATCGCGGTATACTCGCGACAGGCCTCCAAAAGCACATCCAGAGGCCAACGCTTATTCAGCGGCACCAGTTTACCACGCTCTTCATCGCTAGCGCCGTGCAAACTGACCGCCAGCGAGTAGCGCTTCGGGTGACGCGCCAGCTTCTCGATACCAGGAACATAGCCAACGGTGCTGACTGCCACACGAGCTGGACCAATGTTGAGCCCTCGATTGTCCGTCAGGATCTCCAGCGCCTCCATAACAGGCTCAAAGTTATGTAAGGGCTCGCCCATTCCCATCATCACGATATTACGCAACCGCTCACCCGGATTGGTGCGCCGCAGCTCACGCTCGACATGATGCGCCTGCGCCACGATCTCGCCCGCAGTCAAATTCCTCGAAAAGCCCATCTGACCCGTCGCACAAAAGACACAGCCCATCGCGCAGCCCACCTGACTACTCAAACAGGCGGTAAAGCGCCCCGGGAAACCCATTTGAACCGATTCCACCTCGGTGCCATCGCAAAGCTCCAGCAGATACTTCCGCGTAAAACCATCCGCGCTTGGCGTTTCGTCCACCGACTTCATGTGACAAACTGGGATCGCATCCGAACTCCCAAGCCACCGCTGAACAGGCGGTAAAATACCTGCCGCTTGACTGAGGTCACCACGTAGAAGTTGACGCTGCACCGCACTAAATAATGGGTGCGCATGGACTGGGTTGACCCCAGCACGCGACAGCACAGCCTCCAGCGCGCTATAGCTTAAACCTTCCAATGTCTGACTCATATAATTCTAAAGCAAAATAAGAAAAACCTACTCAACGTAGTTTCAACCACTTATCCAATACGACCTACAATCAAAAAGAACCTATCAAGCGTCACTTTTAACCGTCTCCAGCTACGCTGGAAAAGCAGAGACCCAGTTCGTATGCTCGGCGACGAGCGAAGCGACATCAGCCATGATTATCAATTATCGTAACCTCAATCCTCAGGATTGGGGTGTCTGGGCAGCCGCAGAATAACTCGTATGCTCGGCTATTTAGACAGAATAATTGATGGCAAAATAATTTTCTCCGGAAAGTAGCATCTGTCGTAAAAAGGATGAACCACTAAGAACGAGCAGACACTATAGCAGAACCAATTGCACAAGGATAAACTCCACCGGAGATCCTGAACAAATCAATTATCGTAGCCTCAATCCTCAGGATTGGGGTGTCTGGGCAGCCGCAGAATAACTTGTATGCTCGGCTATTTAGGCAGAATAGTTGATGGCAAAATAATTTTCTCCAGAAAGTAGCATCCGCCGAACTATCTCATATTTCAGCAACATCCACGGTGACCGCTAATTGCGAGGTCACGCCGGCATCACTAATATACGAACCCGCCACTGGCGGAATCGATTCGGGGTGACGGTGCACCGCGGTCGCGATGTGTGAGGCACCTGTAACTAGCCCACTCGTATTATCAAACCCGATCCAGCCCGCACCTGGTAAATATACTTCAGACCACGCGTGCGTAGAACCATGCTGCGTCGAGCCGGGGTTATGCAAATAACCACTCACAAACCGAGCCGGTAGCCCTAAATAGCGGCAAGCCTCGATAAAGAAGGCAGCAAAGTCACGACAGCTCCCAGCCCCGCGTGCCAAGGTCTCAGCCGGATTTTGCACCCCCGGTTCCTCGCGCATACCATAGACAAAGTCGGACACAATCGCCCGGTTCATTTGATCCAATAAAACGAATGTTTCTATCGAGGTGCCCGGCCACCAAA
>JANQXM010000065.1 GCA_030729385.1 Opitutales bacterium | reverse complement strand
GCTGCCACATCCGAGGCGATGAGCACTTTGACTTTGCCGCGCCGAAATTGATTGAGCGCTTTCTCGCGGTCAAACTTGCTTAAGTTGCCGTGGAGCACCTGCAGGTCGAACTTTCGGTAAGTGAGTTCTTCGCCGAGTTCCTCAACGGTGAGATTGCGGTGCACGAAGACGATGGCGCGCTCTGGCTGGATGGTTTCGAGTAGCTGTTGCAAGGCCTTGGGCTTATTATGATAGCGAGTTTCGATGTAGCTGTGCTCGATTGTAGAGACGCTTTTGAGCGCGTCACCTTGCAGCCATTGGACGTCCTTGCCCATGGATTGTGCATGGTGAAATGCGTGTCCTTTTTCGGTCGCTGAGGCGAAGACCAGCTGTCGGTCGCGCGGTGTCATTTTGATGATGGCTTCGACGTCCTCAATGCTGTCTTCGCCGAGCATGGTATCGGCTTCGTCGATCACCACGCAGTTGCAGAGGTGGAGCTTGAGTTTACGCTCGTTCGCCAGCGAGAGCATGCGGCCGCAAGTGCCCACCACGATATGCGGCTTCTTCTTAAGCTTTTCTTTTTGGCGCTTGGACGATGCGTTGCCGATCAGTAGCTGGCTGCGGATGGCGGTGTCCGCGGTTTGTTCGAGCTGGCGGATGCAGTCGTTTATTTGCACCGCGAGTTCCTGAGTGGGCACTAGCACCGCGACTTGTAAATCGGTGGTTCCCTCATCGATCTGTTCAAGTAGTGGCAAGAGGTAAGCCAAGGTCTTGCCGCTGCCGGTGGGCGCACTCAGCCAAGCGTCTTGCCGCGCACTTAGGATCGGGTAGGTCTGTGCTTGGATACCTGCGGGCGCTTGGATGCCTTGTTGCGCGAGGGCTTTGATTCGGTGCTCGGTGATTCCAAGCGTGCTAAATGTGTCCATAGAAATATTTTATGGTGTCGTCCTACGTCTCCGACCGCGATCAGAATCGACTGGAACGGTCATTCACAGTGTAACCCATTTGTTAGAAGAGGCGTCGGCTAGATACAGGGGTTGATTTATGTCGGCGCCTTAGCCACTTTGCCCGAAACGAACCTTTTGCTTATGTCTTTTTCTGATCTCGGCCTTGCGCCTTATTTCTTCCCAGCGCTGGCGCATTATGAATTCGCGGATTCGACGCCCATTCAACGGTCGGCGATTCCAGCGATCATTCAGCGTCGTGATGTGCTCGGCATCGCCAAGACGGGGTCGGGTAAAACCGCCTGCTATGTGCTACCGATTCTCCAACAATTACAGGAAGCTTCTGCTCATCAGTATCGTGAGCCCACGGTTCTAGTGCTGGTGCCCACACGTGAGCTCGCCGATCAAGTGCGTGAGGTGTTCCTCGATTTTATCCCTTGCCTCGACGAAGCATTCAAGTGCCTCGCTGTCTATGGAGGTGTTTCGATCAACACACAAATGCAAGCCATCGGTGAAGTGAGTATCTTGATCGCGACACCAGGGCGCTTGCTCGAACTTCTTGAGAAAAACGCGGTGCGGCTTTCGTCTATCGAAACATTGGTTTTAGACGAAGCGGATAAGATCCTAAACCTTGGTTTCAAAGAAGAAGTCGACCGGATATTGAACTTGCTGCCGTCGAAACGGCAGAACCTCCTGTTCTCCGCCACGCTGAGCGCGGACTTGTCTGAGGTGCAGCAGGTCTTGTTGGAGGATCCGTTGATCTTTAATATCGAAGACGAAGCGGACGAGCTCGAGTTGATCCAGCAGATGGCCTACTCGGTTTCATTGGCGCGAAAGGGTCCGCTGTTGCGTTACATCATAAAGACGCAGTATTCGGATCAGCAGGTGTTGGTCTTTGTCGCTTCCAAGCGCAGGGCCGATAATCTTACGATCAAACTCTCTAAAAACGGAGTTGGTGCGGCTGCGTTGCACTCAGGCATGGGGCAGCAGACTCGGCGCGATACCTTGCAGCGTTTTAAGGACGGGAAATTGCATGTGCTTGTCACCACCGATCTGCTGGCACGTGGCATTGATATCGATGCATTGCCCTGCGTGATTAATTACGAGCTACCTCGCTCACCCAAAGACTACATTCATCGTATCGGCAGAACCGGACGATTGGATACTGCGGGCGATGCGATCTCGATCATCACTCCAGAAGAAATGCACCATTTCAAAGTGATCCAAAAGAAAATGGGACGGTGGGTCCCTATGACCGATGGCGACGAAATCGATTTAGACGGTTATTGAATCGACTCGGCTCCGTATCGCTTTTTGCAGCGGACAATGCTCGAGGTCGATCTGCCTGCCTTCTCGGTATTTTTGTAGCAGGCGCTTGGATTCTTTTGCCAACATGCGTCGGACTTCACGACGCGCGCCTTTTTCGCGTGGGATACGCATATGGTCGTAGGCAGTGGTTTGATGGCGTAGCCAAGCGATCGTGGCGGCCTCGGCACGTTCTTCGATGGGGATGCGCTTCGTGCGTGCTACAGTGCCGCTGCCGACGGGCGTGGCATGATCGCTGATCAATTGCGCCAACTGTGTCGCCAGTGCTTCGTGGCTTGGGTGAAATGCTAAGCAATCGCGAAGTGCTTGCGTGAAATCTTCAGTGTAGGCGACCTCTTGTTTCGCTCGACGGGCGCGAGCGGTTTCAAGCTTCTGAGTATATGCAGGGTCAGCTCGTTCGATTTGCAGAGCAAAGCGCAGCGTCTCGATTCGGTCTGCTGGAGCCCAAATGCCACGTGAGAATTCCTTGCGTCCTTTCTTCTCTTTGACGGTCCAGCTAGGGCCATCGGTTTTGATGCGTCGGCTCAGGGCGGCATCGCCGGGTGGGAGCAGCGCCCAGCCGTCTGGCACGGCAAGTAGATCACCTTTTGTGGTAAAGACATGTCTCGCCTTCGGGCTGGGGCGGACTTCGAGTGATTCATGCATATGCCGAATTTCGCGAGGAGAGGGCGCAAACAGTAAGCAGCAGCGGAGTCCGATTATCGCTTTCGCTTTTTCTTGTTGATCGGCGGAGTTCTGAAGCCCTTTACGACTGGAGGCTTATCCTTCTCGGGGTCCCCCTTTTTCCATCTCCGAGCTTCTGTCGAAAATTGATTTAATTTCTTCTGATTCGATGCGTCATAATCCATTGGTCGACTCCTTTTCTATTTTGACAAGATGTAACGTGCAAGGATTTGCAGACGATTCTTATTTCGTGCGACACTGGCCTGTAGAGGGCGGTTGTCGATCCCGTTCCGTGAGTATCTCTTGTATCTTCATATGGGATTCTCGCTTTCGTGTTCAATTTGGTTCTGGTTTTCTCACTCAGCTTCAAAAAAGGTTTATCGTCGCTGGCCTGGAGCTGTAGCGATGAATACTCGGCTCATCTATTAGAGGAGTCACGTTGTAGCCACGTCACTCTCTCGATCTGAGCTTGTCGAAGGTGTGGCATGGCTACAACCATCGTAGCGTTCTTTTCTTAGTTAATCCAGTAAGCAACAAGAGGCTTCCCGCTATACGTCGCTGAACCAAAAAAGCGCCTATATGGCTTGCCCTGATTCCGATATCCGACTGGTATATGTGCGTGCGATGACGATGACCCGGCTTCTATTGAAGCCTACAATATAACTACCAACATACTCTCCTTATACTGTGTCTAGCAAAGCCCTGTCTTTTAAGCGCCCGGAAGAAAATCTATCCTCACTGGAGTTACTTGCTGCAGAGTTTTCAAATACTGATGCGGCCATCGCGGAGATCGCGCGTCTAGCTGCAGTTCAAACCCTCCCTCGTGGGGCGATTCACATGATTAGTGACATTCATGGTGAAGATAAAAAGTTGCGACACGTCATCAACAACGCTTCTGGAACGCTTCGACCGCTTGTGGAGCAAATGTTTGGCGAAAAGATGGCTCCCGATGAGCTAAAAGACTTTCTCAAAATCACTTTCTATCCCGCGGAGGTCACCGAACAGCTTGAAAAGAATTTAACCGATCCGTCCGAGTTGAAGCAATATGCTCGTAAGATACTGAATCCTCAGTTCGAGCTACTTCGGCATCTGATGTCGAACTACAGTCTAAAATTAGCTACTGAGATTCTGCCAGCCGACTATAAGAACTTGTTACTGGAAATCTTGCATGCACCCACACGCGAGCGCGGCAACGAGTTTGTCGAAGCGATTATCGACGAGCTACAAAGACAGGGACGTGTGCTACACCTGATACATATTGTTGGGCGCTTAATTCGTAACCTAGCCGTGGATGAGTTGATTATCGGTCGGGACTGCTGGGATCGTGGCCCGCGAGGTGACCGCGTGGTGGATTACCTGCGCTTGCAGCCGAATGTCTCTTTCATTTGGGGAAATCACGATGCACTATGGCTTGGTGCAGCGCTCGGTAATGATGCGCTCATTTGCACTGCCTTACGGGTCTCCTTACGTTATCGTCGTCTCAGCCAACTCGATGAAGGATACAGTGTCCCGCTGACGCCACTAGAGCACTTAGCGCGCACAGTCTATGCCGGCGACCCGGCGGAGTTTTTCATGCCTAAAGGGGAGGGGATGCGCCCGAAAGAGCTGGTTGCGCAAATGCAAAAAGCGATCGCGGTTATGCAATTTAAATTAGAGGGGCAAATGATTGAACGTAACCCTCAGTGGAAGCTGGATCATCGACGTCTCATGCATCGTATCGACACAGACAAAGGCACGATCGAGATCGATGGCGTTGTTTACGAACTGCGGGATAAACGCCTTCCGACTGTCGACCCCAAGAATCCATACACCTTAACTGATGAGGAGCAGGACTGTCTCGACCGCTTGAAAGGCTCCTTTCTGAGTAGCCAAAAAATGCGCGAGCAAATGAGGTATATGGTCGGTCACGGTTCGATGTATTTGCAGCGCGGAGACTGTCTTATTTTTCATGGCTGTGTCCCCGTCGATACAGAAGGCAATTTCCTCGATTTGGAAATTGATGGGCAGCACTTTTCAGGAAAAGCCCTGTTCGAAGAGATCGAAGTGGTTGTTCGCAGAGCGCTTGAGAAAAGAAGAACGCCCGACCTTGATTTCCTCTGGTATCTTTGGTGCGGCCCTCGTTCGCCGCTCTTTGGTAAAGACCGAATTGCCACACTAGAAAGAGATCTCATTGCAGACAAAACTCCCCACCGTGAAAATAAAGACCCTTACTTTGATTTGATCCACGAGGTAGACTTTTGCGATAAAGTGCTCGAAGAATTTGGTGCTGACACAGATAAGGGCTTAATTGTGAATGGGCACGTTCCCGTTAAACTGAAGCAAGGGGATTCGCCAATCAAACGCAGCGGAAAGGCGATAACGATTGATGGCGCATTCTCCGAAGCGTATGGGGATCATGGATACACGCTTGTGCTCGAACCAGGGAGAATTGTCCTCGCCGAGCATCACCATTTCGAATCGATTGAGTCAGCGATTAAGGACGGAGTCGATATCGTCCCAAAGACTCAGGATGTCCGCGTATTTGATGAACCGCATCGCACGAAGGACACCGAGCGAGGTCAACGTATCAACTACCGTATGAAAGAACTCAATCGGCTTATCGAAGCTTACAGAAGCAATCGCCTGCACGAGCAGTAGAGGGCTGGAGGGAAACGCTCCGTTGTTTTCGCACGTATGATTTGCAGTCAGGTAATTCGAGCGCCCTTGGCGAACGGCAATGACGAAGCATTGCCCTCCGAATATTCCCTGGCTCTAAGCTAGCCTCTCCCGTTAAATCCCCCCCCCAAAAAAAAAGACCGTCGCAAGTGTGCGACGGTCTCGGGAATTTCTGTTGCTGGCTACCCGCTTTAGCTTTGGCTCTTAGCCGCACGTTCGACGCGTTCGGTGTATTCCGAGAGATTGCGATCATCTTGAATTTGGAGGGCACGCTTGAGTAAGGGGACGGCATCGCGGTATTCGCCGTTGCGGACCAGTGCTTGAGCGTGGGCGATGACTGCCTTGCGCTCGCTGGCTTCGATCTTGGCGGCTTGTTCGAAGCGTGTGATCGCTTCTGGCATCATGCCTTTCTCTGAGTAGTAGTTGGCCAGTTCAATGATGGCATCGCCATTGAGTGAATCGCGCTCAACGATTTTGTTGAGGATTTCAACCGCAGCGTCGTTGTTGCCTTTGGCGCGAGCGATTTTGGCTTCGGAGTTAAGCAGCATGAGGTCTTGCTCATCATTGAGCGCATCCTCGGCGTTTACGCGGATCTTTTCGATCAGTTGTTGTGCCTGATCGAAATTACCAGTGCGGGATAGGATATCAGCGGCACGCACGAGTGACTCGGATTGAGTTTTGTCAGCTTTCTCGACTGCTGCCAGGTAGGCACTGAGCGCCAAGTCTGGGTGCCCGTTGTTCATGTAGATGTCGCCGAGTAAGGTGAGGGTTTGGAGTTTGGCGGCTCCCATGCGGCGGACGACTTCAATGTTTTGCGCGGCTTTGAGGGTTTGTTCGGAGCCTAAGTAAGCATTGCTCTGGAGGAGCCAGAAGTCGGCATTGTCGGGATCGTCTTTGAGTAGTGTGTTGAACAGGGCAATGGCGTCTGCGTAGTTCTCGGACTCAAGTAGGCAGCGTGCCAGACCGATCTTCCAGTCGTTCACGTCGGGTTGAATCAGGATGGCTTGGCGATAGGCTGCCTCAGCGGGGTAGTATTTACCTTGCAGTAGGTAGCCGTAAGCGAGCAACCCGTAGGCGCGACCGTCGACTTCGCCGAGTTCAAGGGCCTTGGAGATTACTGGGATGGCGGCGTCGAAGTCACCTTCTTGCACGAGGACGAGTGCAAGGTTCTTGTAGGCTCGGCGGAATGCGGGCCATTTCTTCGTCGCGTTGGTGTAGAACGTTCTGGCCTTAGACAGGTTGCCGTTCTGGAAGTGTAGGTTGGCGAGGATGAAGTCGAAGGCGGCACTGCTGGACGGTGTGATCTGTGGCTCCAGCAATTGGGCGGCTTGAACAGGGTTCGACTTGATTAGATCGAGCAGGCTGCGAAGGGAGTCCTTTTCTTCGTCAGAGATCTTGGGCTCGTATCCCTGTAGGAATTGGTAACTGCCGACGAAGCCTTTGACGAACTCGGGGTCGTTCCACATGCTGGCTCCAGGATTGCTCTGTGCGCTCAGACTTGTGGTGGCAAGGATTGCGCCGAGGAGGAGTGTTTTGATTTTTTTCATGCTAAATTCTGAGGTTAAGTTTCAAAGTTGTATCAGGGCTTATTCCATTGTAAACGGTATCGGAACACGGACACGGATCTTGACTTTGCGTCCGTCTTTTTCGCCGGGATCGAATTTCCATTTTTGAACCGCGTCTATGGTGGGCCGCTCAAATATTGGGTCGGTTGATTGGACGATCGTGGTGTTCGTGACGTTACCATTTTCATCGACGATGAACTCTATGGTGACGCGCCCTTCTTGTCCCTTGCGTTTAGCCACAATTGGGTAGACGGGTTGGGTTTGTTTGGTCGGTCTTGGGTGTTTGTCCACATCGCTCAGATCGAAAATTTCGAGACCTCCGAGGTCTTTTTGACTGATATCAAAAGAGGGCATGGCGAAGTCGCCTCCCAAAGAGGTGCCGGTGCCTGGGTTCAGTGCCATGTCGAGCTGTTCCAGTGTAATTGGTGGTGGTGGCGAATTGAGTTCTGGGGGAGGCTGGTTATCTTCCGGTTCGGGTGGTGGTGGCGGTTCGTCGGGCGGTGGCGGCGGTGGTGGTGTTGCCATGTCGAGTGCTTCGATTTCCACCGGCTGCTTTTCGTATTGCGTAAAGATCTGCGTGAGCGGGATCGCCAGAAATAGCATCGCGCTGACGCCGATACCGAGTAAGGCGCCGCCGCTTAGTGTGCCTTTCCCTTGGGGTGGTTTGTATGCCGATGACATGAGTGTGTCGTCCTTAAGCAGCCGCTTTATCGCTTGGTTGAGAAATTGATAGACTTGGCACCCGCCAGTTTGGCCTCGCCGTAGACACGGGCAAAGACACCGTGACTGGCACCTTCGTCGGCTTGAATGATGACAGGGATGTCCTCGTTCAGGGTAAGGCGTTTGACGATGGGGGAGACGCCGCTGATGCCGATGTCTCGGCCGCCATAAATGACTTTATTATCTTTCGTGACGGCAATGAGGATGCTGTTTTTCTCCAGTTGGATGGCTGCGGCAGCTTCGGGTTTGTTGACTTCGACTCCGGTCTCTTCGACGAATACAGTCGTCACGATGAAGAAGATGAGGAGGATGAAGACCATGTCGATCATCGGAGAGAGGTTGATCTCTACGTCGTCGCGTTCGTCAGATGTTAAATTGCGTCGCATGGCTAAAAAAGGAGTTAAAATTACGTATGAGGAATGAGTAGATCTAATCGAGTTTCAGCTTTGTAAGGCTGAGCGCTTCGATACGGGCAAGGGCTGCTTCGAGCGCGTGCTTGCGGCGGCGGATGATTAAAACAAGGAAAATGCCGGGTAGGGCGATGAAGAGACCTGTCTGTGTGGTGATCAGTGCTTCGGAGATACCTTCGGCGACCTTGGCAGCGGTTTCAGCACCGCCTCCACTGGAGATCGCGGCGAAGGTGCCGAGCATACCGATTACGGTGCCGAGCAGACCCATCAGTGGTGCGGCCGCGACCAGTGTATTTAGGAATACCAGTCGACGGTCGATGGTATGAATCATTGACTGGCGAATTTCCTCAAAGCGGTTGCGGACGTGCTGGGCTTCGTGGACGTTATCCTGCGTGTAGCGGATGATTTCGCCTGCGCGACCTTTTGCCGTGCTTGGATTTTGGATCCAGGTCAACCACTCGCTTTCGTGACCGAGTTGCACATTACCCTCGCGCAGGAAAAGGAGGAGTTGGAAGCCGTTTGAGTAAATCAAGACGGCTAGTAGAACGAGCGGGATCATGACCCACCCGCCACTGAGCCAGATGTTCCAGCATTTCTCCAAGATTTCCATAAAGTTTTCCATAGTGGAAAGGTGGGTCGGTAGGGTTAGGCGTTGTCGTGAGAGTTCTTGCTGCGAGCAGCGATAACACCATTAATGAAGCCAATGGCCGTTTGCTCCATTTCACCCAGCTTTTGCTTAGACATACGTGAGAGCAGACCGTGGAGGATTAGGGCAGGAATCGCCACGACCAGTCCGAGTTCGGTGGTGACGAGCGCTTCGGAAATACCGGATGAGAGGCTCTTGGCGTCGCCCGTGCCGAAGATCGTGATTAGGTTGAAGGTCTTGATCATACCAGTCACCGTTCCGAGCAGACCGAGTAGTGGTGCGGCGGCGGCAGTCAGTGCGATGAAGGGGAGGAATCGCTCCAGCTTCGGGCGAACAGCGAGGATCTTTTCGTAAAGGATTTCTTCGAGTGTGCCACGTCGCTCGTCGGCATACTCAAGACCAGTGAGCACGAGATCACCACCGGCGCCACCGATGCCGCTAGCAGCGGTCTTGGCATTAGCGAAGTCGCCATCTTCAAAGTGACCGATGACCTTTTGGACCTTCTCGGGGGCTGGTGTCTTGAAGCTGGTGATTTCAAAAACCTTCAGCAGACCGAGGAGTAAGCAAACCGCGCCGAGACCTAGGATGACATAACCAACGCTGCCGCCCTTAGCGAGGTGCTCTGCGATCGAATCGTTACCTTCTTCAATCTTCAGGGCCTTGCCGAGTGTTGCGTCAGCCGGAACGGTGCCTTCGCCGGTTTCAACGAATTGGCGAATGCCGGGACCGAAGCCTTCCCCTGGAATGGCCACTGCCGCTTCAGCGGCATTGAGCTTCGTCACTGCCAGACCGACGACGTCGGATTGCTTGGAGGCGTAGAAAACTACCGGACCAAAGGTGGCGAAGGTGCCATCTTCGATATCGCCGCTGGGAACCAGCGCTTTACCTTCGAAGCTGTAACCGCCAACGAGCTTCTCAAGACGGTCGAGCGCAACACCGATCACGTCGATTTGCTTGTTGAAGCGTTCGACTTGGCTCATGTTAGAGTCTTCCAGCGCGAGCTTCGCCTCTTCTGCAGACGCTGTGTAAAGTTGGCGTTCGCTGTAATCGATACGTGTTTCAAAAGAGCGAACGAATTCGTCAAACAGACCCGCTGCATATTCATTCTGCGCCTTGGTCGCTTGCACTTGGTCCTTAAGGCGGTTGAGCCCGAGGTCACTGTTGTCGCGCAGACGGCGAAGACGGCTAAGTTCTTCTCCCTTCTGGCGAACTTCGTCTTCCAGTGCAGAGACTTCGCGTAGGAGCGGGATCTTCTGCTCCGCGATCTTTTCGCGGGTGCTGGTCAACTCGGCGAGCGAGCTGGACAGGTCGCTGCTGGCTTGATCGCTGGCAGACTTAAAGCTCTGGGCCTGTGTTCCGAAGGGGAGCGCAATGGCCGCAAGGGCGAAAGCGAGGATAGTCTTGGATGTTGCTTGCATGGTTGTGCTAAATTTGAGCGTTAGTTAATGCTGGCTGGAACCTCAACAAATTGGATTTCTTCGGTGCCTTCGTAGATGTCGAGCAATTGCTTGATTTGTGCGCCTGCTCCAGAAACTTCTTTCCATACCCAACCCTCGGCGCTTGGTGTGCCGAGACCCGCATAGCTGCCTGAGTTGTCCACGAAGTAAGCCATCGCCAGACCCCAATAGAGTGTAGTGACTTGAACCACTTTACCTGTTTCCATTTCGCGCGATTCGTTGCTCAGTGTGATCGTTGTGTTGAACTTGTCCGCCTGACTGAGGATGCCGACGATGTTTTGAACACGCTCACCGAGCGAAAGTTCGGTCTTGTTTGGGTCGTCCGGAAGACGACGTATCAGTGGCTTGAGCTTCTCAACCAAGGGTTGTGGCAGCGTCTTGACGATCGTCTTAATTTGAGTTTCAAGGCTCCCTATGTTGGATTCAACGACCGCCGATGCGGCTGTTAGCTTCTCTTTCTGGTCGGCTAGTTGACTGCGTTCCTCATCGGCCGCAGTCGCTGTCGCTTCCATATCTTCAAGCGCTTTGTTTAACCGCTCCAGTTCGCTGCTGAGGAGATTCTTGGTGTCCTTCAGAATGGATTCCTCGACACGCCAGTTGGCATTTTCCTCAGAGATGATTTGTTTTGTCTCCACCCAGCGCCCGAGAACGTCACGTGTGTCTTGCAAGTTAGCCTGTGCATTAAGATGGAGGGTGAGTGAAGCTGCTCCGAGAGCGAGTCCGATTACGAATTTCGTTTTCATATGGTTAAAGTGACGTGCGGAATTAGCAGAAAGGGTATGCCAATGAAGTTAATTGAGGTTAAGCTATGGGGTAAAAAACCTATAATCGCTAATTTTAGTCCAGAGTAAGAAGTAACTCGGTTTGCCTAGATAGCAATGAGAGAGCGAACAGAGTTAATAATAATTAACAACTGGCTGCGTCTTATCAATAGAAAATCGCGCATAGGGATGTCGTCTGGACCATTTGTTGGTATGGCCCAGGCTCCGTCTTTGCTTCACTTTCGGTTGCCCCGAGCACAAATACTTTTTCAGCCCCATCGGCGGGGGCGGACTCTTCAGCAATGGCAAGCGATCCGAATCCAATCGCGGATAGTCCGAATAGGCACATTTGAAGCGAAGGTTTATTAATCGTAGAGAGCGGGGTAGGTTTCTTTTTTGGGAACATATCTATTTTAAGTGTGTTGATTCAATGATGTAAGTATCACCTCAGATCACTAAGCTAACGTGTTGTAGTTACACGATAAGGATTCCCGTCGCGGACTGCCGATAATCATTGATTACCTCCAACTAATGCGCTGCTGACGGTGCACGGAGCCGGATTTTTCTTTCTTGTCGCGGAAGCTCGCACTCCCGAAGCATACTTTTGCTTATCATAGAACTGTAAAAAAGTCATAGGCGAGTTCTTGGATTGATAATTCATTTTTTCATACATCATTAGCGTGTATTCATTAAAAGATCCCCCCCTATGATATCCTCTAAAGTTAGATTAACGAAACTCGCAGTTGCCTGTTTATTATGCGGTCTATTCGCTACCCAGTTTCTGAGTGCTAAGGTGATTGCCGATTACGGAGCTGATTTTAACCTCAAAGGTCCCAAGCTGGGTTGGGCTTACCGGTGGAATCCTGAAAATGTGGATATCCTTCAACAGGATAAATTCAAAGATTTGGAAGTGGTCAAAAACTTCTACTCAGTGGATGCCGATAACCCTCCTTCAAGGAAGAAAATCAAAGATGCCCCTCATCCAGATGGTCGGTGGCTCACCGCGAAGAGAAATTCGATTTCCTGTGGGTATGGATCAGTCGAATCTCAGGATAAACTCAATCACTTCGTCATCCTCAGCTACACTGTTCAACCCGGTGAAGCAGGCACGGGACGGATCATCAACAGTGAGATCCTCCGTAATAATGAAACCGGTAGCCATGAAATCAGGATCAGTGTTAATGATCGGGTCATTGGGACAGATATTTTGAAGGGAATGGAGAAGCAGGCATTCAATGTTGAACTCGGGAAGTTGGAAGTTGGCGACACCGTGTATTTAGCACTCGGACCGAATGGTGATCGTTCTGGCACTGTGAAAGTTGCCTACCAAATTGATACTGGGCAGTAACGCAGGTTCTAGGTAGGGGAGTGCGTGGTAAAACTGAAAAATAATATTTGACGGGAATAATTGTTAGTAGTAAATATCCCTTCTCTCTATTGTTTTAGTTTCCTAATCCCCATTATATTAACTGCCTTGTTTCACTG
>JANQXM010000064.1 GCA_030729385.1 Opitutales bacterium | reverse complement strand
TCTCTCTGTAGCAGATCACTCCCAAGATGAAGGCCCAAAGCACCGCGATGGCGGATGCCTCGGTTGCGGTAAATGTGCCACTGAGTATGCCGCCCAGCACAATGAAAACAAGTAGCAGCGCTGGAAACGCACGCCACATCGACGAAAACAATGACGGATAACTTTCCAATACACTCTCCCCTTGTTTCCCGTAACCACGCTTCACGCAGATCACCAAAGCTACAATCATGATGCCGAGCCCTACTAAGACTCCGGGTAGAATACCTGCCATAAAGAGTGCAGCCACCGAGACGTTGCCAGCGACCAGCGCGTAAACGATCATGATGTTACTCGGCGGAATCAGGAGACCGGTTGTCGCAGCACTGGCTGTCACTGCGATATTGAAATCGCGGTCGTAGCCTTTGCGATTCATCTCCGGAATCAAAGTGCCACCAATACTGGAAACCGCAGCCACCGAAGAACCGCTGATCGCCCCGAAGAGCATACAGGTGACAGTGTTGACCGCTGCCAAGCCGCCTGGAAGTCGTCCCACAATTGCAGTCGCTAAATCAATCAAACGTCTAGCCAGTCCGCCACTTCCCATGAGCTCTCCCGCTAGAATGAAAAATGGAATCGCTAGCAGAGAAAAACTATCGATGCCGTTGCTTAAATCACTGGCGGCCGATAGCGGGATATTATCATAATCCAATGCGACCGCAGTCACGACAGTTACCATGCCGAGCACGAAAGCAATGGGCACACGCAAACAGAGCAACGCTGCAAAGAGCACGATCAAGATGGCAAGTTCCTGACTCATTGCGCGACCTCCTGCTCTTGTTTAAATTCTGATATCAGGTTCTCCAAGCTAAAGAGTGCGACCAAAGCACCACTCACCGGCAGAGCGAGGTAGAACCAGGCACGTGAAATATTAAGTGCGGGAAGCATTTGCCCCGATTCAAAACGATCCGCTACAAGCTGCCAGCCACCCCATGCCATGATAACGAGTGCAAAAATTGCGACTAAACAATGGACAAACATTGAAGCCAATCGCTGCACCTCAGCCGGCCACTGGCGCACGACGACATCGAGCCCAAGGTGTTGACCTTCGCGGGTCGCCAATGCGGCACCTAAAAGCGCCAGCCATACCATGAGTAAGCGCGCAAGTTCTTCCGACCAACGTGCTTGATTGCCGAGGACGTAACGAGAGCCCACGCCCCACAAAACATCGATGACCAGTAACACGAAAACAACGATGAGCAGCCCGTTGAGCGCCCTCGATGCCTGTTGATTAAATGAGCGCATCATTATTGAACCTCCCCGATTCGTTTCACTAAATCCTTCAAATCCCCGGTGGCATACTTCTCGCGCACTGACTCGGTGGACTTCATGAATGGCTCAATCGCTGGGTGATGCACGGTCACTCCTTTGGCTTTCATTAGCTCCATCGCCTCAGCGACACCTGCCGCCCAAGCGGCACGTTGGAACTCACTCGACTCGGCAGCAGCCTGTGTCAGCCAAGCCTGTTCGTCTTCGTTGAGACTCTGCCAAGTTTTCGAAGCAATCAGCAACATGTCCGGCACGCGTGCATGATGATCAAAAGAAAACTCCTTGCAGACCTCAAAGTGCTGCGAAGAAACAAAGCTCGGTGGATTGTTCTCCGCGCCGTCAACAACACCTTGTTGCAATGCAGTGTAGAGCTCGCCCCATGCAACCGGAGTTGGCGCGCCGCCCATCGCTTCCACCATATCCATAGCCACTGGGTCGTTCTGCACCCGGATTTTGAGACCGACTAAATCTGTCGGCGACATGATCGGCACTTCTGCGTAAAAATTGCGACTACCCGCATCGTAGTAAGTCAGTCCGCGCAGCCCGCTCGGGCGCCCAACATCGTTGGTCGCCAGCGTATCCAAAATACCACGACCGATCTCGCCATTGAGCACCGACCAAAAGTGATCTTCGTCACGAAACAGATATGGCAGGCTAAACACTTTGCAGATCGAAACGAAATTACTGATCGGCGCTGAACTGCCTTTGGCAATATCGAGGGTTCCGGCTTGTAGTTGCTCCATTGTCTGCGTCTCACTACCGAGTTGACCATTGGGGTAAACTTCCAGTTGCAAGCGACCGCCGGAAAGCACCGCCACCCGCTCCGCCATGTGCGCAATTCCAGCATGCACCGGATGCGTCGTCGGCTGGTTGTGAGCTACATTGAGCCGACGCACTGAAGCGCCTCCAGCATCCGTCTCGGAATCTAAAAAGGCAAAGGCCAAAGAGGCAGCAACGACACCGAGCAGAATACCGAAGCTTAAGTATGACGTGTTTTTATTCATGTTGGAGTAAAGTAGTTAAAACCATCCTGATGGCTTTCGTTGTTATGCTTTCAAAGCACCAAAATTATACAAGCACTACATTATAGCACATAAAAGAGGCAATATGTAATCGCGCATTTACCCGTCCAATCCACTGAGGCGGAATAAACAAATTGAAGCTAATGAAAACGTTTTAGGCGTTAGAACTGGCAATTCGCAGTTAATATTTCAGGTCTTTGTTTTTCCTTAGCCTCAAAGACCTGTGCTTAGTTTTCTTTAGTGATCAGCGTCATCATCGCTTCAGCGTAACGCTCACCCAGCTTTAGCTGACTCTTCGTGTCAAAGTGCCAGCGATCTTGTGCCGTCAATCCTTCAGATGAAACACAAGCGGTATGAGGCACTTGCACAGGCAGTGCTGCGAGCTGCTCATTGATCAATGAGACGTTGTTGATCTGACCGACAACGACCGGTAACGAGGCATCTCCGAGATCTGCCCGCAGGTCGGCGATCAGCTGAATCAATTTTGGTAAATACTCATCATCCGTATGGTTGGACTCCCCCTGGTGCCAGAGAATGCCTTTAAGTGCGCCGGATTGCTGCGCAACTTTCATACGTGTGACCGCTTGCGTATAAAGCCGCCCGCCCTTCTTCCATGACTCAACCTTCGAGCCGCCCAAAGCATTGACTACCAGTCCAAGCGAGATCTCTGGGTTTTGATGAAGCATCGTTTTGGCAAACGAATACCCCGGTCCGAGCTTCTGCATGCCGATGTCTTTACGCACACTTGAATATTGATTGAGCGGATTCGCTGCAGGCGTCCACTCCCCCTGGTCGTTCAGTAGAAAACAGCTCTCGATGTAGCCCTTGGCATCATCTGGAATCTTGGCGCGTCCCGCCATGTTTGACTGGCCGATCAATAGGTAGAGGTGGAGGTTTTCTTTATTCTGAACGGACACCGCATTTGCGGAGTGCTGCTCATGCAGGAATGGAATACCAAGCAGTTGACAGACTTGCTGCGCAATCAAACGGTTGCCGGCGTCATTCATATGCACGCCGTCCGAAGTAAACACCCCACGCTTCAAGTTCTCGGTATTGTGCGCAGACAAAAAATCGACGAACACCTTGCGCAGATCCAACAAGGTCGCTCCGGTATCTTTTGCCACGCTTCGACAAATTGCAGCATACTGATTCAAACGCGCATCATCTGGATTCACGCCTCCCAACTGCTCACCAATTACCGTCGGCGTGCACAGAATCACATCGGCTCCCACAGCCTGAATTTGATCGATCATGTTCCGCAGGCCTTTTTCATAGGCTTCAGCCGTCGTGCCTTCACGTTTCTCCTTGGTCACTGGATGGGGTCTCGTCCAATGCCAAACATCATTGATCCCGATATAGATCATAACCACATCCGGTTGCTTACTCAGCACATCTCGATCCAGACGTTTGAGTAGATCAGGCACCTTGTTGCCACCAACCCCAGCACCGATTACTTGAATATTGCGCTCGGAATAACTCTCCGCAATCGCATCGCTCACCAACGAAATATACCCAGCTGGGCGAGTTCCCTGTTGGGTAATGGAATCGCCAAAGAAGATGAGCGTGCCGCCGTTGATCGTCAGTGCATCAGGCGATTGACCCGAGGCAGAAAGTGCGCTCATCGCGCACAGAATAGAAAGTATCCATCTCATCATGTTGTTGCTCAATAAAGTTGTTCGTTATAAAGGTCCGCCACTATCAGCTTCTAAAGCAGTGGCAATTCACATCGATGGAATCCGAAATCGCGATCTACTTGCTCTGCTTCATTTGCAAATAAGCAATCTAGCATATTCTGATTATTCTGTCATCGCGCATTTGCCCTACATGAGCCAATTACGAGTGGATTCTTATATCATGACTTTGAAGTGCGCACGCGATGCGCGCTGATCTTATCGTGGAGGGATGACTTGCGAGAGGAATTTTATCGTCAGTCGTTTTGGGTCATGGGCTGGTGGTCCGATCAATACGGTTTCACGTCCATGGAATTGACCGTAGAGTTTCGTTTCATAAAACCTCGAACCATCAGGACCATCTATCGTGAATGGATAGAAGCCTCCAGTTTCGGAAACATCGGGAGCTATAATAGCGATGGCACGTGGGGCAATTTTATCTCGCTTGCCATTAATGCTTACCTCCAGAGGGACTCGCGTCGCATTCATGAAGCGGAATGATCCAGTTGGGAACGTCTCCAGCGAATCATCCATCCCTAGGAGTTGTAGCGGCCAAGGAGATTTGTCTTTTGTTCGACTCACAATGAATAACATTCGCTTGCAATCCATCATCAAGGGCGCCTCCGCACACTGGACATAACTAACATCACCTTGTTCATCTTTCCGTTCAACATAAAGTTTAAGAACGGCGGCGTTGCTTAATTTATATTCAGGTGAATGGGCTCCCACCGGAACTTGCAGTGGCTTGTATTCCCCGGAAACAAAATAAAACAACGGCGGGGATTTAAATTTGCTCAAAGCAACACATGAAAACTCCAAAGAAGTCAGTTGTTTGCCACCGCCAGTCGATTGAGCCTGCGCATGGCAAACACTACCCAGCATGACTGAAAGATAGCAGGAGATTATAGCGAGAAGGCGAACTGGATTGCTCATATGGTAATAAACTAAATTTCGTTTGGTTCTAGCCAACGGAATTTAACAACTTTCAGGCGGCGACCTAAAGTCTGATTCACCGCTAGAGTCAAAGGGTAAGGGCTCGGGAGGGACGTATTCTGAGGGTTCAATGTTTCGTTCCATGGATCATCTGTGGTATCGATATATTCCGGAAGACGCTGCACAACCACTTCGCAGATTGCAGAAACTCGACTGCCGTCGATTGACTCGATCTCGCCATAACCACGGATGCGGAAGGTGTCCCCGCGAGCCGTCAAACGAGGCGCCAAGGGCAATAGTAGGTCCGGTTGATTAATCTCTTTAGGCACCCCGCTACTGGTGGTGCGACTGCCTAAGCTGGGTGGAATACCAGTCATCATCTCGTTGTTGCCTGATGGGTAAACTGGAGGCACCCCACCTGCCAAATTCTCTACAGAATAATTAATGCCGGAGTCATCGATAGCGGTCTGAAGCGCACCAGCATAGTGCGTCAAAGCATTCAAGGGCGCCCCAGTTCTGTGGTTAACGAAATCGGACAAACTCATAAAGGGTCCACGAAGTTTAACTTGATTTACAATCTCAGTCGCGAGGGTGTCGATCTGCGGATCATTCAGGCGCGAGAACCCCGACCAAAACGAATTTGAACTACCCTGCTCGGGAACTGGAGATGCGTTGGAGGGGAAAGGAGTCCCTGACCCATTATCGGAAGTTCCGTCGACATAATCGATCGCGAGATCACGGTTACCTCGCAAGAAGGCAGCCCATGCGGGGATGGAGGTGGAATTCACATTAAAGGCTCCCTCGATAAGGCTGTAAGCGCCCGTTTTTAAATAGCCGTCCTGCTTGTCGAGCTCGTCGATCACATTCGCAATGGACTTATTAGATGGAATGTAAGGACGAAGAACGGGGTTCGCCTGCGCCTCCTGCCAATCTGTTGAATAAAAGTCCGTTAAAGTAGCATTGATAGATCCCGTCGCGCTGTAACCACCTGTCCCGATCGTATATTCTGGCGCAATCCCCGAGAGGTAATAACGATCAAAAAGGGTATCGTTAGCGAGCCATGCACTGTCTTGCCCTATGTATGGAGTCGAGACGTTTCCCGGCATATAGAGTCGATCGAAAACGCTCTCGGGATATACAAAAGTGTTGGCTCTAGAATAGCCGACCATCCGCATCGGGTCAGCACCGATGATGCCTAGGTTGGCATGTGAAAAGGTAGCTAGGGATATAGGCGGACTTGATGGGATGTCCAACATTGGTAAGTGAGTGGAACCGTTTGATGTGTAGGCGACTCCCCAGTTTCCGTTGTTTCCACTAGGGAAATTAATTCCATAGCTATTATAGAGTGCATTGGAATTTGTTGAACTCACGGTCATGAACAGTTGATTCGGGTGTGCGGTGCCCCAGATGTCCGTTGCATAAAGTGCCTGCAAAGGGTTCATCACTGATAATCCCTCGACTGGCCTCTGGTCTATAGGATCACCGTCGGGGTCTCGTCCAAAATCTGCAGGCTTCTTGAGCATACCAAACAGACCAAAAAAGCGTTTACCTGCAAGAAAGGTAGGTGGCATGTCATCCACTGGTGTATTTAGCTGACCTCGAAGTGCACTCGGTGACACATAATTTCTCGCCCCCGCAAAGCCACCACTAGCAGTATTGTGTAGAGAATACTGGAGTTCTTCTCCGTAGTTAGTGGGACTGATATCACCCGCGTCCGTGGCACCTTCAGGCAAGCCAGTGGCGACGATATATCTCTCTCCTCCGGACACACCATATTGGACATAGTTGAATCTGACTTTATCAACGCTCGTATCAAATGGCACACTCGTCCACCCCCCTGGCGTATCTAAGTTCGTCATGATAATCCCACTGATATTAACATCCGATTCGCTTAAGCCTGGTGAGGCTGTCCCACGGTTGACGATTTCCGAGCCTGGCGTCGTCGCTGGATCCGCCGTAAATACCAAAACTTCACCGGGTTCCATGGTAATCGGGCCAGACGGATCCCGAAGCAGGTAGGAAATCCCCGAACTCCTACTGCCGCCAGCATTTTTCCCAAGATATTCACGAAGTTGCGTCGGCCCATATTGTTCCTCCGCCCCAGAACCCTTCGTCATCCAAAGGCTGACCGTTCCTGGATAGGCATAACTCGGCGAGCTAACCGCCATATTGTCAAAAGTGAGATTTCGATTATATGGATTCCAAATATAGAAAACCTGATCGACGCCTAAGGCTAAATTGCCTTGATATGGCACCACACTAATCATGGAAACTGAGCCTAGATAGACAGGTGCATAATTTGGTCGAGCTGGCTTATGGATATATCGAGAATTCCTAGGTTCCGTCTCAACATCCCACACCTTATAGCCACCCGTAATAGCTTGAAAAATATCACTGTATCTATAAGCTCCAGCGTCCCTATTTGGGTAATAAGCCCGTGCATCTAATGTATAATTGTTACCAGACCTTTTCAGTCGCTTGTAGAGATTAGCATAGTCCCGAAGCGCCCACCAGGTAGGCCCTCGGAGCACTGCATCCGCATGCTCGATATAGCTTGAGAACGGAGTTCCAGAGTCATCCTTCTCTCGCCACAGATAACGCTCTGGGGCAGGCATGCCCGGCACCTGGAAAGGCGAAGCAAAGCGATCTGTGCCCCCCACAAAAACGCCTTCCTGCTGATTGAATTTTGTGGCGTCTTCAACCTCATCTGCACCGTCCATTTCGAAAGCAAGGCTCAGATCACGGCGTAAGCCACCGAATTTGACGTCGGCGAGCACTCCCTTGCTGCCCCATGTCATATCGGAACGCTGATCTCGTAACCAGTCAGCATCCACCGTATTAATCGCGGCAGCCAAGTCACCCACATCGTTCAACTTCGACACGCTTTCACTTAAAAACACGGAACTGCCACCAATCGTCAGGGGGTAATCAATCACACCTGCGGTAAATGGACCATTCGCAGGACTCCCGTTGAGCGCTCCGTAATCTGGTCCGGGTGTAGCCGAAATTCGACTTGCTTGTGAGCGTTCTTTTGTCGTGTCCGCAATGGGGATTTCACTCCAGCCCAAATCAGCCTTGGTTGATTCATCCTCTACCGAAAAAGCAAAATAGGTATTCTGAGAAGCTTCACTCTCAACCAGCACCTTTTCGACCTGTATGTAAGGATCACCGGTCGAATCGCTATACAAAGTAACAAACTCACGCCCGGAACTCGCCAAATCGCTCGCAACCGCAGACAAGGCGCTGGGTAATTGAAAATTGCCCAAAGCATCGGTGCCCGAAACAAGCCACCCGACAAAGTTCCGGGTATTTGGAGTCGAAGGATTATAGTCCGGAGTTACGCCAGTTTTCGCGACTGTGCCAGACTTCCAAACGCCCATCCATGCAGCTTGACCAGCGACAGGTGAAACCGAATTAGCATAAGGATTATTCGTATCCCCGAGAATGGACGCAGTCGCCGTTACCCGTTGATCCGGCCCAATCGTTTCCTGCAACTTACCAATCGCGACATTAAGACTCAGCACGGCAGCTTGCTCAGCCTGCAACCGACTCAATTGACCACTCGCACTGCGACTCTCGACCTGAACTAGCGTCGTGATTGAAAGCAAGAGCAACAAAACGAAAGCCATTAATCCGAGCGCAATGACTAAAGCAAACCCTCCTTGATCGGAGCGATTTACTTTTAATGACAATGGGGCCTTCGTGAATTCAGGAATCATTAATGGAAAATAGTCGGAGGCAGGAAATGGTTATTACTAACAATTATATGAAAGTTAGGCAAGGTTTCTAGTAAATCAAACTTTAATGATCGTATTTCCTGAAACAGAAAAGGGCTGTTGGAATTCAAAACTAATTATACTCAAACTAGGATAGGTTTGGAAATATTCACTGCTGTGCCCGCCATGTTGAGTTCAAGATGGACGGCACAAGTAGAGCATATGGATAATTAAAACACCGACACTGGAAGCGCAGGGCAGTTGCCTTCGAAAAACACTTCTTTGCGGTTTCCATCTAAGATTCGGATCGTAAAACCCTCTAGCCGATCAGAGTTCCCTTTGCGATTATGGACACGGATGGTGTCGATCTTCACGCGACTGCCTAAGTCCACTTCCCACCAAGGGTTGCTGGATTCATTGCTATGCGTCACTGAACCATTATTATAGTCGCCGTCGGTGTTGCCATCGACCGCACGTCCTGGAGCACCGCCGTATTGAACACTGGATTGTGTGGCGTTTTTATCCTTGGACACATTCTTGCCCCCCGCGAGCACTTCGACTTCGGCTAATGACAGCACACGCTTGTCGCCCGGTAATTCGATGCGGACATAACGACCGGCAGGCAGATCGACTTTCGGGCTCACCTTCGGTTTCGACTTTACAGCTTTCGCAGACTTGTGGCTGCTACCATAATAGTGATCGTATCCGGGCAAGCGGGTCGTCTTGTCATTCAGACCAAACAGATTGCGACCTGACTCATCGACTGAGATCGGCTGTATCGATAAATCAGTCTGAGCCAACGCGACCGGAGTAAAGGTGGCGGTTTCGCCCTTCTTCAAAGGTAATTTATAGCTGCCATCGTCCTCCGCCGAAATATAAACTGGGGTCCCATCGATATATACCTTTGGATTGGGGATGTCGGTGATGACCACGCAAGGCGTTCCGATGAGACTCTTCACTGTCACGAACTGAGTCAATCCACCCTCTTTCTTTGCGCTCACCAAGAAGGCACCCTGCCCGCGCAAGTCCTTGAAGGCGACATCGCCCCAAACTTCCGGCGCTGCTGGAAAGACGCGAAGCGCCCCACCCCAACTTTGCAGAATCATGTCATGAATACTGGTCGCAAACGAGAGCGGGCTCTCAATCACGGGATTACCTTCAGCATACATCGTGGTCGGCGAGACGCGGTCGTGTTTAATTAAAAAATCGAGATAGTAATACGCCATCTTTGAATCACCAGCCCATGCATACATCGAGGCGGCACCCGTCGCCGTATAACCGGTTACGGACATCGCACTATCCTTTTTCTCCCGGTTGAAGGTCACGTTGAGCCAATGATCTAAAGAGGTGCGTAGGAGCCCTCTTCCTTCATCCGTATCCGGTGTAAGAATCGCCAATGGATAGAATGGCAGAAGATGCGAATAGTGACGGTGTGGCTTGTCGAAGGCGATGTCTTTGCCGATACGCAGACCGTCTTTATCGATTTGAAAATCAACAATGTTATCGACGATGTTTTGCCATTCAGCCTCAAGCGGATCGTTCAGGTTATGCTCTTCGTTGATATCGAGTAGCGTCTGGAAGCACCATTTCATCAGCCCGATAGTGAAGTTGATATCCTGCCCGCGACCACCTGGATATTCCGGCGACCAACTGTGCTTGATGTGGATCGTGCCATCATCGGACGGCACCGGATTCTCCTTCAGATAATTCAGATAACTGTTACCGACGCCGCGCAACTTTGAGAACAAACCGTCACGCAGTCGCTCGCGGTCGCCTGCGAATTCGCAGTGTAACCAATAGTTGTGCAACACCCAGCAAAGCATGTCCGGCACACTGCCTCCTTGTCCGCCAACCAGATCCTGGGGGAAACAAGTCGAAAGACCCATGCTATCTTCCCAATGGTCTGGCACGTTTCCATAGAGGTTTTCCTCTTTCTTATCGAACCAGTTTACGAGTGACGAACCGACATCGAGTCTGTTTGCCGTAAGGTGCGTCCAGTATTGCAGCTGCACATTCAAGTCGCCCCATACCATCGGCCAGAAAGTTTTGTGATACCATGGCCCCATTAGATCCATCACCGGTCCATTGCTACGCGTCGCCGAGGCAAATTTATACATCTGGATCCAATAGAATGCCTCTTTTTCAGGATCATTGATTGTTAAGAAACTCAGCGGGTAATACTCATTCCACCACTTGCGGTGGGAAGAGAAAAAGGACTGATCAGCCAACAGCTTTCGTGCTTCCTGCAAATTGTCTTTCACTTTTTGAATACTATTACTCTCAGGGAAACTGTGATGCACACTGGCTAGCAGAATCTGTTTACCTGCAGACTCGCCACGCAGCTCCCATGCAGTCGTGGTTTCACCACGGTTCTGATAGAGGGGTTGGTAGCAGAAATTAACACCATCGATCTCACGCAAGGTAGGCTCGGGTGGCAGTTCGTAAGGAGCCGTGCGCATTTTATCCCAACTACCGCCCTTGGGTCCGCCTCCACCTTCGAGGGTTGTCCGCACCGGAGCCTTCGGCACATCTGGATGCCAAGATACTTGAATCGACTCATTCTTCGCATCCGTCTCAAAATAAATCACATCTCCAAGACTGTGAGAAAATCCACGCAGCTCGTAGGAGCCCTTGGTTGTCGCAATTGTGCCAGTCAACTCGGCATTCCACAAATCCAACCGCAGGTCTACTGCAGTGATATCGCCCTCTGACTTTAGCTTGAAATGCCCCAACGGGAGACGACTGCGATAGATCCATAGCATCTCGTTGCCATCATGCGGCGCGCGATGATCGTAGTAATCGTGACGTCCGGTATAGAGCGAAATCACGTTCTTGGCTTCGCCCTGCGCTTGATAAAACAGAAAGCCGACATTGCCATTACCGGTATAAGGAGCGACTTCCCAGCGATTAGGAATGCGATCCCAAGTCATATCGTGCTGACTGAGGAAAGCCTCGTAATCAATGACCTCTGCCTTAACAGATACACCCGCAGTAAATACTGCATTTAATGTAACGAGAAAACTGAGCGAAAAACGCTGTAAATAAGTCATGATATGAGCACCAATTCGGAAGCAATTTGTAGTATGAGCTAAATAGTGTAGCATCCCACAATACGCTCAATCACACAACCCCCTCATTTACGCGATAGAGCGTGAACGGCCGTCTACAATTCCGGTAACATCAACCCGAGGGCAGTATAATCCACGGCTATTCCACCTCAGCGAAGGACACACAATCGATACCGAAGAGAGCCCCCTTGCTCTGGGAATTCTTCCCTACCACTTCGACGCGCACAACGAAAGCGCCGTCAACCGGATCAAAGGTGCCCAAAGCAATCGCTCCGGATGGCGAGGGCTTACCTGCGTAGAGATCCACATTATCGCTGGCGACCTCGCCATTGACTGCGACCTGAATAATACCGAAATCAGAACTCTTTGTGCCATGTAGAGTCAGCTTCTGCAACGCGGGACTAGCTGCCGGAATGCGTAATTCTACACTGTCTCCAACCTGAGCGCCTCGAAACAGGATGTGGTCGCTCTCATTCCAAGCACCCTTATATCGACTCAATCCCTGTTCGGCCTCGCTGATATTTCCGGTTTTCGAAATCACCATCTTAAGCTCCAGATCAATCGCATTCTGAATCTCGCTCTGCTTTGCGGGCTTCTCGGCTGCCACAGTTGCTGGCATGTAAGGCACCGTTGGAATATTAAGCACCTCTTCAGGTTCTGGCTTACGATTCGAAGTGGTTGCGGCATCGGCATACCAATAAGCACCGACTTGGTAGCCCATGTCTTGATCGGTCCCGGACCAGATCTCCATATCCAACTGAATGGATTGACCAAATGGCATCGTATCCAGAGCTCGGGTACGCGTTTCGGTGCTATACCCCAGAGTATTCCGCTCACCCATAATGGCTTCAGGCTTTCGGTTTAGCTTGTTATACTTGTGCGCGAACACTTGAGCATGAAATGGGTGTTCGTAAAAATCCGTCGTCTTACCGCCCCAAGCGTAACCGTAATAATCTTCGGTGCCTGTGCCGAAGATTGAAGGAAAGTCCTCGCCATCCACCCAGATCTTGGCGTCACCTTCGCCCCACCACTGCTCTTCGGGGTTCATAATGGTCAGGGTGTCGCCAACATA
>JANQXM010000063.1 GCA_030729385.1 Opitutales bacterium | reverse complement strand
TTCTAGGGATCCAGACTAACTTTTCAAGTGGTCCATTTCAGGTAACCTCGACCAAAGACCGCGAGATACTAAACGAGGCTCAAGAAGGCTGCCCGGTGAATATCATTCGTATTGGCTAAAACTCACCGCAATCGGTAGGGCGCGATTTCCGCATCGCGCCGCGTCAGAATCAGTTCTCTGTCCGTTCCATTCGACAGAGTTAAACGCGAAAGGGATCGTGGAGAGATCGCGCGGCTTTAGCCGTTGTGATCCTCGACTGGTTGGGCTTCTATTCTCTTGGCTAGATGCGCTAAAGTTAAAATAGATTCATTATGGCCACTTGATCTCAATACGACGCAAGCCGAGACCCGCTTTGTTCTTTTCTGCAGAAATTCCCCAGGTGGGCCGTGCCCCTCGATTGCCTTCTTCAAAATCAGCCCGATATATTCCAAGTGCTTTTTGCGAGGTAATCGGATTCATACTCTTAAAGTTGATGCCGTCAGTAGACTCATAGTAGAGTGATGGCCCGTGTGAGGTGCAAAAGGAGCCGACACTGCCATCGGGATTTGTCCAAAGCACCGCCTCATGCCCTTCATGCAAGATTTCCCCGTGCTTCACATAGGGGCCCTCGGGTTGATCCGCGACCGCAACCAAGAGAAAAGTCCTCTGCCTTACACGAATGTCTTTACCCTCCGCATCGATTGTCTTCGGGTAGCCTTTGTAATAAAGCCAAATCTTATCCTCTCTAACGACAAATACGGTATCATCGCAAAGGAATCCATCCGGAGCATCGTAAGAATCAGTCGGCGAGATCATCGGCTTGTCCCCCAATTTTGTCCAAGGGCCGTCTGGTGTATCCGAAACAGCCATACCGATCGAAGCTAAATTATGAGGAATATTGAAAGGTGCTTTCACCCCAGTGTAAGCGAGGTAATATTTACCCTTATAGGCTAAAATATTCGGCGTATAGGCTCCGCCTTCATCCCAAGCTCCGGGGGCACCCTTATCTATTGCGATTCCTTGCTCTTGCCAATCGACACCATCTTTACTTGTCGCATACCAAGTATTCGCACTCCACCCCCCGGGGAAGCCTAGCTCGCTCTTATGGATTTTCGCATACCACACATAATAGGTATCCCCCACACGAATGATATCACTGGGATCTCGTCGCTTCCACTCGGGAGTCTGCAGAGTTGGTGTATCCGAAACTGTAATCATCACCTGCTCATCACTGGCTGGTGTCGGATCCACCTTCACTTTTTGTTTCCAGAATTTAAAAGCTTCGACGTAAATCTCCTTATGGTTCTTGGGGTCTAAGTCTTCAGATGCACTAGTCACAGTCGATAGAGCGACGAGTGCTGAAACGAACACTAAGACCATGTGTTTCATGTTGATTTTCATTTATATTTACTTTTCCAACAAGTTATTAGTGCATTTTACGATATCATTCCCCACATCTTCAGGTCAAACGGATTATAGATAATGAAATCTCGTCATCCCTATTGCGCTATTATTCGATTTGGGATGATAGCGCATTTTTCGCTATTATTCCTCGCTTGCTTTAAAGGCGCGTAGATTGGTTTCTGGACGAATGTCTGGCGTGGGCAGTAAGCGCGCATTTGGGATTATTAATTAGCGTGACATGAGCGTCCATAAGCGGTGAGGACCCAACGTCATCGGTGAACACGTTGCTAGGCCGACTGATCACTTCAAGCTTCTCAAAGCATCTCGGATCGTTAGGGATAACGATCCCTACCAAAACTGGATTTTGCGCCTCTTGGATCGATCCATTCGACACAGGCTCATGGTGAAAAGGTATAACGATCCCTACCCCGAGAGACGCCTGCCCCTCAATCCATTCTCGGAGCGGTCTGGATCGGATCTTTGGTGAATGCGATGGTGTTTGCGCCCAGAGTGCCACGAAAAGCCATCGACGGCATGACTAAAGCACGGCGGCCCAAAATAGAGCCGGGGTTGAGGACTGCATTGCAACCAACTTCTGCAGCATCGCCGACCAAGGCGCCGAGCTTTCTCAATCCAGATGTTGTGCGTGAACCGTCGGGCAACTGCACAGGCACCTCGGTTTGATCGAGACGCAGGTTTGAACAAATCACGCCCGCGCCGAGATGGGCACCATTGCCCAAGACACTGTCACCGACATAACTAAAATGTGGCACCTGAACCTTATCCAGCAATAGACAGTTCTTAAACTCACAGGAGTTACCCAACACACAACCAGCGCCGGCGATGACATTTCCTCGAATAAACACGCCTGGGCGCAGCTCACAGCCTTCGGCAATATAGGCGGGGCCTTGAATCGAGCCAAAAGCCGGCAATTGCACAGACGGATGGATGTAAACCGCTCCCTCAATCTGAAAGCCGGCGGGGATTTCGCCCTGGTAAGCGCCTAACTCAGCCCCATCCAACGCAATACGTATGCGCGAGACCCATTCCCATGGAGCGAGTTCGCTGGTAAACACACCTGCAAACGGAAGGGACTCAGGGAAAGTAAACAAATCATTCGCTTTGAACATAACATGAGTCTGAACAAAACCAATCACCTGCGGCGAACCTAAAAATGACTGCGCAATTCAATTATTGGTATTTGATTCGCCCGACAATAAGCCTACCTTCCTCCGTTTACACTATTCCTACAACTTGTGCACGACGTAAAAGAGAAACCAAAGATGGTCGAAAGGGCCATGCTCATCGGCATCACCCTGCCGCCAGATTCAGACACGCAAACCCGTAGTCTGCTGGATGAATTGCGCGAACTCGTCACTACCCTCGGCATTGAGCTCTGTCACGAACGCTTGGTGCCAGTCCGCAAGCCACATGCCAAGTTCCTGGTGGGCTCTGGCAAGGCAGAAGAATTGATCAAGGAGGCACAAGAGCGTAACTGCGATGTGATCGTGATCGATAACGAGCTGACGCCCGCCCAAGAAAGAAACTGGGAAAAAGCAGCCAACGACAAAATTTTAGTCATCGACCGACAAGAAGTGATTCTCGATATCTTCGGCAAGCGCGCACAAACCAAAGAAGCGGTGCTACAGGTTGAGCTAGCACGCTTGGAATACAGCCTGCCACGCTTAAAAAGCGCATGGACACACCTCAGTCGTCAACGCGGCGGTGGCTCGATGCAACGTGACGCGGGTGAAACACAGCTGGAGCTCGACCAACGTATGGTGCGCACGCAAATCTCGCGCGTGAAACGCGAGCTCGAAGGCGTCATCCAACACCGTGAAGTGCAGCGTAAAAAACGCATGACCGTGCCCGTGCCCACTTGTGCGATCGTGGGCTATACCAATGCCGGTAAATCCTCGTTGCTCAACAAGCTGACGAACTCAAATATTTTGGCGGAAGATAAACTCTTCGCCACGCTCGACCCTACTTCGAGGCGTTGCCTACTACCAAATGGCCAACCGATGGTCGTTACCGACACCGTCGGTTTCGTCCGCAACCTCCCCCACCGCCTAGTAGATGCCTTCAAGGCGACATTGGAAGAGGCTGTCATTTCGAACTTCCTCATCCACGTGCTCGACGTGAATAGTCCCGAGTTTGAAGCACACGCTGAAACCACACTCAAGGTGCTCAACGAACTGGGTGCAGGTGATAAAAAAATTATCACCGTATTCAATAAGGTGGATGACCTCTGGGATGAAAGCACTCGCAACGGGCTCATTTTCCAATTCCCAGACGCACACTTCATCAGTGCCAAAACAGGCGAAGGTCTCCCCGAATTGCTCCAAAAGATGGAAGCCATTGTGGAGAGTGAATTTAAGCAACTACGACTCCTCATCCCTCACGAACGCTACGATCTCGTGGCTCGCATCCACCGCGAAGGTGGCGTGCGTAAAGAAGAAGCACGCGATGAGGGCACCTACCTAGTAGGCTCGATTCCAGATCGACTGCTCTCCAGCATACAACCTTATATCCTCAAGACAGAGGAAAGTTAAGCCTACAGCAAGACACCTAAGTTATGGTGTCTCCGTCGCCGCCTCTGATTGAACCATCGCTCGCAGATCTTTAACGATCTCTGGGGAGATCGGCACACTTAGGTTGCTCAAATCTTCGTCTAACTCTGGATCATGGTTTTTCGACGGCTGAAAAATCCCCAAGGCGAGATGAATCAACCAGTGTAGCACACCCTCAGTCTGCGGATCATTCAAAAACATCAACTCACGAGCTTGATAAGCCGAGTCATGTAAACGAATCGGCAAGCGTGGCTGGCGCTTCGAATAATAATGCAAGCACTCGAAGACCTCAGGCAGAAGCTTCTCTTCCACCACTTTAGGCATCTCCATTCGCTTGCCCAATAAACGGCTACGACGACGGCGTCGCTCATGATACTCATACACGCTTTGCAGTTCCTTCCGAGTAATACGGTTCAAGCAAAACGACAATGTTTCGGTTAAATGGAAACCACGATGCCCCAATCGATAAGGGAAAAACTTAGTCAGCCCTTTCTCGTCACCATGAGCAAAAACGTTTTGTAGATTCTTATATGAACCACCAATCCATGCTTTATCTGCCAAGCGGTCTAAGAACTCCATTAGGTCCACAAAGGTAATGATTTCCTCGGCGACACAAAGCTCACGAAGGTCGACATCTAGATTGGCCAATTTTACCGGGAAGTCTTGATACAGTCCGTATTCCTCTACGAAACGCATGCGCTGGGCATTGGCCTGTGAATCGATTTCCTCAAACGATCCTAAATCGTCGCACTCAGCTTCAAAAACAAAAGTGGTTTCGCAGATCTCGATCAAGTGAGTGGCGGTTTTAATATCCAGCTTCTCGACCTCTAACAGTTCATCGAACGTGAGATAAATATAACGAGCGACGGTATCACCCTTTACTTTGCTTCCGGAACGTGACCATTGGCGAACACCCGAATTTTTAGCCAATCCAGAGATCGTCAAATTCTCGAAAGGAGAACCTTGAGCGCGAAATGCGACCTTATCCCAGCGTGCGGATAAGTCATCCGTATCACAAGGGTTGCTCGAACCGAAATCGGAGTCAGTCATGAAGTAGATAGAAAAAAACTGCTAAGAGGCACTGGCCATCGGTGCACCACCGCTACTCGCAGCTGGGTCATTGACGTTGTGAGCGAGGATTTCCTCAGCCAAATCATCATAGTCCTTCCCCACGCCATCGGCAACATCACGGCTTTCAACGAGACAGACTGGCAGACCTAAGGTAACGGCACGGCGAACAATCGTCGCATCGCGAACACAGGCGTTATAGATTTTGGCCTCATTGGAAACGAGTCGTTGCTTCTTAAACTGGTTCAAGCGCAATTGCATACGCATCTTAGGCACGCCGATATCGACGTTGGCTTTAATCGAGTTGAAAATCACCCCCGAAACACGCGCAAAATTTCCCATTTCTTGAATACGGAAACCAGCAGAGCGACGATAGAACAAGAGTAGCTTTTCAATCATCAGAGTAAATCCGATCAATGAAAGGGCATCCGGATTGGAGGGCACGTAGAGCTCATCCGCACTGAAAATACCACACTGCGATGCATTGAGCACGTTTGGCGGGCAATCGTAGAGGATGAAGTCGTAGTCTTTCTCCACTTCACGAATCTGCTCATTAAAGATCAGATAGTGCGGGTTCTGCGGATTGATCTTATATTCATTCTCGATATCGATGAGATTGAAAGTTGTGGGCAGCAAATCGAGCCCAGGTAACTGCAGGTTGCCTTGATTATCACGAACCACATCTTTCACGATGATGTCCTTAATTCTGTCCTCGCCTGGATCGAAGATCGAATAACTCGATCCACGTTTTTCCATATTTATGCGATTCCAACGCTCAATACGCAGCAACCAGATGCTCGAATTCGATTGAGTATCCAGATCGCAGAGAAGCACTTTCTTCCCTTTTTGAGCAAGACACGCAGCAATATTGACGATCAGTGATGTTTTACCAACACCCCCTTTATAGTTAATAAATGCTAGTTTACGAGCCATGTTAAATCCTTGGTTTATATACAAATATGATATGAAGGGTGGAATCCGTTCTTAGAACTGATTCTCGAAGTCGTCGATAGTAGGCAACTCTTCAGAAAAACCGACAGAAAAATCACCAAATTCGTCCACACCGTCATGTGTGCCTGTTTTGGCGCTCGGCTCCTCTTGGCTTGAAAGAATCTTTTCAGAGATCGCACGGTCGATGTAGATTTCCGCCCAGTAGCCATTCTCAACCTCATAATCATCAGGCACATAACCATACTTATCAAGAATCTCAAGGATCAGTGATGAATCAGGGGTCGCGCTGAACCCGGAAAGCATGCCGCGATCTTCGTGAGCGGAAATCGCTTCATCCACAATAAATGGTGGCACGACACCATCATATGATGGGTGGATCGTGTGCTGTGTGGACCAACGCTGCCAGCGCTCACGATCGACGGAGCGTTCGGTCTTAGACAGTGCTTCGAAATAGTAGATCTTACGACGGCTGAGACGGCGAACCAAGGCGCAGGCCTTCACATCGCCATGCTCAATTTCCAGCCAGTCACCACGACGTGGCTCTTCTACCGGATTGCGTGTTTGTGAAATATCCTCTGGGGCTTCGAGGAAGTCCTTACCGCCGGTGAAACAGAACTTAACTTCGGTTTCGCCGTGACGCTGAATATCGAGCTTACCTTTCTTAATCAGATCTTCTTGAAACTTCTCAGCATCATTACGAGATGATGCCCACATAAATTGTGTGATTGAAGTTGTGACTTTGAATTTACGTTGAATAGACATGGTTCAGTTTGGTTGAGGTGATTGACGTAAAGTAAATGAAACGGTCGAGGTTAACCGGCGGCTTGTTCGTCCTGAGCATCAGAAGCTTCAGCTGAAGCCTCCAGACAGGGAACAGCATGCAACATTTCTGCTGCGTTCTGGAATCGATCTTCGGGGTTGTATGCGAGGGCTTTCGCCATCCATGCATCCCAGCGCGGATTGATTCCATTGACTGCCTGGGTTGGCATATCCAATGAAAGGCTATGACGGCCAGTAAGCATGCGGTATACAATCAGACCGATTGAATACAAATTACTCAAATGATCGGGGCGATTGCCCGCACGTTGCTCGGGGCTGTAATATTCAAAAGCGCTGAGCAATGCAGGAAGCGCACGACTAAAGCCGGGCAAGGGATCAAACGGTGTTGGCTCCATGCGAGCATCCTTACGTGAGAGATGAAAGTCATCCCAAGCGTTACCGATCAATTCAGTGACTCCAAATTCGGCGACTTTGACACCTTCTTCAGCGATCATGACATTTGCAGGCTTCAGGTCAGCATGGATCACTCCATGAGAATGCGCGTGGTCGACTCCAAGCAGCAGGTAGTAGAGGTAGTAAGAAATTTCGTCCTGAGACAATGGTCCTTTATTGTGGCTCATCAAGTCATGCAGCGTGCGAATGCAATTTCTTTCAGCAGTCATTTCGCCTTCGATGAGCTCCATGCGAAGCCAGTAAAACATGTCTTCTTCGCCCAAGTCATCGATGCGTAGAATATTCGGATGCTCCAATTTGGTTTGAATGCGAGCTGCCTGCTTGAAGGCTTCGCTCGCTTCAGTCCCAGAAAACCCCTTAGGAATCACTTTGACTGCAAACTGCTTACCGAGGATCTCATGCTGCGCAAGATACACTTCACCAATCGCTCCCTTCCCAACGAAACTAACAATGTGTAAATTACCAAGCGTCATGCCTGGCTGCAATGAGCTAAGCTCATCTGTGAATCCCATTCCGGAAATATCCATAATCATTTTGGTTATACTGAATTTTAAGAGGTGTTGAGTTATTAGAATCGTTTTTTGGGCTTGGACGGCGCCTTGAATCGAGCGGGCGCATTAGGCACCTCCGTCTCGGGTTTGGTCATACCAGGCTTTTTAGGAGGCTCAGGAGCGACTATCCCTGAGCCCGGCTTGGTAGGCTTCGGTGGTGGCACTGCACGAACCGGCTTTGGTGGCGGTGCCACATCGACAGGTACTTTCTCCATACCTTCTTCACTATTTAAAAACTCGATGATCGGATCCACCGCAGGGGCCGCAGGGGCCGCAGGGGCCGTTGCACCTTCAGCTGCGGATGCAGGCTCTTTAATCATCTCATCCGCTGAGGCAATCATCGCCAAACCGGCAATCAGAACAAAGTCAAAAGTAACAAAACTAAAGAGAAAGAGTGCGACATCAGCACTGAGCACATTGATCACTTTCAAGAACGCAATGATCGGGATGAGCCCTGGAAGGTAGAGCAACGCGTTGATCAATATCTGATCGGAGGTTTCGCGTAGCTCAGGATGACGCGCCTTCGCCGTCTTGAAAGCAGTCGCAAATCGAGCAATCGGTATAATGAACAAAAACCCGGACGCTAAACTGATCAAGAGGGCTGCGTTCGTTGTAATGCCAGAAACAACTGACAGCATCGCGCAGCCAAAAATCAATGCATATGCAAACGAATCAAAAACCAGATCTTTGCTTTCCGGTTGCTTACTAGGTGCAAGCAAGTGATTCAAAATCACCCCTGCCACAATGCCGAGTGGAATCCAAATGAGTATACTCACCACCAATGGCGTGCCAACACTCGGCTCGTTCAAGTAATTGGCATACAGGTAGGTTGTAAAGACACCGTGCAATGCAGTCAGAGCAAAGGCGCCCCCTAAAACTTTCGCACCGGTAACAAATTAGCCTCCGCAATTTTACTAGCCTTGCGGAATAGCACCACCGCTGCAAAACCAGCCAAACAGAAACAAAGCACCAGCGATGCATAGTTGACTGCCTGAAAGACCGTGATGGATTGAGACTCTGCGACAACAGAACTTGCGCTTCCATCTACAGTAGTGCTAGCGTTTGCAACATCCACCGATGACTCCGGTGCAGGCTGATTTTGAGGATCAGCCTTACGAATAGGTGGTATCGGAGTCAGCAGTGAGGCTTTTTCAGACATAAAAGGTTAAATGGCAGTAGGAAATTAAAGAATTGAAGCTCACGCACAATGACGCATCTACCAACAGGCGGTAAAGTAGCAAAAAGCGCAAAATACGTTTTTTACACTTTCTTGAAGCGATTGCGTAGATCACATAGATTATATCGACAAATCGTAGGGGTTTTACGTTAAATGACTTCTATTGAATCGACTTTTGTAAGTTATAATTGTATAAAAATAAGGTCACGAAATTCCCGAAACACGTCACAACACGACAAACAATACGGCATAGATATATAGAAAGTAGGCAATACCATGTATCCAAGCACATCTACTAGGCAACGAAACACCCTACTCATCATCCTTTGGGGACTACTTTTCACAAAGTGCTTTGTCCTCGAATTCCTCGTGCACTACTATGCCGTCCCCATCAATTCGATGCTCTATGTTTGGTCCCTCTCCATATTCATGGCTACGATCGCGACTATCGTGTATGTAAGACTTCGCATCGAAGAAGATGGGCTCAAGAACAACTTCCCCCCTCACCTTGCCATCTGGGTGGCTTCATTGATCGGTATGCTCCTAATGGTCGCCGGCAGTTTCACATTTCCAAATTTCAGCATCATGCAAATCCCCTCGTTCCTTGCAGTGCTACTTGGATTGAGTTATTGCACACAAGGGCTGATGACTAAACGTCTAACCGACATCTTCAGTGCCTTCGGTTGGTGGCTCGGCGCCTCCATGCTATTTCGACAAGTGGACCTGTTCGGACTACTCACTTTTGCATTCTGCATTATTCTATTTACGGTGTTACCGGCATTATTGAACCTCGTAAAACTGAGAAAAGCTCAAGCTTAAGCCGACATCCCGCCAATTCTTAGCCGAAATAGAAAAGTAGCTGGACGGCATCTCTCGCATGATCAAGCTGTCGGCATATGTCTACGGGTTTAGATGCGGTTTACGATGAGCTTAAGCGCCTACAAAAGGAAGGGCTCGATCGCGTCTACATAAACGATTCGACCGCTTCGCTACTCAAACCCATCGAACCTAAGGTCATACCAGTCAAACATATCAGCGCGCAAGACACTGCAGCCCTGGCAGATCTGATTGATAAGCCGACTCCACGCGCCGAACCAGCCAAACCGACAATCAGCGTGGTCGAGATCGAACCCTTGCCGGAGGCCCCGACGATTCAGCTGCCGGACGACGCCCCCATCGCACAATTGAAATGGCTCGAGGAAAGCGTCCAGAAATGTGCCACTTGCAACGAACGCAAAAACGAGGACGAGCAACTCGTCTTCGGCAACGGTGCCATTGATGCCGACATTCTATTCTGCGGCGATGCACCCGGCACCGACGAAGCCATGAGCGGACTCCCATTCGTAGGCGCTGCCGGACAGTTACTAGACAAAATCATCAAGGCGATGGGCTTAGACCGCGAAAAGGTCTATTGCACCAATCTCTTAAAGTGGCGCCCGAAAAACGATAAGCCCTACGGCAACCGTCCACCCACTCAAGAGGAGATGGCGTTCTGCCTGCCCTATCTGGAGGCTCAAATCGACATCATTCAACCGAAGGTAATCGTAGCACTGGGCAACAATACAGTGGGCGGTCTACTCGGAGAAGAAACTAAACGCAAATTTGGGAGCCTTCGCGGGCAATGGGACACCTTTCATGATATCCCACTCATGATCACTTTCCATCCTTCCTATCTACAGCGTAACGACACCCTCAAAACCAAGCGCATGGCATGGGAGGATCTTTTGGCAGTGATGGGCAAAGTCGACCTTCCGATCAGCGAAAAGCAACAAGGCTACTTTTTAAAGTAAGCCTCGCGGATTCCCGCTTACGAACCAGTCGCAGCGGAGACAGGTTGATCTTGCTCAAAACTGAGCGCGGTCGCGCCTTCATTCACATCGACTCGAATCAGTTCACCTGGCTTGATTTCTCCACCGAGGATCGCCTCAGCCAAGCCATCTTCCAAGTGACTCTCGATCGCGCGACGTAATGGACGTGCGCCATATTTTTCGTCGTAGCCCTTATCGATGAGGAATGCTTTAGCCGCTTCCGAGAAATCAAAGGTGAACTCGCGCTCCTTCAGACGTGTCGACACGTTGCGAAGCTCCAGCTCGACAATTGCCTTCATGTCTTCACGTGCAAGTGACTTGAAGATCACCAAATCATTTAAGCGATTGAGAAACTCCGGCTTAAAGACGCGCTTCGTTTCATCCAAAATCTTTTCACGAATCTTTTCGTATTCGTTCTCGGCATTGCTTTCCACCCCGAAACCCATCGACGTGTTACGCTGAAGAATATCGGCACCCACATTCGAAGTCATAATCAAAATCGTATTACGGAAATCGATCTTGCGACCCAAACTATCGGTCAAGCGACCCTCTTCCAAAACTTGCAACAGTAGCTGAACAACATCTGGGTGCGCCTTCTCTATTTCATCGAAAAGCACGACGGAATATGGCTTGCGGCGCACGGCCTCGGTCAACTGACCACCTTCTTCGTAGCCCACATAGCCCGGAGGCGAACCAACGAGGCGCGAGACGGCAAACTTCTCCATGTATTCAGACATATCGATCTGAATGATGGAATCTTTGTCGCCAAACATTTGATCCGCAAGCACCTTGGCCAACAAGGTCTTACCAACACCTGTGGGTCCCAAGAACATGAACGAACCGATCGGACGTTTCGGATCTTTTAAATCCGCACGCGAACGGCGCAAAGCTTTAGAGATGACTTGGGTGGCCATGTTCTGACCAATCACTTCCACCTGTAATTCCTTTTCGAGCTCGAGCAGTTTCCTGCTCTCCTTCTCCTCCATGCGCGAAAGCGGAATACCTGTCCAATCAGCCACAACTTGAAGCATTTCGTCTTCATCAACAGTCAGGCGATTTTCCTCACGAGATATTTTCCAAGCTTCGATCAAATCGGCTTGTTTCTTGCGCAATTGCTTTTCTTCGTCGCGGAATTTCGCGGCTTCTTCGAAGTGTTGCTCTGCAATCGCTTCTTCTTTCTTCGCGCAGACTTCCTCGATCGTTGTATTCATATCTTCGATCTCAGGCGGACGCTTGAGTGATTCGATGCGTGCGCGAGCGCCGGCTTCGTCGAGAATGTCGATTGCTTTATCGGGCAAGAAACGCGCGGTGATATAGCGCTCGGAGAGCTTCGCTGCGGCATCCAATGCAGCATCTGTAAAGTTCACTTTGTGGTGATCTTCGTATTTGCTGCGTATGCCTTTGAGGATGAGAATCGTATCTGCAATCGAAGGTGCTTCGACTTTTACCGGCTGGAAACGACGATCGAGCGCACTGTCTTTTTCGATGTATTTGCGATACTCCGCTAATGTTGTTGCACCGATACATTGCAGCTCCCCACGACTCAGAGCGGGTTTAAAAATATTTGAGGCATCCATCGCACCTTCGGCAGCACCCGCACCAACAATGGTGTGCAGCTCATCGATAAAAATGATGACGTTCTTAGCGCGGCGAATCTCGTCCATCACCGCTTTGATACGCTCTTCAAATTGACCGCGATACTTCGTGCCCGCCACCATGAGCGCTAAGTCGAGCGTGATCACACGCTTTTCGGCTAGGATCTCTGGAACGATTCCAGAAGCAATCTCCTGCGCAAGTCCTTCGACGATGGCAGTCTTACCGACACCGGCTTCCCCAATAAGAACCGGGTTATTCTTGGAGCGACGGCATAAGATTTGAACCACACGGCGAATCTCGTGTTTGCGTCCGATGACTGGGTCGAGTTCGCCCTTCTTCGCTAACTCAGTCAAATCACGTCCGAATGCTTTCAGCGCAGGTGTTTTCGCATCCTTCTTATCTTCAGGTGAGTTCCCGGGCGTGCCAGCAGAGGCTTCCTCCGGTTCACCGGAAAAGTTAGGGTCGAGCTCCGAAAGGATTTCGTTGCGGCAGCGCTCGATATCAACATCCAGCGATTTTAAGACACGAGCAGCAACACCTTCGCCTTCGCGAAGTAAACCGAGGAGAATGTGCTCAGTGCCCACATAAGAGTGATTCAGCGACTTAGCCTCTTTGCCAGCCAGCGCCAAAACCTTCTTCACACGAGGTGTGTAAGGAATGTTCCCAGAAGGCTTACTTTCCGGACCTGTGCCAACCTGCTTTTCCACGGCAGTGCGCACGGTTTGTAAATCGAGACCCATCTTTTGGAGCACGTTCACGGCAACTCCTTGACCGAGATTGATCAATCCAAGTAAAAGGTGTTCGGTGCCCACGTAGTTGTGGTGAAAACGATCCGCCTCTTTACGGGCGAGTGCGAGAACCTGCTGGGCGCGGGGGGTGAAATTGTTCATCGGTTCCATAAATATATTAGTAGTTTATAGGGCTAGTCGTTTTCACCCACCTTGTCAAAAGACAGAGGCGGAAGATTGGAAAATTCTTTGCGTAGTTTGTCTGCGCGAGCCAAGTCGCGTGCCTCAGGATCAATGTCCACATTCGCTGCGTATTGGATATGACCGGGCTGACATTCAATGAAGAGCCGGTCCACATCGGAACGGTTCGATTCGGGCAACATTTTGAAATCCACAGCAAGACGCATCAGTGACAGCAAGTTCATTGCCTCATTCGACGAAATCACATGGACATTCTGCAAAACACCAAATGCACGCCCGATTTTGTCCAACATCTGCGCACGGTTGCTTTCCAAATACTTAAAGCGCGCATTCAGTTCATGATCGATGATCGTCTTTAGCACGTTGCCCAAACGATTCATGATCTCCCCCTCTGACTCGCCAAGTGTCTGTTGATTCGAAATCTGAAAGACGTGCCCGGTCGCATCGGAGCCTTCACCGAATAGACCACGCACCGTGATGCCCAATTGATTGACTGCACGAATCACGCGCTCCATGTGCTCAGCGATCACCAGACCGGGCAAATGCATCATAACCGAAGCTCGTAGCCCAGTTCCTAGATTGGTGGGGCATGCGGTTAAAAAGCCAAATTCCGGCGAAAATGCCACGTCCAAGGTTTTTTCCAAATCACTGTCAAAATGATCAATCTGTTTCCAAATCGAATTCAAATTAAAGCCCGTCTTCAGAAATTGAATACGCAGATGATCCTCTTCGTTAATCATCACGGAACAAGTCTGCTCCTTATTGATAAAGACTCCCGAGCCCTGTTCACTCTCGCAAAGTTCGCGACTGATCAAATGACGCTCCACCAAAACTTGCTTTTCTAGCTCAGAAAGTTCGGAAACCTCAAAAAAAGCCCCGTTTTTCATGTGCTTCAGTTCACAAATTTGATCGACGCACCTAGACATGATGTCACTGCGCTGTGCGGGGGTGGCACGTTCTGGGAAAGGTGTGTCCGCAAGGTTTCGAGCCAATCTCACGCGAGTGCTCAAGACTACGGGAGCCCCTTTTTTTGTGTTTTGGGTGAGTTCCGCGCTGTTACTCTTGATGATGGATTCGATCATGCTTGGGACACCTCCAGCTCAGCTACAGCTTGCTCCATCTCTTTAATTTGGTCCCGATACATGGCGGCGTCTTCGTAGGCTTCTGCTGCAATGGCACGGGCCAATGCATCTTTTAAACCCTGCAACTGCGCTTGGCCATTCTGCCGCGTCAAAGCCATCTCAGGCACCTTACCTTGGTGCGAGGTGCCCACGTGCATATCTTCCAATACAGGACGAATGACGTCTGCAAAGACCTCAAAACAAGCGGCACAGCCGAGACGTCCCGTCCGGCGGAAGTCCGCCGTCTGCATACCACACTTCGGACAGGTCAACTGTGTTTCATTGCCCTCGGGCGTGAAAGTCGTCTTCGACAACAAATCAGCGAGTGAAAACCCTTGAGGATCGGTCACTCCCTTCTTTTGCGCACAAGATTCGCAAAGATCCACCTTATGAATCTTGTTATTAACGATTTGTGTAAGGTGAACAGTCGCTTCCTTGTTACAATTACTGCACTTCAGATGATCAGACATGGTTTTTATAATATGAATGCACGGATAGATCGCAAAGCAAAAGCATAAATTGCTCACACTCGACGACAAATCAACGCGCGGTTAACGTCTTTTTGACACTTCTTCGCAGATAATGTGCCAATTCCGGCAGATGCTGCCAGTCTGTGGACCACTCCAAGTTATAGCATGGTGCCCTCGCTGACAACACGACGACGGAAACTCTCAAGGAATTTAGCTGTAATTGGTCCCGGTTTCCCGTCGCCAATCGGGCGTGCGTCGACCTCCACAATGGGCACGATCTCAGCAGCCGTCCCGGTAAGGAAAAGCTCATCCGCGACCCAGACGTCGTAACGAGTCATATTCGCCTCGCGCCATGGAATACCGAGCTCGTCGGCAATGGCCAAAGCCGTATCGCGGGTAATGCCCTTCAAGGCACCCGCACTGGCAGATGGAGTGATCAACTCACCCTTGTGAATGATAAATATATTGTCGCCCGTGCACTCGGCCACGTAGCCCTGATCATTCAACATGATCGCCTCATGATAGCCCAAATGCTGCGCCTCAATCTTCGCGAGGATGTTGTTCAAATAATTCAACGATTTCACTGTTGGCGGTAACGCCGCCGGATTGCAGCGACGTGTGGGCACCGTGATGATCTTCAAGCCATTCTCGTAGAATTCCTGTGGGTAGAGCTGGATCGTATCCGCGATGATGATTATCTGAGGGGTATCACAATTCTTGATCGAAAGCCCAAGACTACCGACGCCACGTGTGATAACCAAGCGAATATAGCCGTTCTTCAAACCATTCGCACGACACGTCTCACAGACCGCGTCGGAAATCTCCTGACGCGACCATGGCATTTTCAGCATGATCGCCTTGGCAGAATACTCCAAACGCTCCAAGTGCTCATCGAGTTTAAAGACACAACCGTTGTAGAGACGAATCCCCTCAAAGATACCGTCACCATACAATAAACCATGATCGAAAACCGAGACCTTCGCCTCGCTCTGATCGACCAAACCATCATTCATGTAAATTTTCATAAAGTGCGTGGATGATGAAGGCTCTTTTCGTTTTGTCTAGTCTTCATAGCCAAGGATTTTCCCTAAAATGTGACGACCTCAAAGGCCTAGAAGGTTAAAGAATTTAGCTTTTTAAAAACTGCTCCTGCAATTCCTCGACAACACCAGGATCGGCCAAGGTAGTGGTATTTCCCAACTCCTTGCCTTCCGCGATGTCACGAAGGATACGGCGCATGATTTTACCGGATCGAGTCTTCGGCAAATCCGAAGAAAAGAGGATGCGCTCAGGACGAGCAAACTTACCAATGCTCTTATCAATCATCGCGATCAACTCTTTGCGAAGATGGTCATCATGGTCGCGCCCCTCAATCACAGTGACAAAAGCGATCAAGCCCTGCCCCTTAATCTCGTGCGGCACACCGACAACGGCGGATTCTGCAACGTCCTTATGCTCCACAAAAACACTTTCGAGCTCTGCAGTGCCAATGCGGTGACCAGAAACATTCACCACGTCATCCACTCGACCTAAGATCCAGATGTAGTCGTGTTCATCACGGCGCGCACCATCGCCAGGGAAGTAGTATTTACCACCCCACTTGCACCAATAAGTATCCTTAAAACGCTGCGGGTCCCCATAAATACCACGAAGCATACCAGGCCATGGTTTCTTGATCGCCAGAATGCCAGCTTCGACTTCCTTGCCATCATCCGTCAAAATCGCTGGCTCGATACCAAAAAATGGCGTGGTCGCACAACCGGGCTTCGTCGGTGTTGCGCCGGGCATCGGTGTGAGCATGTGCCCACCAGTCTCGGTCTGCCACCAGGTATCCACAATTGGGCAGCGTTCCGCACCAATCATTTTGTGATACCAAATCCAAGCTTCCGGATTAATCGGCTCACCCACCGTGCCAAGCAGACGAAGCGAGGAAAGGTCACGCCCAGTCACCCACTTGTCACCCCACTTCATAAACGCGCGAATCGCAGTCGGTGCGGTATAAAAAATCGAAACTTTGTATTTCTCAATGATCTCCCAGAAACGCCCCTCGTCCGGATGGTTCGGTGCGCCTTCATACATCACCTGCGTGACACCATTCTGTAAAATACCATACACTATATAAGTGTGGCCAGTGATCCAGCCCACGTCAGCCGTGCACCAGTAAACATCGTCTGCCTTCAGATCGAAAACATACTTCGAAGTCAGATAGCTGAAAACTTGGTAACCAGCCGTGGTGTGCATAATGCCCTTTGGCTTGCCAGTCGTGCCACTAGTGTAGAGCAAGAAGAGCAAATCCTCCGCCTCCATTTCCTCGGCAGTGCAATCATCGCTGACGTCAGCCACGAGCTCATGATACCACGAATCACGACCGTCCTGCATCGGACAATCCACAGGGTGTTCATCTCCGCGCTTCACGACGATCACGTCTTTCACACAAGCACAGCTAGCCACACCTTCGTCGACGATCTTCTTCAGCTCTAGCATTTTACCGCGGCGATAACCACCGTCACCAGTAATCACCATGCAGGTCTCACTATCGAGCACACGGTCACGGATCGAATCAGCCGAAAACCCAGCAAAAATAACCGAGTGCACCGCCCCAATTCTCGCACATGCTAGCACCGCAATGGCGAGTTCCGGAATCATGGGCAGATAAATCGCCACGCGGTCACCCTTTTGCAAACCACGTGCCTTTAAGGCATTCGCGAACCGGCAAACTTCAAGATGCAGCTGTTTGTAAGTCAGTTCGCGGGTATCGCCGGGCTCACCTTCCCAATGGATGGCTACTTTATTACCAAGGCCTGCCTCGATATTTCGATCCAAGCAATTGTAGGACAAATTCGTGCGACTGCCATCATACCATTTATAAAATGGCGCATTCGAAGCATCCAATACCGAATCCCACGGTTTGAACCAATGCAGGTCCTGAGCGGCCTCAGCCCAAAAACCCTCAGGGTCTTCCAAACTCTTAACATACATCGCCTTATAAGCATCCATACCCGAGATGTGGGCATTTTCGACAAATTCTGAGGTTGGCGGGAAAAGACGATTCTCGTGAGAAACCGACTCCATTGATGAGGATTCGTTGGACATAATTTTCAGGTTATAAAGTAGGTATTAATAGCTGCTAACAGCGCGTCTAATAGACAAAACAGCCAATCCACAGCAGTAAACAGGTCAATGCCATTCACACAAGTAAATCAAAAATCAAACCGCAAAGATGGTCTAACTCAAAAGCTGTTGACAACGCGTTCTCAAAAAAGCATCAAAGCCTGTTCTACGCGCCACAAGGGGTGCACATAAATAATGGATAATTTTGCAGAACAATGCCTCGATATGGCCCAGTCAATTCTGGGACATAATTTAGAATCAATCAGCGAACAGGGAGCGATCACTCCTGTTGCTGGAGAAAACAGCCGCTTTGACGAACCAGGCCACGCCGCACTCGCTATGGGCGAGTATTATCGTGCGACCAATGAGACGACTCTCGGCGACTACGATTTGATTGATCTCACAGCTCGTTGCGTCACCGCACAGGCGTTCGCAACAGAAGAGCATGAGAATGGACTCGCTTACGCTGCGCTCGGCTTGCTTTCTTTTGGTCCTGCCAAAGACCGCAACCAAGTTTGGGAACGCCTGATGGACCCGACTCGCGAGCAACTCGACAAGCTCCTGCTTGAACGTAGCGACTACGACAACCACTATCAAAGTTTCAACATCGCCAAGGCGGTCACTCGTTTCAGCCTCGGTCTTTCCAAGAAAGACGAAACCGGTCGCTTGATCGACCGCTTCCTTGAGCGCATCGAATCAAGCTCATCCACTGGCTACTTCGACGATTCTTCAGCCAACGAAGGCAAGCTCAACGGCGCTTTCGACATCTACGGCGTTCATAGTTTCGTATTCATCCGTCAAGCGCTGCAACTTCACGCGAATCTGCACTTACGTGAGCGTAAGCTTCCAAGCCTACGCACCTACTCGGAAAAATATCTTAAACTGATCCCCGACATCGCCCGTCAAGATGGCACAGGATGGGCTTATGGTCGTTCACTCGGCGCCTATGGTCAGATGCACTGCATCAGCCTCACACTTCAAGCCCTCCGTGATGGTTGGGTGGCTCCGGCTCAACGCGATCTCTACACAGATGCAGTTCGTCGTTTGTTCATGAACTTCTTCGTGACTTACCTCGATCAAGAGCATGGCTACCTCGTCATTCGTGATAATGAGCGCAATACTGTGCCATACCACACGACTCGCATGGCCAACTTTGACGCCGCTCGCTACCTCTGCCAATGGGCACGTCTCGCACGCGCAACCGGTGGCAATGCAGCACCTGCCGCTCCCGTCGCACCACGCAAAGTGGCACGCTATGTCAGCTTCGACAAGAGCAGCAAAAAGGAGCAAGGCCTCTTCGTTTATCAAGACCCTTCTTCCGGTCTCGCCATTCAATTGCCTCTTATCGCATCCAGCCAAGCAGGCAAAGGCACTTCCGACTACTTGGCATTTCCACACTCACCGGGTGTGTTTGACTGGCCGGTCGACAAATATGTGCCGATCATGATGCCCGAACTCACCTTCGGCGATCACGTGATTGTCCCCTCTTTCTACGGAAAGAACTGCACTACCAGCATGGGACTGCGCAACGCACTGAATTTCAAATACGATCAACCCGAGCTCATCACCAAAGACGAAGAAATCGTCCCAGGTCTCGGCAGTTGTAAAGTAACTTGGTCCTTCCAAGGCGGTAAGATCGGCTGTGAGTTCTGTTTCACAGTCAAACAACAAGTGCAGCTCGACAAGATGCGCTACGTCCTAGCCATCGCAGCACCACACAGCCAATACCGCGTCGCGACAGCCTTCACGCTAGGTGAAGGCGGACACCGCACCGAAGTCATCAAAGATGATTTCAGTGCAGAATGGAAAGAACTTGAAGTCGTGACCGATAATCCGGATTACCGCACTTACTACGGCAACATGCACTACTTGCAAATCCTCGAGCGCGATCACCCATTGATCATGCGTCCGGGCACACAGTATCGCCTATCCCTCTCCTTCGAGCCAGATATCGCTTTCGCCGACGAGTAATTGAAGTTGATTGTTGTTGGTTGAAAGTTGCTAGATATTCGCAGTCTAACAAACCACAACAAACAACCCGCAACCATGTTATCGATTCGCATAATTCCTTGCCTCGACGTCCACGAAGGCCGCGTGGTTAAAGGCGTCAACTTCGTCAACTTGATCGATGCGGGTGATCCTGTCGAACAAGCCAAAGCCTACGAACTACAAGGTGCCGACGAACTCGTTTTCCTCGACATCACTGCGTCAAGCGACGAGCGCAACACCATGATCGATGTCGTGCGTCGCACCGCCTCCGAGTGCTTTATGCCACTCACCGTTGGCGGCGGACTGCGCAACGTTGAAAATATCCGCGATATGCTCAATGCAGGCGCAGATAAAATCAGCCTCAACACCGCCGCGATTCTCAATCCCGAACTAGTGCGCGAAGCCGCCTTAAAATTTGGCAATCAATGCATCGTCGTCGCGATCGACGCCAAGCGCGTGCCCGATCAACCCGGCAAATGGCAGGTCTACACACACGGTGGCCGCAACAATACCGGACTGGATGCCATTGAATGGGCAAAAAAAGTCGTCTCCCTCGGTGCTGGTGAGATCCTACTCACCAGTATGGATTCCGACGGCACCAAAGCTGGCTTTGACAACGAGCTCAATCGTGCCGTCAGCGAAGCCGTCGAAGTGCCCGTCATCGCCTCCGGTGGTGCTGGCACACTCGATCACCTTGCCGACGCGATCACCGAAGGTAAAACCAGCGCCGTTCTCGCCGCTTCGATTTTCCACTTTGGGACTTTTACCATCAAGCAAGCCAAAGAGCACCTGCAGTCACGCGGCTTGCCAGTTCGGCTCTAGGGTGCACTCGTCGTCGCTTCAGCTTGAGGCTGCACGGCTCGCCAGCGCTCCAGAACTTGATCGACGAAGTCTCGATCCAATCCCTTTTCAGTCGAAACACTGAGCAAGAACTCGGTGTCGTCATGGCGTAGCACGGTGAGCGTTGTATCTATCCACTCAGAATCACTGTATTCGACGGTGATGTCCTTGATGTCTTCGAAAAACGCGGACTCCGCTTCGTAGCCTTCCTCGAAATAACTCTCCCAATAACACCCCACCCGCTTGTCAGTGAAAAAGTTACCGTCTTCCTTGAAAGAAAAGATCCCTAAGGAGTAGAGAAGGATCAATTCCTCCTCCTCTGATAAGACATCCAGTTCAGTCATAAACTGGCGGTGACTCTGAGATATCTTCGATCCCTCGACTACATAAGTCGGTGGCATCAAACCAATCTCAGGTAAGAACGTAATCGCCAGTAGTGCACTGCAAGCGATGGACACGACAACATGCTTGAGACCAAAGCGGGAATAGTTCGACGAACGTCGCACCTGTGGATCTGCATTCAGATTATTCACCACCGACACCACGGATAGAAGAGGCACAAAACTAAAAAATGAGAGCCACCAATACGGATCAGGTAGTTGGGCGATCAAATTGAGAATGAAATAAGCACCCGCAATCAGCATGATGCGATTCTTAGGCGTGTCCGGATCGATCGCTTTCTGCAGACTATAGAGCCAAAAAGGAGCAAGGAACCCGCGCCAAAAGGGACTGATCTCGGGGCGACCGTTTTGCTGCACGAACTTCCAACACTTATAGCACCAATAAAGCTCATATAGCCCAAAGGTGACGATTGATAGAAAGATGAATTTCGCGCGTGAAGTTGGGTAGAATAAAACCAGATCAGCTGGTAGGACTTCGGTTTCAGGGAGCGGCGGCGGCGTTTCGACGATTTCAGACATACCGCATGAGATCGCCCAAAAAGCGTTCATGCGAGACTATAAAAATGTAACAGGAATCACGAATGCACTTCTACGAAATCAAATGATTGAGCTGGTAGCGCAGGCGCGTCTCGAATGGCGCTAATTACAGCGTATATACAAACATAGATAAACGAAACTTCATTTGGAGGGCAATGCTCTGTCATTGCCGCAGAAACGTCTAAATGCATCGAACCATCGGCGGTTGCGACGGAGCGCAACCCTCCAGGGTTTTACCGAATTCCTACTTAATGCAGTCGAATTACACCGCACCTACGATGTGGCAGCTGAACCTTTTTAAATAAGGTGCGGTGCGAGACACATCGGCGCTACCAATTATTAGTGCGCTGCTGGTTCGGCGTGCGCCTCTTCAGCTTGCTCACCTTCTGCGGCAAATTCATCATCTTCTTCGACAACCTCTTCAACTTCTGGTTCTGGAATCGGACCAAGTCCCTCTTTCAGCTCTGCAGCCGACCATGTCGTGGAACGACCAGCGTATAACGCTTTATAATCTTCGACCATTTTCTCAGTCACATCGGATGCTTCATTGCCCCACTCTTGGCGAATGAAAGTGATGACGCCTGCAAGATCCTTATTGCTCAGATTCATACCATTCGGTCCGAACGCAGGCATGGCACCATTGTATGTATTTCCTTTTACTTCAATAGGACCACTAAGACCGTTGATCAAAATACGTGACAACACTTGGGGGTGGCCAGTCACCCATTCAGAACCAGCAATTGGTGGGTAAACACCAGGAACACCGGCACCAGTTGCTTGGTGACAGACAGCACATTGCTGACTGAAAACTTTTTGACCGCGCTCGAATAGTGGGATTTCCACAGGAGCTGGCTTATCCGCATTCGGATTAAAATGTGGATCATACGCATCCCAACGGAAACCGCCGGAATAATGCACGAGATATACCCCACCCCAGAAACAAAGGGCAGCAAAGAGGAACATCAAAAAGATCGGCACCGGAGAGAAACCTTCTTGTGGCTCTTCCTTTTCACGCATGAGCTGCGCGTGCACATCCTGCATGTGCTCATCTTGCATAGCAGCCTGTTCGAGCGACGTTTTGTTGCTCGGGTGTGGCCCAGAATTTGTATTCTCTTCGCTCATTATTCGGCAATCGGTGCTTCAGGTAGGCTGTAGTCGAGTTTAAGGCTCAGCATATACTCGACCAGTGCGTCCGCACGGCGGGTCGGCACAACTTCATAGCCTGCTTCAGGGCTATACTCTGAATTGGGAGGAAACTTAAGTGCGTTGGCAGAAGGTGCTCCATCAATCTCACGGGTTTCGTAAAGGAAGGCAAAGGGAGCCATGGTAGAACCAGGCGAAGTGATTTGAGGATTGTAGAGGTGCAAGTGGTGCCAATCCTTATTCAAAGGACGACCGCCGACGTGCATGAGGTCAGGTCCAGTGCGCATGGTGCCGAGAAGCACGCGATCTTGGAGAATGTAGTCGCGAGCGACAGAAGCACGTGGGCCCCAGTTACGCTCCACATCGGCACCAAATCCGGCGCGACGCACTTGTTGCGTGTGGCAGTAGATACAGCCCATCTCGATGTAAACTTGCTTGCCTTGCTGAGCGAGACCGGGAGCAGTCAATGGATAGAGCGTTTCACCCTCCATGTTGTTGCCGTTCTCATCTTGCATCTCAGTGGTCTGTGTCAGGCTACCGAGTTGGATGTTACTGGAAAGGATCAGACCAGTGAACGAGAATGCGAGCGCGAAGAAAATGCCGCAGAATAATAAAGGTAAGTTTTTCATTATGCTACACCCTCCTCTTTAGCAGAATCGAGTAGTGTGGGACCTTGCTTGGCGCGAACCGCACCGGCTGCAAAGAGCATCCAAAAGAAATTCACCGCAAAAGCGATATGAGCCACAGTCAGGAAGACACCTGAAATCGTGCGTGCCTTCAACCATGGGATCGTATTTTGCACGATTTCAAGGAATGGGATCGTAGCGTCATTCATTTGCACGCCTTGTATCCAACCAATGACATGCAAGGCAAACAACATGACGGAGATACCGATCGCGCTACCCCAGAAGTGCAGTTTGATCAATCCGGCGGATGGCCACTCGCGCTTGAGCAAGCGAGGCATCATGTAGTAAACACCACCAAACATGATCATTGAGAAGAAGGCATACACACCGTGGTGAGCGTGACCGACTGTAAAGTGTGTGAAGTGTGTGATCTCATTCACTGAACGCACAGCCATCGATGAACCGATCAAACTGACAAGCGTATAAGAAATAGCACCGAAGACGACAAATCGAAGCGTCGGGCTACGCCACACTTCCTTATGTAAGCCGACAACCGACATGTGGTGATTGAGACCGACCACGATGACTGGAATCACCATCATGATCGAAGCCACGATACCGGCAGAAATCAACCAGACTGGGATCGGACCACCAATGAGGTGGTGCACACCGGCCCAGTTGTAGAAGATTGCCAGTGCCCAGAAACCAAGGACGGACAGATAGTAAGAATAAATCGGGCGTCCCAATACCTTAGGAATCAAATAGTATGCAGTAGCCAGCGCCATCGGAGTCAGCCAGAGACCGAGCACATTATGCGCAAACCACCAATTCGTGACCGATTGAACCACGCCACGTGCGGGGAACCAGATGATCATTATCTGCGCGACAATATATAGCCATGGGAACCAGAAAAGTCCCGCTAGGATATACCACTGAGAAACGTAAACGTGCTCTCCTTTACGGAACTTGAAAGCCATGACACCCCAAACACCAATCAAGGCATAAGACAGCGCGAGCAATGGTGTCGCGTAGTGTGGGATTTCAAGCCACTCCACCGAAGTGATGTCGCCCATGATGATACCGACGATACCAACAGTCAGACCGATATTCCAAAATATCCCAGCGATCAGCAGCAATCCTCCATGACGAATGGGCGAACGGCAAAGGCGTGCCATGATCCAGAGACCAACGGCGAAAATGATATTATTACCCCACCCGAGTGCCATCGCATTCAAGTGCGCCGAACGCATACGACCGAAAGTCGAGAGTGCACTGTCTCCCATAAATGAAGGCTCATGCGCTTTATACGCAGTGATCAGCGCAAAGACCGTGCCGGCCAGCAACCAGAAGATCGCGGACACGGTAAAGAACAGTGCCGAAGTCCGAATGGATGCATCGATTTCGCTCAGTTCGGCGCGCACCTCAGCGTCGTTCGACGAATACGGGCTAGCTGACTGGCTGTTAATCTGTGGAGCTTCGCTCATTGAAAGAGAATTTAATTAAGTATTGGAAATTAGGAATCAAAAGTATGGTTAAGTTGAAGTTCGGAGTGCTTTATCAACATTCCTAATCCGCTATTCATAATTCCTAATTGAAAAAGTTGTTATTTACTGGGAAAGGAGTCGGAAATCTCACCCTCGGGTTCTTCATCGGTAAAGATGGTGCTAGCTTGGCTATCGAAGTTGCGGAATTGCCCGCGCTTGGAAGACCAGTAGAGCATCGCGATGGCTGACACAAAAAAGACCACACCCAAAAGGATGAGAGGGAGCAAATCTGTGTAGCTTTCGGCGTCCATCGGAAAAATTAATCCTTCTTTTGATAAGCGCTGACAGTTTGCTCCATGGCGGCGTCGATGTTGCCAAGCTTGGCAACTCCCTGTGCGCGGATCTCATCCACTTTGGCCTGACGGTCCGCGACCACTTGCGCATCCACCGCATCGGGACGATTCGGCAGATAGGCGACAAAGATGATCAGAGCGAAAATAAGAATCGCGCCGAGACTGCCGAGGAAAGTCAGCAAAAAATTACATTTGGATACTTCTTGTTCAGACATCGTAAATTACTCGGTGTAGTTAAGGGATGTGAGGATATTCGGGTCGCGAATAGGAATCGGTTCAGCCTTCTTCATGCTACGGCACATTGCAAAGATGCAGATGCCACCGATACCAACGAGTGCGGCGATATCATATGGAGAAATCGAGAACTGACGAACGAGATAGCCCGCTGCGTGTGGGTCAGGATTCACCAATTTGCCAGGAACAATGTTCCAGTAAAGGTCGAGAATATGGAAAGCGAGGATCCAAGTCGAAATCGCAACCGTGCGCCAAATGACGACCTTCGTCTTATACCAGAGCAAGCAGAGGAACGGTGTGAGGAAGTGACCGAAAATCAAGCCCATGCTCACCCACCACCAGCTGTTCGTGGTGCCATCGAAATTCTGCTCACGCAGGTTATACCAGAAAGTTTCTTCAGGGATATTGGCGTTATAAATAAGGAAATACTGAGAGAAGCTGATGTAGGCCCAGAAAACTGTGAAAGCCAGCATCATACAACCGATGTCATAACGGTGCGCTTGCTTGAGGATACCCTTGAGGTAGCCCTTAGCTGCGAGAATCACGGTCAGGATAATGATCGATGCTAGGGCTGCGCGCATACATGCAGCGAAGAACCACACACCATACATGGTCGAGAACCAGTGGTATTCAAGCGACTTGAACCAGTCGATCGCACCCATTGTCATGGCAACCGCGCAAAGGAACAAACCGAGCGAGGAAAGAACACGCGCTTTGTGTGTGTTTTTGATATCGCCTGTCTTATCTGTATCGAAAGAGAACTTGCGAAGCAGACCGGAGATCAAGATGAACACACCAAAGATCATGAAAACGCGGATGGTGAAGAACTCGATATTCAGGAAAGGCTGCTTCCACTGGTAGATTGCGTCCTCACCGACAGTGCCGTGACCGGGCAATGCGTTGGTGCCATTCATCCACTTCCAGAGAATACCTGGATTGTCGTGGAACAAGACCACTGCAAGCAATGGAAGGAACAGCACGAGCAAATATGGGAAGGCTGCCATGAAGTGCTCACATTGGCGGCGGATGATCACCGGCCAGCGAGCATGGAAAACATACCAGATTTGGGTCAAGAAGAGCATCCCGATCGCGATCGAGATCCAGAAGCCGATACCGATGAGCCAGCTCATTAATGGGCGGGCGTCGTTGTTATCCAAGCCTTGCTTGAAACCGAATAGAGCGATAACGATGCCGACGATGCCGACGACGAGAGCGATAAGCCCTACGTTGCTACCTTTGGAGTTAGATGTGTCCGAACTCATAGTATTAAATTCCTGCCTCCGCTACTGGGTTTTGCGACTTTTGCAAAGCGCGCATGTAGAGCACGATGGCCCAGCGTTCTTCAGGGCTTAAACGGTCTTTCAAACCGAGCATCTGATTGAAACCATTTGAAATGACATCGAACATATAACCGTCCTCAACAGAACGAAGACGATCGTCGTGGTAGTTGGCAGGCACCGCACCAACCATGTATGGCTGGACGACTCCTTTGCCATCACCGGCTGCACCGTGGCAAGCACCACAGAAGATGTCGTATTTTTGACGCCCTTGCTCGATGAGCTCATAAGAGACTTCGAGTGGCAGCTTCTTAACGAAGGAACCGTCGGCGTTCTTACCTTCAAGAAGAACCGTGTCGCCTAGGCGTTTGTCTTCGAAGTCGGCAGAGAAAACTTCTTTTTGATTAAAGTAGTTACCACGAGCGACTGTGCCGGCAGGCACGGGGCGATCGTTACGACCATCGGCGAAAAACTCGTTTTCTGCCTGTGGCTTGTAACGGGCCTGACGGTCCATATCGGGGAATACTTCAAGTGGTGGTTTCGTGCTTGTCGTGCCGCGGAAGCCGAGAATCGACACGGCCGCGATGACCACAAATACATAGATTGCTAAAAAGATACGCATGATGATGTCCTACTTGGAGACCTCCTCAATGTCAGTTCCGCCAATTTCTTCGAGGAACTGACGTGTCGCGACGGGATCAAATTTACCGTCGCGTGCTTCGATGGCGATAACGAGACGGTCTCCGGAAACTTCCAGAAACTTTTCGCTGTTAAAGAGTGGGTTGTAGTGCTGTGGGAGCAAATTAGTGATAAACATCCCGCCGAGCGTGCCGAAAGCTGACAACAGAATCGTCAACTCATACATGATCGGGAACGGGAAGACCGGGCTAAAGAATGGCTTACCACCCACGATAAGTGGATAGTTGTAAGCATTCATGAACCAGACGATCAGAGTGCCGACCGTGAAGCCTAAAATACCACCACAGAAAGTGAAGACCGGCACCTTGGAGCGCGGCTGACCTTGTGCGGCTGGCATACCGTGAACGGGGAACGATGAATACGTGTCCCATTTTTTGTAACCAGCATCCCTCACCTTTTCTGCCGCGTGGAAGAAAGACGGTGTATCTGGGAAACTTGCGATAATTCCGTATGTTTCAGACATTAGTTATGGTCTCCTTTCTCGTCGCCGTGGTGACCGTGTGGGTCAGCCTGTGGCATAACGAATTTGACTTCTGCAATCGGCATGAGTGGCAGGAAGCGTAGGAACAAAAGGAACAGGACGCTGAAGAGACCGAACGTTCCGAAGAAAGTAAGAATATCGACCATTGTTGGCGAATAGTAGCCCCAGCTAGATGGCAGGAAGTCATTGGCCAGCGATGTAACCGTGATCACGAAACGCTCGAACCACATACCGACGTTAATGAAGATCGACATGATCCAAACGAGGGCTGCGTTGGCGCGGACCTTCTTGAACCAGAAGAGTTGCGGTGTGAAAACGTTGCAGCTGAACATCATCACGTATGCCCACCAGTATTGACCGAAGGCACGATTGATGAAGGCGAAGCTCTCATACGGATTGGCACCATACCAAGCGATGAAGAACTCCATGATGTAGGCGTAACCCACAATCGAACCGGTGCCCAAGCAGATCTTACACATGTTGTCGATGTGACGTTGTGTAATCAAGTCATGCAGTCCGTAAAGCGCACGGAGTGGTAGCATGAGCGTTAACACCATGCCGAAACCGGAGAAAATCGCACCCGCCACGAAGTATGGAGGGAAGATCGTGGTGTGCCAGCCTGGCAACACCGCGAGGGCGAAGTCAAAGGAGACGATCGTGTGAACAGAAAGAACGAGTGGCGTGGAGATACCTGCAAGAATGAGGTATGCCATTTCGTAGTTGCGCCAGTGGTTACCGGCATTGCGCCAGCCCATTGCTAAAATCGCATAGAAATTCTTGCGGAAGATATCCATGCCCTTGGCGAGAACACCAGCACCTTCGTAGGCACCTTTAGTCAGGCGTTGAACCGCACGGTCGCGAAGCACTCCGAGGTCAGGGATCATACCCATATACCAGAAGAGCACGGAAACGGTTCCGTATGTGGACACCGCGAACACGTCCCACTCGAGTGGTGAACGGAACTGCGGCCAGATGCCATTGGAATTAGGAATCGGGAAGAGCCACCATGCGAACCAAACACGACCGACGTGGAAGAGCGGGAAGATACCCGCGCAAACCACCGCGAAAATCGTCATGGCTTCCGCCGCACGGTTAATTGAGGTTCGCCAGCCTTGCTTGAGCAAGCAGAGAACCGCCGAAATCAGCGTTCCGGCGTGACCGATACCAATCCAGAAAACGAAGTTAACAATCGCCCAACCCCAGTTAATCGGATTAGCGAGACCCCAGACACCCACACCGGAACTGACGAGCCAGAGGAGGCCGACGCCTGTGAAGGATGCGGTCATTAGGGCAACTGCCATGCAGATCCACCACCATGTCGGAGTCTTCGTCTCGACGATGCGGCAAATCTTGTCAGTCACCCAATTGAAATCACGGTTATTCGTGACGAGCGCCTGTTCATGCAGTTCAGCCGGTTGCACCTTAGCCAATAATTCGGCTTGGGCAGCATCCATGGAACAATCTTGTGAAGTCGTAGCCATTTTAATAGGTTCGCTAGTTATAAATTAGTGAGCGGGTTGCGCTTCTTTAGAAGGAGTGGAATGGTCGTCGTGTGCTGGAGCAGCATGTTCGTCGCCATGTGAATCTTCGCCGTGGTCGCCACCGCTGCCATGTCCGTAACGCTCGTCGTATTGAGCATAGGCGTATGGTTTGGAGTATGCGTCAGGCATCTTAGGATTCGGATTACGAAGACGTGCCAAGTAAGTGGTGCGTGGACGCGCATTGAGGTAACCCAAGACAGAGTAGTTACGATCACTCGCCTTCATCTTGGAAACTTCAGATTCTGCGTCGGAAATATCACCAAAGGTAATCGCATCGGTCGGGCAGACTTGCTGACAAGCTGTCTTGATGTTGCCGTCCGCGATCTTGATGTTGCCGGAAGCACCTGCGAGGCGCTTCTGCTCAATCTTGGCTGCTTCAATACGCTGCGTGCAGAATGTGCACTTCTCCATCACACCACGCATACGAACGGTGACGTTTGGATTCTTTTGCATCTTCTGAAGCTCTGGCTCGTCGACGGGACCGAGTGGGCCTTTGTAAACTTCACCGATTTGGCGCTTATTCCAATCGAAGAAGTTGAAACGGCGAACCTTATACGGGCAGTTATTCGCGCAGTAACGCGTGCCAACGCAGCGGTTATAAGCCATCGTGTTCAGACCTTGACTGTCGTGGACAGTCGCATTGACGGGGCAAACTTGCTCACACGGTGCATTTTCACAGTGTTGGCACATCATGCCCATGAAGGAAACTTGAACGTCTTCCGGAACTTCAGTCTGGTCGTATTTCTCAGCAGAGAAGTAGCGGTCGATACGCATCCAGTGCATTTCGCGACCGCGAAGCGTTTGCTCCTTACCGACGATTGGAATGTTATTTTCGCTTTGGCAGGCGACCACACATGCGGTGCAACCTGTGCAGCTGTTCAAATCGATCGCCATGCCCCACTGCTGAACCGCAGGGAACTTGTCTTCGTTGCCTTCCCACACTTTTACGTTGGGAGCTGGCTTTGTGAAATCAGGGTGCTCGTAAGCAGAGTTACCGCGGAACTGGCTGGTAGCCTGCTCTTGAAGCGATTTGTCTGCATCCTTGCCGTAGTTGGCGGGTGCGTGTGACTCAACACCGACCTTGTTAGCGAAATCAGGATGCTTCGCGTAGTAATCCGCGTTACCTTCACGAACAATCGCGCGACCTTCCATCGACCAGTGCTCTTGTGTGTTGGCGAGATCATACTTCTCTTCGGTCAGCTGCAGAGCTGCACCAAGTGCAACACCAAGACCATCGGAGCTACGCACTGTGTATGCGTTGAAACCAACACCCGTCGCAATACGACCGACCTCGCGCCCCATTCCAAGCGGAAGGACAACTGTGTAGTTCGCCATACCAGGAACGACGTGAATCGGACCCTTAATTGTGCGACCGTTGATGGTGAGCTCAGCGACAACCGCTTGCTCTTGGCCGCGTTTGAACTCGGCCTTGTTGTTTTGAAGTGTTCCCTTAGCGCCTTCGAAGAACGCGCTATCCTGGTTCATTGGCTTCTTGCTTGGGAAAATCTGGACGCCTTGCTGCTCTTCGAGCTCCTTAGCCAAACGTGGGCTGATCAAGATCGCATTGTCCCAAGTCAACTTGGTCATTGGATCCGGGCACTCCATCATCCAACCATTATTGGCGAAACGACCGTCACCAGCGTGCGAGCTAGGTGCGAAGCGAACTTCGAGCTTGGTAGCGCTGAGTTCTAAAGCCTCGAGTTCAGTAGCGTCAATCGCAGCAACTACCTTAGCAGGCTCGGATTTCGCGGCAACTGCGTTGAATGCAGAACCTTCGAGGAGACCATCACTGAGGAATTTATTGTAATCGCTACCGCCGAGCTTCTTGAATGTCGCTTGTGCGATCGAGTAAGCATCGGTGACTTCTGCGCCAGCCAAACGTGCGAGCACTTCGAGCTCGTTGAATGTTGGGAAAAGCGGCTCGATCATCGGCTGCACTGGAACCAGTGTGCCGTCGAAAGTGCGACCATCGCCCCAGCTTTCGAGGTAGTGTGAGCGTGCGATAAAAGTCTTGGCGAGCTTGGCTGTTTCGTTGACCGATCCACCGAAGTAGATGCTATCAGCAGCTTTGGCTTGTGCAGATACCCAATCGAGATCGACAGGTGCATCGTAAACTGGGTTACCACCGATGATAACGAGTGTCTGCACGTCGCCCTTATTGAGGCGGGCTGCAGCGGCTGCGATACCCTTCTCGGCGTCGGCGACAGCAACATATTTAACTGGTGCTGCAAGTGCTTCGTTGATCGCGATCACGATAGCGTGAACCGACTTTGGCAAGTGCTCACCAGCAACCACGATAGCGTGGCCAGCATGATCTGCGAGGTCAGCCGCGCATTCGTCGACCCACTTAGCGTCAACATGGAGCGAAGCACCAAGCTTCTTCAATTCACCAGCGAGAGGACCACCTACGTGCTTCTTAGCAAGAAAAGCGGCACCAACTTGAGCGATGAATGCACCCATTTGGCTGCTGCTGAGGCGGAGACGGTGATCAGCCATAGAGCCAGTCGATGTCAATGTGCTCTCAACCGCATAGAGGCGGCTCATCTTCTTGGCGTCCTTAGAATCTTTAACCTTACGAGTCTTAACGAAATCGCGGGCAAGACCGATCGATGCGTCAGCATTTAGAAGGAAGTCTGCATCCAGAGAAAGCACGCGCTTTGCTTTGGAGAAATCAGGGAGTGCGCGCAGCGTCTTGCCGAAGACTGCCTTGGCAGCTTGCTCGGAAGTGCTTTGATCAATCGGTGTATACTCAGTCCAAGTCGCGGCAGGGAATGCCTTCTTGATTTGAGTAACCAGTGCGGCACGGCTAGGCGAAGTGCTTGGCTCTGCAAGGAAAACGAGTCCCTTACCCTTGTCGGCACCATGTGTCTTGCGGATCGCAGCGAGGCGGTCACGGACAGCTGTCTCGGTGATGCTGCTCTTCGTTGCGCGGTCAGGATCGTAAAGATCCAAAATGCTGGCTTGTGTGTAAACCGAAGTCGCACCGCCGTATGGCTTGTAGCTAGGGTTACCTTCGACCTTGGTTGGACGACCTGTTTGCGTCTCAACGATAACCGGCACATTATCACGAGCACCAGGCTGTGAGGATGTGTAGTAAACTGGGATACCGGGAATGACGTTCTCGGGCTGCTTGGAGTAAGGAAGGATCGTCTGCTCGGGGCGACGGCAACCTGCCATACCTAGACCAGCCAGACCGAACGATGCGGCCATGACCTTCATGAACTGACGGCGATTGACACCTTCCATCTCGGAAGCGCCGGCAGGGAATTCACGTTCGACCCAATCCTTGAATGCGGGTGTTTCCGCAAGGCTGTCGAGGCTCTTCCAATAGCGAGGACCTGAAAATTCAGAGTTATTCATTGCTCAAATAAAAATCGATTAACGGTGGCAGCCAGAACAGCTTTGTGGCGGATTGACTTTCCAGTCGTGAACGAAGCCTTCGAATTCAGCTTCAGCGGCTTCACCTTCTGGGCGTTCCCAATCAAGGTTGTAAACTTCTTCTACCGGGCGGATGTATTCCTCCGGATTGCGGTGACACTCTAAACAGAAAGCCATACTGAATGATTTCTCATGCTGCACGACATCCATCTCGTCGACACGACCGTGACACTCGACGCAACTGATGCCGCGGTTTACGTGGACGGAGTGATTGAAATAAACGTAGTCTGGTGTCTTGTGAACACGCACCCATGGGATCGGCTCGCCCGACTCATAGCTCTCGCGCACAGGAGCGAGCATTGGGTCGTCCTTACGCACCATGCTGTGGCATGACATACAGACATTCGAACCAGGCACATTGGAGTGCTCGGAACGATCAACAAAAGTGTGGCAGTAACGGCAATCGATCTCCAACTGACCTGCGTGCAGGGCGTGGCTGAAAGCGACCGGCTGCGTCGGCGCATAGCCGACACGTGTGTATTTTGGTGTGGCGTAATAAGTCACCCCCAAAACAACCGCTGTCTTGATCAAGACAATTGCTACAATTACTTTAATAGGGATCGTGTTGACCCACCTTGGAAATACATTCGCCATTGTAATTAGTGTATAAAATTTGCCGGTTGGACTTACGCCAGATCCACTGACTTACGGGCTACTGCCCCTTTCGCAGTGCGGATACGCGACATCGCACTCGGTGTTTTCACCTGTGCTGCATGTTGCGTGGTTGCAGATTTCGAACGTGCGACGCCCCCCAGAGCCAAGGCCCCAGCTAGTGCAACGCCTGCACGCTTCAAAAATCCCTTACGAGTAGTATTAGTAGTAGTTCCGCTGTCCATCGGTTTAAAAGGCGCTGATAAAAGTCCCACGCTAACTCATGGCAACCGTTTTTTAACTAGAATTTGAAAACAAATGGAACAATTCTAATAATCACAGGTTGCTCGTAATGCTTGAGAGTTAGTGTATCTAAGCCACAAACGACATTCCCTCAAAGCAGTCAGATCATCTAGTAAACCAACTTATAGGTGCTAGAAATAAGCACGTCGCATAACCTGTATCACGATACCTAATTAAATTCGACTTCGCAAAGCGCGTGCCGTCACCGCAAAACTCGAAACCAGCATGATCACGGATGCCGCCACAGGGTGCAGCATCCCAGCTGCTGCCAAGCTCATCCCAACCACATTGTAACAAGCCGCATAGATTAAATTCCCCCGTAAACGCCTGTATATATTGCGGGAGAGCGTGATCGCCTCAGGCAAGACCTCGACTTGATCCGCTCGCAACTGCCCCGTTGCTGCCGAACGAGTGAAATCCGCCCCGGTCCCCATGGCTATCGATGCGCCAGCCATCGCCATTGCAGAAGCATCGTTGATACCGTCGCCAACAAATACTGGAAACTGCCCTGATTGTGCCGACGACTCCAATCGCCCAGCCTTATCCGCCGCCGACAGCCCGAATTCAAGCGCGACAGCCTCTGGCAAGACAAACTGCGGGCTCGGATCGCCGGTCAACACCGTCGCTTGCACCTGAATTTCGCCTAATCGGACCCACAGGTCAGCCACACCAGCACGGGCACGCTCTTTCAAAACAAAGATAACCGCCGGTTCACCATCGATAAAAACAAAGATCCGCTTACCCTCGGTCTCGATCAATTGACTACAAAGCGCCTCAATCGCGGCAGCCGCCTCTGACAACGACGCCTCACCGATTTGCACCACACGACGCACACCGCTGGTCACAACCTCCGCAGAGACCCCCTGCCCTGCCAGTAAATGTAGCGAATCCACCTCCACTGGGGCTTCCGCTTCTGGCAATGCATCGACCAAGGTCCGCGCGACCGGATGCGCCACCCTAGCCTGAATCGCTCGAATAGCTGGCAACAACGCCTCACGCTCCGCGCCAAACGCATCTGCCACCAAAGTTTCCGTCACCCGCATCTGCGATTCACTCAAAGTCCCCGTTTTGTCGAAAAACACATGCTCTGTCCGCGCCAAGGCATCAATCAAGGTCCCATTACGGCTGACCAAACCCAATCCAGCCAAACGATACAACCCCTGCCAAATCGCCACGGGAGTCGCTAAGCCAAGCGCGCACGGGCAGGCCACAAGCAAAACCGCCATACTATTGAAAGCCGCCTGCACCCACGTTCCCGCAAATGACCAATACACCGCCGTGCCGATACTGACCAAAGCCACCAACGGCAAAAAGAACTGTATCAAGCGATTCGCCTGTGCCTGCATCTCCGAAGGTTGCCCTGAGACATCCTCCACCACTTGTAAAATCTGATCCAACTCACGCGCCCCGCCGATCGCCTCCGCCTTGAGCTCAAAAGCACCGTCAACCGACCAAGTCCCGGCACGAACTCGATCACCCACACGCCGCACCACTGGCAACGGCTCACCCGTCAATGCCGTCTCCCGCACATAGCCCTGCCCCGAAAGCACCACGCCATCGACCGTAAACGGCATGCCCGGATCGACTCGCACCCTCGCGCCCACCGCGACCAGAGCAACCGAAACCGCTTCCACAACACCATCATTACCAACCACATTCGCCCGATCGTAACGTTCCCGCAGCTTCTCGCTCTCCAAAGTGATCCGAGCCTGTGAGCGCTCGCTCAACATCCGACCCACCGTGTAGATCGCGATCACCACCGAGACCACTTCGTAGTAAACACTCCCTGAGCCGGTCACCGAGCTCACCACCGAGCCCACAAACGCCCCGACCAAGCTCAACGTGAACAAGCCCTCAATCGAGAGCCGCCGCGAACGCAGCATTCCAAATGTCGACCCAAACAACGGTCCACCCAAAAACGCCATCACCACTAAGGCCGAAAACATCAATCCCCCATGCAACACCCAATACGGCGTGGAACCGAAGGGCGGCGGTGTCATATTCAAAGCCAACGAAAACACCATTCCCTGCCCGGCAAACACCCCTGCAATCGCAATCCGCAACCAAGAACGTGCCAACTGGGCATCCAAAGCATCGCAATCCTGATCATCCGTCGTGCAAACGACCGGATTCGATGGACTAGATATGGATGGCTCAGAAGACATACTGATGAATTAGACAGACGTAAGTCTGCCGGAGAGGAGGTAACAATTATTTTTGACAGAATGATTAAAAAGAAGCCCTCATAGACAGCATCGAATAATTATTCTGTCAAAAATCATTCTCTCTTAAAGAACCGAGCATCATGCCTCCCGAACAAACAAGCAAAGGCCTTCCAGGTAAATACGTAGCCATACTCCTAGTCTTGCTCACTGGCATAGTCGGTGGGCTCTTCATCTACCTCGGCCCAAAAGCGACCGAAAAGACCCCAGGCGTCATCCACGTAGGCATTCGCTACGTCGACGAGATGCACATCAGTTTTTCGAAATACCCAAAGTCTGGCCCCGGCGCAGTGATCGAGTTCGTCGCCCCTGACGGCAGCGTCGTGTTTACTTTTGAACACCTCAAAATCGGTCGCAACTTGATGCCCTTGGAAAACATCCCGAACGGCCCCTACATGGCTCGTCTCTCCGCGATAGAATATAAAACGGTCGAAGTCCCGATCATCGTCGAAGGTCGCATGCTCAATCCCCCGCTCGACGCCGAATTCGCAAAAGGCGCCTACGCCGCCTACAATATGATCGGCGTCTGGTTTGAACCAGTGGAGTAAGATCACCGTCTTAATCTTACTCCTAATCGTAATCCTAATCCGAATTTTAATCCCCAAAACGAACGATTCAAATCACCTCTAGCTGCGAAACTTGACATTTCGTCCGTTTTAGACGAAATAGATGAAATGAAGACGATTACAGCAAACGAAGCGAAACAGTCTTTTGGACGCTTACTGGACGATGCCAAACGCGAACCCATCATGATTGAGAAGCATAAGCGCCCAGCTGCTGTGATGATTTCTTCCGATGAGTATGACCGCCTGAGAGGTTTGAATGTCGCTCAATTCAGCGCATTTTGTGACCAGATCGGACAACGTGCCGAAGCAAGCGGACTCACTGAAGCCAAGCTTTCAAAGCTACTTGATTAGATTCCAATGACGCACACCAAACGCTGGGTCGTCGACACGAATGCCCTAATTAGCCGTCTTTTACTGCCCAATTCAATCACTGCAAAAGCGGTGAACCATGCCCTACAAACTGGGGATTTATTGGTCAGTAACGAGACGCTCGCAGAACTTGCTGAAGTCCTTCAACGTCCAACATTCAACAAATATATTTCAGCCAAGGAACGCCTAGAATTCTTCGAACATCTTGGTCGTATCTGCATACAGATTGAAATCATTCAAACGATCAAAGCCTGCCGAGATCCAAAGGATGATAAATTTCTTTCGGTCGCAGCAAATGGACAAGCCGATGCAATCCTAACAGGTGATAAAGACCTGCTGACCTTGAGCCCTTTCTTAGAGATTCCGATCCTAGCCCCTTCGGATTATTTGAAATATACCGACGGAATCTAAATCCCTTCGTCACACGTCGTGTGTAGAAGCAGGTAGCGGTGCTTGTCCCAAGCGCCATCCATCAGCATCAGCAACTAAAGCAGCAATCCAATGGCCATAGGGACAGCCTCCGCCCCTACCGCTTTTGCTGACTCGCCAGATACTCTCGGCGCTGCACCTCTTTCGATAGATAACGCCTAGATTCATCTTTCGCGATCCAAGCGGCAATGCCCTCTGATCCCGTCTCCTCTTTACCAACAGGCATATGTCCTTCATTGCAGATCAGTGCGACAAACTTGGAACCATGCCGTAGGAGATAAAATGCGAGACCAGCATAAACGAAAAAAATCAAAGCCTGCGGCCAAGAGACATCCCAACTGATTCGTGACGAAAGTGAGCCCTTCATCGAAAGATACCTGTCCGAGTTAAGCAAATAGGCGGCATACGCCACCATCCCTAACTTCTTCAATGCCATCACAGCAAACAAACAACCAAGAAATCGAGACACCAACCATGCCAGGCCGTTCTTTGTTAATGCTTTATCAGTCATAGACCGCATCACATTTACTTCATATAAATAAGGCAATTTCAAATCTACCTCATATCAGCTTTACGCTTTTGCGTGAGGCAACCTACGTCACACTAGAATAAATCAGCGCTAATCTGCGAAATCTGCGGACCTCATATCCGACCTATTCGCATCCAACCACGATTAAAGAATCAGCGCTTCTTCTTCGGCAACCCCATAGCGTTATAAACCGCTTTATGCTTTTTCTTCGGCTTGGCTTTCGCTCCACCGTAACTACCGCCGCCGTGCTTACCGCTTTGTAGAATCTCAATCTGATCACGGATCATCGCCGCCTTCTCAAACTGCAACTGACGCGCCGCTTCGAGCATCTCTTCTTCCATCTCTGCGATCACTTCGGCTACGTCGCGATCACCATCTTCTGCCGCCAGCAAGTCATGGGCATCTGGCTCATCGTAGCGTTTGCCAGGTGCCTGCAGACTCTCATCGATCCCACGCTTCACTCCCCTCGGCGTGATGCCGTGCTCAAGGTTATGCGCTAGTTGTTTTTCACGGCGATAACTAGTCGTCTCCAAAGTCTTCTGGATCGAATTCGTGATCACGTCGGCATACAAAATAACACGCCCTTTTTCATGACGCGCCGCGCGACCTGCAGTCTGAATCAGACTCGTCGCACTACGCAAAAAGCCTTCCTTATCTGCATCCAAAATCGCAACCAGTGCCACCTCTGGCAAGTCAAGGCCTTCACGTAAAAGATTCACCCCGATCAACACATCAAAGTCACCCTTCCGCAAGCGCCGCAAGATCTCCACGCGCTCAATCGCATCGATGTCAGAGTGCAAATATTCCACCTTCAAGCCCGCCTCGCGCACGAAGTCTGCAAGGTCTTCCGTCATGCGTTTGGTGAGCGTCGTAATCAAGGTGCGCTCGTTCTCATCCGCCGCCTTGCGCACTTCGCCAATCACATCCTCCACCTGTCCCTTGATCGGACGAATTTCCATTTCTGGATCGACCAATCCCGTCGGACGAATCACCTGCTCCGCCACGACCTGGGACACATTGATTTCATGATCCGCCGGCGTGGCCGACACGTAGACAGTCTGCCCAGTGATCTCTTCAAATTCCTCTAGCATCTGCGGTCGATTGTCTAGCGCCGAAGGCAAACGAAAGCCGAACTCGACCAAGCGCTCTTTACGTGCGCGGTCGCCATTATACATCGCCCGAACCTGCGGCAGCGTGACATGACTCTCATCGATAAACACCATGAAATCATCCGGAAAGAAATCGATCAGACAGAACGGTCGCTCCCCCGGCTTACGACCGGAGAGATAGCGCGAGTAATTCTCGATACCCGTGCAAAAGCCCATCTCTTGCAATAGCTCGATATCATATTCGGTGCGCATCCGAATACGTTGCGCCTCGATCAACTTCCCCTCTGCTTCAAACTTCGCGATCTGTTCATCGAGTTCTTTGCGGATACCACCGATCGCGCCGTCGATCTTATCCTTCGGCGTCACGTATTGAGTGGCTGGATACAAATTAAACATCTGCAACACCTCGCCAGTGTTCCCAGTCAGCGGATCGAGTTCGCGGATACTTTCCAGTTCATCGCCCCAGAACTCCACACGTATCGCGCTCTCCATATAGGCTGGATAAATATCCACCACATCGCCCCGCACACGAAATGTGCCGCGCTTAAACTCCACATCATTCCGATTATAAAGAATCGTCACAAGGTTCTCCAAAAAGTCGTCGCGCGAGAACTCCATGCCTGCCTGCAGCGGCATCATCATCGCCTTAAAATCCTCTGGAGAACCAAGACCATAAATACACGACACACTGGCGATCACGATCACATCCTTGCGGCTGATCAACGACGACGAAGCCGAGATACGTAGCCGCTCAATTTCCTCATTAATCGAAGAGTCTTTCTCTATGTAAGTATCCGTCGACGGGATGTAGGCCTCCGGTTGATAGTAGTCGTAGTAACTGACAAAATACTCGACCGCATTCTCCGGGAAGAAAGCCTTGAACTCCGAATACAACTGTGCCGCCAGAGTCTTGTTATGCGAAATAATCAGCGCCGGGCGTTGCAGCTCTTGAATGACATTCGCCATCGAGAAAGTCTTCCCCGAGCCCGTCACCCCCAGCAGCGTCTGGCGAGAATTCCCCGCACGCAGCGAATCCACCAACGATTGAATCGCCGTCGGCTGATCGCCCTCCGGCGCATACTCACTGCTCAGTTTAAAATCCACACCGAGAGAGAAAGCGAGGAATCCACATTTCGCAAGTGCCCAAAACGTAAAGGCAGGCTGGCGAGGTTGGCAGCTAGGATTTTGCCAGCTGATACTCCCGCGACTGGGTCACAGGTTTGAGTCCGACCTGCCTTCGGGTAGCGGCTCGCCCAAATACCAGTCGAGTGTCCAGTCTTTGATTTCTTCCATCTTCTTAGATTTCCCAAAGTAGACTCCGCCGAATCCACTGCCTCCATCTGCGGGGTAAAAGGTGACGTGAAGATATCCTTCATGCCGAATCTCAATGCTCAGTTCAAACTCTCCAGTCCCTTCTTTTATTCTGAGCTGCTGTCCGGGCAAAACCTCACTCTTTCCATCGCCTACGGTCTGTGTGACAAAAATGCTTATTTTCGCATCTGGATAAGATTTTAGAGTGTAGATTCCTCTGACTGTAACAGTCTCACCAATCTCGAAACTCGATGATGAAGCCTTCACTTCTTTAATTTCGATGCTGTCGCCAGCCCTGAAAAGTTGTGGTCCTACTTTGTAGCCGACCTCCCGAATATCTGCATTGGCTATCAGCGTGAAAAATAAAAGGAGCGGAACTATAGCAATGGCTTTCATTTTTCCTGCGAACGTGGAGATGTGACGATGGCGCGTTAGCGACATTGTCACGATCGACTGGTTATGTATTCATTCGATCGTTTTTAGTGTTTTTCCGTTTGGTAACCGGCTCGAACTCATACTCATGGGATAATTACTTCCTACAGCTCGATAGATCCCGGCAATGTCAAATAGGGTAATTAAATATATTCAAGACGTTCGTTTGTGATCAGAGCAAAAAAAGAACCCAATTAAGTTTTTACCATTGGGTAAAAAAGGTAGGAAATGGTGACTATGGATGAACTGATTGCATAGTTGGGTAACTGTGATTCTAGAGGCCTTAGCTCTACTAAAATCATAGTCACTTTCTTTAAAGTGAGTAATAATTGATTCAGGATGTCCCTGATATGGAAACTCTTTGATGTCTATGCTTTTTGTTTTCAGTGAGTCAGATATTTTGTTGGATTCGACTAGCTTCCTGATGGCATAGAATCCTAAAAATATTTCCGTTTCTAGCGTGTATATATTCTTCTCTCCCCACCGGCATTGAATTAATCTACGCTCAAGTCTGCCTGCGATTTTGAGCAGGTCATCTTTCCAATAACTAGATACTGAGATCATATTTTATTTAGACACATAACGATTGAGTGCACTCACGCGCGTAGCGCGTTGATGTGCCACGACTTGTTCGTCATCTTTGTTTGTTTCGGTTTAGCCTTGGGGCTTGTGGCAATATCTTGGATTACAAGGAGCAAACTAGGAGCAAACTAGGTATTGCGTTTTACCGCGTCTGTTTAAGGTAGTTGATGAGGTCTTTTCGGTCCGCTGGTTTGAGCAAGCCCTGAAACTCCATCTTGGTCCCCTGCGCATAGGTTTTCGGTGAAGCGAGATACCCATCCAATTTCTCCACTGTCCAAGGTTTCCCGTCATTGAGCTTCCGCAGGGCGTCCGAATACTGGAAGCCAACTTGTGAGGCGATCGGGCGGTCGAAAACACCCTCCAGCGACGGCCCTATCATCTCCGCGCGATAATTTCCTGGTGTGCCGTGGCAACCGGCACAGAGAATAGCAAGTTGCGCTCCACGCTCCTCAGGCGACAACAAAGCAACCTGTGCTTCATCCAAAACATAATCGCCTCGAAGCTTCATCATTTGGGACGTCTGTTCGGCAGTCATGCTTTCTCGAATCTTTCGATAGGCTTTCGCTTCAATCCATCCTGCCTTAACCTCCAGCTCCCCCATTTTGGCAGCTAGCTCCATTGCACGATCCTCGTCAAATACGTTCGGCTCGGTGCGAAGCAAGGCGAGTTCCTCAAGAAACCGGTGACGCTGCTCAAGAAAGCGCTTCACTACCGGCATCTGTTCATCAATGGCATGGTCAATGATATCCGATTGATCGCGATCGAGGATCTCCAGAAAGGATTTGGAAATCTTACCCCGGTTGGCGGCATGTCCACTCTTGTGCCGAATGGAGACAAAGCCGAAAAACTGGGCGGGCTGCCCCAAGGGAATGATTTCGTTGTCTTCCGAAGTTCCCGTGATCCAGGAAAATGCCTTCGCATAGAGGTCCTCCAGTTGCTTCAACTGATCTCGGTTCAGATCATCCGACCTAATCTGACCCTTCTGACCGAGCTTGTGTGATTTCTCAGGATTCTCGCGCCAGACCTTTAGCTGTGCCCGTTGCTCGTCACTTAGTGCGTCTTCCAAAGCAGCAAATCCACGGGCCTCATGAATCGCAATGGCCGCTCCCAGCTTGGACCACTCAACTCCAAGTTCCGAGGCCAACTTTTCATCAATCTCCTCGCTGTTGTAGAGATGGTTCTCGAAAAGGCGTAATATCTCCTTACGAACCTCCCACCATTTCTTGAGCGGCGCGTCCTCAGCGAGGACAGCTTTGGGCAGAATCTCCCTTTGCGTCTCATCAGAAATCGCAAAGAATCCCCGCCCCAATGCTCCTCGGTTTGCAGCACGACCACTCTGATAACGAAGGGCGACGAAGCCGAAGAACTGAGCATTTTTGCCAATAGACAGCTTCTCGTTATCCGCTGGGGAACCACTCAACCAAGCGAATCCCTTCGAGGTCATAGCAGCTCTCAAATTCTTTTCAGTCCGGCTACCGCTATACTCCTCCGCCGACCAATCGTTTCCACCCTGCTTTTCCGAATTCCTGGACTGCCCATGTAATTCTCCGATGCAAATATAGGAGGTAACACAGAGGGTAGCGGTGAAGGTGAAGAGATGGAATTTCATCAATGGATAAACCCAACGCCTAAGAGAAAGTTGCGGTGCATATTTCAACAGGGCATAGGACAGCTGAGAGCGCAGCTTTTGGACGAACAAGTTATTATGTAATTTTGAGATATCATGACATTTGCTCTTACGCGGCATTCGTGGGTCAAAACATTCACAAGAATGGACAGATAGACTTATCTCATTATAAGTGATTCATGGACCGGATACTCTTCTACGATGGTGATTGCGGGATTTGCACGCGGTCGGTGCGCTTCTTGTTGAAGCGAGATCGCCTGCGGCGTTTGCACTTTGCCCCACTCCAAGGGACGACCGCGCAATCGCTCTTACCCGAAGGCTTGCGCAAGGAACTATCCACTGCGGTCTATCGCCGAAGAGAAGGCGCAGTCTATCTACGCTCTGAAGCTGTCTTGTATGCCCTCATCGACACCGGCAGCGCATGGCGTCTCACCGCCCGCGTGTTGCTCTACTTGCCCAACGGCTTCCGAGACGCGGTCTACAATTGGATCGCCCGAAATCGTGAACGTTTATCACCCAATGGAGCCTGCGAACTGCCGACGCCACAGGAACGCGAGCAACTGCTACCGTGACTCCGCCCGTAAGGGGTCCACATGAGTCAATGCCATTGCATCTTAAATTTGATACAACCGCTTCGCTAGAGAGGGGAGTTTTCGGAGGGAAAGTTTTGACGATGAGGACGGTTATTCAGGAAGGGATAGTCGCCGGATGCCCTCTTTAAGGCGGATTACATTGAAATTAATCAACAATCCAACTTTGCAGCCTGTTAGCTTCATATAGGTCATTAGTTGCGCCTCATGTATGGGGGCGAGTTCTTTCACGACTTTTAGTTCAACGATGACTTTACCATCCACAATTAGGTCCAGAGCATAGTCGTCATCTAATTCTAAATCTTTGTATTTGAGCTGAAGCTTGACCTGACGCCTTACCTCAACGTTTCGTAGCGCAAGCTCATGTTGTAAGCTTTTCTCATAAATACTTTCGATAAGTCCTGGACCCCAGTAGTCGTGCACTTCCATTGCCGCACCGATTATGGTTCCGGTTAATTCAGTGTAATCATCCATGACACCTTTCTGTCCCCCAAGAGATTTCATGGCAATCTTTACCTCCCTAATCTCGCCCGCAGGGCACTCTAGCGCAGCGGTTGTAAATCAATCATCGCACAGTCGGCCACGTCTCCACACACCAAATAAAAAGAGCCGCTCCAGACGAAGCGGCTCTCTCGAAAAATCTAAGGTCTGGTTCTACTTACCGATCTTAATCAGCTGCACGTCGAATACCAATGTGCCGCCGGGTGCGCCGCCTTGTGGCTTTTCACCGTAGGCTAACTTACCAGGGATCCAGAAGCGGCGAGTTTCGCCTTCGACCATCAATTGCACACCTTCTGTCCAACCGGCGATGACTTGAAAGAGTCCAAAACTAGCAGGCTCGCCACGAGCTACAGAGCTATCAAAAAGCTGACCGTCTGTTGTCCAACCACTGTAGTGAACAGTGACCATATCGTCTTTTGTCGGATGCACACTACCAGTGCCAGCAATCAACACACGCGATGCCAAACCACTTAGGCGAACTTCTGCAGAATCAGGAATCGCAGCAACGTCTTCAGGAGTCTTTGGTGGCTCGGGTGCCTTCTCGACCAAGATAAGCTCCACATCAAACACCAACAAACCACCTGGACGACCGCCGCCTGGTTTTTCACCATAAGCAAGGTCCGCGGGGATCCAGAAACGACGCTTTTCACCGATGCTCATGAGCTGCAAACCTTCAGTCCAGCCCTTGATCACGCGATTGAGCGGAAAACTAGTTGGCTGACCGCGCTTGACCGAGCTATCGAACATTTTGCCATCAGTCGTCCAACCACTGTAATGGACAGTGACGGTATCGGCTGCGGCAGGATGACCTGCTCCCGAACCCGCTTCCAATACTTTGGAGGCAAGGCCTGTTGCTGTGACTTCGGCGTCCGCTGGTGCGGCATTTACATCGGATGGTGTTTCTAACATGCGCACGATATCGGGCAAGCATCGAAACTCGGTCAACCGAAAAGATAAATCTCCAAGTAGCACAGACATTCCTGTCTGTGTTTTCCAAATGCAGACAGACAAGAATGTCTATCTTACTGATTACTCCCCCCCAGCGACAGATTATGATTAAGAGTAGGATTAAGATTAAGACCATGAATTCGTCCTAGGAAAATCCCACTAACAAGCGTATTATAGTTATAACGACCATGACCTATTCAGGAATCATTGACTGCCACACGCACTGCTACCCTCCCGAGGTAGTGGCCCACCCGCGTGCTTGGGCGGAGCAGCGCAATGAATTGCATTGGGCCGATCTCGTGGCTCCGGAAGATAAAATTTCGATCCAAGACTGGAGCACCCCCGAATCCATGATCACTGAGATGAATGCCAATGGCGTCGCGAAAGCCGTTCTCCTCGGTTGGTATTGGGAACACGAATCCACCTGCCGCTGGCACAATCAAGTCATCGCCGACTGGATCAGCCATGCACCGGATCGCTTTATCGGCTTTGCTTCGATCTATCCCAACGAGAATGTCGTCGACCAACTCGAAGCCGCCAAAGCCCTCGGTCTCCGTGGTGTGGGCGAGCTACACAACGGCGCACAGAAGTTCGCCTCCAGCAGTCCCGCTTGGTTCGCGCTCGCCGAGTGGTGCGTCAAAAACAACTGGCTCGTCAATCTCCACGCCACCGAGGCGGCAGGTCACGATCATCCGGGCAGCATCGAAACCCCACTCAAAGACTTCGTCCGCAAAGCCGAAGCCCACCCCGACTTAAAGATCATCCTAGCCCACTGGGGCGGCGGCCTCCCGTTCTTTGAAGCCAATCCTCGACTACGCAAATCACTGAAGAACGTTTACTACGATACTGCCGCGAGCCCACTACTCTATGAGCCCACGGTTTTTCGTTCGGTAATAGATGCCGTTGGCAGCGACAAAGTGCTGTATGGCTCGGACTTCCCACTCCGCGTCTATCCACGCCAGCAAAAACAAGCGCAGATGCAGCACTTCCTAGATTCCATCCGCGACGAGGCGGGATTGAGCGAGAAGGAACTGGAAGCAATCCTCCACGGGAACATCGAACGACTCTTGAAGGTCTAATTAAACCACGAAGGGCACGGAGGACACGAAGATGAAGCAAGCCCTAGAACCAATCTCTGATAGCTCACGCCCGCTCCTTCGCCACTCAAGACGCAGAGCCACAAAGCTGATACGACGTAAATTTCCCACGAAGCCACACAGATAGTCACGAATCCGATAAAACAACTCTGCGTAATAATTAATACGCCTGAATAGCCTTCGTGATCTTCGTGCCCTTCGTGGTTTCAAATTACAGAGCCAGCTTGCAACTCACAATTCCTTTGAATTCCCCTTGCGCGTCTGCGGTTCGCCAACTACCGAATAGTGCAACATGCATCGCCGTTATTTCATTACCACCCTCTGCCTGAGCTGCTTGCTTTGGATGACGGTCGGCTGCACAAAGAAGAAGACCAACGTTGAGCTCGGAAATACCACCCAAGAACTCTATCTCGGCATCGGCGCCGAACCAGCGACACTCGACCCACACCTTTCAACTGGCTTAACTGAGTATTCGATCATGATGGCCTTCCTCGAAGGGCTCACCACGCTCGACGCAGAGACCATGCGCGTGCTACCGGGCGTCGCCAAATCTTGGGATATCTCCGAAGACGGTCTACTCTACACCTTTCATTTCGATCCAAATGCATGTTGGTCAAATGGTGACCGCGTCACTCCGGAGGATTTTCTGTTTTCATTCGAGCGCATCCTCACACCACTGTTAGGTGCCCCGTATGCCTACATGCTGTATCCGATGCGCGACGCAGAAGCGTTTCATACCGGCAAACTCACCGACTTCTCGAAAGTTGGCGCTACAGCGATCGACGACCACACCCTGCAAATCGAACTGGAGCAAGCCACCCCCTATTTCCTCAGCTTGCTCGCTCATAATACATGGTTCCCTGTTCACCCGCCCACGATCCTGAAACATGGCAGCATGACGGAACGCATCTCTAAATGGACCAAAGCGGGCAACTATGTAGGCAATGGTCCATATCTGCTAAAAAAGTGGCGGCTCAATACAGAAGTTTACGCAGTCAAAAACCCACACTTCCGCGATATCGAATCCGTCAATTTAAACGGCATACATTTCCTCCCGATTGAGATCGATACCGAAGAGCGCGCCTTTCGCTCCGGGCATTTGCACATCACCGCCACCGTGCCGATCCATCGGATCGATTGGTATCGCGAGCACCGCCCCGAAACCATCAACTTCGCCACATCGCTGGGGGTTTACTACTACATGCTCAACACTTCACGCGGTCCGCTCGCCGACCCCCGCGTGCGCAAAGCGCTCGCCTACACGATCAATCGGGAAGAGTTGACCAAACACGTCCTCAAAGCCGGACAACAACCCGCCTACCATTTCACACCGCCCAACGCCGGTGGCTATAACGCCGAAGCCCGCTTCCCCTACGATCCTGATCTCGCCCGCCAACTCCTCGCCGAAGCCGGTTTCCCTGACGGCAAAGGCTTCCCCGCTTTCGAACTGCTCTACAACACCAGCGAGTCGCACCGCACGATCGCCGTCGCGATACAGCAAATGTGGAAAAAAGAACTCGGCATCAACATCGAGCTACACAACCAAGAGTGGAAAGCCTACCTCTCCACGCGCGAAGCCGGCGAGTTCGACATCCTCCGCGCTTCTTGGTTTGGCGACTACGACGACCCCAACACTTTTCTCAGCCTCGGCGAAACCAACAACGGCAACAACCACACCGAGTGGAGCAGCCCCGAATACGACGCACTGATCAAGCAAGCCGCGGTCACCCTCGACCCCGAAGCTCGCAAAGCGATTTTCCAAAAAGCCGAAGCCATTCTACTCGATGAAATGCCGGTGATCCCCATCTACTTTTACGTCACCAGTCGCCTGATCGACGATGCCGTGCAAGGCTGGTATCCCAGTATCCTCGACAACCATCCCTACCAAGCGATCAAGTTAATTGATAATGAGTAATGAATAATAGCTCATTCCACAGATCATTTAGCCATTACCCATTAGCAATTACTCATTAATTAAATGTTTAATTTAATCATCAGACGCCTGCTACAAGCCATTCCCACATTGTGGGTCGTGGCCACGGCGACGTTTCTGCTCTTGCGACTCGCTCCAGGCGGGCCCTTCGATGATGAAAAACCGCTGCCTCCTGAAATCAAAGAAAAGATCGAGGCTCACTACGGATTAGACCTTCCGCTCCACGAGCAGTATTTCGAGTTCCTCGGCAACATCCTCCAAGGCGACTTAGGTCCCTCTTATAAATATCCGGGCTGGGACGTGCAGGAAATCATCATTCAAGCATTTCCCGTATCGCTCGAACTCGGGCTCTGGGGGCTACTCATTGCGCTCTCTGTCGGCATCCCCATCGGCACTATCGCCGCGATCAAGCACAACACCCCCACCGAAACGGGTCTTATGGGTATTGCCACGATCGGCATCTGCCTGCCCTCCTTCGTGGTCGGGCCCATCCTACTGTTGTTCTTCAGCCTGCATCTAGACTGGTTCAACCCGTTGGGCTGGACCTTCGCCACCGACCGGGTGCTGCCAGCCATCACGCTCGGCTTACTCTATGCCGCGTCGATCGCCCGACTGGCACGCAGTGGGATGTTGGACGTGCTGCAAGACGATTATATACGCACCGCCCGTGCCAAAGGTTTGGCAGAGAAAACAGTCATCATCCGCCACGCACTACGCACCGCGCTCAACCCAGTGGTTGCCTATCTAGGACCCGCTGCCGCCGGCTTGATCAGCGGCTCCTTTGTCGTAGAAACCATCTTCTTCATCCCCGGTCTCGGTCCCTTCTTTGTAAATGCCGCGTTGAACCGAGACTACACCATGGTCATGGGAACCGTCCTCTTCTACGCCACACTCATCATCCTGTTTAACCTCATCGTCGACCTCATCCAAATGTGGATGAATCCACGCTCACGCCATGACTAAACAAGAACGAGAAAAGGCCGCGCTTGAAGCGACTTCCCTCGGGCGCGATGCATGGGAGCACATCAAACGTAACCGCATGGCCCAGATTGGCGGCGTGCTGTTTATCACCATTACATTGATGTGCTGGATCGGTCCATGGCTCAGCAGCTACAGCCTCAACCAGCAGGACCTCGCCTACGGAGCTCAATCACCCTCAGCGCAACACTGGTTCGGCACCGACGACCTCGGTCGCGACCTCTTTGTCCGCATCCTCATCGGTGGACGCATTTCGATTGGTGTCGGCTTCGCGGCGACCTTCATTGCACTCGTGATCGGCGTCATATACGGCTCCATTGCCGGTTATGTCGGCGGTAAAGTCGAAGACCTGATGATGCGCTTCGTCGATGCGGTCTATGCGCTACCTTTCACCATGATCGTCATCATCCTCACGGTGACTTTCGACAAAAAGAGCATCATCCTAATTTTCATGGCCATCGGCGCGGTCGAATGGTTGACCATGGCCCGCATTGTGCGCGGACAAACCAGAGCCTTACGCAAGCTCAACTTCATCGACGCCGCAAAAGTCTATGGTGCCTCACACTTCAGAATCCTCATTCGCCACATCCTGCCAAACTGCCTCGGTCCAATCATCGTCTTCACCACGCTGATGATCCCCTCAGTGATTCTACTCGAATCCGTCCTCAGCTTCCTCGGGCTCGGCGTGCAACCGCCAATGAGCTCGTGGGGCGTGCTCATCAATGAAGGCGCCAAAAAAATCGATATCTACCCCTGGCAATTGATTTTTCCCGCACTGTTTTTCTCAATCACACTCTTCGCACTCAATTTCATCGGCGATGGATTGCGCGACGCGCTGGATCCGAAGGAGACGAAGTAGACGGTCTCCTACGATTTCCGAATTACTTCCTACGGTAGGGACGCTTGCCCTCAAGCGTCCGCCAGATACTTCGGACGGCTGAAGGCAGCCGTCCCTACCTTTACACATGTGGCCGAATTCTCCATCCAGTGAAGATTCCGGCTCAAACCAAGATTACGTATTGCCCTAGTCGCAAACTCGCTCTTTTACTTCTGCCATGAGCCAAAACTCCCTGACTATTTCTATCGGCACCGACCACGCGGGCTTCCCGCTGAAGGCACCTATCACCAAACTCCTACAAGATCGCGGACATATCGTCATCGATTGTGGATGCCACTCAACTGAGTCCTGTGACTATCCAGACTTCATCCGGCCAGCCGCTCAGGCTGTCTCCGAAGGCAAAGCCGACCTCGGGATCGTCCTCGGTGGCAGCGGTAACGGTGAAGCGATCGTCGCCAACAAGGTAAAAGGCGTGCGTTGCGGTTTAGTCTGGGACGAATGGTCAGCCGAGATGACCAAGCTACACAATAACGCCAACTGCATCGCCATGGGCGCTCGCCCAGTCTCAGAAGAATTAGCTCTAAAACTCGTCGGCATCTGGCTCGACACCGAGTTTGAAGGCGGTCGTCACATCGCTCGCGTCGATAAGATCGAAGGATAAAATAGAATACAGAAGTCAGTAGTCAGAATTCAGCAGCATTGAAGCGTATTACTCACCTATTGGTAATAGAATATGCTTTCTAGGTTGAAAGATCAGCCACACATGCTCTTTTTAATTTTATTATCTACGAAGCATTCAAATTATCATTCTAATTTCTGAATTCTGACTCCTTAATTCTAATAGTCCGCTCTCGGCGGAATATTAAACACACACCACATTTACTCATGGCCGACAAAAAATCAAAAGACGAAGACAAGAAGTCCGGAATCAAGATTCAAGAAACCTTTCTCAAGGAGCGTAAAATCTTCCTCTGGGGCGGCGTGACCGACAAGACTGCCAGCGAAGTCACCGAAAAGCTCCTCTATTTGGAGATGGATGCGCCAGGCAAGGAAATCACTTTCTACATCAACACGCCGGGTGGTTCGATCACAGCAGGCATGGCGATCTACGACACCATGAAGCTTATCAGCTCTCCAATCACCGTGGTTGTCACAGGTATGGCTGCGAGCATGGGTTCGATCCTTCTATGTGGTGCCGATAAGGGCAAACGCTTCCTTTACCCACACTCTCGCGTCTTGATCCACCAACCGCTGATTTCCGGTCAAATGATCGCCGTCGCTGTCGACATCCATATCCAAGCAATGGAAATGGAACGTCTCCGCGATGAACTCAACGCGATCCTTGCTGAAAGCTCCGGTCAACCACTTGAGAAAATCCAAAAGGATACCGACCGCGACTTCTACATGACTGCCGACGAAGCCATCGCATACGGCCTCGCCGACAAAGTCGTCGAGAAGATCTAGGGAACGCTATTGAACATCGAACGTCCAACTTCGAATGATGAAGTGCTGAGGCAATGATCGAGGGTCCTTCCAATTCAGAGTTCAATGTTGGACGTTCAAAGTCCGATATTCCGTCGAAGCTGAGTGACTACAACCCAGCCGAAGACAATCTAAGCGATCTCGAAAAGCTGGAAAAGTATTCCGGTGATGTCGATTGGAGTTATTTGCGCCCTCACTACGAAAGCGGCTCAATGATCTACGTCGACCCAGCCCTCGATTTAAAAACTGCAGGGCTCGCTTTCACCAACGACGACTCCGACCAAGTCCAAGCCTGGCTCAAGTCCGGTGATTTGGTTCAACCCTGCGACCTTCACGTCGAACACTGGAAGAAAAACGACACCCACTTCAACGCTATGATCGTGCGTCCCTTCGTTTTAGCGCAACCGATTAGTTGAAGCTGATTCCCAAGCACAGCCCCTACAATTTTGCGATCACTCACCTCTACTCGCTCAAATACCCCGCGAACTGTAACTCCAGTTCTTCGAGCATTTCTTCTGTGATCGAAAACTCAATCATCTGCGCAAAGCAGTCCAAGCTAGTGATGGCATTTCTGGACGCCTCCTTATCGCTTTCGTTCGCCAAGCGGTGGCTAAAGTCACGATTCAAGATATTGATGTTCGTGTAAATCTCACTCAAGCCAGTCAATTCCCAGTCTGGAGTCAGCCCTTTCTTTCGACGAAAATACTGAGCCAACACATACATCGAAAGCGCGCGATATATCGTCTCGTTGGAATCCGCAAACGGAAGATGGTGCAGCACCATCGGCCGCAACTTGTTTAAATGCGGACATCCAGAACTCGCCATGTGAATCCCGATCAAGGAACTAATTGCGGGAAAGAGGAGCATGTCTTTACGGTGGGTCTCACGATGCGGAGTCTGCACCGTCACATCCACTTTATTGATCGAATGTGAATCGTAAAAGAAATCCACAACGTCCACCAAACTCGCAGCCACCGGGCACTGTGGATGTTCTTCTTTATTCAGCGGACAGTGCCGGCATTGATGCAGCCCTAGTTTCGTCCAACTCGGATAGCTCTCACGTTTCGGTTGAATCAACGCTCCAGTCTGACTATCCAATTCAACATCAAACACCTTCTCCGTTTGGTCCGGAAAACGAAAAGAATAACGAATCGTAAAGGTTGTAGCTTCAGCCATATTTTTGAACACTAGCTAGATTAGAGCCGATGAGGCAACACACTTCCAACTCACCTCTCACCTCTCACCGCTTACCTCTTACCTCTCACCTCACACCCCTCACCCCTCACCCCTTACCCCTTAAATAAAATGCCCAAACTCCGACGCATTATCCACATCGACATGGACTGCTTTTATGCAGCGGTGGAAATGCGTGAGCATCCGGAGCTGGCAAATCGCCCGATCGCGGTCGGCGGCGCCTCGGGTCGCGGTGTGCTCACCACCTGCAACTACGCTGCCCGCGAATTTGGCATCCGCTCTGCCATGCCGGTTTTCAAAGCCCGCGAACTGTGCCCCTCGCTCGTCATTCTCCCCGTCCGCTTTGAACTCTACCGTGAAGCCTCACGAGCCATACGCGAAATTTTCAAACGTTACACCGATCTGATCGAGCCACTTTCACTGGATGAAGCCTATCTCGACGTCACACACCAAAAACGCAGCGGCGCTGAACTCGCCGAAGAAATTCGCCAAGCCATTCACCACGAAACCGGACTCACCGCATCCGCCGGCATCGCACCCAATAAACTAGTCGCCAAGATCGCCAGCGATTGGAACAAACCGAATGGGCAATGCGTCGTCCCACCTTCACAGATTGATGCGTTCATACTCCCACTACCCGTGCGGCGGATCTGGGGCGTCGGGCCAAAGAGCGCCGCTCGCCTCACCGAGATGGGCATTGAAACCTGCGGCCAACTGCAAGCCCTCAACCAAACCGAGCTAGCTAGCGAATTCGGTAGCTTCGGCCTCGAACTCTATCGGCTCTGTCGTGGGATCGACGAACGCCCCGTCGAAGCCAACCGCGTGCGAAAGTCACTCAGCAACGAAAGCACTTTCTCTAAGAACTTAGAGTCGTTGGAAGACTGTGAAGAGGCATTGATGCGTCAACATGGCGAGCTCATGGAAGACTTACGAAGCAGCGCACCCGACCGAAAAATCGCCAAGGTCTTAGTCAAATTGAAGTTCAGCGACTTCCAGCGCACCACCGCAGAGATGCCGGCACAGCAAGCCGAGCCTAAGCTCTATCGTCAATTACTACGCGAAGCATGGGGCCGCAGTGGACAACCCGTGCGTCTCCTCGGACTTGGCGTGCGTTTCGCCGAAACTGACAGCAGCCCAGAGCAACTGGAGCTCGGGATATAGTGCACGTTTTACATCTATCACGGTAGGGCGCGATTTCCGCATCGCGCCGCACTGCATTAGCTTTCGGTTCGTTAAGGATAACGAACCCTACAATAAAAACATTCGCACGGCGGTGACAGAGCACCACCCTCCAAAATAAATCAATCGCCGGCTTTTTGCATCGACTCACCGAGCGATTCCACATCTTGCCCGAGACCCTTCATCGTGTTGCAGCCCGTGAGCAGCATGAAAGAAAAGATCAACGAGACAGCGAGTAGTTTTTGTATCATAGATTTCATAAAACTAAACATAGCTCAACTCGCTCAAGGATCAAGTGAAAGCTACAGCTTCGGCACCGCCTCCAGCAGCTTCCGAGTATATGGATGCTGTGGATTTGCATAAATTTCATCCGCCGACGCCTGCTCTACGATTTTACCTTCAGTCATGACCAGCACCTGATCGCTGATGTGCTCCACCACTGCGAGGTCGTGTGCAATGAAGAGATAGGTCAGGTTCAGCTCCTCCTGTAAATCCTGCAACAAGTTGACGATCTGCGCCTGCACCGACACGTCGAGCGCACTCACCGGTTCGTCACAAATGATGAAGTCCGGCTCCACGGCCAAGGCACGTGCGATCCCGATGCGTTGACGCTGCCCACCACTAAACTGGTGCGGATAGCGCTGCATGAAATCCGCGCTCAAGCCGACCTTTTCCAGCAAGTCCGCCACCCGAGCTTCCTTTTGTGCTCGCGACCACGACTTGAAATGGATGTCCAATGGCTCCGCGATGATGCTGTAGATCGTCATCCGCGGATTGAGTGAACCGAATGGATCCTGAAAGATAACCTGTATCTTCTTACGGTAGGCAAAAAACTCCGCGCGCGACAAGGGAGCCAAATCTTGCCCCTCATAAACGATACTGCCCGCTTCGATTGGCACTAAACGGGCGATGGCCCGACCAGTCGTTGTTTTACCACTGCCACTCTCACCGACCAAACCAACCGTCTGGCCACGCATAACATCGAAAGAAATACCATCTACAGCCTTCACAACATCCACCGTGCGTTGGAGCACCCCACCCTTTATCGGGAAGTGGACTTTTAGATCACGAACTGAAAGCAATGGGGCTTCTGCTGGAACATTCTCAGACATATAAAAAGAGGTATAAGTTGAATTTACTGAAGCGCAACTGCCGTTCGCTTTGATTCAATAATTATCCGAGACTATAGTTTCGGACCTGACACCCCATCCGCAGGCATATTAAAAAAAGCAGCCAAACCAGCCTGCAATTCACTGTTCGAGGCAAAGCAAACTCCTTGATGATTCATAAAAGTCGAATCCGCACGATTCAGGTCCAGCGCCCCACTCGCAAAATCTGTCGCGACGGCCCCGCCAGCCTCTTGAAACAAACAAGCAGTTGCCGCAAAATCCCAGATCGAGCCGCCACCCGCCTTCATCTTAGGCAATTTAAAGTAACACGCCGGTGGGCATTCCAACACACTGCAAGCGTTCATGACCGCGCCGCCGCCGATCACCACATCCAACCCGCTAAAACCAAATTGAACGGCAAAGGCTTCCATGCGCGCCACCATCTCCTCGCGATTGGACTGTGTCTCAAAAGTGCAATCACAGTAAAAGCGTAAGCACTGCTGTGAGCGATCGTCACTCATGGTCCGCGCTTCCCAGGCACGACCATCTCGCATGATGCCTTGCCCTGCAACCGCTCGATACAATGTGCCAGCCACCGGGTCAAATACCACCCCCAGCATTGGCTTCCCATCGTGCCGGATCAGCGCAATCGAAACGGCATAGCCGGGCTTTTGCTGCGTAAAGGGCAAGGTTCCATCCAGCGGATCGATACACCAAAAATAATCCTCCTCTTGGTCGAGGTTACCTGAAATGGACCACTTGAAAAGTTAGTCTGGATCCCTAGAA
>JANQXM010000062.1 GCA_030729385.1 Opitutales bacterium | reverse complement strand
ACGATGCACTGCTCCAAATGCAGGTCTTGATCTACCGCGAAAGCCATGGATGGGAAGTGCGCTACCCTTTCTTCACGGATCAATTTGAGGGGCTTGAACTGACCAACGAAAATACGCTAAACAGAAAAATCGACGGAATTAGTGGCGCGACCCTATCTGTCAACGCCCTAACCCGCCTCTCCAAACTGGCCCTGCATCTGCACAAGGAGGCCATGCAACTATGAGCCTACAATTACCACGTAAGCGCACGATCCTCGCCTGGCATCGCTGGATGGGCTTCGCGTCCGCCCTCTTTCTACTCGTGCTCTCGGTTACCGGGCTCTTACTGAATCATACCGAGCGACTGGGACTCGACGACATCACGATTCGCAACAGCATGATCCTAGATCGCTATGGCATGGCGGCAGGCAATGAAATCACGGCATACCGTATTCATGAATCCAATACGATTGCGCACCTGGACGGACAACTTTTCTACAATGGCGAGCCACTGATTCAAGCCAGCGCCCCAATCGACATCATCAAAGACGGCATAACCACAGTCGTCGCGACCGCCGACGCCTTGATTTACTTTACGCCCGATGGTCAGCTCATCGAAAAGGTTAGCAACAGCCAGCTCCCCTATGCCACCCTCAGCGCAGTGGGCATAACAGCACGCGGCAAAGCTGTGTTAGTGGCTGAATCCGGCGCGTGGACGGCGGACGAAAATTGGCTCGAGTTCCAAAAATACGATGGCGGCTACAACGTCATTCCAATGCTGCAGATAGAGCTCGATGATGACGCGGCACAGAAGATCTTAGACAATTTCCAAGGCGGCGGAGTCTCGCTATATCGTGTGCTTCTAGACCTCCACTCTGGGCGCCTCTTCGGCTGGGGTGGCCGCACATTGATGGACCTGAGTGCAGTGGCCATCATTCTCTTAATCACCTCCGGCATCGGCGGATGGCTACGTAAGTCACGCCGCTCCACTGCGCAGCCTACCAACTAATGCAACGCCGTCGATTCATCACCATCTTAGCGACCAGTGTCGCGGGGCTAAATATAAGCCGGATGGCTTCAGCGAGCCCAAGCCTCGAACCTGTTCGATGGAGCGGCTACACTCTCGGCGCAGAGGGTCGCTTTACTTTGTATACCGACAACCGCGCGACCGCGCAGAAGATCTTAAAGCACTGTTTCGCAGAAATTCGCCGGCTCGAAACAATCTTTAGCCTTTATCAACACGATTCTGAGCTATCGAAACTCAATCGCGATCGTTGCCTAACCGCCCCTTCCGCAGAGTGGAATGCTTTATTGAATGCCGCAGATGAAGCACACTCGGCGACTGGCGGACTGTTTGACCCGACCGTTCAACCACTCTGGAAAGCGTATGCGTCTCACTTCGAAAAAAACCCGAATACTGAACCTGCCGAAGATCTAATCGACGCAGCTAGGGCCAAAACTGGCTGGGAACACGTGCAACACGACAGGCATTCGATCCAGTTCAATCGACCCGAAATGCAACTCACGCTCAACGGGATTGCACAAGGTTTCATCACCGACCACATCACTGACATGCTGCGCAGTGCTGGCTATACAAACGTCTTAGTCGAGCTGGGCGAAACACGTGCCATTGGCCCCCACCCCGAACAGCGACCTTGGAACATGGGCATCAAAGACGCTAACTCGCCGGAAACCATTAAGGAAGTCGTCGAGCTAGACAATCAGGCCCTCGCCACCAGTGGCAGCTACGGCAGCAGTTTTTCCAAAGATGGGCGCTACCACCATCTGATTCACCCCAAAACTGGACTTCCAAGCACACGCTGGAAAAGCCTCAGCGTGATCGCACCAACGGCAACAGAAGCCGATGCGCTGTCTACAGGCTTGTCCTTCGCATCAGCAGAAGCGATCGAATCACTGCTCTCTAAACGCAGTCAGCTACAGATCTTGAGGCAAATTTAGCCCAAATCGATGCCAAGAGGGCGAAATTTACGAATTAATCATACATCTCCTGTTGAAATTCGAAACTTTCTGCATTTAGCTTCGATCTCCCCAATACAATTTAACCATAAAAAAATACATATGAAAAAACTACTAGTTATCTCCATCCTCGCGCTCGCCGCTTCCCTTTCTTACGCAGGCTCTGATTGCAGCAAAAAATCCTGTGATAAAAAGAAGGACTCCACAGAGACCATCACTACCACTGAAGAGCTCACTGCAGCCTCCACTGAACTTGCCTGCAAGAAATCTTGCGACAAGAAGGAAGACGCTGCTGACACAAGCACAGAAGAACTCACTTCAGTATCCGCTGAATTCGCCTGCAAGAAATCTTGCGACAAAAAAGGTGACGCTGCTGACACTAGCACAGAGGAACTCACTTCAGTATCTACAGAACTTGCTTGCGCCAAAACTTGTGGCGACAAGAAAGACTCTGCTGACACAAGCACAGAAGAGCTTTCCGAAGTTTCAACTGAATTTGCCTGCAAAAAATCTTGCGACAAGAAAGACGCAGCCGACACAAGCACAGAAGAACTCTTCAGCGCTGACTCAGCGATTGTTTAGTCTTAGCTAAACTGCTTTTACATGAGTCCCGTTGTCAATGACGACGGGACTCTTTTTATATATGGATGCCAATACCTATGACTGCATGAACTGTGGCGCTTGCTGTCGGTGCTTTCCTATTTTCGCTAGTGCGCAAGATGCCGAGCTAGAACCACGGATCAAACGAGAGACCAAGCACCTGGAACCTCACTTGCAGACAGACGATAAAGCATACCTCATGTATCCACTGCCGTTTCACGAACAGTGCGCCTTCCTTAAAGAAGATCAGCTCTGCCAAATCTATGAGACAAGGCCGCAAGTATGCCGACGTTTTGAAGCGGGCAGCGAACAATGTATCGAAGCGCGTGCGCGCAAGGGAATCGGCAACTAAGCCAAAGCCTGCTGCACGAGGCTCAAAGCCTTATCTGATAAAGGTAATCTCAGCGCAGCTCCGTGCCCGACCTCGCTCATTTTCCCCCAGGTCTTTTGCAAGATACGAACGATTTTATCGTCCTCCCATTTTCCAATGTAGCCTTCAAATTGGTTTTCCAAAAAAACCAAACAGAGCGCATCTTCAATCATCTGCACATCCGCATTTGATTTGAGCCCCTGCTTAAGATTCACCGCCACTACCGCATCGATCACATCAGTGGTATAGCCAACGGACTTAAGAACTGATGCACTTTTTTCGGCGTGCATCTTCTTCAAATCACTGCGCCACTGCAGATAAGCGGTGCGACCTTCCGGATACTCACTGCGCGGTCTTTCCCAACGGCATAGATGCTGGCAACGAGCCGCCAAGTGCGGGACTTCCCCCGCATCTGGATAAAGCGCCTCAAGCCAACGTGTCATCGCTAAAGCATCGTGCAGCTCTTTTGGAACATCACCGACTAGGTTTGTATCTTGCGCATTGAGCGCATCAAATTTGTCAATTGCTTGCTTGAAGCGTTCATCTGTTTGGAAAGACATGCGCCAATGATTGCACCAATTCCGGTCAGAGCAAGTCGGAGTTTATTCAAACATTCTTAAAGCATTAATTCCAGTTGGTCTTTACCGTTCAAAGACCAAGCCTCCAGCCCCTGACGGCGCAGGTCGGCAGCAAAGTCTGCATCATAACCATGGGTCGTGTAGACCTGCTTCGGCTTCACCGCTTCGACGAATTTCAATAAGTCCGGGTAGTCGGCGTGATCTGAAAGCGGGATCACGTCATCCACACCAAATCGAAACCGAGCAGAACCATCTGCGCCCCACCCGCTGACCATCGCCACCACACAATCCTTGCGCGGCAGCTTTTTCAGCATACTGGGAGGCATGACAACGACGCTGCCCTCCATATTTAAGAAGTCCAAGGGCCTAGTTTTCGGAAGCTCCACACCGAAGTGAGCATACACTTGGTTCAGCTCACCAATGGTTCGATGCACCATGATTGACTGCGAACGACTCTCTAAAATCTTTAATACCTCCTGCGCTTTGCCTAGCGAGTAGGCCAGAAGAACTGGTGTCTTTCCCATCGCTTCTGCCTCATCGCAAAAAGCGTGCAGCTGCTCGCAAGTTTTATCGAACGATGGAAACACATAACTTGGACGACCAAAGGTGGTCTCCATGACCAGAGTGTCTGCCTGGGGGATTTCAATGGCTTCAGCCGCAAGGCCTTTGCGGGTTTTAAAATCGCCCGTGTAGAGAAACGTTTCTCCCCCGTCCGTTTCGACATATGCCATCGCCGAACCCAGCACATGACCTGCCGGATAGAGCTTCAGGCTATAGCCCTTGCCCTCATAAACCTCACCGTAGGCTAAAGCCACGCCGCGTTGAGCCAGCGCATCTCCCATCCGCACACGGATGAGTGCAATCGTTTCGGGCGTGGCAATATAACACTCATGCCGACCGACGTGGTCCCCATGCGCATGCGAGACGATCGCAAATGGTCGACGCTTGCGAGGATCGAACCATAGGCCTAAGTCCGGCAGCAGGAGGCCGCCTCTATCGATTGGCTTGAGCATGTGTTATCAGATACAAGACACAAAAAAGGCCGGACGCAACCGCCCGGCCTTTGTTCTTAAAAATCGTTCACTTAGATGTGAATCGCTTCACCGAAGACGGCGGCCGCAGCTTCCATCATCGCTTCACTCATGGTTGGGTGCGCGTGGATGGTATGATGAATGTCTTCAGCAGTGGCTTCGAGTTGGATACCGAGACCATATTCTGCGATCATTTCAGTCGCCTCACCGCCGACGATATGAGCGCCGAGAATTTCGCCATACTTTTCACCGACAAGCAATTTTACGAAACCAACTGAAGCATTGGATGCCACTGCTTTGCCGGATGCCATGAATGGGAACTTACCGACTTTATAGGCGATGCCTTCTTCCTTAAGTTTCTTCTCGGTCTTACCGATGGAAGCCACTTGAGGAAGACAGTATGTGCAACCGGGGAAGCTCTTAACCTGCTTAGCCTTACTATGGCCAAACATACCTTGGACGGCTTGGACGGCTTCGTATGTGGCTACGTGCGCGAGCCATGGTGGCCCAATGATGTCGCCAGCTGCGTAGATTCCCTTAACGGAAGATTCATAGTTGTCATCCACTTTGATATAGCCGCGATCTTGAGCGAGCTTCACACGCGGGGAAAGAAGACCTGCAGTGTTCGCAACCACGCCGATCGCAACCAGCACGCTATCGGCAGTCACAGACTCAGTCTTATCACCTTTCACGAGGTCCATCTTCACATTGTTTTTAGCAACCTTGATGTTCTGAACTGCAGTCGAAGTGCGGCAATCAATGCCTTGGGCTTTGAACTCTTTGGCTACGACAGCAGCCACTTCGTGGTCTTCTACTGGCAATACTTGATCGAGCATTTCGACCAGTGTCACTTTAGTGCCAAAAGCATTTAAGAAATATGCAAACTCAGCACCAATTGCGCCCGCGCCGACGATCACGATGGACTTGGGCTGGGTCTTCATTTCCAAAGCTTGGCGGGATGTCATGATGCGCTCACCGTCGACTTCAATGTCAGGTAATTGGCGAGGCTTACAGCCAGTCGCGATCAAGATTTTCTCAGCGGAAAGGATTTTGCCCTTATCTGGTCCCTCAGTCACTTCCACCATGCCTGGCACAGAGATCGTGCCCACACCTTTGATATATTCGACCTTGTTCTTTTTAAAAAGAAATTCGATACCCTTGGCCATGTTTTCAGAAACACCGCGGGAGCGCTGAATGATTTTTGTGAAATCAAAACTCGCACCCTTCACACTCAGACCGAAATCTTCACAATGATTGATTTTATTGAACAACTCCGCACTCTTGAGAAGTGCTTTGGAAGGGATACAGCCCCAATTCAAGCAAGTGCCACCAGGGCGCTCTTGCTCAACACAAGCGACTTTTTTGCCGAGTTGCCCCGCGCGAATCGCTGCAGCGTAGCCAGCAGGTCCTCCGCCGATGACGACGAGATCGTATTTAGTAGTATTAGCCATGATGTATAGATCGTAGATTTTTAAGGACTAGAGCCTCTGAAACGAATTGGTCAGACAAACACTTGAGATGGGGCGCGTCAATGCCAGGAGGCACTCAAGAACGGATTCTGTTAAAAAGATCACTCGGTTTTGGACAGGACGCGATGTGTCTGTTATACTACCTCACCTTATGAAAGAAGATGAATCACTCGACTCCTTCCGTTCCTCGTTGGATGCCAACTACGATTGGCCATGCCTCTACCCGTTCAAGTTTATCGTCCCAAAAGACCAGACCGAAACTGTCCTCGCGCTTTTTGCGGACGATCCGGTTCGTGCTAACGAGTCTTCCTCTGGGCGTTTCATTGCATATACAATGGAAATGCACATGCACTCTTCCGACGAAGTGATCGCCATCTACCAACGCGTTGCCCAAGTCCCTGGTGTGATCTCGTTGTAACGTCAGACGCGATTCGGGAGGGAAATCTAAGCAATCAATCTTTCGGGAATAATTTCGCTGCCACAGAATCTAATCACAAAGAAGCTAATCCCCCATCGCGCATCCCGCATTCCAATTATGAAACCACGTTTAACTGTCCTCTCCATTCTCATTTCACTTCTCACTGCAGTTGCCTGCACAGCAGAAAAATCGGAAACTAAAGAAACCACTATGCCTGACACAGAAAATACCGCACTCGAAACCGCAACATTTGGCGCCGGATGCTTCTGGTGCGTAGAAGCCGTGTTTGAAAACCTCGACGGCGTCCACTCTGTCACATCTGGATATATGGGCGGCAAAACGAAAAACCCCACTTATCGTGAAATCTGCACAGGCACAACTGGCCATGCGGAGGTCACACAAATCCAATTTGAGCCTACAGTCATTTCCTTCGACACCCTACTCGCTTGGCTATGGCGCTCCCATAACCCCACCACTTTGAACCGACAAGGCGCGGACAGCGGCACACAATACCGATCCGCGGTTTTCTACCATAGCGATGCGCAACGCGTTACCGCCGAGGCTTCCAAGACAGCTGCACAAGCTGGCTTCGAGGAACCCATTGTCACAGAGATCACAGCCGCAAGCACCTTCTATGTGGCCGAAGACTACCATCAAGACTACTACCGCCTGAATAAGACGGCACCCTACTGTCAGATGGTGATCGCTCCAAAATTGAAGAAGCTCGATCTTGAATAAACGCAGAGTCTTGGTTTGTATGTGCGCATGGCTGTAAAAAAGCGCGCGACCAAGAAAACCACTGCCCGTAAATCGACGCGCAAATCTGCACCGACTCGTCGAAAGACGAATAATAAAAAGTCGAGTTCAAGCCATCTCAAGAAGGTCTGCCTCTTGGGGCTAGCCTTTTTCGCGATCCTCATAATCGCCATTGGAGCGATCTACTACTTCGGCTCCTTTGAAATCCGTGGCAAAATCGATAAAGTGGCGATGCAATCCATGAACTCGATACGCCAGCCACGCTGGATGCCCAGTCCTATCGCAGGCGTATTTGACCGTCTATACGACACGATCCCATCCAGTGAAGGCTTCATCGTCGACGGTGGCGAACTCGGGCGAGGTGATAGTCCGATTCTCGCTGGAATGCCGCAAACACGTAAAGCGCTGCGTGTGCTGCAAAACAAGTCTTACATTAACTTCTACGATGAGAAAGAACGCCAAACTGTCTGCGTCGCGTTCCGCCTCTCAAATGTAAAGGCAGAGAAGGCCACCCCATCCGATGGCAACCTCTACGAAGACCCTCGAGTGAACAGCCCGAAAAGTAGTGATTTGCAACTGAACAAATGGGGTCCCACTGCCTTCGCGCCCGAAAAAGCATTATCCAGCACCTATGGCACCGCAGGTAGAGATGAAGCACAGCTCATTACTAATTACGCACCCATGTCGATCGACTTTGCAGATAACATTTGGACGCCACTGATGGACAAAATTACTTCCAGTTACCCCAAGCGCTTTGACGACATCTGGATCTACACCGGACCAGTTTACCACAAAGAACAAACCAAGCTAGCCTCTGGGATCCCCTTACCCGACGCCGTATACATTATCATCTTTGATCTCACCGAATCAGGCGGCCTTCGCGCGCTCGCACTACTCATCCCTGTAGACGCGGCAGAGGGCAGCTCCTTTAAGCAATTCCTCACTTCGATCAATGAAATCGAAAAACAAACAGGTATGCGCTTCGTGCCAGAGATTAATTTTGACGCAAAAGATGCTCTTTCAAACGGGATCAGCTCAAATTTGTGGTAAACAAAGCAAAGCACCCCGCCACCTTTGTAAAGTAGCTTTATTTCTTAAAAGATCTCTTAAAGTTAACGCTCTTAACATCATTGCTTTGCTTTTGACCTGCAGTGCTGCGACCGCGGTTCACGTCCGATTCCAATTGGGCAAGCAGGCGATCAACAACTTCAGGGTGTGTGCTATATAGATTGTTTTGCTCTCTGGGATCCGCCTCCATGTCATAGAGCTGCGCAGGCGAATTATCGGACATAGGTTCCTTGGTCCAACCGCCAGAGCCTTTAGTCAGGAGCAATTTCCACTTACCTTCGCGATATGCAAACTGACCGCTAACTGAATGATGAATAACACCCTTACGAGTCGAGACAATGGACTCACCTTTGAATGCTGGAGCAAAACTTACACTGTCTTCACCGGCATTCTCAGGCAGCTTGGAACCAGACAATTCAGCGCAGGTTGCCATCAAGTCAGTCGTGCAAATGATTTCGCTACTCGATGAACCTGGTTGCACTGTCGCAGGCCAACGCACGATGAATGGCACGCGATGACCGCCGTCCCAAATATCCGATTTCGATCCACGGAAATTCGCGTTGGGATAATGTCCCTGCGCTTTCAAAGCAGGAATATCAGCGACCTTCGAACAGCCGTTATCACTAGTGACAATGATCAGCGTATTGTCCGCGAGACCTGCAGCATCGACGGCGTCCACAATCTGACCAACCACCGCATCGGTGTTCATCACAAAATCACCATATGTCCCCAACTCGCTTTTACCCTTCCATTCATCGGTTGGAACAATCGGCGCATGTGGCGATGTCAGCGGTATATACATGAAAAAGGGTTGATCTGCTTTTTGCTGCTGAATGTATTCGGCTGATTTACGACCGATCTCAGGTAACACATCCACCGCCTCAAAGTCGGCATGAGCCGGTCCATTGCGATGAAAAGCTTTCATTGTGGTGCACTCACCAATAAAGCGATCATTCTCGATATAAATATATGGAGGCATGTCCAACGACGCAGCTATGCCATACCAATAGTCAAAGCCTAGATCAACAGGTCCACCAGTAATACGGGCGCTCCAATCCACACCATTGACTTGAGCCATTTTCCCTTTCGTAGGTTTCCCATCAGGATTACGAAGCCCCAAGCCCAAATGCCATTTACCGACCATGGCCGTCTTGTAGCCCTGCTCTTTTAACACCCCAGCAACAGTTAAGCGATCCGGAGCAATCAGTGGCTGATCAAAACCAAACAACACGCCACTCTGCATTCGACTGCGCCAGTTATAGCGACCAGTCAAAATACCATAGCGGGTCGGAGTGCAGACTGAAGAGCTAGTGTGCGCATCAGTAAACATCATGCCTTGCGCTGCCAATTGATCCATGTGAGGCGTGGCAATTTTGCCCTGCTCTGGATTCAGGCATTGCACGTCACCATATCCCAAGTCGTCAGCGAGTATGAAAATTATATTTGGTTTCGCCGCCGAAACGGATGAAATCAAACCCAGACAAGCAGACAGAACTGTGAACAAATATCGTTTCATAAAAATATTTCAGTAATTAGTTGATAGGTTCCAAAATCATAGCGTGCCCACCACCAACGGCCATCTTCGCCTTAATGACATCGCCGCGCTTCACACTAGCTGTTTTGATTTCATAAGATTCGGCATTTGTTCCGCCGTGCGTGTCCGGTGCATCTTGATAAAAAGTCGCCTTGTAAGTCTTGTTCGCGTCCAAGAAGTCGAGCGACACATCCAAGGTGCGCTCGTGACTGTTGTTAACAGAGCCGACAAACCAAGTGTCGCCAGTGCGGCGTGCGATGCTAATGTAGCTGTCGATATTCGCATCAAGAACTCGGGAATCATCCCATGTTGCTGGCATGCGCTTCAGGAATTCAAACAGGTCAGCCTTCTTCAAATATTCTTCAGGTGCATCGGGCAGAGTGATGAGGCCGGAGTAAACGACCAATGTGCGGGCCACCTCACTCACTACGGTTGATACGTAGCTGTTCTTCTTTCGAGGACCTTTCTGACGCTCACCGGCATTGATACTGTTCAGTCCGAAATTACCATTGGCCATGTCGAGCGGTCCAACCAACCCGTTGACCATGACCATTTTCAGGAAAGTTTCTGGCGTAAAAGCACGGCGACTGTCCTGCTGCGCATGGCAATACTCACGGCTAATCAAGTTCGGCAAAGTGCGTTCCACCCCCGTCATTGGCACAGGACCATCGTGGAAGTTTATCACCATCTCATGCTCTGCAGCCGCCTCCATTGCAGCTCGGGTAAAATCCACTTTACTACCCATGAAACCATATTTCATACCCGAAGCACCCAATCCAGCGTAGTAGCTAAACAGGGTTTCGTCACCAAAGTCACCCTTCTTACGGTCATAGTAGAGCTTGATTTTCACGCCCTTTTCCTTGGCGTAAGCCATCACCTTTTCGATGTCGACCTCCGGCGCGACAACCATTTTTCCATCCTTCGCGCTCTTGAACCAGTGGTCGTCCACAGTGAAATATTCGATGCCCTGATCGGAGCAAAAATCGATATAGCGGAAGTAGCTACGAGTATCGATACCGTAAACGAAGTCACCGTTATTGTAGCCATGGACCCGCCAGTCCCAAAGTCCCTTGCCTGGCACGATCCAACTGTCGTCTTCTAAAGCCAGAGGAGCAGCAAGATTCATGGTCACCATATTTACGGTGAGTTCGCCGATGCTGTTATCCAAAAGGATCACTCGCCATGGTGTAATTTGCCCCGCACCGCTTGATGTCGCCGAGCTAGATGAAATAAAGGACTGGATCTCAGAGTTATAGCTCAGCTTCATTGCCCCGAAGCCGACGGCGGAATAAATATCTGACTCGTGTAAGGCCAATGCACTGCCATCCGCACGCTCGACAACAGTAGGCACCTTCACAGAACTGAGCTGCTTAAGCGACAGCGGTCCGGCGACCCCCTGCTCGCCTTTCGGACAGTAAAAGCCCTCCTCTTCGATCAAACGGTAAGCATTATAGAAAGTGAGTTTCTGCCCCTTCGATGCCTCCGACAGCACAAAGCGCAAGCCGACACCGCGATCAAACACGCGGCAAAGCAGTTTCACCGGCATACCATTTGCAGTCAGCTCCAGCGTCAGCTCATTATGGTGATCACGGACCGTGCTGAATTGCCCCCATGTCGGCTCCCAACTTGTATCGTTGGCTCGAACCGATTGATTCACTAAGGCCATCTTCGCACCAGCAATAATTTCCAGCTTCGATTCACCAACCACCGGATCTCCATTCTTCGCGACTTTATAATGGAGCACCCCGTTTTTAACATCGAACGATGCAGAAATCTGCTCATCAGGAGACTTAACGTCCACTGGTGCCGAAAACAACTGAGATACCGCGAATGCAGCCCCAAACAATATTCCTGTATATTTATTCATCTTCATTAATGTATTTTTTGTGGTCTCAGTAAGTTTAGAAAAGTGCTGATGGTCATTCTCACCTACAATTGGAATTTAGCAATTTAAAGGTATTCCCCTTCCATCATCGAAGACAAGCTCGACTCAGATCGGTGTAACATAATTTAAGTTCACATATTACCTCAGAAAACCTGTTCTAGCATCAAGTGATTGCGAGAAAATGCTTACTCCACGTGAACCATTGATGAAGTAAACATTGGTAGACGCGAAGCCTTGCTCTACAGTTCCATAGGTTGTTTGTGCGTAAAATCACACTCGCCCAGGTGAAACCGCTGACGGTAAAGCCAATTCCCTGAAATACTTATCGAGCCTTCGATGAATGTTTAATATCGCTTAATGGCGTGCTGCTTTAACTGCTTCAAGTAGCTCGGTTTGTCCTGCATGAGGATTGTGCTTGATCTCGGTATGACGCTTACTGCGTGTGGTATACCAGTGGTATTTACCCTTCGCATTCTCATCAGTGACAATCGGTGCATCATATTCAACAGCAATGACTGTATTTCTAAAGTCCGGCGCTTCTGCGGGCACATCAATCTTAGTGATGTGGCCATTGGCGTCATAGGAAACCGGCAGCGCTTCACGCTTCTCATCCGCAAGAAAGTAAACTTTGCTTGGCTTGCCGACAATACCATTGAACTCAACACCTTCCTTCTTCCACTCAAGAACATGCAAGTAAATGGTCTGATCCTTTTGTGTCATCGCTCCCCACAAAAAATCAAAATCAACAGGTGATGCAGTTGTGCCGTAGATCGAATCACCATTAACAGCCAACCATTTGCCGGCTGCTTGCAGGCGAACAGTTTCCTCGGAAAGGATATTTCCTTTCGGGTCAGGACCAACGTTGAGTAGCAGATTCACACCGCGTGCCGCACACAGCGCCAAGAATTCGACGATGTCCTTCTCGCTTTTCCAAGCGTCGTCGGTGTGGTCATAGCCCCAGTTGTGACGCATGGTCATACAGGTCTCGGAATCTACCGTCATACGCTCTGAAGGAAGCATGCGATCCGGCAAAGAATTGAAGTCGGCGTATTTTTGTTTATCAACCGACACCCGGCGACTGTAGAGGCGACTGCAGATCGCAGAATTGGGCTGGAGCTCACGAACACGCGCACCTTGCGCATCGGCTTCAATCACATCGTTGCCACCAACGTCAAACCACAGGACGGCCATTTCGCCGTAATTGGTCAGCAGCTCTTCAAGGTTCTTTTCAACGAGCTTGAGATACTCATCATTACTCAAAGTGCCTTTTACTTTACCACGCGAACGGTGATACCAGTCCTTGAACTGAGAGTAATACACACCGAACTTGATATCCTGCTTCGCACATTCGTCGGCAAGTTCCTTGATGATATCACGCTTGAAAGGAGTGGCGTCCATCACGTTGTAGTCAGTGGCATCGGTGTCGAACAGACAGAACCCGTCATGGTGCTTCGAAGTGATGACGATGTATTTCATTCCAGATTCTTTAGCCAAGGAGACCCACTCTTCGGCATCAAAGTCTGTTGGATTAAACTGAGGAGCCAGCGCATTGCGGTATTCCTTACCGTGAATCTTCGCGCTGTTCATGAGCCATTCAGCACTCGCACCACCCTGCTCCTTACCGTAGTCCTTCCCCTTCCACTCACCACCGGCAATGGAATAAAGACCCCAATGGATAAACATACCATAGCGCGCTTCGCGCCACCACTCCATGTGGCTGTCGTCGATCGAATCCGCAAAGGTAGGTGTCGAGGTAAGCGTTACAAGCGCAACGAAAAGGCAGAGAGTCTTATTGAGTAGTTTCATAGTGTATTTGGTAGATTTAGATGTTAACAAACAGCGATGTGTTCTACTATCGAGTGAACACGTTATCTTATTATTAATAATCAAAACAATGTGGATGCAGCCACTAGCGATGGTCTGTCAGAGTGGCTTCCCATGCGAGGACCTGGGCTTTCAAGTCGGCTTCGATCGTGTCGTAGGCCGAATCGCCAGCTAGGTCTATGGATTCCGTCGGATCATAAACTATATTGAATAGCATCGTGCCGCCCATTGCATTTCACGTGAAGAATATATTCCAAAAACTTAACGTGAGCAATGCACCAGCAGCCGTGGGCAAGGCCTACAAAAAAGGCATCCTATAAGCAGTTAATTTTTCAGCGATGAACTAGGCGGTAACGGCACGGCATTTGCCTTTCTCCACGCCACCAATTCAGACAATAATCTTTGCGCCATCTCTGGATGACTCTTGGCGAGGTCTTGACTCTCTTTAAGGTCAGTCTTCGTGTTGTAGAGCTCCACGTTTCCATTTTTCAGATACTGGATCAACTTCCACTCTCCTTTGCGAATAATGGAACATGGGGGGTCTTTATAAGTGCTCGCAACGTGCCAGAAGATCGGACGGTCTTTGAGCGCCTTGCCTTGCATCAAAGGCACCAGACTATCGCCATCGAGCGTGCCAGTGTAGTCATTGACTCCAGCCAGCTCCAAAAATGTGGGAAACAGATCGAGCCCCTGAACGGCAGTATCTACCTTTCCTGGAGAAACATGCTTTGACCAATTGATCAATGCCGGCACACGAAGCCCGCCGTCGTAGACATTGCCTTTCGCTCCGCGAAGATTCTTGTTGCTGCTTTGCAGCCCGTTAAACCCGTTATCAGAAGTAAACACGATGACCGTATTTTCTCGCAACCCAGCACCGTCCAAATAGTCGAGGATACGCTTCACGTTATCGTCGATCGACTTTATCATAGTGGCATAGTCCGCGACCTCTTTTTTCTTTTTAGCAGGGCCCATCCCTTGCCCAGTTGAAGGGTCACCCTTCTTACTCATAAAGTGAGCCTGCAACTCTTCGCTACGCGGAATCGATGGTCGGTGCGGTGCATAGTAATGCAGGTTCACAAAGAAAGGCGCGTCCTTATGGCGCTCCATGAAATCGATCGCATCATCGGTCAAACGGTCGGTTAACCAATCGTCATTCGCTTTATCTTCGATGAAGGGATTCTTGAAGGGAGCGACATAACCACCGCCGGGTGCGCCGTAGCCTTTTTGATATCCTCGTGCTGGATCCCCCCACCATGTGCCGCCAACATTCTCATCGAAGCCGCGACCGATGGGATAGTATTTTTGAATCTCCGGCGTTTGATGCGCAGCCAGCCAGCTCAGGTTGCCGTTGTTCGGCTGGGCTAGCTTCTTCTCAGGAAGTAAACTAGTTTCGCTTTCAGGGTTTGGTCCAACAATGTGCCATTTCCCGAGGTGAATCAGTTTATAGCCCGCCTCCTTAAGTGGTTGCGAGAAAACCGCGTGTTCTTCGCCAACTGTCCATTTGGAGAAAATATTATCTTTAGAACTACCTTTTTCTAAAACAGGCACAGTGTAGCAACCGGTGCGGAAGGACTGCTGCCCAGTTAAGATTGCCGCCCGCGACGGCGAACAGGTCGGATACATAAACGTGTTTTCGAGCACGAGACTCTCTGCCGCCAGAGCATCGAGATTGGGTGTTTCGAAATACTTGCTGCCCATGAAACCCACATCCTGCCAACCAAGGTCATCGGCGAGGATGAAAATGATGTTTGGTTTGCTCGCGGCGGCTTGACTAACAGCCGATGAAGACGCCTGCTGAGCCCAGAGTGTGGAAAAGGCGCCTAGCAAGAAAGACGCTGCTATAGCCTGACGAAGGATTCGATTACGCATGTTTTAGATTAACATTTTACAAAAAAATATACTATCACGTAAAGAAGGTATCGGCGCAAAAAACTCCCCACCTCCTCCCTCTAGCTCAAACTATATATGTTGTAGCCCTTGGGTGCCTTCAGCTTACAGGATTCGCATTCTATTGCTTAAAGACAGCCAATTAGTTTGCAGGACGGATCCACATACAATGTCCACCTTCTGAAGCGATGTGAGCCGAAATCGTTGCCTACTTCACTGAATGCTAGCTAAGGTGCCATCCACTTCAGCAATCCATTGATCCCGTAAAGCGGAATCGACCAACGCGACTTCGAAACCATTTTTCGCTAATCGAGCGAGTTCGGAGGGAGTGAAATTCAAACCTGAGCTCAACGCATGGTATTCGTCAGCGATCGTGTTACCAAATGAAAAAGGGTCGTCGGTGCTGATCGTGCAGCGCAAGCCTTGATCAAAGAAGCTGCGGATCGGATGCTGCTCCAGTGTTTCGATGACGTCCAATTTCACATTGCTGATCGGGCAGACATCAAATGTAACCCCCGAATCGATTGCCAGTTGAACCACTGCCGGGTCTTCAATCGCACGGACTCCATGCTGGATGCGTTTCACGCCCAACACTTCAATCGCTTCACGCACATGCGCGGCCGGACCAAACTCACCTGTATGGGCTTTCGTTTCAAGACCCGCTGCGCGTGCCTTCGCCCACAGTTTCGGCGTCCAATCCTCAAGCGGCAGATATTCCACTCCGTGCAAATCAATCCCAGCCAGACCATCCCATTCGACACATTTATCCAGCACTGGCGCCAATGTTTCATTATAACAATTCCGCGCCATCCCCATGAACACGCGCACTTCCATTCCCACAGGAGCGGCACTACGGATCGCAGACAATATCTCCGGTCCTGGTATGCCTAAAAACTCAATCATCCCTGCATGAAAGGAAGTCTCCACGTAACGCACATTTTGCTTTAGTAGCCCGTTGAAAATGACTGTAGCGGCCTCATGGTAACGCTCAGGTGTCGTAAACCACTGCATCGCGTGCTCAATTAAATGAGCCTCGAACGTCTCAAAATCCTTCCACTTAAAATCTCGTGCCCAGCAAGCCTGCGGTTCGGAAAATTTAGCTGAATCGAGCTGTTTCAATAACTCGTATGGTAAGGCCCCCTCTATATGTAAGTGCGTCTCTGTTTTCGGCAAACGGTGAATGAAGTCAGCTACAGTAGGCTCAGGCGTGGTATACATCCCTACAAAAAGGCAAGTGTCTCGGCAAAATGCAATCGTTGAACCCTGAACGACAATATGCCCAAGCCAGTGCCTGAGAGTCCTTAGCATTTCCAATGTATTTAGAAGACTTCATGTCGAATCGGAGCTAATTAAGGTCTGCTAATACGCCAAGATCTAGTCTTAATCCATTGATAATAAGCATCTTAAATTACTACAATACCCACAGAAGACGCTTCATCGACATTGAATAGCCTTGACAATTTAAGAATATCGCATATCTACTGCGCGCACAGGTCAACGATATTTCTGGATGAACTTTTTGATCAAATAAGCTACCTCTAAGAACTGTCGCGACACCTGAGTGATCTACTCCAGATGACTTCTCGCCCCTGTAAACCACGGGCACAATACAACAAATACAGTAATCTGACTAGGATTACACCCGGTCCCTGTAAACCACGGACCACCCTCACATACACAACAAACCTTTCTATTATATGAAAATCAAAAATTGGGACATGTTTTCCTTCGTGGTCGCCTACCACATTGCGCTCATCGCGCTTCTACCTGCCTTTATTAATGTATTCTCGTGGACGGCAGTCATATTCTTCCTGATTACCTACATACTAGGGGGCATGTCCATCACGGTGGGCTACCACCGCCTGTATGCGCACAAATCTTACTCTGCGAATCCATTCTTCGAATGGTGTGTGCTACTAAGTTCGGCACTGGCCTTTGAAATGTCAGCGCTCATGTGGTCGCACGACCACCGCATCCACCACAATCACGTGGATACCAACAAAGACCCCTACTCCATCAAGAAGGGTTTCTGGTATGCGCACGTGCTTTGGTTATTCGACTACCAGCGCGACTACGACGAATCACTTGTGGCCGACCTCAAGAAGAACCCACGTGTGATGCTGCAAGACAAGCACTACGGGAAGTTCCTGCTCGGTGTAAATCTCGCGGTCTTTTTCCTCGGATGGGCAATCACCGGTAGCGCACTCGCCTCATTCTACATGGGCTTCCTTATGCGTATGGCGATGATTCACCACTGCACATGGTTCATCAACTCACTTTGCCATACTTATGGCGCAAAGACTTATGCCCGTGAGCTCAGTGCCGTCGACAATGCGATCATGGCCGTCCTTACATTCGGTGAAGGTTACCACAACTATCACCACGCCTTCGCCGCGGACTATCGCAACGGTATCCGCTGGTATCACTTCGACCCATCAAAGTGGACGATCTGGGTGGCCTCAAAGCTCGGCATGGTTTCCAGCCTACGCGTGATCAATGATGTGACCGTGCAAAAGTCTCTCGTCATGAAAGATAAGAAGATGATGATCGAGCACCTCGAAGACGAAGCAGGCGAACTTGCAGCAGAGCTCAAAGCAAAGCTCGAAGAACTATCTGCTATTTTTGAAGAAAAAGCCGCAGCCGTTATGGTGAAGGTTCGCGAGCTCAAACAAGCTTCCGAAGATCAGAAAGCTAACTTAGAGAAAGAGATCAAAGCACTCCGTGCATCCCTCAAAGAAACATGGGATGAGTGGGTCGCCCTCACTCGCCAAGCAACGAAGCAATTCGACTTCGGACACGTGCACTAATTACAGTGCCTAAACTTTCTAAAGCCTCCGTCACAACGACGGGGGCTTTTTTGTGTGTTAATCGTCGAATAGCCGGGAAGCTCTTGCTGCTGACTGGATTAACTAAGAAAAGAACGTTGCGATGGTTGTAGCCATGCCACTCTGTGGCGTGTTTCATTATGCTGCCTCAGAGTTGGCTTTTGATGCGTGGCACGTCACAGAGTGACGTGGCTACAACGTGCCTCCGATAAAAGATGAGCCGAGTATTCATCACAACTAATCCCGGCAAGCGACGATGAACTTTTTTGTGCGACTACTCGATGTGCAGCACCTGACAGAGGTCACCGCTGGGCAGAGGGAAGCTTTCACCAACTTTGAGCCCGAGCAAGCGGTGCGCTAAGGGCGAATGCGAGGTGATCACTGTCACCTCCATGCCATCCATCTGGATGACTTGACCACCAGCAACACCAGCAAAGAAAAATGCTTCTTCAGAACCGCCAAGATCACAGCGAAAGAGCGCACCTAAGGAAACGCGGGTGTTTGGCTTCAACAAATCTTCACGCTCCGACTGCAATTCTTCAATAGCTTCGGCCCACTGCTTGGCTTGACCGGCTTGACCAGCAGCCAAGTAAGAGGCTTCTAAGCCCTGCGTGTCCCATTGCGACTCAGCTCTCGATTCCTCATTGGTCGCATACTCGGCAGCATCTTTCGACGCGTTTACCGCATGCAACAATTCCTGCCGCAGCGTCTCGATAAGGGTATTAAAAAAGAGCGTTTTATTCATGGGGTAATGGGCACAATCTATAATTCATCGGAGATTTCAAATGAAAATGTTACTACAGTTCGCTTGAACCTTCTGGCAAACTAAGCAGTGTTTCTGACTTTCACGACCACCATGGCCACTCCCACTTCCAAACGCACGGCAAATTATAAGCCTTTTCTATTCGCATTTTGTGTCTTCGCACTTTGCTGGATCACACTGCTGCTCTTTGCCGGAGGCTTCACCACCAGTATTCGCGCAGGCATGGCGTTTCTAGACTGGCCGCTCTCCAATGGTTCGGTGAACCCTGACGGCTGGCTCACTGAGTCCGATAAAATGGCTGAGCACAGCCATCGCTTGTTGGGCATGAAAATCGGGCTGCTCTCCATCGGTCTGTTCATTTGGACTTGGCTGAAAGAGGAGCGCAGCTCAGTCAGGACCTTGGCGCGCGTGCTGGTGCTGGTGGTTGTGCTGCAAGGTGTGCTGGGCGGTGCTCGTGTGCGCTTCGACCAACTTAATATACTTTCGGAGCACAACATGCTGGCCCAAGGCTTTGCGGTGGCACACGCGTGCGGTGCACAAATCGTGCTCGGGCTACTCGTAGCCTTAACCATCACGTCGTCGAGACGCTGGATCGAGCGTGATGCGGGCTTAACCATGGCCGTGCCTCAATCGATCAAAACGTGGGGCGCGCTCACTTGCGTGGGTATTTTCTTACAAATTTTGGTCGGTGCGATCATGCGCCACGCCAATGCGGGTCTTGCCATCGCGCAATTTCCCATGTCTCGCCCCGGCAGCCTATTCCCTGCAGAGTGGAATTTCGGCATCAGCATCCACTTTGCACACCGAATCGGCGCCATTGTAGTGACTATCTTATTGCTGGGCTTTCTCGGCAAAGTATGGGGGCACGTGCCAACAAGAAAGGCATTTTCCGGCTTTGCCGTAGCCATCACCCTACTCCTCACCGCACAGATCTATTTAGGTGCGCTGACGATTTGGACGGTGAAGAATCCGTATGTTGCAACAGCTCACGCGCTGATTGGCGCTTTTCTACTTGCCAGCACGTGGGCGCTTACTTTGCTTGCGCACCGTTCCCCTCGTATGCAGTAAGCCTACCAGTTCTATCTGCAAAGGAGCGATTCCATCTTACAAACCACTCATTGAGCCAGCAACCTATAGAGACACCTGCTTTCACGGATTCCAACGAATCCGGAGTTTCGTTGCGCGCGCGCTTAGAGGATTTCTACGAGTTAACTAAGCCACGCTTGAGCTTTCTTTCGGTCATCACAGCCGTGGTGGGCTATCTTGCCGCCGATCCTTCACGTAACCTTGGAGTGTTATTCAGCTTATTGATCGGCACTTCTTTTGCCGCGGGTGGCGCAGCGGTGCTCAACCAATGGCTCGAACGCGAAGCTGATGCGAAAATGGTGCGGACGAAAGATCGTCCCATCCCTGCAGGTCGTGTCCATCCGATGCACGCCTTTATCTACGGGCTCGGTCTCAGTGTATTGGGTTGTTACATACTTTACGCAGGCGCCAACCTTCTCGCCGGCACTTTGACTGCGGCGACGATCGCCTCTTACGTTTTACTCTACACACCGCTGAAGCGACTCACGACTTGGAATACCTTAGTCGGTGCCATTCCTGGTGCTTTGCCACCACTTATCGGTTGGGCTGCGGCCGAAGGTCGCATCAGCACACTGGGTTGGATACTATTTGCTATTCTCTTTCTCTGGCAAATGCCACACTTCTTTGCCATCGCCTGGACGCATCGTAAAGATTACGCACAAGGCGGCTTTGTCATGCTTTCCAATGCGGATGCCCATGGTCGCAAGGTGGCGATACAAGCGTTCGTATTTTGCCTCGCACTGGTCATCAGCACACTACTGCCGACCATTCTGGGCTACGCCAGTTGGTTCTACGGCGTGATAGCAATGGTCGCCGGCATCTATATTTTACGCCCTTCGATCGCTTTCCTGAAGGAATCGCAACGCGACACCGCAGCACGGAAACTATTCTTCGCCTCTATCTTTTACCTGCCGGCACTCCTTCTGCCCTTGGTGCTGGATCTTTGGTTAATTTAGACTATTGGTGACGAATCATGTCATTCACAGAAACGCTCCCCACCATCAACGCCTGCCTAAACGGCACTTCGACGTTGTTGCTAACTGCCGGATTCATCTGCATTAAAACCGGCAAGGAAACAGCACATAGGGTCTGCATGGTAGCAGCCTTTTCTGTTTCCATCATCTTCCTATTTTTCTACGTCCTACATAAGTGGCTAGTCAAAGGAGTGCATACCAGCTTTCTGGGCGAAGGTCTCTGGCGAGAGTTTTACTACGCCATGCTCGTCAGCCATATCATTCTTGCGGCGATCATCGTCCCCCTAGTGTTGGTAACGATCAGTTATGCCATTCGCGAAAAACGTGAGAAACACCGCGCGTGGGCACGATGGACCTTCCCGATCTGGTATTACGTCTCCGTGACTGGAGTGCTGGTCTATATGTTCCTCTACCAGTGGTTCCAGTAATCGCTCACTCGACTCGCATCACGCCGCGCATGCCCGCAAAACAGTGGGCCGGAAATGTGCATAGATAGATGTAATCACCCGGTGCAGGTGCAATGAACTCGATCGTATCCTTCTCGCCCGGACCCAGTAAGTTCGTATGGGCGATGACAGAATCTGCCTCACTTTTGGGAATGAAATCAGTATCTCGAGCCCTGGATGCAGTCGTCGCATAAGCATTTGCATCAACGCCCTGCTTTAAAAGCACGACATTGTGCCCCATCGCGGTTTTGGGCATTTCGCCCGTATTCTCAAAAATGATACGCACCGGCTGCCCAGTTTTCACTGTGAACTCGGTCAGCGAAAATCGCATTCGATCATTCCCGGTGAAATAGACCACCGTCACCCCATCGACTATCTCAACACGAGATGAGGCAGGAACCGGCGAATTCCCCTGACTTGCGGTATCATCACCTTGTTCAGGCTGACAGCCTAAACAACAAACAAGCGCGACCATTAAGCATATATTGAACGATTTCATACCCACAAACAGTTGTTCAAATGGCGAACTTTGCAATTTCGATATGAAACACACCACGAAAAAGCTGTAATTAACGTTTCTAATAAGGGGCTTAAGAACTACTGATTGACGTCATATTTTGAAGATATTCTTGTCAGTCATCATTACCCCCCTTAATCCATACCTTTTGGATACCTTATAGGTATCTACTCTCTACTACTACTCACCGAACTAACAACACCCGTGAAGAAGCTTTCCAACGGATACAGCCGTTTTATTTCTTTCGCTACTGCGCTCCTCGCTCTCACTTTTTTGAGCGGTTGTGATTTGAACACCCGGATGTCGACATTCGACACGAAAGGCCCCATCGCCGAAGCGCAGTTGGACCTCTTCATGTTAACTGTCTGGGTCACAGGATTCATTTTTCTCGTGGTCGGCGGCGTCTATGTGTTCGCCGTTATCAAATTCCGCGAAAGGCCCAATGACGATCGCCCATTGCCCTCTCAGGGACACGGCAACCCTCTAGTCGAGATCGGCTTGATCGGTGCGTCGGTATTGCTACTGGTGATCATTGCAGTCCCCACACTCAAGGGGATCTGGTATACACATACGACACCCAACAATACTTATAGCCAACTCGGCACCTGGTATGAAGGCGATGACTTAGCAGCCGAAGCCGAAGAGGAAATCCTCGTGATCCGCGTGATCGGCTACCAGTGGTGGTGGGAATTTGAATACCCACAATTTGGTATCAACACAGGTAATGAGATGATCATTCCCGCGGGTAAAGCAGTTCACTTGGAACTACGCTCCGTCGACGTGATTCACTCATTCTGGCTGCCACGTATCGCAGGTAAGGTCGATTTGATCCCTGGTCGCGCCAACAGCATGTGGATACAAGCCGGCGATGACTTTGATACATGGGTCGAAAAAAACGGCATCGAAGGCGGCGAAGTCGAACTGCAAACAGCCTACGCCAATTATTTAAAGACAGAGATCCACAACTACTACTATGGACAATGCGCTGAGTATTGTGGGGACTCGCACGCTCGCATGCTTTTCCGCACCACAGTCGTGGGTGATGACGAATTTGCTGATTGGGTAGCCAGCCAAAAGACAGGTCATACCGCACCGGAAGATAAAAGTTGGGATGAATGGTATAAAACCTACGACAGTCACCCCGAATCGCTCTCCGGCGATGTCAACGAAGGCCTCAAATTATTTGTTGGTCGCGGCAAATGCATCGCCTGCCACTCAGTTCAAGGCAACCCACGCGCACTCGGTGTCGCAGGCCCTGATTTGACAATGGTCGCCTCACGCCAATCACTCGCAGCTGGTTGGTTGAATCACCGCGCAGAAGACGGCTCCATCGATACTGAGAAACAATATGAGAATTTCTTCAAATGGATCAAAGAGCCCGATGTCGTAAAGCCTGGCAACTTGATGTGGAAATCGAACGGCAATGGTATCGGTGAATTAACCGACCCTGAGGATCCTGATAAAATCAAACTCTTGACCGACGACGAAGTCCGCAAGATCTCCCTTTACCTGCAAACTCTTAAGTAAGCTTTCAACATGAGCACAACGGTTACAGAAACACACGAAACTTCGACCCATTATGGGTCGCATGTCCTCAAACCCGAGCGCAGCAATCTTGGATTGATGCGACCCGACCACGGCAAAAGCGTGTTAATCGACTGGTTGACTACGGTCGACCACAAGAAAATCGGCATCATGTATGGCGTAATTGCCCTCTTCTTCCTCCTTGTCGGTGGTGTTGAGGCCTTGGTTATTCGCACACAGCTAGCCTTCCCCGAAAACGATTTGATTTCGGCGCAGCGCTACAACCAGCTCTTCACAATGCATGGCACGACGATGATCTTCCTCGCCATCATGCCGCTCAATGCTGCCTTTTTCAATTTCCTCGTGCCCCTGCAAATCGGTGCGCGCGACGTGGCCTTCCCTCGAATCAATAGCTTCAGCCTTTGGGCATTTGTCGCCGGTGCACTCGTCATTAACTTCGGTTGGTTCCTCCAGTTGCTTGAAGTGATGGGCCTTTTCACCGCTTCCGGTCCAACTGCCGGAATGAACGATTTAGTGCCATCAATGGGTTGGTTCGGCTATGCGCCGATTACCGGCATAGAATTCACCGGCGCAGGCACAGACTTCTGGATTATGGGCCTGCAGATACTCGGTATCGCTTCACTTTCCGCCGCGATGAACTTCGTGGTCACGATTATCAACATGCGTGCCGTTGGCATGAAGATGATGCGTCTGCCTGTCTTCACATGGATGACGCTGATTGTTTCGCTGTTGATCGTCTTCGCTTTCCCTGCGATCACCATCGCGCTCGCAGAGCTCATGTTTGACCGTGTGTTTGGCACCAATTTCTTCGTAACCGCGGGTGGCGGTCAGCCGATCCTCTGGCAACACCTTTTCTGGATCTTTGGTCACCCAGAAGTTTACATCCTTGTGCTGCCAGCGATGGGTATTGTCTCTGAAGTGCTACCAGCCTTCTCCAAGAAGCCACTGTTCGGTTATGCGATCGTTGTCTTTTCCGGTGCGGTGATCGGCTTCCTCGGGTTTGCGGTTTGGTCGCACCACATGTTTACAACAGGTCTCGGTAAAGTAGCCACAGCTGCGTTCTCACTCTTAACTATGGCAATTGCGGTGCCAACGGGGGTAAAGATTTTCAACTGGGTCGGCACGCTTTGGGGCGGTCGTGTGCGTTTCTCCGCACCGATGATTTTTGCACTCGGTTTCGTCTGGATGTTTATGATGGGCGGATTCTCCGGAATTATGCACTCCTCTGCACCAGCAGATGCGCAGCAACAAGATAGTTATTTCGTGATCGCCCACTTCCACTATGTCGCGATCGGCGGCATCTTTCTGGCGGTGGTTTCCGGCATTTACTTCTGGTTGCCTAAGATTTGCGGAAAAATGTGGAAAGGAAATCTCAGCCTATGGGTCGCAATTTTCTCCACCGTTGGACTAAATGTTACTTTCTTCCCCATGCACTTCCTCGGCTTACTGGGCATGCCTCGCCGCACACATACCTACCTTGAAGGCTTTGGCTGGGAAACTTACAATCTCGTCTGCACCATCGGTGCCTACATCCTAGCTTTCGGTATCTTCCTTCTTGTCGTCGACATCATCCGCTGCCTCAGAAGTGGAGAGCCTGCCGGCGATGACCCATGGGATGCGCGAACACTGGAGTGGACCACGACCTCCCCTCCACAAGTTTACAACTTTGCACGCAATCCCATCATCCCTGCGCGTGATGCGCTCTGGGAGCATAAACATGGTCCCGAGAATCGTAAGATCACTTACGAGCCAGATGATGGCCATGGCATCCATATGCCAAGTCAGTCATGGATGCCAATGATCGCTTCACTCGGTTTCGTGCCACTCGGACTTGGGCTTTCAATGATGCAAGCCGGAGTCGCTTACATGGGCTATGTCGCTATCTTTGGTCTTCTTATGATCTCATTGGGTGTAGCCCTCTGGGCACTCGAAGGTCCGGGCGGCTACCACCTACACCCAGAAGAAGAGAACTAAACCTTTTCCATCATTATTAAGTTATTTTTGCAATGAGCGACACTGCCACAGCACACCACGAAGACGGACATAAAAGTCTGATCATCGACAACAAGAAGCTACTCATGTGGCTTTTCCTCGGCTCCGACTGTATGTTCTTCGGAACATTGATTTCGACCCACTTGATCTATCGGAAGATCAACCCGACAGAAATCGACCCAACGGTCAACTTGTTCAGCCTAGAGCTCACTTCGTTTTCGACCTTCATCCTGTTGATGAGTTCGTTCCTAATGGCGCTAGCGGTATCCGCGATGCACAAGGGGCAAATCAAGAGTTTCCGTCGAAATGTAATCGGCGTGATCTTCTTCGGTTTGATTTTCCTCGGCTGCCAAGTTTATGAGTTCACCGAGTTCGTGCACCTTGGCCTCAAGCTAGACACCGGCACCTTTGGGTCGACCTTCTACTTAATGACCGGCACACACGGTGTGCACGTTGCCATCGGTATATTCTGGCTGATCTGCATGTATTTTTACTCCTACACAGGTAAAATGGATGCACATGAAAGCGCAGTGGATGTGGAAGTCGCCGGCTTGTATTGGCACTTTGTCGACATCGTCTGGATTATCATTTTCACCGTCGTTTATCTAATCGAATTTATCGGCAAGTAACCCACCTTATTAATCATTAGCCATATCACTATGTCACAAGCTGATTATAATCCTCTACCAGTTTCCCCCGCAGTCGACCACAGCGGTGAAAACGAGAAATATCACGTTTTCGTTAACCTCGCACTCGTGCTGGCCGCGATCACCGGTGTTGAGTTGGTGCTGGTATACCTACCTTTTAACAAAGCCTTCATCTTTACCGTACTGGTTTCGCTCTCAATGTTTAAGTTCGTGGCCGTTATCGCATGGTTCATGCACCTGATCTACGACAAATTGATGCTCACGCTTGCATTCGGGACAGGATTGGTGATTGCTGCAGGCACCTACACTGCACTCCTGTTCTTGTTTTCTACGGATTACGTCGCACCACATGAAATACCGGGCATAATACCGCCGGGCATGTAAGGCATAAAATTCTAGCTTTTAAAGGACGACGGAGTAAATTCGTCGTCCTTTCTTTTTTCTATCATGCAATTACACTGGCATACCGAGCCGCTACTACTGATTTCGCTTTTGCTGGTCGGGTGGCTCTACGCGTTGGGCACAGGGCCATTACGCAGTCGTATCGCGTTGGGTGAAGCCTTCCCCACTGGCAAGGCTGTGCTCTTTTACTGCGGTCTCATCATCACTTATCTGGCAGTCGGCTCTCCACTCGATCAAATTGGGGAGCAATTTCTATTCTGTGCGCACATGACCCAGCACATGCTGTTGATATACCTAGCCCCGACACTGTTCATCTTCGGCACACCTGCTTGGCTAATTGATTGGCTGCTCAAGCCAGAAGCCATCCGCAAAGTCATGTCGGTGCTCACGCATCCTCTTTTCGGCGGCTTTGTCTTCACATTTGTCTATACTGCTTGGCACGTGCCTGTGCTCTATGAATTGGCTCTGCACGATAAACGAATCCATATACTAGAGCACTGGACGATGTTTGGCCTCGGTATTCTCATGCTATGGCCCTACCTCACCCTCTCCAAGCGAGTGCCGCGTCGCGCCTTTGGACTGCGTATGGTGGCGATATTCCTGCTCATGGTCGGTCAATTACCGGTCTTCGCCTTTTTAACTTTTGCCGGTGAAGCGATTTACCCAACCTACCTCTGGGCGCCCCGTATTATTGACCTAAATCCACTCAACGACCAAATACTGGGTGGCATCATCATGAAAGTCGTTAATATGGGATTTTCGCTTACAATTTTGGGCACAGCCTTTTATGCTTGGGCAAAGAGTGAAGAAGCTCCCCCCGCACAAGTCACCGAAGAAGCACCTGCTCACTAATTTTATTAACGAACCAAATTAAATGACCTGGGAAATTATCTTTGTGTTTACGCTGCTGATTCTGGCTATTGTCAGTTTCGTATGGGAGCGCATACCTGCGGATCTGACCTCACTGACGGTCTTTGGCATACTCTTATTTGTGAGTATGGCCACTCAGAGCGAGCACCTACCCACACTTGAGGCCACCTTAAGTGTCTTTAGTAATTCCGCAGCCATCACGATTGCCGCGATGTTTATTGTCAGCGGGGCACTCGAACGCACTGGCGCCATCGATCTAATCACTTCGTATTTACGCAAACTGGTTAAACTCCCATACAAAGGGTTCATCTTTGTCATGGTAATCGGCGTCGCGGCGGTTTCAGCTTTCGTCAACAACACGCCCGTCGTCATTGCATTGATGCCAGTCATCTTATCGCTGTCGCGTGAAATGGGCGTCGCCTCGTCGAAACTCCTCATTCCGCTATCATACGCCTCTATTTTTGGTGGCACGTGCACACTACTCGGCACCAGCACAAATCTCTTAGCCAGCGGCATCCTCAGAGATGCAGGGCATGCACCGATCGGCATGTTCGAACTGGCTGCTGTCGGCTTACCTATTTTAGCATTCGGCACTATCTATCTCGTTCTTTTCGGCAATAAACTACTACCGCATCGCGAAACACTCACTTCGATACTGAGCGCCGAAGAACGCAAAGAATTTATCACGGAAGCCTTCGTTCGTGCTGGATCAGACTTGCACGGTCAAACCGCGAAAGAGAGTGGGATGCTTAAAGGTCGCGGCATTCGCCTCCTCGAAATCGTTCGCCATGGTGTGGCTGCGCAAGGAAACCCGAAGGACATAAAGTTGCAATATGGCGACCGCTTGGTCCTCGCCTGTCGCCCGTCCGGTGTCGCCGAAGCGCATTCGATGAAAGGTATCACTATACAAGCCGAGCTCACTGAAGGGCTCGAAACGATCGCCACCGACGAAGGTGCCATCGTCGAGGGTATCGTTGCGCCTCATGCATCCATTGCAGGGAGAACTCTCCAGGAAATAAATTTCCGCCAACGTTTCCGTATGGTCGTGGTCGCCGTCCACCGCAAGGGAACCAATCAGCGGGAGCGCCTAGGCAGCCTGCGTCTAGTGGAAGGTGACACACTACTCATGATGGGGTCGACCGATGCCATCAATTCCCTCGCGAACAGTGAGGAGATTATCATCTTGGACCGCCCGCGGGTTCCTGCACGCAGTCTGCGAGTAAAAATGCCCATCGCGATCGGCACCACCATCGGCATCGTCACGTTGGCGACCTTAAATGTGGTTCCTATTGTATCTGCAGTCGCACTTGGCGTCGCATTACTTCTACTCACTGGCTGTATGAAGCCGAAGGATGCTTATGCCTCGGTGGAATGGAGCATTCTAATTATCATTTTCGGCATGCTGGCACTTGGCCAAGCAATGGACTCAACCGGAGCGAGCCTATTGATTGCCGGCAACATGACTGATCTAGTCAAAAGCATTGCCCCGGAGCATTTACAAAACGTGATGATGCTCGCATTCATATACATTATCACATCCACGTTCACGGAGTTCCTCTCGAATAATGCTGCCGTGGCCCTAATGGTGCCGATCGCGCTAGGGATCGCGGCAACACTCGGCGTTGATCCTCGCCCTTTTGTCGTCGGTAGCTGTATTGCTGCATCAGCAAGCTTTGCAACTCCGATCGGATACCAAACCAATACCTACGTGTATGGTGTCGGTGGTTATAAATTCGCCGACTTCACCAAAGTCGGACTGCCACTCAATATTATCTGCTTTATCGTAACAGTATTTGTCGTTCCCATGTTCTGGGAATTCTAAGCTAGATATAATACATCTCGCCCGGATCCGCGACGATGAAACGATCTAGCGTATAAGTCTTTATTGTCTTTTCAAAATCGGCGCCGATCTCATCCCAGATTTCTGCTACGCGACCACCTGAATGACCTTCATCTTGGAAATTCCCCTCCAAGAGCTCGCCTTCAACAGCCTTCACGATTGCATCTAGTCGGATTCGCTCGGGCGGCATGGCGAGCGCATAGCCGCCTTGCTTCCCTCGCTTACTGACGATGAGCCCCGCATTGCGCAACTCATTCAAAATCTGCACTAGATAGTTAGCTGGAATCTGCTCGGCATCTGCCAAGGCATCGATGCGGGACATTTTCTCTTGCCCGAATGTCCGCGCCAATTGAGCGAGCACACGGCAGGCATATTCAAGTTTATGGGAAAGTTTCACGCCTTAAGTTAGGCTCTTGACTCATAAATGTAAAATTGAATCGACCTTGTTCTTTCATAAGCTTGGATCGCGTAGTGTTATGGAGCTAAGCATCATTTATAGAGACGAGAATTTCATCGCAATCGACAAGCCATCGGGGCTCCTCGTCCATCGAACTAGCCTAGACACGCAAGCCACCGAATTTGCGCTTCAAATACTCCGAGACCAGATCGGTCTGAATGTGCACCCATGCCATCGACTGGATCGGCCAACCAGCGGCATTCTCCTCTTCGCGCTCAACCCAGAAGCACTGAAATATGCCCAAAAGGAATTCGCAGAGCGCCGAGTCGAAAAAACATACCACGCTATCGTGCGCGGCTGGCCAGAAGGGACAGGCACCATAAACTACGACCTTAGAAGTGAAGAAAATCGAGAACTCATACAAAACGCTGTGACGGAATTTCGCTGTTTAGCAAAAAGCGAAATCGACCTTCCAATTGGGCGCTACTCTGCTGCCCGCTACGCCCTGCTAGAATTGATCCCTACGACTGGACGTAAGCATCAGCTACGCCGACACCTAGCCCACATACGGCACCCAATCATCGGAGACACTCGCCACGGAGATGGCGTTCAAAATCGCTTTATCCGAGAGCATTTTGACTGTAACCGACTGCTACTACATGCCACTCGACTTTGCTTCAAGTTACCTAGCTCAAATCATTTATGTGAAATAGTCGCCAGCGCAGATGACTCGTTTGAATCAGTCTCACGCCGTCTTAGACTGACTCTTCCGCAGGACTAATGTCCATTTCAGCAGCAAGGCTTAATATGGTCTTACGCAGAACCTCCAGTTTGATCGGCTTACTCATGTAAGCATTCATTCCTGCTTCAAGGCATCGCTCTTCATCCCCCTGCAGGGCATTCGCAGTTAAAGCGATAATCTTTACATCTTTAAGCGCTTCGCCCGCCTCTCCTTCACGGATCCGCGCAGTCGCCTCAATACCATCCATAACAGGCATCTGTAAATCCATGAAGACCAAGTCAACTGGATTGCCCTTAAGGTGATCAATCAACTGAGCCCCGTTTTCTGAAAATGCAGCCTGCCATCCCAAGCGTTTAAGCATAATCATTAATACACGCTGATTAGCGGCATTATCTTCAGCAACAGCGATATTCAGAGGGTAATGCTCGCCAGGCTTCGCATCAGAATCCCCGGCATCCAAGACTTTCACTACTTTCACTTCCTTAGCCGACATTTCCGGTTCAACTTGAGTGGAAATTTCTAGAGGCAAACGAGTAAAGAAACTAGCGCCCTCCCCTTCCTTACTAGTTGCCCAAATACGTCCACCCATGGCCTCAGCCAAGCGCTTGCAAATCGCCAACCCTAAGCCGGTACCGCCATATTTTCGGGTGGTCGAAGTGTCCCCTTGCGAAAACGGGCGAAACAACCTTTGCAGTTGCTGCTTATTCATACCGATACCCGTGTCACGGACCTCAAACTCGATTTCGCAGACACCTTCTTCTTCGGATATTGAATAGCAATCCACATTCAATAATACAGTGCCTTCCTGGGTAAACTTCACCGCATTGGCTAATAGATTAGTGATGATCTGTCTCATCCGGTTTTCATCACCAAGCACTTGCCGTGGAATACGTTCATCGATGTCTACCTGTAGGTTAATACCCTTCTTTGCGGCATCGCTAAAGAATACAGACGTCGTATCGCGTAACATACGTGTCAAATGAAAGTCACGGACCTCCAGGTTCAAATGCCCAGATTCAATCTTCGAGAAGTCGAGCACATCGTTGATCAAAGCCATTAACGCCTCGCCACTGCTGCGCACAGTTTCCGCATACTCTCGTTGCTCCTCGTTTAGCTCTGTGCCCAAGAGCATTTCCATGAATCCAATAACCCCGTTCAATGGGGTACGAATTTCATGACTCATTGTGGCGAGGAAATCACTTTTCGCTTTATTCGCAAAGTCCGCTGATCGAGCAGACTGTTCAGCCTGCTGAATGACTTCGTTCAACCGAGTATTCACTAACTCCAGTTGGTTTCGCGCGATCTCAGCGTCCTCCATCATACTCAAGGCTAATTTACGACCCTGTTTCAGCTCATTCGCACGACGCATCAAATGCTCATTGGCACTGACCAGTTCGACTTCTGCACGCCGCCAGCGTTGTTCCGTTTCATTACGAATACGCACAGTATGCCGCATCGTCTCCACGATATCGTCAAACTCGATCAAGTCGAACGTTTGAGGCATCAGCGCCGAACCTTCACGGCCGCTACTTGCCAAACGCTCATCCAATAAATCCAAATTCTTCTGAACAATCGCAGAAACGTGCCTTGAGACCAGAATCGGCACTGAAATGCCGATCACACAGATAACGAAAGCCAGCGTAAGATCTTGAACAAGTTGACGATTGATGCCCTGCACACGCTCCGACCGGATCAGGTCAATCTCTGCCATGTACGAATAATCCCCGCTAGCCATCAAGCTGTCCATCTGACGCTGAACTTGGTCCCGAGCTTCAACATAATCATTCACCTTAGACGTGGTCAACCAACCAACGACCAGCAACATCACCAGCGCAACAGGTAATCCGGCGTGTAAATTCAACATCCGGCGAATCGACTGTCTCGGCCTACTCAATGATCAAATTCCCTTTTTTTTGACGTTCCAGTTTAACGCTATACTTAGTGTCATCCGAATTAGCATCTACGCGATAACGTGGACTTTCCTTGGCCGCCGCCATCAGTTCATTCACCTCCGCTTTCAACTCTAGTATCCGTTCTTCACGACGGACCATGCCTTTACGGAAACGCTCCAGATCGTCACTTATTTGCTCAATCTCCTCGAACTCATCTACTTTTAGATTCGATACAAAAAAAGCCGCTTCAACACGATCAGACTCTTCCAAATAATATGCACTCATTAACAAATCAATCTGCTTACCGTCGGGGCGTCGACATTATATCGTCTGGCGTAGCCCTCTAGATCCCTTTGAGATATGCCCCACCAATGATTCCAAGCCTGCGGTCTCAACTCCTAAAACTTGTTCTAGATTGTCTCCATGAAGATCCACATCAGAACCAATCCCTAGCAAGTCAAAGAAACCGATACTAGCACGGTCGATTTTCAAAGTGCTCGCATCAAACTCTACGAGGCAGGCCAAAGACTGCATATATAAGTGCTCTAGACGGGCATTATGCTCACTCGCTTTATCCAAATACAGTTTTTCCATCGCTTGCAAACTGCGCACCAATGCTCGCTCTCTATACACATAGGCACCCACAAAAATCCCGACAAGACTTGCGGCATATATAAGTCCTCCATCTGCTTCATTAAACAAAGGCAGCACCAGCCAAAATATCAGCGCCACAACAGTCGCAACGAATGCCGCTACCATGATGCTGGCGCTTTGGTGTGAGCGAACGGTCTCTGATCTTTGACGAGGTGGCATAGGGGGTCGTTAACTAAACTTATTCTAGGTAACTATACCTAGACAATAAGTAACTAGGAGGGAGTAGTAGCAACGAAAATTTACAACGCAACGGCTATCACCGCTACGTTACTCACAACATTAAAGGGTCACCTCAAGAGCATCTGCCCAAAGTCGGTCCAACTGATACAACTCCCGCATCTCTTGGGTCTGTAAATGCACCATAAAGTCAAAGGCATCCACAATCAACCAGCCGCTGCCCACCTCACGGTCTTCGCCTATAAGATGAACTCCTGCTTCTTTCAAAACTTTATCCAATGCACCTTTCAGTGCCTTCAAGTGAGGCTCCGAAGTGCCAGTCGATAAGACTAAATAATCTGTAATCGAAGACTTGCCCCGGACGTCAAGAACTCGAATCGATTCCCCCTTTTTGTCCTCAATGGCAGTAACAGCCATACGGATTTCGTCCAGTGTAGAGCGTTTAGTTTGTTTCTTGGTAGTCGGCATAAGTATGTTTAAAGCGCCTTGGTATAAAGACCGCTCTCAGAAATGAAAGCCTCAACTGCATCGGGAACCAGTCCTTCAATTGATAATCCCTCCTGACAGCGACGGCGTATCTCAGTAGAACTCTCCTCCATCATCGGCGCATCCACCTCAAAATAGTTCAAACCTTCTACCGTGGGAGCCTTCAAATTCGAACCTGGGCGCCCGAAAACCAAAAATGTGACCATTTCTGCCATCACCTCAATTTCTCGCCAGCGATCAAGCTGCTCAAATTGGTCGGCTCCAATCATCCAAAACACTTCAGCGTTCACATAATGCGCCTTAAAATAGCGGACTGTATCGACAGAATAACTGATGCCACCTTTCTCCACTTCATAGGTATCCACCTTGAAACGCTGCTCACCATCAGTCGCAAGCTCCAGCATCTCAACTCGTTCCTCGGCGGTGGCCATCGGCAAGTTCTCTTTCAGCGGCGATTGCGCCGAGGGAATAAAGATAAGACGATCCAAACCCACTTGCTTCAATGCATAGCGAGCAATCGTCAAATGAGCATTATGGACAGGGTCGAACCCGCCGCCATATAGAGCGAGCCGCTGTATGTCTGTATTTACTGATGCCATTTGCTTACTGATTAATAGATAATAACTCACATCCCAAGCATGGGAATAGCGCAATGCTAGCATTGTAAAGACAACATGCAACCTGTCTCTTCTCAGTAATTAAACCCGTTTTTTAGCTCACCTAAGATAGTCAAACGCTCAATAAATACCTTGTCCTAGACCCCACCACAAACATAACTATAGACGTGTCTGCAATACCCCAAGATCAGTCTATGATGTTACCCCGTAAATTACTCCTACTGAGCCCAGACCCAGAGGAAGAATTAATTTTAAATCAATACATCCAAGATGCTAAAATCGACAACTACACGCTGCAGCGTATTTCACACCTACACAAATTAAAGGAGTTTGAATTAAGCACTATGTGCGACGCGGTGCTTTTAGATATGCAGATCGAACGCTCTGATGTCATTAAAGCAATTGAATACTTAGCGAGTAAAAAAGGCCCAGTCGCACTCATCTGCCTATGCCGCAATCATAAGCAATTGCGCGACTATATCGACGTCATTCACCTAATCGACGATTATATTCTGGCAGAATCACTAACAGAAGGTGAACTCCCCACCCGCATCTCACACGCGATCCGCCGCTGCCAGACGGAGTTTCAATTGCTCTCCGAGCAGAATCTATTGAAAGCATTGTTAGATAATATTCCTGATGCGATATACTTCAAAGACAGGAATAGCCGTTTCCTTAAAGTGAATTCAGCTATGGCTAAGCAATATGGTCATAACAAACCACATGAATTGATTGGAAAATCAGATTTCGATTTATTCACCAAAGAACACGCACAACCGGCCTATGATGATGAACAGTGCATCATACAAACAGGTGATCCACTGATTGGTAAAATTGAGAAAGAGACACTACCAAATGGTAAAATAAATTGGGTGACCACGACCAAACTACCCCTTCGCAACGAGCATGACGAAATTATCGGAACGATGGGTATCTCCCGCACGGTTACAGAGCTCAAGGAAACTCAAGAAGCACTATCCCGCGAATCTGCCTTACTCAACACCATCATTGATCATGCGCTAGCAGGCATATACGTCAAAGATCGCGAAGGGCGCTACCTCATAGTGAACAAACGCCATGCCACTTATCTTGGTGCCCCAAATCCAGCTGCAGTTCACAATAAACAACTCTTTGATTTCTTTCCACATGAAGAGGCCAGCCGAATCAACGCGCTAGACGAAACCATCATGGAAAAAGATCAAGGTATGGAGAACATGATCGATGAACGCAGGATTAAGGACGGCAAGACCATTTGGCTTCTAACAAGTAAGGTCCCCTTCCATGACGAATCCGGCAATTGCATTGGCTTAGTTGGCATCTCTCAAGACATCACGCTACAGAAGAATATCGAATTACAACTTAAGTCGACCATCCAAACCTTGGAAGAAACCAAGCTCCAACTAATTGAGGCCGAAAAATTAAAAACCGTCGGGCGACTAGCAGCTGGCATCGCCCATGAAGTCAAAAACCCCCTTGCTGTGGTTCTCTTAGGTGTCGATTTCTTAAAAAGTCAGTTGGCTGATAATACTGAATTAAGAGAGATGCTAGAGGACATGCATCAAGCCGTAAACAAGGCCAATGATGTCGTGTTTGAACTCCTAGACTATTCGTCACCACATAAAGTCAGTTTAGTGCCTTCATCCATCAATACTGCCATACAAAGAGTACTCGCACTCATGAGGCACAATATACGTGAAGCTCAAATCGAACTGATTGATGAATGCAGCCCAGATCTACCCGATGTCCTCATCGATGCATCAAAAATCGACCAAGTCTTCATCAACCTAATACTCAACGCCATCTCCGTAATGAAAAATGGCGGTCAAATCACGATCAGGACTTATAAACAGCGCATGAGCAAAACAGGGTCTAATGTCTCCAGCGGCATGACCGAGCTCTTTCGCATCGGCGACTCTATTGTCATTGTCGAGATCCTAGATACTGGAACAGGCATCAACAAGAAGGACGCACCCAAGCTTTTTGACCCATTCTATTCAACCAAATCAACAGAAGATGGCACTGGACTAGGATTATCTGTCACGCGTAGTATTGTGGACATGCACCGTGGAATGATCACACTGGAAAATCGAGAGGATACGCAGGGCGCTTGTGCTCGCCTTCTATTTCCTACAGCAGAACAAAAATGAGCGAAACAACTAATAATACCCCCATCCGAGTTTTAATCATCGACGATGAAGCTCCCTTCACTCGCATGGTTAAATTAAACCTGCAAAACGCCGGCAACTATCTCGTTGAAACCTTAAACGAGAGTCCGCAGGCCCGAATCGTAGCCAAAGCGTTTAAACCTGATATCATTCTACTGGATGTCGTCATGCCAGAAGCCGATGGTGGCGACGTGGCAGCTATGCTGCGTGCAGGCGACGCGACCAAGCACATACCTATTATTTTCGTTTCAGCCATGGTTTCCCGAAAAGAGTCCAACAAAGGGCTGTATCAAAGTGGCGGCGAATACTTCCTCGCCAAGCCCGTGAATTCCGACCTTTTGATCGATGCCATTTCACGAGTTCTAGGTTAGCACGCAACATGCTTGCGGTATTGCTAAAAAGACCTTTTCCCTAAGGTCTGACGCACATTAACCGCTATGACTGCTAAAAAAGAACTCAGCACCTACGAAAAAGCCCTAGCCATTAATTTGGACTTAGGGAAATATGGCGTCTTCGCCGAAATCGGAGCCGGACAGGAAACTGCCAACTGGTTCTTCAGAGTCTCTGGGAGCGCCGGGACTGTAGCTAAAACGATTTCAGCCTATGATATGACGATGAGCGATGCCCTATACGGCAAAGCGAGTCGTTACGTTTCTGAAGATCGCTTACAGGCAATGCTTCAGTATGAATACGACTTACTGGATCAACGACTTTCGGCGGCACGGGCCGACGACACGACATTCTTTTCGTTTTGTAATACCGTCCGTGCCCGAGGCTATCAAGACTCCGGCGAATGCCATGGCTGGCTGGGAGTGCGTTTCCAACTAAAACCCAACACCCCACCATGCGAAATCGTCCTCCACCTTCGCTTGCTCGATGAAACAAATGCCGACCAGATGGATGCGCTCGGCAAAGTCGGCGTTAATCTGATCTATGCCGCATTTTATCATCGCGACAGTCTTCAGACATTCGTCGAAACACTGAACGATGGACTGATCAACGGCCGCGTAGAAGTCGACATGTTGCGCTTTTCAGGAGAAGGCTTCCGCTATGTAGACAATCGCCTCTGCGCACTGCAGCTGGTGCAAAGTGGGCTATCTGATGCCGCCATGTTCAATAAAGACGGTGAAGTCGTGCAAGCGGCCGACGCACTCTATAAACGCCCTATCATGCTCCTGCGCGGCAGTTTCAATCCAGTGCTCAAATTGCATCTCGATATGATCGAGCAAGCTAGATCGGTATTTTCTAATGTGCTTTCAGGCGAGCAAATGTCGCGTTCGATGGAACTCTGTGAAATTAGCACGAACAATTTATTACGCGACGGCACAGTCGACCACGAAGACTTCATCAATCGCGCAGATGCACTTCAAGCTCTGGATAAAACCGTACTCATTTCTCGCAGCGCCGAATTCCACCGCATCGCGACCTATTTGAGCCGATATACGGAAGAGCCAATCGCCATCATTCTCAGCATCGGCTTACTCAATGAACTCTTTAAAGACAAGTGGTCAGCCAATTTACCAGGCGGCATTCTGGAATCGTTCGGAAGACTCTTTAAAAATAGCGTCCAACTTTTCGTCTATCCCTGGCACAACACGAAGAGCAAAGAGCTCGTCACAGCCGACAACTTTAAAGCGCCGAAAAATTGGCAGCACTTCTATCAGCACTTAATTGAAAATAAGCGCATCCATGCAGTGGGTGTAGGTGATCCTTCACTACTATCAATGACCAGCCGAAAGACATTGGCCTTAATTGAATCTGGAGCTGAAGGATGGGAGAATTGGATACCCGAAGCTGCGCTCGAAATGGTGCGCAGGCAATACAAGCGATAGATCGCTGGCCCACAGCAACTCAAGGCAACGATGGCTGATACTCGGGGACGAATTCTCGTATCATTTCTTTCACTTCGGCTACCGAACCTTTAGTGATCGCAGCCTGTAGACGCACAAATGCGACTTCAACAGATTGCCCTTGAGCTGTCGGCGCAACAAATCGCAAAACTCGCTCATGCGAAGTGGCATGCAGCTCCTCACTTAAATGCTGCACTTCCTCATACAACTTTTCGCCCGGCTGAAGACCTGTGAATACGATATCGATATCCACGCTTTCACGTAAGCCACTCAAAGCTATCATCTGGCGAGCAACATCGATTATCTTTACCGACTCTCCCATATTCAGCACGAAGATCTCACCACCTAAACCCTGCGTCGCACTTTCCAACACAAGTCCAACGGCCTCCTCAACAGTCATAAAGAAACGCGTCACTTCAGGATCTGTCACCGTTAGTGGTCCACCCTCAGCAATTTGGCGGCGAAAGATCGGGATCACACTGCCGGATGAACCTAATACGTTGCCAAACCTTACCGACATGAACTGCGTGGCATTTCCTTCAGCACGTTGCTGCTCCATCAATGCAAGCTCCGCGAGCCGTTTACTCGCCCCCATCACGCTGGTCGGATTAATCGCCTTATCCGTTGAGATAAAAATAAACCGTTCTGCATTTGATTCACTTGCGACTTTAGCCAATCCAGCCGTTGCGAAAAAATTATTCTTAAGCGCTTCTGCGGGTTGGTTTTCCATCAAGTTTACATGCTTGTGCGCAGCCGCGTGAAAAACCACCTGAGGTTGACTACACGCAAATAAAGCCGCCATATCACTAGTTGAAGAAATATCCAAAACATGTGTTTCCACTGAAATGCCTTTCTGATCACGCCCGAGTAAAACCTCTTGCTGTAAGTTAAAAATGGCGAGCTCTGCCTGATCAACACAGAGCACACTGGCTGGTTGATAGTCTAATATCTGCTGGACTAACTCACGACCAATACTGCCCCCTGCCCCAGTCACGAGAACACGTTTCCCTGCCAACATCGAACGGATCTCCTCAGAGTGCAGATCCACAGGGTCACGCCCGAGTAAGTCTTCCAACTGTATCGGCCGTAGTTGCGAAACTTCGGCATGACCACTCACCAAATCGGTCAACGCGGGAACCGTATCCACTGCGAGGCCAATAGTCCGAGCAAGTTCAGCCACACTGCGAAGGCGCTTCACCGATGCAGAAGGGAAAGCAATCACCACCTTCGTCGCCGAAAAACGCTTGGCGACTTTCTGCAGCTCATCCACTTCATCCGCAACAAGAACACCGTGAACATAACGTCCAATCTTTTTTACATCGTCGTCCAGAAATGCCACCGGCCGCATGCCCAGGCGAGACTTATTCATCAAATCAGAACAAAGCCCCGCACCAACCTCACCGGCTCCAACAATCAAGACGTTCTCAACATCATCCACCGATAACCAATCTTCTATTCCACGACTCGACTTCACTCGCATCGCTACACGAAAGCCCCCAATCAACAAGAAATTGAGCAAGAAATCAGTTAGGATAACAGCACGTGGCGGCACACCATCTCCCTGATAAACATACCACATGGATGTCAGGATCAAAGCACTGACCATCAATGAAGAAAAGAGCCGCATCGCATCTGGTAAGCGGAAATACGAAAGAATACTATCGAACTGTCCAAAACCGAACAAGAGCATCAATTGTAAACCCACGACCCACCAAAAGGTTTCTATGCGATCCAAGGCATGGTGCGGAGGCACGTTGAAATCAAAACGCATTTCATACGCGAGCGCATAGCTGAAAACCATGATCAGCAAATAGAGCAGGAACAACGCAAGTGTCCTGAGATTAAAATAGCGTGCGATGTAAACAAGCTTCATGTCCAATATTCTAAAGAGAAACCTTACGTTAAAAACAGGAACGCACGATTGCGATCACTTCCTCTCGATCGACCTCACTAAGCGAAGAACCACTGGGTAAACACATCCCATGCTCATAAAGGCGTTCAGCACAAGCACCACCGTAAGCACGACTATGTTCGAAAACCGGTTGCATGTGCAAGGGCTTCCAAATGGGGCGCGCTTCAATTCCTGCATCTCCCAAAGCCGCAATCACTTTGTTCCGATCCGTGCCAGCCACCTCGGGATCAATAGTCAAGCAGGTCAGCCAATAATTCGGATCGGCCTCCTCCGAGATAGGCATCATCACCACACCAGAAAGATCTGAAAATGACTCTCCATATGCTTCGAAGTGTGCACGTCGCACGGCAATACGACGATCCAAGTCCGCCAACTGACTGATCCCTAAACCCGCGAGCACATTGCTCATTCGGTAATTATAACCAATCGCTTTATGTTCATAGTGAGCCACTGGCTCCCTTGCCTGCGTCGCAAGGTATTCAGCTTCCTTGATCAACTTCTCATCATCCGAAACCAACATCCCACCAGCGGAAGTCGTGATGATTTTATTTCCATTAAATGAGAAAAAGCTCAGCTCCCCCATTGAACCAGCCGGACGCCCACGATAGCTAGCACCCAATGCTTCAGCTGCATCCTCAATCAATGGCACTTTGTAGCGTTGGCAAAGCTCCAGAATGGCATCCATTTCGGCGCACTGACCATAAAGATGAACCACGATCACCGCGCTGATCCCCTCCTCCTGCTCAAGGGCTTGCTCGAGAAGCGTGGGGTCCATGTTCCATGTTCGCGGCTCACTATCCACAAAGATAGGTTCCGCCCCTAAGTAACAGATTGGGTTGGCACTGGCAGCAAAGGTTAAACTCGGACAAATCACCTTATCCCCTGCCCCAACACCTAAGACTTTCAAAGCCAAATGCAGCGCAGCCGTCCCGGAGTTCAACGCGACCGCATGCTTCGTCCCGCTGCGCCCCGCAACCCCCGATTCAAACTCATTGAGATGAGGTCCCACTGGCGCCACCCAATTCGATGTCAAAACAGCACTCACACTGGAATGGTCCAGTGCGCTGATATCTGGAGGTGATAAATAAATACGGGGCATAGTATGGTGTATGTCTAAGCATAGGTGGTATTGAATTCGATCATATTTTCACCATATCCCAGATTGCGAATCAGATGGCTCACTCACATCGTTTTATAATGACAAGTCGCCCACTATTTATAGACTAAATGTATGGTCAAAAATGTTCACAATATCATTCCTGAAGTCGCCGAATCCGTACGCGGAGGCAATGGCACTGTTTACGCACACAAGTTATTAGATTTCTTCCCAGGCAGCGCCATCAAAAGCGTGGGCGTCGTTCGCCTAGAGCCAGGTGCAACTATCGGAGCGCACTCACATCATGGGGATGAAGATTTCTACTACTGCATTTCCGGCACAGGTGTCGTCGTCGATAACGAGGTGGAACACGCATTCACTCCGGGCACATTACAAATCACCCGCGATGGCGAAACCCAAGCTATACGTAATACCGGTGAAACGGAACTCGTGTTCCTCGGCGCGCTGGTCGCCAACATTTCAGAATAATCGCCCTAGAAAAAAGGGTTGTGCGCCAACTCTTCTCCCACAGTGGACATCGGTCCATGGCCAGGGCATAAAACTGTCTCTGCAGGCAAACTCAGGATTTGTTCACGGTTATTCTTCAATGCCGCGCGATATCCTTGCTGTGTCCCTCCCTGGGAGAGGCAAAACAGCGAGTCCCCCACCACGGCAACAGGCTTTTCCAGACCACTCAGCACATAGGTCATACCGCCACGCGAATGTCCGTTCGTCAGCCGAGCCTCGACGGACAAAGAACCAAATTGGAATACTTCACCCACGCGAACCGCAGTCGCGTCCTTGTAAGGCTCTAACTCAGGCGCATAAACTTGAGCACAACCAGTGGTCTCAAGAATGGCATCATACGCAGCAACATGATCGCGATGCGTATGCGTCAAAAACAGAGCCTTCAAGTTAAGCTGATTTGTCTCTAAGTAATTTAAGACAGTCCCAGGACAAGCACCCGTATCGAAAAGAATCGCCTCAGATGTTTGCGGCACCGTCACAATAAAACAATTCACGCTCGCGCCCTCATAAGCTGCGGCAGGAAAAGGCGTGTTCAAAAACTTCAAACCTTGGATCTGTCGAATCTCCGGATACCACTCAGCCTTGGCCATTGAAACCAGTTTATCGGCATCCAATTTCAAAACCGAGCCAACGGCTCGTAAATGCTTTTCATTAAAGGCACCTGACAACAGTGCGCGGACTTCTTGAATACTTAAATTCGACCTTACTGCCAATGCACCATGCCCGAGACGCTGCCCAACGGCAGACTTTCGCAGTACATCATCAAAATTGTCTTCTATATTAATTTGCATGTAAAATTATCGATCTGCGACTAGGTGACTAAGCATACTACAAAAACGCTCAGATCAAAACGGATCATTGCCATAGACAATACGCCCAACAGTAAAGGCGAAACGCAAACACTCCACCATCGGCAGTGCTATTCGCCTTCAGTAGGCTTCGTCACAGGTAATTTCCCTCCGAACAAACCAAAAAATCTCTTTTTGGGCGGTGCGACCTTAATTTCAGGAATCTCATCTACAACGGGTTCAGCCTCGGGCTCAGGTTCTGTTCGAACAGTCGCCTTTAGCGCATAGTGCTTGCGCAATGTATCCACGACCTTGCCGTAAAGCAGAGGCTTATGAAAATAAAGCAATTCATGTTTCTTCATCTGCTCGATGTCACTACTCGTCAAACAACCAGAAACAATCGCACACTTCATGTTCGGATAAGACTGCTTCAACTCGATGGCGAATTGAATACCCATACCATCCATCAAACGATGATCTGTAATCACAAGATCAATCTCTTTAGATTCATCCAAGAGAACAGTTCGCGCTTCATCAAGACCCGCAACTGGAAAAACCCGCCCGTGAACTCTCAATTGCTCCGCCGCAATATCCATCAGTTCTTTTTCGTCTTCAATAAAGAGGATATTCATCTCATGTACTTGTGTAATTCTGAATGTTTAAAGGTCATAAAATGCAGCAAACAAATTACAATGACAACTCTGTAGTCATACAAAGAAGGCAGAACACAAACATTCCGCCCATAGAAACACCCTAACCTTTTGATTGATAGATACTTTGACTAAATGTTACTTTTATGAAAGAAATCCCTTTACAGGCGCGAGCTTTCCACATTTATTCCCGCCTTCAACTTTATTGCAGGGTGGAGCAGCCCGGTAGCTCGTCAGGCTCATAACCTGAAGGTCCTAGGTTCAAATCCTAGCCCTGCACCCATTCTAAAAGGTCGTCTCATTCGAGGCGGCCTTTTTTGTTTCTATCAACTGGAAATAACACCCCACGGCACCTACCATCGTTCACCCAAAGACGCTCTTTCGAGTTAGTTTGCAAAATGGCGATGAGAGACCAATTGGGGCACCCTTCGGATCAGTCCCTTGAATTCGCGTACAGGCGATCCCCCACTACGTCTCGCGATCGAAACTCCATAAAACCTGCGCTAAGTCTTCAGCCGTCTCGCAACACAAAAAAACCCGCTCTTTCGAGCGGGTTTTAAAAGTGGTGGTGAGAGCCGGATTCGAACCAGCGAACACTAACGTGAACAGATTTACAGTCTGCGTGCTTTAGCCACTTGCATATCTCACCAAGGGGAAAGGCGTGGACTGTAGGAGTAAGTTCGTCGATGCCAAGTAATTTTTTAAAATTTCTTACGTGCATTCATTTACGCCTTCTGTAATACAAATTTAGCCGCAAGGAATCTTCCTCCGTGGCTTTTTTATTTTTCAGATCCAGACATGAACGGCGACCGCTTTAGCCTGAACAACCTGCCCAATTGGATGCGGGGGCGCTTTGATGATGCCCAGCGCTTCCTTATGTTGTGCGTCTGTGCAGGTGTGTTGTGCGGTCTAGTCGGGGTGAGCTTCCATCTCGCGATTACCACCGTTTTCGACGGTCTATTTGGGCTCTACGCGAACCTCGGCATCTGGGCCTACCCGGCGATGGTCCTGTCGCCCGCCTTCGCGGGATTGATCGTGGGCTTGATGATTCGCTATGTGTCCCCCACTGCCAGCGGTTCGGGAATTCCACAAACCAAGGCAGCCTACTACCAGAATTTTGGCGTAATTAAGACTTCGGAGGCCTGCTGGCGCTTTATCATCGGCACTATCTCTGTCGGCATGGGCAACAGTCTAGGGCGCGAAGGACCAACCGTGCACATCTGTAGCGCCTTCTCCTCAAAGCTTGGTCGCCTCTTCGGCTTAGGTAAACTACGCGTTCAAGCTATGGTGCCGGTCGGCATGGGCGCTGGTATTTCGGCAGCATTCAATGCCCCGATCTCGGCGATCACTTTCGTATTCGAAGAATTGTTCGACAACAACTTCAGCAGTAAAGCACTAGGCGGGATCTTGATTGCCGTCGTGGTGGCGGCAGTGGTGGAACGTAGCTTATTAGGTGAGCATAGCGCACTTCATGCGACTCGCGAAATCTTTGAAACTTCTTGGTGGATGCTGCTCTGCCTCGCGCTAGGTCCAACGGCGGGACTACTGGGTCACCTTTTTACATCCCTCCTGCTCAGCCTCCGCGAGCGCTTCAAACAATGGCAGCAATTTCCTTCTTGGATGAAACCTGCCATCGGTGGATTAAGCGTCGGACTCATGGGCATCACAGTTTGGCACTTTAGCGGCGGACTGAACGATGGCCACCACGGTGTTTTTAGCATCGGCTACGAGGATTTAAGTTCTGCGCTGAACGGACGACTCGCATGGCAAGTGCTGCTCTTACTCTTAGTCGGTAAATTTGTCGCCACCGCAGTCTGCTACGCCTCAGGTGCCAGTGGTGGTATTTTCGCCCCAGTGCTCTTTATCGGTAGCATGCTCGGCGGTCTGTTCGGTATGATTGCCGTCAATACATTCGGACTAGACCCATCCGTCGCGGCAGCGGCCGCCCTACTCGGCACAGGTGCTTTCTTTGCGGCGGTGATTCGATGCCCACTGACTTCGGTGCTCATCATTTTCGAAATGACGCAAAACTACTCGCTCATTTTGCCACTCATGATCGGCAACTTTTTGGCTTACTTGATATCGGTCAAACTGCGCCAAATTCCAATCTACGACGCCCTATTACTACAAGATGGTATCAGCCTCAAAAAGCTGCCGGCTTATCGTGGCGAACAGGACTGGCGTAATTTGCCCATCAGCACGATCATGACTCACGACAGTCGCACCATCTTGGGCTCGCTGACCGCAGAAGCTAACATGGAGCGCATTATCGCCGATGGTTATAAACACCATGGTTATCCGGTGATACAAAGTGAAAGCGAACCGACCCTTCTCGGAGTGATCACTCACCACGAAATCGAGGAGATGATAGCCGACAACGATTCGAGTCTTATCGACGAGTGGATTGCCGAGCATAAGATCATTAGCGTGTATCCAGATGATTCCATTCGCGACGTGGCCAATACTTTAGTCATCAAAGACGTGCTTCAAGCGCCAGTCGTGAGCCGCAAGGATACCACGAAGCTACTAGGCATCGTGACCTTGCACGACATTGCCCGGCAGCAAAACGCCATCGAAGAATCGATGGAACGTGATTAGATCGAAGAAGTAAGATAGATAGCGCAGCGCTACCCGCAGCGACAAAAAGACCACGCACGGGCAAGCCATGCGTGGTCAGGAAACTTACTTTATATACTAAGCTTTAGGCTCTCCAGCTTCGGGCGTAGCATCAGCCGGCGCTTCGGCATCAACCTCATCAGAAGCAGCCTTCTTTGGCGCTTCCTCTGGCTCTGGTGCTACAGCTTCGGCGGCAGCCTCTTCGGTTGCGACTACGACTTCAGGAGCGGGCTCGACGTGTGCGGATTCTTCCACGACTTCCTTTGCCACTTCGGCAGTTACCTCGGGCTCTGCTGGTGCTGGTTCTTCTACAGCAGCTGCCTCTTTCGAGGCAACCTCAGCAGCAACTGCTTCGTTAGGTGCCTCTACCTTTGCTTTAGGCTCTTTTGGCTTAGCCTCGGGCAATGTCGGCGCGGCATACAATTTACCATCACCATACTCTGTGACATAACCTTCAGTGATCAACCAACGCAAATCTAACATAAGCTGATTCAGTTTAGCTTGCTCCTCGGCAGTCAGTTCGACCACAGGGGTGGCTTCTGTAGAGGCCTCCGCATCGGGAGCGACTATGGCTTCAACGGTTGCAGCTTCAACAGGCGCTTCGCTTGCAACTTCGGTTGTCTCAGTAGACTCAGCTGCTGCTTCTGCAGCTTCCTTCGCAGCTTTTTTAGCTTCTGCCGCAGCTGCGACTTCAGCCTCAGATACTTTCAACTCCACTGGTTTTTGCTTCTCGGTATCGATATCGATATAGAGTTTCGGCAATTTAGAAGCAGGTAAATCCGGATGCTTCTCAATGAAATCAATCAGGTTGCTGATGGAATCAGTGAAGACAGTCTTGCTGTCACGGAACTTACGTTTAACCGCACAGACATAAGAAACGCCCTTGGAACCCTTTTTATAAACGGTGAATTTATGACGGCGTAAGCGACCGCGAATATTGTTAGCCGCTTCGAGTGGGAAATGCAGTTGTTTCTCTACATACGCTTCAACAGAACGGCGGATATCACCTACTGGCAAATTCAGTATGTCGCGACCTGCGAAACGAACATGCTCGCCGGATCCAACAACTTTGTCCTTACGATGCTGTAAGAGGAAGTGGCGAACGGCTTCGAGCGATTCCAACGACTCAGGCTCACCTTCTTGATGATCTTTAACCGTGTAACGTGCACCCTTCTTCATCGATTCGAGCCAAGCATCAATCTGCTCCTGTTCTTTCACCGTTTCGATCTTCGACTGAAAACGCTCAAACGACATACAGGAAATCCGTGCGGCATAATGTTTCTGCAAAAACTCTTGATAACGATGGTAATTCGGCGGCCCGAGTAACTCACCAGTCACAGTGCAACGATTGACCATTTGAAAGTTGCCCTTTGGTGGCTCTACTTCGATTTCTTCAACATCGAAAAACAAATCAAGATTATTTGAAAGCACATGGCTGATCGCGGCCTCTTCGGTTTCAAAAGGCAGATGCCCTGGCACTGAAAAATGCAAAGGTGGCGTCACACCGCCTGTTGGCAAATTGGTGACCACCACGACATAACGCTCTGGCTTTTCCAAGAGCAGGTGGGCGATCTCGAATAACTGATATGTGCGAGCAGTCGCGCGCAGTCGCTTCACCAAAGCTTCAAAGGCTTCATCCTGCGGATAAATATCGACGTGCACCGTAGGTTGGAAAATCACAGGTGCCTGGCGACGGCGATCTCCGCCGCGATCTCCACGGTCATCTCGACGTGGCGGACGACCTTCACCTCCATCATGGCGCGGTGGACGAGCCCCACCACTGGGACGGCGATCACGCGAACCACCACCAGAGCGACGATCACCACCACGGGTATCTCCCTTTTGATCGTAGTTTTTTGGGCGACTTTGCTTCTTGGTTTCGTCGGCCCAATTAGGCCCGAAATCAAGACCTGAAAGCGCATTAAGGTCGAGTGCCTGCTTGGAGGCAGGTTTAGAAGAATCAGATGCTTTATCAGCCATGGACTTATGAATAAAAACGCAACCGCTTTGCGCGGCCACGTGGGTGTGAGTTAGTGAGAATAAAAAGTGTTAGTTGAACGCGAAGGAAGATACAAGCCTGACGTCACTATTTATAGGCACAATTTAATTTTTTTGAATATTTATGTTGATCTCGAAAAAAAGCTGCCTATCACCTTCCAACTTCACCACGCGAAAGCGTTGGAATTTTGGTCGAATGGTGGAATCGGCAGACACGCCAGTTTAAGGGACTGGTGCCGCAAGGCGTGGGGGTTCAAGTCCCCCTTCGACCACCACTTTTAAAACCGGACGGAAACGTTCGGTTTTTTTGGGTCTGGTGGGCTGATCGAACTGGGGACTTTAACCTACGGTGGTCCGGTTCCCTTCGCCAAGCGAAGTGCCCGGTCATGTCGCCTTTCGACAAGCTCAAGGCTCGGAACAAGTCCCCCTTCGACCACCACTTTTAAAACCGGACGGAAACGTTCGGTTTTTTTGGGTCTACACTTTAATATGGGGCACCCTCACCGCGCACCGCTCGCCCATTATATTAAAAAATTCAAACAAGCGTTTGTCTTTCATTCAATTGCCTCCATTAGTGTGCGTGCGTCAATCTATACGCGACTCCCAACACACAGCGGAATCATGAAGAAAAAACTAATTTTTGGAGCAATCATACTTCTTGGAGTGGCGCTAGCGCTGCTCTTCATCTTTAGCACGAAGAAGGCTCAATTCGCAGCGATGGCAGAAGCAGGTGCGTCCATGGTGCCACCACCGGTCAGCGTTTCAACTTTCATTGCAAGCGAACAAGTCTGGGAGGAAAGCTTACAGGCGATTGGTTCGATCGAGCCAGTTCAAGGCGTTGCATTGGAAGCGGAAATCCCAGGCATCGTGAGTATGATCAATTTCGAGAACGGACAATTCGTCAATGCGGGTGACCTAATGGTGCAACTCGACATCAAGGTCGAACAAGCACAGCTACGAGCTGCCGAGGCTTCAGCGAGGCTGGCAGTTCTGGAGAACGAACGCGCCAAGAAACTCCGCGAGAGCGGCTCAGTGCCTCAGTCGCAACTCGACAGTTCCAGCGCCGATGTCGAAAAGGCAAATGCCGAGGTGGACAATTTTAAAGCAATCATCAGCCGTAAGACCATACGTGCGCCCTTTAGCGGCAAAGTCGGCATTCGCCAGATAAACCTAGGTCAATACGTGGCGCAGGGCGCATCGATCGTCACCCTACAAGCCGACGAGCAAGTCTTCGTCAATTTCACCCTCCCCCAACACGCACTCTCGAAACTCTCTACTGGCATGGAGATAGCGCTCAAAAGCGATGCTTACCCGGACAAAACTTTTACAGGAGCGATCACCGCAATCAGCCCGCAAATCGATTCGCGCACGCGAACCATTCAATTGCAAGGCACACTCGATAATCCGGACGGCTTGCTCCGCGCGGGTCTATTCGTCCGTGTTGAAGCCAAGCTCCCCACCAAACAGACTGTGCTCGTCGTCCCGTCCACCGCCATTAATTATGCGCCCTACGGCAACTCGATCTACAAGGTCATAGAAAAAGTCGATGAAGCCAGCGGAGAGAGCCAACTCATCGCGGAGCAACATTTCATTCGAATTGGTAAACACAAAGGCGATTTCGTCAGTGTCGTCGATGGTATGAACAAGGGAGATGAAGTCGTCTCTGCCGGTGCCTTCAAACTGCAAAACGGTGCCACGGTCATGATCAACAATGATTTAAAACCAACCGCCGAGTTGAATCCGAATCCGGACAACACCTAATCGCACCGCCTTCCTTGAATCGACCACTTTCGAAACGGAACATAGAATGAATACCGCTTTTACCGATATCTTTGTAAAACGCCCGGTGCTGTCGATCGTTGTCAGCCTGATCATCGTGCTGGCGGGACTCCAAGCAATCTCCTCACTCACCGTGCGCCAGTATCCGCGCAACGAGAATGCCAAGGTCACAATCACCACGTTCTACATTGGTGCCGATGCGGATTTGGTTCGCGGCTTCATCACCACACCCTTGGAGCGTTCAGTCGCCACAGCAGACGGGATAAATTACATTTCATCCGAGAGTAAACTCGGGATGTCTACTATCACGGTGCGCTTGGAGTTGAACTACGATTCCACCAAAGCGTTGGCAGAGATCAGCTCAAAGGTTGACCAAGTGCGCGGCGATCTCCCACCTGAAGCGGAGATACCGATTATTTCAGTTCAGTCGGCCGACAGTGAATTCGCATCCGCCTATCTCTCCTTCTCGTCCGACATTCTAGAAGCCAATGAGATCACCGACTATTTGGTGCGTGTCATTCAGCCACGTCTCACAGCGATCAACGGCGTCAAAGAGGCTGAAATCCTCGGCGGTCGCACCTACGCGATGCGCATCTGGCTCGACCCCGCACGGATGGCATCGCTCGGCATCTACCCGGCACAAGTGCGCGAAGCGCTTGCCTCAAACAACTATCTCTCCGCAGTCGGACAAACCAAGGGCAACTTAGTCACCGTCAACCTGACGACCAACACCGACCTCAACACAGTCGAAGACTTTGAGCAGTTGGCGATTCTCAATCAAGGCGACACCATTGTGCGCATTAAAGATATCGCCACCGTTGAACTCGGCGGTGAAGACTACAATGCGGAGGTGCGTTTTTCCGGAAAGAAGGCGGTATTCATGGGGATGTTTGTCCTGCCAAATGCCAACACGGTTGACGTGATCAGCGACGTGCGAACAGAGCTCGAAGCGATTAAGAAAGAGCTCCCTGTCGGGGTCATCGCCGATATGGCTTACGATTCAACAGTCTATATCGAGCAGTCCATCAGTGAGGTGGTAAAAACGCTGATGGAAACACTGGCCATTGTGATGTTCGTGATCTTCCTCTTCATGGGGCGTATCCGCACGGTATTGGTGCCAATTATTACGATCCCGATCTCATTGATTGGTGCAGTCTTCCTGATGCAGATGTTCGGATTCAGTATCAACTTACTGACGCTCCTCGCCGTGGTTCTTTCCGTCGGGATCGTGGTGGATGATGCGATCATTGTGGTTGAAAATATTGAGCGCCACTTGGAAGCAGGCATGGAATCGAAGCAGGCCGCCCTACTCGGCGTGCGCGAACTGATCGGTCCAGTCATCGCAACCACGCTAGTGCTAGTGGCCGTCTATGTGCCGATTGCCTTCCAAGGTGGCTTGACCGGTTCACTCTTCCGCGAATTCGCGCTCACCCTGACTGGCGCAGTGGTCGTATCCACGATCGTCGCTTTAACGCTCAGCCCGATGCTCTCCTCAAAGGTGCTAAAGAGCGGCAAACACACCGGGCTCGCACTGCTCATTAACAATGGCTTCGACCGCTTGCGTAAAACCTACGGTCGCATCCTCCGAGTAGCACTGCAAACTCGCTGGGTGACTTACCTCGCATGGATTGTTCTTACACTTTGCTGCGCGCCGATGTTCATGCTATCGCCTAAAGAATTGGCACCCACCGAAGACCAAGGAGTGATCTTCGGCATCGTTGATGCGCCCGCAAATTATGCAATCGAAGAGACCTCGCGTTTTGCCGATGCCGCCAACGATGTCTTCTTCAGCTTCCCAGAAACAGACTACACATTTCAACTCACTTTCCCAAATGCTGGCTTTAGCGGCATGCTCCTTAGTCCTTGGAATGAACGCGAACGGACAACCTTAGATATCGTGCCTGAAGCGATGATGGGGCTTGGACAAATCAGCGGCATCAACATCTTTCCAGTCGCACCTCCCGCCCTCCCCGGCGGCAGTCAATTCCCTGTGGACTTCATCGTCGCATCGACCGCGGAGCCCGAACAAATCCTTGAATTTGCGAACAAAATCTACGCAAAAGCGATGGCAAGTGGCACCTTTGCCTTCTTAGTCATTGATACCAAAATCGACCAGCCACAGACGAAATTTGTAATTGATCGTGATCTAGTCAGCTCGCTCGGGCTCGACCAACGCGATATCGGTGCCGACCTTGGATCACTCGTCGGCGGTGCTTATGTGAACCGCTTCAACATCGGCGGCCGCAGTTACAAAGTGATTCCACAAATCAAACGTAGCGAGCGCCTCAATCCAGAGCAGCTCGAAGACATCTACGTCAAAGGTCCCGACGGTCAGCTCATTCAACTCAGCACCGTAGCCACTCTAGAGGAAAGCGTGCAACCACGCGCACTCAATCGCTTCCAGCAATTCAACTCAGTAAAAATGAGCGGCGTGTATATCGGCGGCCCACTCGATCAAGGATTGAAGTTCCTCGAAGACACCGCCGCGGAGATCTTACCTGATGGCTACCGCGTCGATTACGACGGCGAGTCACGCCAGCTACGCACAGAAGGTAACAAATTCCTGCCAGCATTCAGTCTCGCGATCGTGCTGATCTTTCTGGTGCTCTCGGCGCAGTTCAATAGCTTCCGCGACCCCTTCATTATTTTGCTCGGCTCGGTGCCACTCGCAATGTTCGGGGCACTCATTTTCACTTTCTTGAAAATGATGGATCCCAATCTCCCGCACTGGACCAGCGCTTGGACCACGACCTTGAATATCTATTCGCAAGTTGGTCTCGTTACATTGATTGGCCTCGTCGCGAAGAACGGCATTTTGATTGTTGAGTTCGCGAACCAGCTCCAACGCGAAGGTCGGAGTAAACTCGATGCGATTCAAGAAGCCGCCGAAGTGCGCCTACGCCCGATTCTCATGACAACAGTCGCGACCGTCGCCGGTCACTTCCCGCTCACACTTGTGACAGGTGCTGGTGCCGAAGCCCGGAACTCCATCGGTCTCGTCCTCGTCGGCGGCATGGCCATTGGCACCATCTTCACTGTCCTATTCCTCCCATCGATCTATATGCTCATCGCAAAAGACCGATCAAAGGAAGCTGCCGAAAGCGCATCCAATTAAGCTTCACTTCGGTAAGACATCTCACCCAGTCGCGGTGCGACTTCAAGGCACGGAGGATTTAAAGGTATACGATCTAACCTTTGATCCTCCGTGTCTTAGTGACTTTGTGAGAACCCTTCGTATCCAAAAAAATTAGCTTGGAATTAGCGACCAGGAAAAATCCTATCCGCTATTTCTAAACGAGCGCCTTCAATTCGTAGCCTTTTCGATAATGCGGACCTTTCAGCTCCGGGCCAATCGATGGATTGGAAATCGTCCGACTTGCCGGGTCGATCTCGATGACTTTGCCCAAATTATAACTGGGGTCTTTGATACCCCATGTCTCGAGCTGCGCTTGCTCTTCGTTTAAAATCTCAGTCAATTCTTGGCGTCCACCTACTATCTTAAGCAGCTCCTGATTACTGACCAACTCACCGCTGCGATAACTGATATTGCTCGCACTCGCCAATATCGCCGAGTTGGTGGAAGTCCCGATTCTTGCTCTCAGTATACTGGCATCATTCGCGCGAATGGCATCGATAAAATTCTGTTGGTGCCCCTTGCCACCATTGCCTTTGAAACGCTCGATGACTGTTTTACCGTCCAGCTCCGTTGCCATCATGCCATAACGTCCACCTTTAAGTATTCCGTTTTCACATTCGACAATAAGACCTGTGCGCGTGCCGAATCGGTTCTTCGCAACATTACGATCAGGCGCTAGCGTCAAATCATTCGCTTCGATAATGACATCTACACCATCCACTTGATACCAAGAAGACTGCAAATTGGGCGTGTCACCTCCATCATTCCAAGCGAAGCGGTTGCCAAACGATTGTATTTGTTTCGGCAGTGCAGGCTCTCCGAGTAGCCAGCAAACCAAATCGATTTCATGCACGCCTTGATTGCCGATATCCCCTTGCCCTGTGTTATAATCCCAGTGCCAATCGTAGTGTAACTCCGGTCGCATGATTGGCATATCCTGTGCGGGTCCCAGCCACAGATCGTAGTCCATCGTAGCAGGTGGTTTCAATGGCGACTCACGACGACCGATCGAAGCACGGTTACGGAAACACAGTGAACGAATATTCTTAATTTTCCCAAGCTTACCATCCTGCACATAACGAATGCCCACCTGAGGTCCCGGGTCGGAACGGTTTTGATAACCCGCTGCAATGATTTTACCATACTTACGCTCCGCAGCCTCTAACTGATGAGCTTCCCAAGGCGTAAAACAAACCGGTTTCTCCACGTAGACATGCTTCCCTGCCTCCATCGCCTGAATAGCCTGCAGTGTGTGCCAATAGGTCGGGCTCGCGATAATGACCGCATCGATATCCGATCGTTCAAGAACTTTACGGTAGTCCTGTATCGTCTCAACAACAACCTTCTCGCGAGCAGGCTGCCCATTATACGCTTTTGGGTTCGCTAACTTATCCGCCAAGGTATCCATCTGCGCGGTATCCGGATCGCAAATCGCGACCAGTTGGGCTCCGGGAACTTGAGTAAAATATCGGGAGAGGTCAGAGCCCTGCCTGCCGCAACCAATCAACGCAATACGCACACGCTCATTGGCGCCGATAATCGACTGGCCTTTAAGGGAAGAGGCAACTACCGCCAAACCAGCGTATTTAATAAATGTGCGACGAGATGTAGGGGTGTTTTTCATCTATTCGCATGCGATCATCATTTATGCTCCGCCTCAATGCTTATTTGATCAAAACCAGATCCAGATTAAGTCAGTTCAGTAGGCAGCTTAGGCGTCGCGCCTAATTGTGAACAGACATAGTCCGCGACCTTATTCGCAAAAAGATTTACCTCACTAAGAGGCCATCCGTGCAATAAGCCCATACACAAAGCTGCAGTAAACGAATCGCCGGCACCTACCGTGTCGACAACCTCACTTTCCCGCCCGGGAAAGTCGTGCATGGCATCCACTCCGACCAACAAGCTACCCTGTGCGCCACGGGTGTAAGCCACTAGCCGTAGATCAAACAGCTCCAAAAGTTGACGCAGTTGATCATCAGGTCCGCCTTCCAAGTCAAACATATCGAGCATGACCGGCAGCTCCTCATCGCTGAGCTTCAAGACATTGGCGAGCTCAAGTGAACGACGGATCAGCAACTTCGAGTAGAAAGACTGACGCAGATTCACATCAAAAATCTTCAATGCATGCGCCGGCATTGCATCAAGAAATGAATGAATGCTTTGCCTCGACTCTTGCCAACGCTGCGAGAGTGAACCAAAGCAAACGGCATCGAGTTTGCCAGCGAGACGCTGAAGGTCCTCGGTGAATGGAATGTGGTCCCATGCGACATTCTCATGAATATCGTAGGAGGGCTTTCCCGAGCGCAGCACAACATCTACAGTGCCTGTCAGATAAGTTACACTTTCCTTCACGTAGCAATCGTCCACGCCAACCTCTTTTAAGTGCTCGCGTAGCTCTTCGCCCAACGGATCCGCACCGATACAACTGACTGGCCAGCTCTTCGCGCCAAGCTGTTGCGCGTGATACGCAAAATTGGCAGGAGCACCGCCTACACGTTTGTGGCTTGGGAAAACATCCCAAAGCAACTCTCCGATGCCGCAAACAGCATACTTCTTATCGCTTAATTTATTTAAACTCATTTTCGGGTGACCAGAGTCATTGAAGATCAATGTGGTCATTTATTCGACAACCAAATCAATTCTTCGAATCGTCGACTCCAACACTAACGCTAGCCTAGAAAAGTCTATGCGCTTAAGGCAGTCCCACTTCGACTTTGTAAAAGGATTCAGTAATATTGCTCCGCATGTCGACATACGATTCCACCGCACCAAGACTCTCCTCGGGTTCTCTCAACTTCACGAAATCGAAACTCAAATTATCGGTGCCCCAGACCGTATACAGTCGCCCGGGCACTCCAAGCCATTGAATTTGGACATGACCATTTTCAAGCGGCACCAACTGCTCGATCGCAAACACCGAACTCGCATCGTGTGGCAAGGTCCCCGCGATGTATTCAGAAAGATTATTCATCGAGTCGCCGTCTGCATTCTCTAATGCATCCGAGGCATTTAACGGATCAAACCCGTGTGTCGTTTCAAAGGCATCGGACATGATGTCACCATCGTCATCTTGATCGAAATAGTCCCACTCCTGATCG
>JANQXM010000061.1 GCA_030729385.1 Opitutales bacterium | reverse complement strand
GAGCTTGAAGTGATCCATCAGGCCGTATTCGCGGAGGAAGTTCAAGCAGGCGGCTGAGTCCGAATCATATTGGTGAGTGGATGGCTCGCGTGGCTTTGGCTCGATGTAGAAGGGGCCTTTGAAACCGATCTTCTTCGCATGATCCACCGCCATGTGGAGGAATGCACCGAGGTGATCGAGTTCACGCTTCATGTTGGTGTTGAGCAATGTGCTGTAACCTTCACGTCCGCCCCAGAAAGTGTAACCAAGACCGTTCAGTTCGTGTGTGCATTCGAGTGCCTTTTTAACTTGGGCAGCTGCGTAAGCAAAGACGTTGGCGTCGGGAGATGTGGCACCGCCTTGCGAGTAGCGAGGGTGTGAGAATAGGCAAGCTGTGCCCCAGAGTAGTTTGACACCTGTTTCTTCCTGCTTCGCTTTGAGTTTTGCGACGACAGCGTCGAGTGCAGCGTTGGAGGCAGCGAGATTGCTCAGCTCAGGAGCGATGTCGCGGTCATGCCAGCAGTAGTAATCGATACCGATCTTATCGAGGAATTCGAAAAACACGTCGACACGAGCGAGTGCGTTTTCAACCGATGAGGAACCGTCGTCCCATGGCATTTGTGCAGTGCCGCCACCGAAAGGGTCGGCGAGCTCGTTGCGCATGACGTGCCAGTAAGGTGCAGCAAAACGAAGGTGATCCTTCATTGATTTGCCGTCGATTAACTCCGTCGGGTTGTAGTGCTTGAAAGCAAGTGGATTCTTAGAGCTCGGGCCCTCGAATTGGATTTTATCGCAGTCGAAATATTGCATGATATGTTTATTGGTGTGTGAAAGACAAAAAGATGGGTCATGTTCCGCTAGGGAACGGAACTGAAGATAATATAGCATTCCGTCAAATGTTGAAACCGCATATTGCGTATATATTCTGTTGATTTGCGCAGTTAAACATGTTGTGCTTTGTGCGCAATGAGACAGCAGATCGCCATCGTCATGACAGAAGTGTTTTTGCGCCGTTTAACCCCGGCGCTGATGCCTTTTGTGCGTCGGCAACAGGATTTTCGCATTTTGAGTATCCATAGACCGCTTGAGGAACTGCGGGAAATTCTCATAGGTCTAGAGCCATGCGGCTTGATTACTGAGTGGTTACCCAATGTGACGGATATATTGGTAGAATTGGGATTGCCGACGGTGATTGTAGATACTGACCTGCAATACCCTGGAGTCGCGAGTATCGACGTGGACGACATGGCGGTAGGTGTCGAAGCAGCCGAGGCATTTATGCAAGCTGGTTTTAGCAGTGTGGCTTGTTTGGGTAACGGGATGCCGTATTCTGATCAGCGTATCGCAGGATTTGAGAAGGCTGTTGGTCATGCAGTGCCCACTTACACGGAGGCTACTTTTGAAGATGCTCGGTATAATGAGCACTTTGCTGAGGCAGACTTAAGCTTACAGCAGTGGCTGCTGGATTTGCCGAAACCTGTTGGCATCTTTGCGGTGCATGACCCGCTGGGGCGTTTTCTTTGTGGTAGTTGTCAGCAGATGGGGATCAAGGTGCCCGAACAAGTGGCTGTCATCGGAGCGAACAATGATGAGTTGGTTTGCGGCTTGAGCTACCCGATGTTGTCCAGTGTCGCGATACCGTGGGATACCCTTGGTGCGCAAGTCGGAGAATCGATGCAGGCACTTCTTTCCGGAGGCGTGCCACCGGAGTCACCCATTCTTGTGCCACCCAGTGGAGTGGTGCTGCGACACTCGGCAAATCACCTCGCGGTCGAAGATGCGCTATTACGCCGAGCGATGTCGTATCTATCTGAACGATTGCAAGACTCCATCAACGTCGGGCAGATGTGCGATGATTTACGGGTCGCTCGTCGAGGATTGGAGCGGAAATTCAAGGAATACTATCGTTGCACACCCTGGGAGATGCTGTGCCGATTGCGTGTGGCTCGGGCGAAGCAATTACTTTCCGACACCAATCACCCGGTCTCGATGGTGTCCGAGTTATGTGGTTTTAACGATCCAGAACGGATGGCGGTCGTCTTTAAGCGAGTCACCGGTGAGCCTCCAACGCATTGGCGTAAGCAGCGACTTCGCTCGATTTAGCATTTGCGCCCCAAGGCATTGCCTTTAATCACAAGAGATCGAACTATGAAAATTGAAAGCGCCAACTTTATCACCAGTGCATTGGACTTAGAAGCCTGCCCTCCATCGGGCATGCCAGAGTATGCTTTCGTGGGTCGTTCTAATGTCGGCAAGTCGTCATTGATCAATATGCTCACCGATACGAAGGAGTTGGCGAAAACTTCAGGCACACCCGGCAAAACAAAGCTCATCAATTTGTTTCGTATCAACAACGCATGGACATTGGTTGATTTGCCCGGTTACGGCTATGCGAAGTTGTCGAAAAAGCATCAAGCGGATTTCAATGTCCATGTGAGTGGTTATCTCACCGGTCGTGAAAATCTGAAACATATTTTCCTGTTAGTCGACTCGCAGCTTGAGCCGCTTGATGGAGATCTTGCGTTTGCGGAATGGTTGCAGGGTTGCAAATTGCCTTATTCGATCATCTTCACCAAAACCGATCGTAGCTCGGATACCACTGTGAAAAACCATGCAGGTAAATTCCTAGAACAGTGTAAGGTGTGGCGCTTGCATCCAACCAACGCTTTCAGTTGCTCTGCCAAAACCAAACAAGGTCGCGGGCAAATACTTCAGTGGATCGATGATCAACTTCCCAAAAAGAAGAAAGATAAAAAGTCGCCGACGATTAATGTCGGTTGGATGAAAAAGCGGTAGGGCGGCATCGCTTACTAGAATATGTAGCCACGGCAGTCTGTGCCGTGTTGTATCGTCTCGCAAGTGTAGCCACGGCAGTCACTGCCGTGTTGCCTCGTATGGCAAGTGTAGCCACGGCAGTCTCTGCCGTGTTGTATCGCATTCCGAATATGTAGCCACGGCAGTCATTGCCGTGTTTGTCTATCTTAAGAGCTATCTCCAACCAACACTGGACGCCTCACAGAGAGAGGCGGCTACATCAAAGAGAAGCACGTTCTCTCCACGTATGTTACGATATACTCGAATAAATGAATTACACCTTGGGCGTTGCCAACGCCTTGGAGGAATGTTTGTTTATCAACATGCCGATAGATCACCACTATCACAGAGACGAGCGTCTGATCATACGTATGGCAGCTGTTTTGGGAGTGGTTGTGGCTGTTTTGGCGATCTTGTTGGCGCAGACTTTCAGTCATCGACCAAAACATGTTTCGCCTGAAGAGGTTTGGACACATGTGCAAGAGCTCTCGACACAAGCTGATTTAGATCCCGGATTTATATATGCCATTGTTTGGGCAGAAAGTAGTCTCAATGCCAATGCTCGTAGTTCGGTCGCGCGTGGAATGATGCAGTTGACTCGTCCCGCATGGAAAGAAGTGACGGATGAGTCCTACCGCCACGCCTGGGATTGGCGCACGAATATACGAATCGGAATTGGATACTTAGCATTTTGCCGTGATTTCCTCGAGCAACGTGGCGAGTTCAGCTACCCATTACTCGCAGCGACTTATCGCTACGGGCCGTATCATGTGCAGGATAAAAATTTTACCATCCCCCAACTCGAAGAGCCAGAAAACGAAATCTATCGCCGTATATTTAACGGCAATATCCGTCCTGTCGAACCTCCGACGGATCCAGTGGAGTAGATACTTTTGCCTTCGTTGGGTTTGGTAAATTCCTTCGAATCTTTGAGTGTCGCGATTTTACTCAGTTCCATGCTGTCCTTTTTTAGATGTCGGCAGATTTGTATATCTGGTCAGGTTATTCAGCCATCGCCAGTCCGGCTAATCGTCCGCCTGTCCAGGCGGCTTGGAAGTTGAAGCCTCCGGTGATGCCGTCGATGTCGAGGCATTCGCCGGCGAAGTGGAGACCGGGCACTATGCGGCTTTCCATTGTTTTGAAATTGATCTCTTTGAGGTTTACTCCACCGCAGGTGACGAACTCATCTTTGTTGGTGGTCTTGCCTTGGACGGAATATCGTCCGGCGACGAGCTCTTGAATGAGGGCGGATTCTTTATCTTTGGGGAGCTGTGCCCATCTCTGGTCTTCGGCGATCCCGCACACTTCGACGAGTCGCTCCCAGAAGCGGCGGGGGATTTGCTCAAAGATTTTTGTTTTCACCTGAGTCTTGCCTTTACGGAGTCGATTGAATTGCTCGCGTAGTTGGTTTTCAGATACAGTGCCGAGCCAGTTGATTGAAACATCGAAGTGATAATTCTCGTCCTGCAACGCGCGCGCTTGCCATGCGGAGAGTCGTAAGATGGCGGGACCGCTGAGTCCGCGATGGGTGATTAAGATGGGGCCAGTTTGTGTGGATTTTTTATCGCTGGTTCGAACGCTGGCATTTTGCACAGAGAGTCCGGATAGACCGTGTGTGCGTTTGTCGGCAAGATTGAAGGCGAAGAGGGAGGGCGCGAGGGGTTCGATGCTGTGACCGAGGGCTTCGAGGGCGCGGGTGAGTGTAGAGGCTTTGAGTGATCCAGTGGCGATGAGGACTTTATCCGCAGACACTTGAGTGTCGTCGGATAGATGAATGATAAATGATGACTGATGAGTGATGCTTTTCACGCCGCATTCTTTACGAAGTTGGACGCCGGCATTGCGTGCGGCTTGGTGGAAGCAGTCGATGATGGTTTGCGAATCGTCGGTGGTGGGGAACATGCGTCCATCCGGTTCGCGTTTGATTGTGACGCCACGCTCTGCGAACCAGTTGATGGTGTCTTGTGGTTGCCAGCGATGGAATGCGCCGCGTAGTTCACGAGAACCGCGTGGGTAGTGCGTGGCCAGTTTGGCGGGATCAAAACAGCTATGGGTGACATTACAGCGACCGCCACCTGATATTTTGACTTTTGCGAGCGTCTGTTTACTGCGCTCGTAGATGGTGACACGAGCATGCGGGGCCGCTTCGGCAGCGGTGATCGCCGCAAAAAAGCCTGCGGCGCCTCCGCCGATGATGGCTATCTCTTGGGTCTGCTGTGTCATGGATGTTTTGGTTCTGTTCTCACGCTATATCGCCATCTTCTATGATGGAATGGTTTTTAGACAGAATAATTTTTGGTAGAATGATTATTGATGTGAAAGGTTGCAGGATGAGTGGACGCCTGAGGGCAGGCGTCCCTACCAAATAACATCAATTTCTTCACTGGCTGCTCCATACTGTGTTCGGTAGTGACTTTTGTAAGCGAGTAACTGGTTTAAGGTAAAATGGGGACTTTGCGCAATATTTGCTGTCAACATCGGGGCAGATTCGCTTCTCTAATTCATCCCATCCTCGAAGTATCTGTTAGATTATTACATGAAAACCTACTGTTCCATCTTTGTCTTATTCTGCTGCGCAGTGGCGAGTATTTTTGCCAATTCTGCGACCAAGCCGAATATCGTGTTTATTATGGTCGACGACCTCGGTCCGGGTTGGGTCGATTTCGATGGCAGTGATCCGAAAATCAACACGCCGAATCTCGAGCGTATGGCAGATGCGGGCATGGTGTTTACGCGTGCGTATGCAGCCGCTTCAGTTTGTTCGCCGACACGTGCGGCTTGTATCACGGGTATGTCGCCGGCGCAGATCAAGTTAACCACTCATATCCCTGGCGCTGGTAATGATCGTCGCCATTCGCCTGTTAAAGGCGGACCACTTGATGCGATGTCGATCAATGAGTTACCTTTGGAATTACCCAGCTACGCGCGTGAACTAAAGCAGCTTGGTTATGTAACGGGATTCATCGGCAAGTGGCACCTCGCAGGGCAAGGTTCGATTAAGACCAAAGATGGTGTCGTGGATGCCCGTTATCATCCCGATCAATATGGTTTCGACAGCAACATCGGTGGCTGTGCTTACGGCCAGCCAAAGTCTTGGTTTGATCCGTTTAAAAATGGCACGATTGAAAATAAAAATGCCGGACAATACCTGACCGATCGTTTGGCGGATGAATCCGTGGCTTTCATTCAGGCAAATAAGGACAAGCTGTTTCACCTCACGCTATGGCCCTACACGGTGCATTCTCCGATCAAGGCGCCACAAGATTTGTATTTGAAAAATGGCAAAGACCATTACCGCGCGATGCTGGAGTGTATGGATAACGCCATCGGTCGAATTCTTGATACATTAGAGCAGGAAGGTCTCAGTGAGAACACCATGGTTATTTTCTATTCTGATAACGGCGGCTATAAGCCAACCAAGTGGCTTTCCGAAGAAAAGGGTTCGCTCTTGGAGGGTGGCTTACGCGTGCCGATGGCAGTCGTATGGCCGGGGGTGATTGCTCCGGGCTCTAAGACTGCCGAGCCGATCACGACGATGGATTTCTTCCCAACTTTTGTGCATGCAGCAGGTGGTCAGACGGATAGCATCAAACAGCTAGAAGGGCTCGATTTACGACCACTCTTTGAAGGCGCTGAGAAGCTCGATCGCAATGCGCTATACTGGCATTACCCGCACAACCGTAAGAATGTGAAATACAATATGGGAGGAGTGATTCTCGCTCGTGATTGGAAATTCTACAACGGTTACGGTGTCGTCCCAGACGCGCTGTTTAATCTGAAAAGCGATCCGATGGAGAAGAAGAATCTGATCCAGTCGAATCCGGAACTAGCGGCACGTATGTTGAAAGAGCACGAGGCTTGGCTCAGTAAAATGGATGCGGAAATGCCGGACTATTCAAAGGTTTCGAAGTAGTTCAGTTTACTTCAATAACCATGTGGATTGCTTCAATCCATCGATTGGTAAGTTGAAGGTTAACTTGTAGGTCTGTGTTGTGGCGTCGAAGTCGGTTTGCCAGAAGTCGTTGCCGTGCACGGATTGATCGAGAGGAATTTCCTCGCCGTCGATGATTTGATAGAGCGTGTGACCCTTTGCTGTGGCGAGGCCCTCGAAGCGGATCGGCACGAAGCCGCGGCCGCCTTTAATTTCGACGGTGATTTCCGGCTTATCTGCGTTGATGATGATCGGGTAATTGTTGAGTAGGGTGCCGCCGGAGACTTCGACTTTCAGGTCGTTGCCTACGACTTCGCGGTGAATCGTTTTCCACGATTCCGGATTGCCTTCAAGGTGCGCATGGAAGGCTTCGTTGGGACCATAGTAGTCCTCAGCGTGGCGGGGAAGGGTGATCCATTGTAGGTCCATCTTAACGTGGTCACCTTCTTTGTATTCGGCGACTTCGGATGGAGCGTGTAGTAACAGGTCGAGATTCGCTTGTCCGTCTTCGCGTATTTTGAGCACGGGCATAGAGATCGTGGGATTGCTGTGAGTCTTGCCACTTAAGGTCGCTTCATAGGATCGAATGATGAGCGCACGACTGCCGGTGCCCCATTTTTGATCGCGTATCGGATAGCCGCCCGGGAAACCAATCCACCAAGGACCTTCGCCTTCGAGCGTGAGGTTGTTGACGAAAAGATCGCCGACGCTCAAGCCCGAGGGCACTTTCTTGGATTCGATGAGACCTGCGGCATTGCCATAGGCGATCACTGGAGCGACGGCTCTTGCGGAGCGTCCCATTTTGAAAAGCCAGCCAGCTTGCGCGTCTAAAGTTTGGTTGAAGTGATACTCCATGTTGAAAAACGTGCGGGCATAATCGTCGGTGCGTAGCGTGCTGACGTTTGCGGCGACATCTGCGACGCGGTCTTTGCCATAGCTGCCATCGTAACGCACATCTGTCAGGCAGGGACCATGCGCAATGTAGGCGGTTTTCATTTCAGAGAAGTAGTGCTTTTCGCTTTTGTCGTTTTCGACATGTAGCCAATCGCCGCCCCACGAGGCGTCCGTCCAATTCCACTTGCCGCCCTTGAGTCCATCGCGTGCCATGAGCATGCGCACATCTGTGATGGGGATGTCGACACAGCTCATGTCCATATCGAGGCAGAGCGTCTCGCCCCAGCAACCGATGGAGAGTTGATCCCAGCGTCCGTTACCGCCGTAGCCGACGAGCGAGAGCTGTGAGTGACTGGCGGAGGGCAGGGTGCCGTAGAAACCGTAGGCTATGCGAAGTTTGTATTTCGTGGAACCAGTGTTGGCAGGAATCAGCGCGTAGGCGCGGAGGTAGTTGCCGAGTGATGGCTCATGCCAGTTCTTACTGATCTGGACCGGGATACCTGTGGGCACCCCGTCTGCGTCGCAAAGAATGGGGCAAAGCCCGGTGATGTTGGCGACATCGTATAGGTCTAAGAGGAAGGGCACATTCGTGGTGTCTTCGTCCGGATTAGTAAGCTCAATATTGAATTCGTCGTAGTTGCGAATGTCGGTGTAACCGGTCTTCCAGTCGCGCTTTAGTTTTCTGACTTCAGCGACATAGGCGTTGGTTGCTTTGACGAATTGAATCGGGAAGAACTGATCTTCTGCTGCGCTGATTTTTATTGAAGCACCTGCGTCTGATTTCGCTGGATTGACCAAGTCAACGGCTAGCGAGGCGGCACGTTTGTCAGTAGCGGACCAGTCTTTTGAGGAATGGTTGATCGCCTTCGCGTAGTTGCCCGCGCCCTCGAATTGAACACTTAGCTTGGCATTTTTCCAGAGCGTATCAGCTGTCGGCGAGAGGCTGGCGGTGAACGTAATTGATTGAGGCCATGCTAAGATATTGAGGGTGCCTTCGCACTCGAGTTTGCGTCCGCCGGCGTCTTCGAAGCGGAGTCTCAGGAAATCATAGTGTTGTGCGATGCGCCCCGATTCCCACATGCGTGCTTCATATTTTTGCACAAGCTTATCCGGTTCCCAGTCGCGCGCATCCTCCAAATAGTTGGGGTCGATGCCGGGACCTTTTTCGCAAGAAACGGCAGTGTAAGTCACGCCATCGAGTTCGAGTGAAATATTCAACTGCCCCTTAGCGAGGCCTTCGATCCGCTTTGCGCCAGCTTTCAAGGCTTCGTCATAGCTGAGTTGATCACGCAGCATGCCGAATTGTGGCGCCCTGAGCTCTTCGAGGTCGATGCTGAATCCGTAGTAGCCCGTTTCGATATTCAATACTGCCGGCGTTTGGTCGCCGGGATTTTTACGGATACCATTGAGCCAGTAGCCGAAGGTGTAGTCCTGTGCCGATAGATTTGTTTCGGATTCAGCTGTCATCGTTGTTGGAAGTGCTAAGTTTGCCAGGATAAGACTGAAGCAAAAGCATAAGCCTTTCAGGGAATTATGGATCAATGTTTGTTGCACGTGTGATAGAGGTTAGGTAGGGACGCCTGCCCCTAGGCGTCCGTCAGCGTGTGGAGGATTCGGACGCCTAGAGGCAGGCGTCCCTACCATTTTTTTTATTAAATCAATTTTGTTTGAAAGGTGATTAATGCGATAAGGGCTTGAGCGCAATTGATCGAAACTGAATATCGGCTAATTCCAGTTGCAGCGCGATAAATCCAGAGCTTGCCGTGGCATTTTCGCCCTGATTGACGAGTTGGTCGTTGATATAAACCACCACGTTATCTCCGTCAGCGATCACGTGTAGTGCGTTCCATTCGCCAATAGGATTTTCAGCGTCGGTTATGAGGCGCTGGATAAATGGTTTCTTGGTGGTTCTTTCTGGTTCCACCTCGATGGTCTCGCCATTCTTGCGGAAGTTGCCAGCTTTGCCGTGCATGAGTTGCACTTCGAGGCATTTCGGCCAGGCGGCGGTGGTGACTTCTGGATCGCAGTGCAGCATAAGTCCTCCGTTGCCTGGCTCATTGGGCCAGCGCCATTCGAGGCTTAGCTCATAGTTGGCATAGACTTCCTTCGTGCGGATGATTCCCTTGGGGTGCCCCTTGCCGTAAAGAGTGAGGATGCCATCTTGAATGGCTACTAGCTGATCAACGGGGACGCTGTCGTCCGCCATCACCAGTTTCCAGCTTGAGAAGTCCTTGCCGTTGAAATGCGTGGCGCTTTGGGACTGTGCAATCGATGTAAAAAATAGACTGAGCGCGAATAGGCGGAGGAAGGACTGTTTCATCGGTTTGATTAAGTCTGTGGCAGGCATGGATTCAATGGAAATAGGTTTTTTATGAAAAACTTCTAATAAACTGTAACTAGCAGCGTCTACACATTAGAACATGATGCATTCCAATGGTTAAACCCCCAAACTGTCCCCAAACAGTCAGCTACCTGTGAAACCTACTATCACAGAGTCGGCTGCTGAGAAGAACGTCGGCAAACCTGCCCTCGTCGATCTCTTTCATGCCTTGGAATCGCCTCTGTTAGGATTTTCATATCAGATGGTTAAAAACGAACAATGCGCACAAGATATCGTGCAAGAAGCCTTCATGCGATTGCAGACACGGCTTGATGAGGTGGACCAGCCTAAGGCTTGGTTATACACCACGGTCCGTCGCCTCGCGATCGACTACATTCGTAAGGCACAGAAAGTGGTGCCTTTTATTCGAGACGCGGACTCAGCGGAGGTCGAGCCCGTCGATCCCGAACTTAGACCTGACGAGTGGGCGGATGCCGACGAACGCACTGGCTTAATGCGGGTGTGCATCGAGCGATTAAAGCCAAAAGAACAGGCTTTGGTGCGAATGAAATTCATCGAAAATTTATCTTACAAGGAGATTTCCCAGCGCATGCAGATGACCGTCAGTAATGTGGGCTACAGCCTGCACCATGCGCTTAAAGCATTGGAAATTGAACTCAACAAGGAGGGCATTGCGCAATGAGTGATACAGACCCCAGAAGTTTGAGAGAGGAATTGGAGATACGCGTTGTTGCGCTCCTGACTGGCGAGATCAGTGAGGCGGATGCCGATGAGCTCGAAAAGATCCTCAGTGTGGATGTTGAGCTGGCTGCTTATCGCGACCGCATGGCAGAGCTGATCGGCGATTTGCATACCGCTCGCGAAGAGATCTCGCCGAAACACCCAGACATGCGTTTAAGTGACGGGCGGCGGGAAGAGTTGCTAGGATCATTCGCTACTGTTGAGCCGAATGAGATTCAGCAGGAGACAGAACGAAAGGTTGATTGGAAACGTCGTTTACTTGGTTTAGCGGCTTTGCTGACGGTGTCCTTCATCATCTTCTCGATGTCGATCCCCGCATTTCAGAAAGTGCGCTCTTCTGCGCCACGTGAATATGCGATGAGTGAAAGTAATTTCGAAGTTCCCAGTGACGAAGTTCAGGATGCGAATGAAATGTTCGGTGATATTCCCGCAACGGGCCGGCTTTTTCGTAGTGATAATCAGTCAATGGTGAGCGACTCCACGGAGACTGTTACGTATTTTGGCTTACAGACAGCAATCCCAGAGGAACTCATCGAAGGCACGCCGCAACCAGTTGTAGTGAATAAGCCCGCTCGTGTTGCATCGGAAAAAGAGATGCGGTCTCTACATTTTAAATCCGATAACTATGCCAGTTATAGTGGTGTTGCTGGTTCAACTGTCGCAGTTGATGAAGCCGAGTTTGAAGAGCACTTAGATGTCGCACCTGCTAGCGGTGGGACTGTTATGCGTCTTTCAGGCTTTCGTGATAATGTTGGCAGCAATGCCTCTGGTCCTGTCGATCCATTTGCAGCACCTGCATCAAGCTCACGATCTAATCGTGCCGAAGAGGAAGCTCTTCAACAGATCGCGGGAAAAATTACTACTAAAGGTGTTTCTTCTGGGATTGTGAATGACGACTTTCTATCGCTCGAAGGACGTGACTCTGATGCGCTCGTTTCATCTTATGCAGTTGATCAGGTAGAGGTTGACTGGGCGTGGGCTGCTGCACCACAGGGACAGACGGAGCCATCCAGTCGTTCGCGATATGCTAATGCGAATGCTACGGCGGACAGAAAATCAGGCGAAGTCGAAGCGAAGTCTTTAGAAGTGGCGCAAATGGATTATGATTCAGAGGACTTTGGTTGGTCCTCGGAATCCGACGAGCTTCGCCGTGGATCAAGCGCTGTTATGGGACGTTTCTCCCAAGGGGCCGACGTGCGGCCAGCAGCGCCAGCGCCGGTTCCTGTTCAAGTAGCATCCGGATCAATGAACGGAGCCTTTGGTGGTGGAGGCGTTCAAATGGGCGAAAGCTTAGGTTGGGACGATGGAGCTGATGGCGTTGAATTGTGGGGTGGGCGGTCGACTGATAAGAAGCAGAACAAAGATGCCTCGAATTCTGCTTTGGCAACAGTTTCAGAGACACAAGCCACTGCCGATGCATATGCCCCGCCTAGTTCTCCAAGCACTTATGCCTCCTACTCATCATCCGTCGACCCAATTGCCGCGGGAACCGCTAGGGAGAATGCACCCGCCGATTTTTTCGCAGCACCAGGGAACGCAGCGAAGAAGGCTCCAGCAAAGGCGAAGTCAGCCGCAGTCTTAGGTTACAAGACTCGCGAGAATATTCTGGAAGAGGTCGATACATCATGGGGACGCCCGGAGGTCTTTGATGTTGAGCCTGAAATGCAGAGTCGAGTTATGGCAAGTCCTGCTTACCATCGACCTACTACAGAGCAGCGCATGAAGCAGATTGTGATTCCACAAGTGAACTTCAGGGGACTGCCTCTCAGCCGCGTGGTTGAAACCTTGAGTGAGCTCTCTTTGGAATATGATTCGGAGCGAAGAGGTATTGCAATGGAGTATAAGCCAGTGGATGGCCATGACCCTAAAGTTAACATTTCACTTCGCAATTTGAGCCTAAACCGAATCCTTGAATTTGTCACCGAACAAGTGGATTATAGTTACGATGTGAGTAACGATCAGATCGTTGTTCAGTCCCGCTCAGATACAGTCGAGGAACAAACCGCCATCGCTCGCAGCAAGAACGTTCGTCAGACACCGAAGGCTGAAAAGCAAACACGAGACGCGCCGACTTCGACCTTCTCGCTTAATGTCAGCGATGTCTCCTTTAAGATGGCGCAGGCAGCTTTGAGTAACTCACGAGTTCCAGTGCAGAGTGCGATTCGCACGGAAGAGTTTGTGAACAGTTTTGATTACGGTGATCCTGCTCCTCGTGGTGATGAGCCGGTTGCGTTCAATTGGGAAATTGCGAAGCATCCTTATGCGCATGGTCGTCATATTGTGCGATTCTCGTTGGAGACGCAGGCAGCAGGGCGTTCTGCCTCACAACCGCTTAACATCAATCTTCTGGTTGATAACTCTGGTTCGATGCAGCGCCCAGACCGTCGCGCGATTCTTGAGAAGAGCCTAGAATCTTTAGGCGAAAAACTCACGGAACAGGATCAGCTCAATGTCATCCTCTTTGCACGTCAGCCAAAGCTGATCGCGAACGCCAGCACCGTGGCCAGTCAACAAATTGCGATCCATGACACCTTGGCTTACAAGCCGGAGGGCGGCACAAATTTAGAAGCCGCACTCGATGCGGCCTATGCCAATGCACATGCGAATTACAATCCACAGGCTAGCAATCGCCTGATCCTTATGACCGATGGCGCGGCCAATCTCGGCGATGTTGATCCGTCCGCGTTGGCGGCAAAGGTCATTGCGCAACGCAAACAGGGTATCGCGCTCGATGCTTATGGTATCGGTTGGGAGGATTACAACGACGCCTTGCTCGAAGAGATCACTCGCAATGGTGATGGTCGTTACGCCTTCCTCAATTCTGTAGAAGATGCTTCGAAAGATTTCAGCGAGAAGCTCGCGGGTTCGCTCCGTGTCGCTGCCGCCGATGTGAAGGTGCAGATCATTTGGAACACTGAGCGTGTGACTGCATATCGCCAAGTCGGCTATGATTTACATCAGCTCAAAAAAGAAGACTTCCGCGACAACACAGTCGACGCCGCTGAAATTGGTGAAGCCGAAGCCGGCACCGCGCTCTATGTATTGAAGATCAACGAAGACCCCGATCTCGTCGAGCCGCTGGGCACATTGAGCGTTCGTTATCGCGTGCCAGCGACAGGCAAATACCTCGAGCGCAGTTGGCCTTTGAATATGCCACGCAGCATTCCAGGACTGGAGTCTGCAAGCCCCGCGCTGAAGTTGGCTGCGAGCAGTGCGTTCTTCGCCGAACGTTTAGCCGAGAATCCCTATGCTCGGGACTATTCGCTCAGCGATCTCTCTGCATTGACTGCGGACTTACCCGAAGCCTTCCCGACGCAACCGCGCGTCGTGGAGTTACAAAACATGATCAACAGCGCCCGTATCCTTTTGGGCGACACGAAGTAAGCGCGTAGGGGCTAAAGAAATACATTTAAACAAACCAAACTATTTACTGACGCCAAAGGTAGGGAC
>JANQXM010000060.1 GCA_030729385.1 Opitutales bacterium | reverse complement strand
AGCCAAGATCAAGAAGCTCAAGCGAGCTAGCCGCGACTTTCTGAAAGCCAACAAGGCGGATCTTTAATCCACCAATCCGATAGGAGCTTCGAGTGTCTTTTCTAGGGCGTCAGGCAGTTGCGAGCTAAAGGGCACGAAACCAAGAGCAATTAGGCCGGCGACTGCAATCGGAGCAACTCGTGCGTGAACTGAAATGCCCGTCCTCGTATCCTTCAGGCGAATGCATGCGGCAAAAACCGCAACAGAAAGCACGGCTTCAAGCACCCCGACCACCGCATAAGAAGCAAACAAGCTCTCTTCGATCATCATGCCCAAGGATACCGACGCAGCGACTGTCGAAACATAAGCCGCCACCAACATGGCAAAGACTTGAGCCAGATCCAGTAGCATGCTGCGTTTGCCTTGCAATAAGCGGAAAACAAAATGCGCTGACCAAGCCGCGACCAGACCCATATTCAAAAAGTTCGCGCCCAATGTCGAAAGCGAGCCATCTCCCAAGAACACCGCTTGCCCAGTCAGGACGACTCCCATCGAGAGCATCGCCGCCCAAGGACCAAAAAACACCGCAAGTAAGGCAGCTCCGAGTAAATGACCGGAAAATCCGAGCCCCATTGAGCAATTTACCATCTGCGCGAAAAAGACGAAGCCTGTCATAGCGGTCCATGACCCGAGCTGCCGCGAGGACAGTTCTTTTCGTGCACCATAACAAGCGGCACCAAAGGCAAACAATCCTGCTGCGGTAGTCATTAATACAGTCGTGGTGGGAAGTGTGCCTTCAATTAGGTGCATGTTTCGATTTGTTGGAGTTCAGTATGGTTAATTAAAAAAAGTTTGGGCGCGTTGCAGTGCTTGTGGAAATTTAATCTTCGAGTGAGTAATGAGCAAATTTCGCACCGAAAAGATCGCTTTACGCAGACTAATCCCATCTGTAGCCAAAATTTTCACTCCAAGTCCCCCTGCTCGCAGCGGACTGGCTCCGATGGCGGCATCCGCGACCACCAAGTCATGGACCGTCTGCACGAAGTCGCCCAATGGTTTAGGGCACAAGAAATAGAGGCTGGCATAGCTACCGCTTGGGAAACTTAGCCGCCAATCAGCCACATCGCCTTTACTCGGGATGCAGCTAAAATTCTCATAGGCAAGTAAGTCGCCGTCACGGTAGATCCGAAGCTTCGAGCGCCACTCCGTGAATTCAAAAGCTTCACCGAAAGCCGCTCGCCCTGGGGTAACCACTTCGCAGAGCAATACCGTGGCATCTGCGGCCACATCGAGTTGTGTCGTTTGCTGTATAGAGGCATCTTTCTGTAAAATCAACGGAGCGGGCCAGACATCGAGCACCGCGCCAGCGCCGACCGTGTAATGCTGTCGCACAGTCGCATGGCCTGATGCCATTGTATGCACGCGGCAGGCGGCGGGGCTGATCAAGGCCGCTTTTGCACCTGCCTCTATCGTGGCCTCGACTTCAAGCAAATCTCCATCGAGCAAGCCCGCTGTCGGACTCGTCAATAGACTAATCGCCCAGTCGGACTCGTGATACGCCTTTGCCAAATGTAACGGCGGGCGCACCCACTGCTCCATCAAGCGAGTGCCCCATTCGGCTGATGCCACATAGCGCAAACGAGCGCCTCCCGAAACAGCGGGGCGACCGGATATAGCATCTATAGTTACAGGTGGCATTAAACTTTAATTCCGAAGAAACATTCCTGTTCCAACCAAGCGATGACGTCGTCGAGTCCTTTATAGCTCTTCAAATCACAGAATACAAAGGGACGCTCTTCGCGTTGAATTTTCGAATCGCGTGCCATTACATCGAGGTCCGCACCAACATAGGGCGCGAGCTCTGTCTTGTTGATGATCATTAAGTCCGAAAAGCGAATCGCAGGCCCGCCTTTACGCGGGATTTTGTCTCCTTCGGCTACATCAATGACATAGATGAAGGCATCGACGAGATCCGGCGAAAACGTCGCCGAAAGATTATCGCCGCCACTTTCCATGAGCACGACTTGCGTGTCGGGGTGGCGTAAGGTAAGGTCTTCGATCGCAGCTTCATTCATACTCGTATCATCACGTATCGCAGTATGTGGACACCCGCCGGTCTCAACGCCTAAAATACGGCTCGCCTCAAGCGGACTGTTTTTCACGAGGAACTGCTCGTCTTCCTTGGTGTAAATATCGTTGGTGATCGCGACCAGTGAGTAGCGCGCGTGCAGCTTTTCGATGAGGCGCAACAAGAGCATCGTTTTACCGGATCCAACCGGACCACCGATACCGATGCGAACAGGACGTGTAGGAGTATTTGTATCTGTCATGAGTATTTTAAGAAATAAATAAGCGTGAGAACGCCGTTGAGTGGCGAGCTGAGGCAATGTCAAAGGCAGGTGCAAACCATCCCGCGGATTCGCGATCCACTTGTTTCGAAGTGGCGACCCATTCCGGCAACTGCTCTAGTCCCGTATGTAATGCCACCTGGGCGGCCTCTGGGCTGATACGCAAAAGTTTGATCGAAGCGGAAACAAAGTTAGCCAAGCTCTGGTAACCGTAAGTCATCAAACCAGCTTCTGCGGGCACCTTCAAAAGTTCAAACTGCAAGGCTGTCATCACGAGATGATGCCCCCTCACCTTACCCGAGGCAAAGGCTGCGCCATAAGTTTCAATCAGTGGCGATGCTTTCCACAATTTCTTTAACAGGCGCAAACGCCCGCGCCCTTGTGAAATACTAGCTTCGCGCAGTTCACTCGCCCACTTCCATGCGTCAATCTCGGCATCGAGCTCCACGACAGTCGCCCAATCTTCGTCGACAATCGCCTCGCGCACATAGCGCACATACGGCAACTCCAATCGCGCGAGTGATGGACCTGCGTGCGCTTCAAAAAAGGTAACTAGATCGTCGCCACTCGTATAACCACAAGTCGCGGCCCACTGTTCCAAACCCATCGAATGCGCATACGCACCTGTCGGAAACAACGGGTCCGAAACCTGAAGTAGTGAGGATACCCACTCAGCTGACTGTTCTCCATCCGTCATTCTAAAGCCCTTTCTTTTCCAGAAAAACGAATACTCGAATCACCACATAAAAGGAATTTGCAAAACCAATGAACGAAAACCACGACCGAGCAGGCAATCACACCGGAAAGCAGGCCTTTTATTTCAGTAGGAAATAAAAGGAAGAACCCTTCGCCTTTGATCAGCGCAGAATAACTGGAAACGCAAAATGGAAAGACATAGAGCCGAAAAAGCACCCACCGATCGGCCTTATGATCCTTTTGCTGCGTTGCTAAGGTTAACGCAAATCCTATGATGACTGCAATGCCCAGCGATGAAATCCAAAGCGATGGCATAGGATCGAAGTAGCGAACTACAATTGCCACATACCAAGCCAAGTAGCACCAAAGTATCAACTTTGGCAATTTCAGCGATGCAATGTAGGCGATCATAATTCGATGTTCAAATTGCTGGCATTCGAGCTAGCTGCAGGAGAGAGAAACGTATGCCCATGATCGTGATCATGCGAGTGCCCACCTTGCTTACTGGGCTGGAAGACACGCTTCACGCGGTGATAATGGATATGTTCGCGGTCCAGCATCTGCTCCACGGCGAGGTCGTCCTGCACCAGCACGCCCTCTTCACTGAAGGCTGCCTTAAAATGTAAATTGCCCACCATCCATCCGATCCATGCGGCCTCTTTAGCTTCTTTCAATCCGATCAAAAAGCACGCTTCTGGGCTTTGCTCGATCACATACGCAGCTGAATCGGTTGCAAAGATACAATCGCCATGCGACAAGGCCTCGTTCACATCGAAGCCAAAGTCTGTGCCGTCGGCAGCCTCACCACGCCAACGACGTCGCGCCAGTTTATGGCGATCCACCGAAACCGAGATGACTTCGAGATTTTCAGGGACCTGGGGAAGGGCTTGGGTAATAAGATTCATTTTTGCGGGATGTGAGATCAGAATCTACGAAATCAAAATAAGAAATATCGCTGCGCCATGGGCAACAAGTCGGCAGGTTCACAGGTGATGACTTCGCCGTCGACCGTGACCGTATAGGTTTCGGGATCGATTTCGATGTCGGGTAAATAGTCGTTCAACACCATGTCTTTTTTCGAGATATTACGCGTGTTGGCGACAGCGCAAATTTGCTTCTTTAAGCCGAGTTTTTCGGGCACACCAGCGTCTATCGATGCCTGGCTGACGAAGGTAATGGAAGTCTTTTCCTTTGCTTTACCGTAAGCCGCAAACTGCGGGCGATAATACATCGGCTGCGGTGTCGGGATCGAGGCATTCGGATCACCCATATTTGCCATCGCGATCATACCACCCTTGAGAATGAGCTCAGGTTTCACACCAAAGAATGCGGGCTTGAAAATCACGATGTCAGCCAATTTACCGACTTCAAGACTGCCCACATCGGCGGCACATCCACAAGCGATTGCCGGATTGATCGTGTATTTAGCGATATAGCGCAAGGCGCGGAAATTATCAGCTGCTGGGTGCGTCTCCGACTCCAATTTACCAAACTGCTTTTTCATCTTATCTGCCGTCTGCCATGTGCGAATGATGACCTCCCCCACGCGGCCCATCGCTTGACTATCACTGGACATGATCGAAATAGCACCGCGATCATGTAAAATATCTTCAGCAGCAATCGTCTGCGGGCGTATGCGCGACTCGGCAAAGGCAACGTCTTCGGGAATCTTCGAATCAAGATGATGGCACACCATCAACATATCCAAATGCTCGTCGATTGTGTTGACTGTGTAAGGACGTGTTGGATTCGTGGAAGACGGCAGCACATTGGGCAAGCCGCAGACCTTTAAAATATCGGGTGCGTGTCCGCCACCAGCACCTTCAGAGTGGAAAGTGTGAATCACGCGGTCTTTAAACGCACCAATCGTAGTCTCCACATAGCCCGACTCGTTGAGCGTATCGGTATGGATCGCGACTTGAACATCCATTTCATCCGCAACCGTCAAACAGTGATCAATTGAACTCGGTGTGGTCCCCCAGTCTTCGTGTAGCTTGAGGCCCATCGCGCCCGCCTCGACTTGTTCGCGCAACGGCTCATGGCTTGACGCGTTGCCTTTGCCCATGAACCCGAGATTCATCGGAAACGACTCGGCCGCTTCCAGCATCTTGTGAATATTCCACGCGCCTGGTGTGCAGGTCGTGGCGTTTGTGCCTGTCGCTGGGCCAGTACCGCCACCAACCATAGAAGTGACGCCGCTGCATAAGGCTTCGTTGATTTGCTGTGGGCAAATAAAGTGGATGTGCGAATCAAAACCACCCGCAGTCACGATGTGTCCTTCCGCGGCGATAACTTCCGTTCCGGCGCCGATGACCATGCCATCAGTCACACCGCTCTGTATCAATGGATTCCCCGCATGGCCGATTCCAGCAATGCGCCCAGCTTTTACGCCGATGTCAGCTTTGATAATTCCTAAAATGGGATCGATGATAGTGGCATTCGTGAGCACCAGATCGAGGCACTCATCGTCTTTTGCTAGCGGGGATTGCCCCATGCCATCGCGAATGACTTTGCCACCACCGAATTTCACTTCATTGCCGTAACCGCCAGATTCGGCGATCAAGTCTTTTTCAATTTCAATAAACAGCTCGGTGTCCGCAAGGCGCACTTGGTCTCCTACAGTAGGGCCAAACATCTCGGCATATTGGCGACGGGTAAATTCTAAGCTCATAAGATTAAATGACTAATAGCTAGTGGGTAATGGCTGATGAGTATGACGCTTTAATCGAGGGCGCCATCGACTTGGTTATTGAGGCCGTAAACACGGCGCTCTCCTGCGAGTGCGACCAGCTCGACTTCGCGAAGGTCGCCTGGCTCAAAGCGAACCGCCGTGCCCGCAGCAATATTGAGTCGGAAGCCTTTAGCCGTTTCACGATCAAAGGTCAGCGATTCGTTGACCTCGTAGAAATGAAAGTGACTACCAATCTGCACAGGGCGGTCGCCGGTGTTGGAAACTTGCACAGTGACCGTTGCGAGACCGTTATTGCCGAAAAGCAAAGCATCCGGATCGGAGTATTTGTATTCGCCGGGAATCATCGGATCGGGTTGTGGACAGTGACTAGTTTGGTGCCATCGGGAAAGGTGCCCTCGACTTGCACTTCGTGGATCATTTCAGGCACGCCTTCCATGACTTGGTCGCGCTTCAAGATCGTGGGGCCGTAGCTCATGAGGTCCGCTACGGTCTTACCGTCGCGAATGCCCTCGAGGATTTCGTAGGTGATCACAGCGATCGACTCTGGATAGTTGAGTTTCAAGCCACGTGCTTGGCGACGACGAGCGAGGTCAGCCGCCACGACGATCATGAGCTTGTCTTGTTCTCGGGGTGTGAGGTGCATGGGTAATTAAACAGTCAGGTGTTTTCCGATCACTTCGGATGTGAGCTCATCGGACTCTCCGGTTAAAACCACACTTCCACGATCAAGAATGTAAAAAGTATCGGAAGCAGCTTTCGCAAAATCAAGGTATTGCTCCACCAAAATAATGCTGAGGTTGCCTTGTTTTTTCAAAAGATGAATCGCATCTTCAATCTGGTCGATAATCGAGGGCTGAATGCCTTCGGTCGGCTCGTCGAGAATCAGCAGTTTGGGATTCGTTAAAATCGCACGACCAATTGCAAGCTGTTGCTGTTGACCACCGGAAAGCACCCCGCCTTTACGGCCAAGCATGTCTTTGATGACGGGAAAGAGCTCATAGACTTCTTCCAGTCGCTCTTTCCCTGCTTTGCCCGAAATACTTAGGCTGACCTCGAGGTTTTCCTGCACAGTTAAATTCGGGAAGATATCACGCCCCTGGGGCACATAGCCCATTCCCATGCGTGCGCGTTGGTCGGTGCGGAGTTGCTCTACAGATTGGCCGTCGAAAGTAATCGAGCCTTCGGTCTTAGGCATCAAGCCCATGATACTACGCAGCAACGAAGTTTTACCCACTCCATTTCGACCGAGCAATGCGACGACTGAATTCGGCGGAACGTGCATGTCGATTCCTCGCAGGATGATTGACTCGTCGTAGCTGGCCTTAAGGCCTTCGACGCTCAACAATGATGTAGGTGTTGTTTCAGATTCAGAAATCATAGCACAGAAAATTAGTTGGTCTCACTCTTCTTACCTTGGCGCCCAAGATAGACTTCGATCACTCCGGGGTCGGATTTAACTTTGTCAAATGTGCCTTCTTTCAACACGTGCCCTTGGTGCAGCACGGTGACTTTACGAGCAATCTGGCGGATAAACTCCATGTCATGCTCGATCACAATCAGGCTGTGCTTCTTCTCGAGACTCAACAAAAGCTCACCGGTCCGCTCGGTTTCTTCATCACTCATACCGGCAGCGGGTTCGTCGATCAACAAGATGCTCGGATCTTGCGCCAACAGCATCCCAATTTCGAGCCATTGCTTTTGGCCGTGCGAAAGCATACCAGCCAAGTCGTTGACACGTGCTTCGAGCCGGATGGTTTTGAGCACTTCCATGATGCGCTCTTTGTCTTCAGCACTCTCACGATAGAAAAGTGTCTTAAACACACCGCGTGCATGATTGAGCGAGAGGACAAGGTTATCATAAACCGTATGCGATTTATACACACTCGGTGTCTGAAACTTACGACCAATGCCCAGGCGGTTAATTTCAAACTCACGCATCTTCGCAAGGTTGATATCGTGACCGTCTTTGCCGTGGAAAGTCACGGTGCCAGAGTCCGGAACAGTGCGCCCGGTGATGATATCCATAAAGGTGCTTTTTCCTGCTCCATTCGGGCCAATGATTGTGCGAAGCTCCCCTTCTTCCAAATAGAAGTTGAGGTCATTTATTGCTTTAAAGCCATCAAATGCCTTGTTCACACCTGAAACTGAAAGGATCAGTGGAGTATCTTTATAGAGCGGGTCGTGATGATGTGCTGTCGTCATCTTTTAAACAGTCGCCTCCGTTTGTAGTGAACGCTTTTGAGCGATTTTATTTTTCGCTTGTTTGTAAACACCTACAATTCCGTCTGGCATCATAAGCACCACAAAGACGAATAGTCCGCCCATTATGATCAACCAATAATCTGGAAATGCTTGCGTGGTGAAACTCTTCAACAAATTGACTAAGATGGCACCAATCACCGGTCCCCATTTTGTCCCGCGACCACCGACCGCGACCCAGACCACGACCTCCAGCGACTTTGCCGCCTCCATCGCACTTGGATTGATTCCGCCAACTTGTGGCACGTAGAGTGCCCCAGCCGCACCAGCAATCATCGCGGAGAGACCAAAGATCACCAACTTGAAGCTGGTTGTCGAATATCCCGAAAAAAGCACTCGGTTCTCCGAATCACGAATCGCTTGCTGCACCTTACCAAACTTTGAAGCCAACAGACCAGAGGTAATCAGATAGGTCGCAAGTAATAGCAGCACAGATGAAATATAGAGCCATCGTGTCGTGCTAGGGTCATTCAAACTGTGCCCGAGGATATCCTTAAAATCCGTGAAGCCGTTATTGCCTCCAAAGGTAAAATCATTCCGGAAGAACAATAAGCAACAGGCGTATGTAAGTGCCTGCGTGAGAATCGAGAAGTAGACGCCTTTGATACGAGAGCGGAAAGCAAGAAAACCAAAGATCAGTGCCACCAGCCCTGGGACCCACATCACTGCGCCAGCAGTGAACCAAAAGCTATAAAAGGGTTTCCAATGAATCGGCAGATCCTGGTAGCCCAGAAAGACCATAAAGTCTGGCAACATACTCCCGTATGCGCCCCGATCGCCGATCATTAGCATCAGATACATGCCCATCATATAGGCACCGAGCGCAAAGAATAAACTCTGACAGAGACACAGCAGCCCCGTGTAACCCCAAAGAAGATTCAAACTCATCGCGAGAATCGCATAAGTCAGATACTTCCCCCATAGCGAAACTTGGAAGGAGCTAACCGCAAGCGTTCCGGTTTCCGGCCCCCACGCGTTAAGCATAGGAATTAACATCAGCAACCCTGTTACGATACAGAAGATCCCGATCTCTTTTTTATTTTCAGTTGAAAGCATATTAGAAAAACAAAGCAGTTAATTAGTCGTCAAGGCTGCGCGAACGGCTCGGGAAGAGCCCGCCTGGACGCCATTGCAAGAAGAGGATGATCACAAAGAACACGGTGATCTTACCCATGACAGGTCCCAGTGAGGGTTGTAGTAATTGATCGACCAAGCCGATACCCATCGCGGACAGTCCCGCCCCGAGGAGATTGCCGACACTGCCAATCACCACTACCATGAAGCTATCGACGATGTAAGCCTGCCCCATCAACGGACCCACATTGCCGATTTGGGAAAGCACTGAACCGCCAAGCGCAGCAAGACCACAGCCAAGCGCAAAAGTCATCGAGTTAACGCGTGCAACCGGAATACCCAAACTACTAGCCATGCCGCGGTTTTGCATCACAGCGCGAATATGTAGTCCTAAATTCGTTTTACGTAGCAGCAACCACGTCATGATCACAACGACCAGTGCTATGAACATAATGAACAATCGGGTGTAGCTCATATTGAAGCCGCCGAAATTCAAACTACCCATCAACCACGTTGGGTTGTTCACTTGCACATTGGCCGCACCAAAAATAAGCCGGAAGCATTGCTGCATAATCATCGAGATCCCCCAAGTGCAGAGCAGCGACTCTAGTGGACGACGATATAAAAAGCGTATAATCGACTTCTCCAATAAGAGCCCGATACCAGCGGCGACCAGAAAACTCAATGGCAGTGATACAACAAAATACCAACCAAAGGCCGAGCTGCTCAGCCCCCAAGTATTGATAAAAAAGGTCTGCACCATAAAAGTGACATAACCACCAATCGCAACGAACTCACCGTGCGCCATATTGATGATACCCATCAGGCCGAAGGTGATCGCAAGGCCAAAAGAAACGATCAGCAGAACAGAACCCGTGCTGAAACCACGAAAGAAACTACCAAAGAATTCCAGCATATTAATATGCTCTTCGATCACCAATAAGGCATTACTCGATGCGGCCACTACTTCACTTCCGAGGCGTCCAGCTTTTTCCTCAGCTCGAATCAGCTTTTCCAGAAAACCACGTGCAGCAATCGACTTCATCGAAGTCAGCTCTTTGACCGCCCCAAAGACTTCGTCGCCCTCACCATTCACCAATAAACTAATCGCCAGCGCCTCGCGTATAGATTTCAAAACATTCTTTGATGGCTCTGTCTCTAAACGTGCTTTAAGTGGTTCAATATATTCCGGTTTTTGGCTTAAACCCAGCTTTAGAGCAGCATCGATGCGAACTCTCTCATCGACCGACTTTAGGCCTAGCGTATCGACGATACTCTTCATCAGTTTACGCACCGCTCTTGATGCACGCTCTTTTTCAACGGCTGACGCTTCAGCCTCAGAAAGACTCACGACTTCACCAGTCGCCACCAACGTCCATTCTTGTGCTTCATTAAAAAGCAGCAGTCGTGTCCCACTGTCATCACTGAGTGTATAAACTCCACCCGAGCGCCAAGCCTCGTAAATCTCGGCGATGACCTGATCGCCCGACTCAGCAAGCTCTTCCAATAGAGCAGCTTGTGTCTCTTCTTCTGCCAGAATCAGATCTGATAAGATCACACGTGCGCTACGCGCTTCCAATATCGCCGACGATAACAACATCAGCGCTAACAGGCAGCTAAAATACTTTTTTAATAACCTAAAAATTGAATGGGAAGACATACTCAAAATCGTCTTTAGCAGGATTTGGACGCATTCATCATAAAATGTATGATGTAGCTAAAAAAATTGTCCGATGAACAGCTAAGGGCTTGCGGAAATGAATCCCGCAAGCCCCGCATAAACAAAACTTACTACCTATAAAGGAGACTTACTTAAAAGTGCCCTTGAGCCATGGCTCGCCGTAAACATCTGGCATAACTTCCAGAATTTCGAACTGACCATTTTCTAACGTTTCACCAATATACACTGTCTTAGTAACGTGGTGATTTTCTTGGCTGGTGACTGTGCCACCAGGACCATCGAAAGAGATACCTTCTTCAAGCGCCTTGATAACTGCGCTTGTTTCGAATGTGCCGGCTTTTTCAACCGCTGCTTTCCAGAGATAAACACCGTTGTAAGAGAGCACCATTGGTGAACAAGTCACACGGCCTTCTTTTTGAACAGCGTCAGGAGCCTTTGTCGCCAACCACTTTTGGAAGTTCGCTTTAAAAGTATCATTGGCTTCAGACTCGATCGACATGAAGTATGTCCAGCAGCCGAGGTGACCAACAAGATCCTTCGTCGGCAGACCGCGGAACTCATCCTCGGAAAGTGAGAAGGAAACGATTGGGCAATCATCAGATGTGAGACCAGATGAAGCGATTTCCTTGAAAAAGGGAACGTTAGCATCACCATTAATTGTGTTGATCACACAAGCATCACCGGAAGCAGCGAAGTCTTTGATCTCAGCAACAATTTGTTGGAAGTCAGTGTGACCGAATGGCGTGTAGTTACCAGCGGATACTGCGACATCACCTTCGTAGCGGATACCGCCACCAATGTTCTCAACTGGAATACCCTTCGAGAGAAGGTATTCGAAAAGAACGATATTGGTTGTTTGTGGATACACATAGTCTGTGCCGATCAAGTAGAACTTCTTGTAGCCTTCAGCGAGCAAGTAGTCCACAGCAGGGATGGCTTGCTGGCCAACTGCTTCAGCAGTGTAGATGATGTTCGGAGACTCTTCTTCACCTTCGTATTGAACCGGGTAAAATAGAAGGCCGTTGTATTTTTCAAAAACTGGAAGCGCGAACTTACGGCTGACCGATGTCCAGCAGCCGAAGACTGCGGAAACCTTATCCTGAGCAAGAAGCTGTTCAGATTTCTCCGCGAACACTGGCCAATCGGAAGCACCGTCAGCAACGACCGGCTCGATCATTTTACCAAGCACACCGCCACTAGCGTTGATTTCGTCGAATGTGAAAAGAAGGATATCGCGAAGCGATGTTTCCGAGATAGCCATCGTGCCACTCAACGAGTGAAGCACGCCGACTTTAACGGTTTCTTCAGCCTGAACACTCGAAGTGACGGCAGTTAAAGCAATGGCGCCAGTCGCTACAGCCTTAGATATATTTCCAAATATTTTTTTCATACTTTTTTCCAATTTGATTAGTTAGTTTTTTGAATATGGCGCTTTATACGGCGCCATACTTAGAAGTTACTGTTAGCAATCGATGTGCCAGATGTCTGCCGATCCTATAAAATGTATCGATAAATATGATACAATTTATAGCTGCGGCTTTTCGATTTCGATAACTTTGCCTTTATAGAAGCGAATGATACCAGTTACTTTTTTCGCGGTAGCCACACGTCGACCCTGATATGTGTAGACCGTATCTACGCGCTTGTGCATGGAGGGTTCATTTAGAGTAGGTTTATCCAGCACTACGACCACTTCTTCCGGCGTCATTCCCTTCTTAATCGCGGACCATTTATCCACATCCATCCATGGATAGCTTGCCGCTTCTTCGCGCGACTGAATGGTAGTGACGACACTATCGATCAACAATTGACGATCTTGAGTATTCGCTGGCATCGCAGCAAATGCTTCAGTCGCAATTTCTTCGACTTGTTTATTACGCACAACTCGTAGAGATGCCTCTAGCTGTTCCACGCGTTGAGCAAGCGCCATGAATTCTTCCTTCGATACCTCATCGGAAAAGAGCTCTGTTGAAGGTGTAAAAATGCCGAAACTACTGATGGCAATAATTGAGAGGTAGGCAGTATATTTTTTCATAATAAAAAGGGGGACCCATAAACCTATGAGTCCCCCCTACACTATTTATATAATAATTGAGGGTGACTCGTAACTAGAAGCTGTAGATCAGCTCCGCTGCGAATGTCGTGACGTTATCTCCGCCGTCTTCATCGATCCAGCTAACCTCCAAAAGACCGAACACATTGTCCGAGAAGGAGTAGCTTGGCGATAGAGTGATTTTTGAGTATTCGAACATGCCTTCCTCTACATCAGAGTAACGAGCAGTGATACCAGCATCACCAAACGAGTAGTAAACGAGTGCCATGTAGGCATCCAGTTCAGAACCACCTGTGTAATCTGTTCCAGTGTATTCAACTGCGAATGTGAATGCATCGATGTCGTAGCTAGCCCAGAAGTTGAATGTTTCATAACCCGGGTCATCAGCATAGATGAACTTCGCAGTCAGACCTTCGATACCTGTGAAAGCAGCGAGGAACTCATAGCTAAGCTCGTCATCCACTTCACCAATCCATAAGCCAAGTGCATACGCGTCTGTTACATAGTCAGCAGATGCGCCGTAAGCGTAGGCTGCGGAATATACGTAAGCATGGCTAGTTCCAGTCCAACCCTGTGCAGAGTATTGGAAGAGACCTGTAGCATCGTATGTTTCAAAGCCTTGATAGCTAAGGATGTTACCGACTGTAAAAGACAGCTCATCTGTAGCAGCATAGGTGATTGTAAGCGTTTCCCATTGCGTCTCGACATCTTCACCACCGGAGAAGCTTCCTGTTCCCAAGAAGGACAACTCAGCTACAGCTGACCATGCGCTATCTTCAGGAGCAAAGGAGAAGCCTAGCTCAAATTCAGCTGCGCCACCTTCGAGGTTGTCACCATCGTCTAAGTCAGTGTATGCGAGATCAATGTAACCATATGCACTCAGATCATCCGTAAGAATGATTTCTGCCTGTGCGATCGAGCCAAACATTGCACTTCCAGCAATAAGGCTAAGTATTTCTTTTTGTAATTTCATATTCCAGTTAGTTTGTATTTTGTTATTTTGTTATTTTGTTGTTTTGTTGTTTGTGAATATTTTCACGATACACGACTTAGCTAGAGCGATGCCAATTTGCTAACCTCGAGATTAATAATTAATATTTATACACTATAATATTAATTATATTCATAAATAGTTCCGGATGTAGTATTAATATGAATACAACAACTAGAGACGATTCGCACATGCATTAGTTCGGGCGGATGACCTAAAATCTCGAAGAGTTTGAGCTGCTAGCCCGTTCGATATGCCTCGCCGAACCGAAGTGCGATACGCTCCGAGACGACAGGCTCATGACTAAAGAGATAGCGCCAAGCTACCCTTTTCCCGTAAGATCAAACCTTATCGAGGAAGTCATCAAGAGCTTGCAAGAGGATCGCACGGCACCGCCAAGCCGACCTCAGGAAAAACGAAGCCAAGATCAAGAAGGTCAAACGCGCTAGCCGCGACTTCCTGAAAGCCAACAAGAAGAAGCCCTAGAAGCTCCTTCAATCACTTCTCAAAGGAT
>JANQXM010000059.1 GCA_030729385.1 Opitutales bacterium | reverse complement strand
AGGCACGGAGCGACTCTAGTGTATGAGACTGAGAAACACGTCACAGAGTGACGTGGCTACACCCAAAAAAAGTGATCCAAACTTCATTTCCAAAATAAGCGGACATTAGCGAAAATTAGCCTTTCGACCACCTCGACAAGCTCGGGACAGGCGCAGGCTCAAGATCATCGACGGTCTCCAGCACTGCTGGACTTATACCATTTCTGAAAATGTTTGATCTACTGAATTGAATGGTAGCGCAGCACCGTCTCGAATGGCACTACCTTAAGCGTAATACCAGCATGACATCTGTAATTCGTTTGGAGGGCAATGCTCCGTCATTGCCGCGGAAACGCCTAAATGTATCGAACATTCGGCGGTTGCGACGAAGCGCAACCCTCCAGGTTTTCACCGAACTCCTTCTTAAGGTAGTGCCATTCGCACCGTCTCGGTGCGCATCACGCCCTGCTAGCTAATCTGACGAACCCCGTTGCCAAGCAACGAGGCTACCAAAGATTCCTGTCTGCATCCAATCTACTGGCGAATTTCTAGGCTTTTCGAAGTCTGCCGTAGCGGCTCAATATGCCTCACCAGAAATGGCCTTCTGATTCCCACAGTGCTGGCAATTAGGCAACAAGCTATGGCAAACCTTCCCGCAGGATTCACATTTTTCATATAAATGAGTTCCACAGGATGGACAACAATAGCACTCCTCTGTCGCTGCAGTGGCAGAATTAGCTGACAACACCGTTTTATGCACGGTGCGTCGTGTCCAATACAAAAATTTACGAGGACCCGTTCTGATAGGGTAATCGCACACGGGGCAAAGAAAGCGCTCATAGGCCTGCTTGTATTGCTTCAATAAAGCTTCGACTTGTGGCTTCACCTGGCGGCGCATCAACCTCACAAAGCCCCAACCGACGAGCAACAACAGCACCACCATTACAATATATTTAAAGTAACGCTCAGGGAAATTCGCCTGTAGCACCTCAAAGGTCTTCCAGTAGATCGCCAGCGCCGCCGCACGATAAATCAAGCTATAGATACTCTCCCGCTTCTTCACCCAAAGAACACTGCAGATAATCGTAAGCGGAATCAAAATTCCCAGCTGGATCGTAGCCGTTTTCACCCGGTGATCATGAAGCGCTTCATCATACAGCTTCTGAATTGCTTTTCGTTCGTCTTCAATGCGCACTTCAAGAGCTCTCATTTGCTTATTCAGTTCGAACCGCTCGTTTGTGGTTTTGAGATAGAGTTCGGCCGTTTGCTTAAACTCATCCTGTATCGCAATAACCTTATCCAAGGTCGCCAGCACCTGACCAAATTGTGCTTCAGAGATCAAGTCCTGCCCTTTGCTCTTTAGATTAAACAGGTTATCGACTGTAATCTTTAAACTCTGAGAGGAATCTTTAATGAAGCCCCGCTGTTGATTGATTAAATCATGCTGATGATCCAATTCCTTGAGCTTCGCCTTTAGAGACTGAAGTTCCTGATTTAAGGATTCATCGGTATGCTGATCAAAGAAAGTCCGATGCTCCGGCCGATCCATCGATCGGAGATCATCTAATAGAAAACTCGCTGACCAAAAGACCAATAGCCCAAAAGCGCCTGCCAGAAGTAGCAAGATACAACGCGTCAAAAAAAGTCCCTTTTGCTTTCTTCATCAGCTTCTCCCCTCTTAACTGTATTCAGATAATCGCGCCCAACTTCGTAAATCGAAGTGCTGGCGATACATCAAATATGCTCATTATCGCGGTTTAAAGCAATCGCAATTTCGTAAAGGAGCACAGCCTTATGCGACCTCAGGTCGAGAACCGCGCGTTCCTCTCAGTCGCTCAAGGACACGAAGGAACGAAGCGACTCTGATGTATGAGACGGATTCCGGGGAACACGTCACACCTTCGACAAGCTCAGGTCGGGAGAGTGACGTGGCTACATCTCCACACCCATTTCTATGCCCCACTCTGAGTCTTTGCGCCTCTGCGTGAGCATTCCCATTCTTCAATAAGCGTCTGTCAGCGAATATTAGCGGTCTCCAGCGCTGCTGGATTTCTCCCCTCCTCCGTCATCGTCGAATTATGGATGATGTCGCTCCGCTCGGAACTGCCTTTAATTCCGTGACAGGGCGCAACCACCCTTCATTCCGGGCATAAAAAAACCCACGGCTTACACCGTGGGTTTTTGAAATCGATTGAGTGGGGTAACTCTTAGAGGATGGCTTTGAGGCCAGCACCTGCTTTGAACTTCACTGACTTGGAAGCTTTGATGCGGATCTTTTCACGAGTTTGTGGGTTGATGCCATCACGAGCTGCGCGCTTAGTTACGGAGAATGTGCCGAAACCGATAAGTTGAACGTTTTTGTCCTTCTTGATACCCTTTTTCACACCTTCGAGAACGGCTTCGATCGCACGTTCTGCTGCTGCTTTGGATGTATCTTTACCGAGGGATTTTTGCACTTCTGCAATAAGTTCTGCTTTGTTCATAGATATTATATTTTTGTTGAGGTTGTGTGGTCTATTGACCGCCTATGAGAAGACGTTTGAATAATTAGATCGTCAATAGAAAATCCGTGTTAAACCATATTTTTAGCAGGTTTAAGCCGCATTTATGATTGCGATTCGCTCTCATAACCCGACCCATCGCCACTACGCGCTTGAACCACCTGTTTCAATAGGGTCTCAGTCGCCTCGACTAACGAAATTTTACGCGCATCAGAAATTTGTGCGGCACGTTTCAAAAGCTGCGCAGCCATCACTTTCGCTTGCGCGGTATCGGCTCCTAAATTGACAAAAAGTTGGGTCACTCCGTCGAGTGTTGCGTCCTCTGATTCGCTCATCCCTCGCCGCCTTTCAAATCACGAAAAACTCGCTCGACCAAAACACTTCCCGCATCCGAAGAAAGCGTATCGCCGACACCTGCAAATCGATGCTTCAAAATTGCCACACCGAGCCAGCCACCATCCGACGCAACAGCTGATCGCAGCTCTCCCACCGCCTTCTTTTCGCTATTATATATAGGGAGCGGACATTCCGGCACGGCACCCTCGCCAGAAACTGCAAACAAAGTGCGTTGCGGACGGCCGACATTGTGCATGCGCGCCACCACTTCCTGACCGAGGTAGCAGCCCTTGGTAAACGAGAGCGCATCCAGCTCCATACCGCCCTCACCGGGCATATCCGCGGTACCGATGTCGACCGGAACCAGCGGCACACCAGCCACCATACGCTCCAACTCCATCTGCTCGCGTGCCAGCAGCGCTACGCCCTGCGCAGATAACACTGACCGCACTCGCTCGGTCGCAGCTGCATCGAGGCAAAGCAACTCCACACTTGGACGCTTCGAGCGGCGCCCTAGACAAACAATTATTTGCTCAGCCTGAACAAACTGCCCCTCCGTAGGAACGAAAAGATTCAGTGCCGCCAAGACTGGTTCAAAAGCACCTACCAAGGCAAAGCCCACCAGCACAGGTCCAGTCTCAATCACCACATCGTCCGCGATGATGTGCCGCTCCAACTTCTCCACCAGCGCGGCCGCGTCCGAAGTTTCACTGATCAATCGAAACGACTCGTCGCCTTCGCAGAGCACCGTGCTATCCGCAATCACCTTGCCCTTCACATCTAGCCAAAGACCATACGTTGCGTGCCCAGCTTCAAAAGGTCGCAGATCATTCGTAAACTGACTCTGCAAAAAATCCGCCGCATCTTCATCTGATACCAGAAGGTGCGTGCGTGTCGTATATTCGTATCCAAAAACGGTTTCCATTGTCTATGAGATACGCCCGCTAGCAGACGATTTCAACCCTACGATCTTAATCACAGCCTTAATCTTACTCCTAATCAAAGCATCGGGTCAGGCGTTAGGGTCGACGTTTCGTTCGGCTATTGAGCGATTTGTGGTGAGTTTCGCTAGTAGCACGATCACAATAAAAGCCGCACATGCACCAACCCCAATCAAAAGAGGCTTCATTTGCGTTGGGAAAAGGACAAAGAATCCCTGGCCCTTGATAAGAGCTGAATAGCTGGATACGCAAAAAGGGAATATATAGAGGCGAATCACGACCCATTTGTCGCGAGTCTGACCTCTCTGTGAGGCTGCAATATTCAGGGCAATCCCAATTAATACTGCGATACCAACTGACGACAGCCATAGATTCAGTGCGGGATCAAAGTATTGAAAAACGATCGCAAAATACCAACAGAGGTAGCACCACAAGGTGATCTTTGGAGCTTCAAGCTCAGCTAGGTAACGTTTCATTTTCTGTGAGCCGAACAAGTTATTAGTGCATTTTACGCTATTGTTCCGCAACACCTACTGTCAAACGGATTATAGATGGTGGAAATCCAGTTTCCCTAATGCGCCATCATTCCACTTGGGGTGATATGACATTTTTCGATATGATCCCAAAGCGGTCAGTTGAGCGCCCCTAAAGACAACGACTGCGGCGAGATAATGCCTGCAGATCGGATTTAAATAAACTTGAAGAATGCGGCGCACTGCGCATTAAACAGCGCATGTCTAAAGTAATCATTATTGGTGCAGGTGGAGTGGGTAATGTGGTCGCACACAAGTGCGCGCAGTTACCTGAAATTTTCAGCGAAATTATTCTGGCTTCACGCACGGTCTCGAAGTGCGAGGCGATCGCGCAGGATATCGAGGCCCGACATGGTCGCACGATCCGCACGGCGGCGATTGATGCCGACAATGTGGCCGAGACAACGGCCTTACTCCTCGCAGAGAAGCCGGAGCTGTTGATCAACGTGGCGCTGCCCTACCAGGACCTCACTTTGATGGATGCCTGCCTCGCTGCGGGAGTGCACTATATGGACACGGCCAACTACGAGCCGCTGGATGAGGCGAAGTTTGAATACAAATGGCAATGGGCCTACCAAGACCGCTTCAAAGAAGCGGGTCTCACTGCCCTGCTCGGTTCGGGATTTGACCCAGGCGTGACGAACGTCTTTTGCGCCTACGCCCAGAAGCACCTTTTCGACGAGATCGAAACAATCGACATCCTCGACGCCAACGCGGGCAACCACGGCTACCACTTTGCGACCAATTTCAATCCAGAGATCAACATCCGCGAGATCACTGCGAATGGTCGCTACTGGGAAGAAGGCGAATGGCACGAGGTCGCGCCAATGAGCGTGCACCAAGTTTATGACTTCCCAGTTGTGGGCGAGCAAGACGCCTACCTCCTCTACCACGAGGAAATGGAATCGCTCTGCCAAAACATCAAGGGTCTGAAGCGCATCCGTTTCTGGATGACTTTCTCGGAGAAATATCTGACCCACCTCAAGGTGTTGGAAAACATCGGCATGACTTCGATCGAGCCGATTGAATTTAAAGGACAACTGGTCCAGCCAATCGAATTCCTCAAGGCCGTGCTCCCCGACCCTGCCAGCCTCGGTCCGCGCACCAAGGGCAAGACTTGCATCGGTTGCGACATCGTCGGCACCAAGGACGGCAAGAAGAAGCGTATCTTCATCTACAACAGCTGCGACCACGAGGAGTGCTACAAGGAAGTTTCCAGCCAAGCCATCAGCTACACCACCGGTGTGCCTGCAATGATCGGTGCGCAAATGATCCTACGCAACCTCTGGAAAGAGCCTGGCGTTTGGAACATGGAGCAACGCGATCCCGATGCCTTCATGGAAGAGCTCAATCTCCGCGGCCTGCCGTGGGAAGTGATCGAACTGCCACTGGAGGGGTAGGAACGTGACGAGTAGGCTGACGGCCCGAACGGCATGTGGCCTCACACCATGCTAGACTCGAACCTAACGCACCCCGTTGCAAAGCAACGAGGCTACACTTGAACGTAGCCTCGAAGCTCAGCTTCGGGGGATCTCTGCGCCTCGACAAACTCGGGATGAATCACAGATCGGGAGAGTGACGTGGCTACATTTTTTAAAATAAGCGTCCATCAGCGAACATAAGCGGTCTCCAGCTATGCTGGATTTTCCCTAGCGTCATCGTCGAATTATTTTGCCTAATTCCGTGTCAGGTTTTAGCCAGCCATTCCCGACAGTCACTGGAGCGCATTGCCGCAACTTGATCGCACAGACTATTGACAAGCCCTGCCTGCTCACGAATCTACTGCTTATGCGCTTTTTCCTACTCGGCCTCCTCTGTCTGCTCTGCGCTTCTTGTGCGTCCACTCGCAAGCAAGCATTGAGCTCTGTTACGATCGAAGAGATCAAACCTCGCCTAATCGAGGAGCAGCAATTCATGCGCGTGAGCGAATACATGAGCGGCAAGGAGTATATGGGCGACCGCCTAATCCTCCGCACCACTCCCGAGGCTCGCACAGGTTACTACTTCACGATCGTTTTGGATGAAAGCATCCGTCGCCTACCGGCTGGCACTGTCGTCGTGGGTGAGTTTCACACTGAAAAGTCGCTCGACGCACAGCAATACACTTTCACGCTACCAGCCAAACGCCCGAAGACCAAAGAGATCTTCATCGGCTTGACCGGTGAGCAGTGGCCAGAAGGCACTACCACTCCCGCCGCGTGGCGTATCACGATCAAAGATGCCAACGGCGCCGTGCTAGCGACCGATCAGAGCTATCTTTGGGGGATGTAGTAGCGGCATTCGCCCCTGAACGTTGAACATCGAACGTCCAATATTGAATAGCTTACGCAAAGAGGGCTCAATCCTATAGCGGGAATCAAAAGATTCAAAGTTGGACGTTCGACGTTCACACTCCTTCCCTAGACGCAAAAAAGGCCCCTCACCGCGAAACGGTGAAGGGCCTGCAAAGTAAAAAACTAGATAGTCTTACGCGCCAACTTGGAAGCGAGCGAAGCGTTTGATAACCATGTTCTCGCCCATCTTGGCGATCATGGCAGTCAAGAGCTCCAGGATCGTTTGATCTGGGTTCTTGACGAACGCTTGCTCAAGGAGGCAAGACTCGCTGAGGTATTTGTTGATCTTACCTTCAACGATCTTCTCGATTGCGTGCGCTGGCTTACCTTCAGCTTGGCTTTCAGCAAGCTTACGCTCGGCTTCGATCAAAGCTGGATCGATGTTTTCGCGAGAGACACAAGCTGGGCTTGCGGCTGCGATGTGCATAGCGATGTCGCGAACGAATTGCTTGAAGTCGTCTGTCTTAGCAACGAAGTCAGACTCACAGCTGACTTCAACCATAACGCCGACCTTACCACCGAGGTGGATGTATGTCTCGATGAGACCATCGCTTGCGTCACGACCAGCCTTTTTAGCAGCAGTGGCGACACCCTTCTTGCGAAGAATTTCTACAGCCTTGTCGACATCACCTTCGGACTCAACAAGCGCTTTTTTACAATCCATTAGTCCAGCACCTGTGCTTTCGCGCAGCTCGCCGACCATTTTAGCATTAATCTGAACACTCATGTTTCTATTTTAACGTATTTGTGTGAAATTGATTTGAGGAGAATTATTTCTCTTCAGTTGATTCAGCGGCAGGTGCAGCGGCAGGAGCTTCTACTGGTGCAGCAGCTGGCTTCTCTTCGTCTTCGCCGTAACCAGCAGGAAGCGTCACATCGACATCTTCTTGTTGCTCGAATACTTGCTCACGAACGATTGGACCAGCGCTCTTTTGAACCTTCTTAGCTTCACGCTGAGAAAGACCGTTTTGTGCGGCTTCAAGGATCGTTTCGACGATGATACGGATGGACTTAACAGCGTCGTCATTGCCCGGGATCGGGAAGTCGAGAACTGTTGGGTCAGAATTTGTATCTACAAGACCGATGACAGGGATGCCGAGGCGATTGGCTTCAGCAACTGCGATTTCTTCGTTCTTTGTATCGACGACGAAAATAGCTGCAGGCAATTCGCTGACTTCGAGCATACCTTCGAAGTTACGATTCATGCGGCTCATTTGACGACGGATCATCGCTTCTTCCTTACCAGGAAGCTTATCGAGTTCGCCATCTTGATCCATTTTCAAGAACTTGCGGTATTTCGCGAGCGAAGTCTTGATTGTGGAGAAATTAGTGAGGCCACCACCCATCCAGCGGTTAACGCAGAATGGCATTTGGCAAGCAGTCGCGGCTTCGCGAACGATTTCTTGAGCTTGCTTCTTGGTGCCGATGAAAAGGATCTCTTTACCGGAAGAAACAACTTCTTCAACCTTGGCGTAAGCCTTTTCGAGGAGCGCGTGAGTCTGCTCCAAGTCGATGATGGAAATACCATTGCGGTTATCGAAAACGTAGGGTTTCGACTTTGGATTCCAGCGACGGAGCTGGTGACCGAAGTGAACGCCTGCATCGAGAAGGTCTTTTGGTGTAATATTCATACTATTTTCAAAGCCCAAAGCGTGTGCCCGGGGAGAAACGTAAGTTTCTTTTTATTATGTGATTATGTGTGTTTTATTGTGATTCAGCGTAGACACTGTGCCTGCGCTATTTCCCATCCTTACGAGTAGGAAAGCGGAGAGGGATACCAGCCGCAGGGGGCATGGCAAGCGAAAAGGCGAAATTTCGCACATGTTTTAACCATCTATTCCTTACTGTCACTGGAGAACATGAAGACATGAAGCGACTCTGACGTGATGGGCTCACACCCATTCGACAAGCTCATACTTCAAATAAGCGTCCATCAGCGGATATAAGCGGTTTCCAGCTCTACTGGACTACACCTCATCTCCGAACGAACCAAGGTGACTGGCTTCGTTGTAGCCTCGAAGCTCAGCTTCGGGGGAACATCCGCCCTAGTGCTCGCCACTCAAATAAAAAGGCCGGCACTTTCGTGCCGACCTTTCCTTCACATATCTAACCGAACCTAAAACTTAGCTGACCTGAATCTTGCGCGGCTTGATCTCATCTGCCTTGGGCAGCGTGAGGTTCAAAATGCCGTCTTCGACACGGGCCTTGATGGCTGCCTCATTGATCGCGACGTTTAAGCGCAAGTTGAGACGATAATCCCCTTCCGGGAGCTCGCGGCGAAGCGGGCGCCATCCTTCGGGCGCTTGGACCGCTCGAGTGCCGACGATACTGAGTAGATCTTGCTCTACCGAGATATCGACCCCCGCACGATTCACGCCGGGCAAAGTAACCTGCACATTGAAAGCGTCTTCACTTTCAGAGACGTCGTAACGTGGACGACGCCACTTGCGCGCGGTTGCTGCCCCTTCAGCTTGAGGTGTTTGCTTTTTGACGGTGTCTATTTCTGTGGTGCTCATGATAATGTGTTCCTTTCGTTTAATGCGTGATTACTTGACGGTGATTTGACGTGGCTTACGGACCTCGACTTTGGGCATGGTGACGGTCAGAATGCCGTCTTCATGCGAAGCCGATACGCGGTCGAGTGCTACGCCATCGGGCACCGAGATCGAACGCTGGAAACTGAATCGGCGCTTGGCTTCGTCAGTATCTTCCGAAGTCGCTCCCGAAATCGTGAGAACTGAATTTTCCAGCTCCAAATCGATTTCCTTTTTCTTCACGCCAGGTAGTTCCAGTCGTGCGTAGTAGTTATGCGCATCTTCGTAGAGATCCGCCGCGGTTTGATTCAACTCAGCGGAGCCGCCAAATAAGTCGTCAAAGAGTGAGCCTAGACGACCAAGTGCGGGTGCTGCCGGATGAAAGAAGTTATCATAAGCAGCTGTGCCGAGTGATTGTGGATATTCGTATCGTATTAGTTTCATGTGTTGTCCTTTCTTTTGAGTTTAAGTTCAAAAGCCTAAATGCACATGAAATGCCAATAACCGATAAATCCATAAGTAGATTAATAACAACCACTTGCGCATTTAACGCTAAATACAGCGCGCGACAAGTTGACACACTCTTTAAAAAAATAATCACACCAGAACGACAATGCGTCACACTGGCACAGTTTCACCTCAACCCAACAGGTTGCCGATGAAATCACGCGAGGCTTTGACCTCGTCGACGGTCAATTTGGGGCTCAACTCCAAGACCAAAGTATGCTCGGGTCGCACAAACTCGGCCACCATATTAAAATCAATTGTGCCTGTGCCTGGGACCTGATGGTCACGCCCTTTCTCGGAGACATCATGCAAATGAAAGCCTGCTAACCGATCAGCCATCTCCGTCAAATGCTCGCGGTGGTCCAATAGCCCAAACTGATGCTTGATCTGCGCGTGGCCGGTATCATGCCAATAAGCACAATGCTCTGGCTCCCCAAGCGCCTCAAGGAATCCGGCGTATTCGCGGTCGATCGGCATTTCCTCAAGACCTTCGCGATTCTCCAAGCATAGCGTGAGGCCCAGCTCCTTGGCTCTAGGGATTACGAGCCCGTAACCCGCCTTAATGCGCTCCATCGTCTTCTTAGAGGCACGCTTGATGCGCTTAAGAGCACGGTCACGTTGGCGCTCAAAATCTTTATCGTCTAACATATCGCAAGCCATCAACTCAGACTCCTTCAACCACTTCTCCAACTTCTCCTCCGGCGAACCAAAGAAATACCACGTGCTGCCCGAGTGCATCACGATGCGCTGGGCGCCAACCTTAACTGCAAAAGCCATGGTCTGCTCGGTGTATCGCTGCCAGAGACCGCGCTCACGCGAATCAGCTGCGGAGGGTTGATAATAATTGGGCGCGGCGTGCTGCACTCCGTTCGGCAGCGGGCAAAAGTTGTGGACAGTGGAAATACTCACCATGCCCTCTTCAACCGCCTGCAAAATACCAGGCACCAAAGAAATACGGATTCCGTGGCTCAACTCGATCTGCTTAAAGCCGAGCCCCACCATCTCTTCGACCATTTCATAACCATCGGTATGCCTACTGGAACACCAGCAAGTCGACAGGGATAGACGATCAAAGATATCACTCATAGGGGGCAAAAAAAATCTCGGCACGCAAACGCGAGCCGAGACTCATTAAGAGCACGCACCAATGGCGCACGCACTTAGAAACTACATTTTCGAGTAACGAACGCGAAGCATGTTGTTGAAATCAAGCTCCTTCTTCTTCTTACGCTTCACTTGAGCAGGCTTCACGAAATAACGATTCGCACGCACTTGGTGAATAACGCCTTCACGGTCGAGGCGTTTCTTGAGACGACGGAGCGCACGTTCCATGGGCTCGCCTTTGCGGACTTTTACTTCGATAGACATAACAATAAAAAATTCAGATAAGTGGAAAAGAGGCAGAACGATGGTGCCGAAAGTCGCCCCGTCAACCCTAATTTAAGCATAATTCAGGAGATAAATCCTGCCTTAGACCTTATTAGGATCAAAGATACGGAAGCTAACAGGGGCACTGAGAACGACAGGTTCAGCCGCCAGAGTGACTTTCGCGTCAGCGATGGCCGCTTCGTTGCTGGTGTGAGTCGTGACCATAATCAGGGCAGAACCATCTTCGAGCTCCTGCTGATTCACGGTGGCAAAGCTGATATGGTGCTCGGCGAGGATATTGGAAATCTTAGCGAGCACACCCTCTTGATCCTTCACGTGGATGCGTAGGTAATAGCGACCACTGAGCTCCCCGGGGGTTGCCAGCTCGAGGCCTTCCGCGAGTTGGTTGTAGATCTTCTCGTCTTCCTCACAGATGGCCGGCGCTGGTGCACCCTGCAGCATAAAGACGGCATCGGCGATATCACTGATGACCGAGCTAGAAGTGGCATCTTGCCCAGCTCCACGACCGATCAACACGGTGGTGCCCACCACGTCGCCAGTCACACTCACGCCGTTATAAACTTCGTCGACTCCGGCGATCACTTCCTTTTTGGAAATCAACGCAGGGTGCAAGCGCACGGAAAGTTTATCGGCTTCAAAGTCGCGCGCGATTACTGCCAGTAGTTTGATTTTGTAACCTAGCTGACCGGCAATGGCGATGTCTTGACCCGTTATGTCACGGATACCTTCGCAAATGATTTCGTTGAGCTTCACCCATTTACCATGCGCAAGATACGCGAGGATGACTGCCTTGTGAGCCGCATCGATACCGTCCAAGTCGAGTGCCTCGTCGGCTTCGACATAGCCGAGCTTACGAGCATCGCCGAGCGTCTCATCAAAGCTCAGACCTTCGCGCTCCATGCGCGTGAGGATATAATTGGAAGTGCCATTCAAAATACCGAAAATCAGCTTAAAGCGATTCGCGACCAAGGCCTCGCGGATGGTTTTAATGATTGGAATGCCACCAGCGACGGATGCCTCATAGAAATAATGCCCACCAGTGCGTCGTGCGATATCGAACAGTTCCTCACCGTGCTCGCAGATCAAAGCCTTATTGGCAGTGACCACGATCTTACCGAGCTCCAGCGCGCGGCGGGTGTGGACGAGGGCCTCATCGGTGCCCCCCATCAGCTCGCAGACAATATCGACATCCGGATTTTCGACGACGCGAGCAGGCACATTGGAAATACGTTCCGCAGGCACTTCAACATCGCGCTCGCGGCCCAAATTCTTGACGACCACTTCGGTGATATCGAGCTGCGCACCGAGTCGTAACTCCAGTGCTTGACGGTTTTTCTCAATGTTCTTCCAAACCCCTTGCCCGACAACGCCGAAGCCAAGAAGTCCGATACGAATAGTGCGTTTTTCAGACATGATACTTATAAATTGATAAAAAGAAGGCACAATCCCGCGGTGACGCAAAAGCCGTCAACGGTCATGAACACGAAAAGCGGGAGGCTATCCCTAAAGCAGAAATTTTCAAGACCAGACTTCAGCCGACTGAACGGCTTCAAACGTCCAAATGTTTTCTCACCAACCCTACTTCTTGAAGCTGTTTTCCTTACCGGCACACATCCGTGCGATATTGGAACGGTGGCGAATGACGATCAATAGCCCGAGGACGAGCCCCAGATTAAAACGCGGATCACTCGTCCCAAACAGCAAGTATGCGGCGACTGGCAGACTCACACCAAACAAGATCGAAGCCAGCGCCACGATTTTCGTGCTGTAAAAGCAGATCGCCCAGACCAGCAAACCGATCACGAGCACCAATGGCATGATTGCCAAGAGCCCGCCCATAGTCGTGGCAACGCCCTTGCCGCCACGGAACTTCAGAAAGATAGAGAAGCTGTGACCGATAATCGCAGCGATCAAACCGATGACGGCGAGCTTCAGCCCCAAATCACCCTCAAACACCAAGCGTGGCCAACCGGCAGCAACAAAGCCCTTCAACGCATCCAGCACAAAGACGGTGTTACCGCATTTTGAACCAAGGACGCGCTTTACATTGGTCGCGCCGGGGTTACCACTACCCTCTTTGAAGATATCAACGCCCTTCCCCTTCGCAATGATCACCGCGAAGCTGATCGCTCCGAGCAAATAACCGACGAAGGTGACGAGGATGATGTTTATTAAGGACACAGGAGGTAGAATTCAGAATTCAGAAGCACAGAGCGAGCACTTTTCAACACTGACTCCTGTCTCCTGAATTCTGACTCCTAAATTTACAGCTTAATCACGCGATATTTCTCAATCGCGGCGTGGTCTGTGATTTTCTTCGCAGCAGTCTCGGAAGGCACGCTATCGAGTTCGAATACGGAAACAGCAAAACCTTCGCCTTGGTCGCGACTGAGCGACATGTTGGCGATGTTGACATTATCCTCACCAAGCGTGACGCCGATGAAACCGACGATGCCAGGCACGTCTTTGTTTTTCAAAACGAGAAGTGTCGCATTGGTGTTCACCTCTACGCCGTGTCCGTCGATAGTGACGATGCGCGGAGTCTGTCCCTTGCCAACCAGTGTGCCGCCGATGGTGCGCGTTTTGCCACCCTTGCAGGAGACTTGCACTTCGACGAGTTCAGTAAATTCAGCGTGGGCGGAGCTCTTAACTTGCTCGGTTTCGATGCCAAGGCGCTCGATCTTCTTCGGTGCGTTGACGTCGTTCACGTTCTCGGAAATCTCACGCAAGTAACCCCGTTGGATCGCGTAAGTGAGTGGCAATGTGTCGAGTTCAGTGATCTTACCGAAGTAGCGGATCGTGATCTTCTCGACGCCGTCCGGAGCGAGTTGCTGCGAGAATGTGCCGAGTTTTTCGCCAAGTGTCATGTAAGGAGCAAGCTGCTCCAGTGCCTTCGGATCGAGGGATGGCATGTTGAGCGCGTTGCGCACCATCTCACCCTTGAGGGCTTCGATCATTTGCTTAGCCACGTCGATACCGACATTTTCCTGAGCTTCTTGAGTCGAAGCGCCGAGGTGCGGCGTGAGCACAAGGTTAGCGATGCTGCGGAGTGGGCTGTCTGCTGCTGGCGGCTCGTCTTCATAGACGTCGAGGCCTGCGGCAGCGACTTTACCGGATTTGAGTGCTTCGACCAATGCCGCTTCATCGATGATGCCACCACGTGCACAATTGAAAATGCGCACGCCGTCTTTCATGCGACCAAATGCATCTGCATCGATCATGTGCTTGGTGTCTTTAGTGAGCGGCATGTGCACGGTGATGTAGTCTGCCTGCTCGATAACTTCATCGAGCGTGGATTGAGTCACACCGAGTGTCTTTGCGCGAGACTCCGTCAAATATGGGTCATAACCGAGAACGGTCATGTTGAAAGCTTGTGCACGCTTAGCCACTTCAGCACCGATGCGGCCCATACCAAGAATACCCAGCGTCTTACCGTTCAACTCAGAACCGGTGTATAGCTTACGATCCCAGCGACCGGCTGTCATGCTGGCTGCGGCCTGCACGATCGGGCGTGTGCCTGCGAGCATGTGCGTGAAAGTGAGTTCCGCAGTCGCCAATGTGTTACCGGATGGCGTGTTCATCACGATGACGCCTTGATCGGTGCAGGCTTCGATATCGATGTTATCCACACCCACACCAGCACGGCCAACCACCTTTAGGTTTGGCGCAGCGGCAACTACGGCTGCAGTCACGCGCGTGTCGGAGCGAAGTGCAATCGCGTCGACGTCCTTGACGATTTCAAGGAGCTGCTCAGGAGAGGAACCATAGGCTTCAACGACTTCAAAGCCGGCTTCGGCTCTGAATAATTCGACACCAATGGGAGAAATGCGGTCTGCGACTAATACTTTCATAGGAAAAGCGGGGGAGTAAATTTCCTTAGAGCAGAATTGCAATGAAAACCGTGAGAACGATGCAGTAATACCAAATAGTGGCAGATCCAGTGACAACCAGAAGGGCTTTTGCCCCTTATTCAACATTGAGCGTTGAACGTTCAATGTTCGAAGTTCCTTAAACCGTCTTCGAATAGCGCCCTTCGGTGGCAGGCTCCAAATAAGCATCGAAACACATCGCCAGATTCCGGACGAACAGCCGCCCGCGCTCGGTCACGGCAAAACCTTTATCTGTCCACACGATGAGACCATCGGCTGCAGGCTCATCCAGTTGCAGGATGGCATCGGCGAAATGCTCACGAAAATTGATATCCCACTTTTCCGACATAGCGCCGAAATCGAGCGAAAGGTCACACATCAGGCGCATGATGACATCACCGCGCAGACGATCTTCATCGGTAAATTCATAGCCCTTGGTGATCGGTAGTTTTCCGGCGGCGAGACAGGCACGATAACTTTCGAGATCTTTCACGTTTTGGCGGAAGCCCACTGCGCCCTGGGAAATACTGGAAATACCGAAGCCGCAGATCTCCACACCGGCACGCGTGCTATAACCTTGGAAGTTGCGCTGCAGCGATTGGTCACGCTGTGCTTTGACCAACTCGTCGTCAGGTAACGCGAAGTGATCCATGCCGATATAGACGTAACCCTCCGCTGTCAGGCGCTCGATACAAAGACGTAGCAGCTCCATCTTGGTTTCCGCCGAGGGCAAACCGTGCCGCTCTAGCAATTTCTGAGCAGGCTTCATCCACGGCACATGCGCGTAATTGAAAATCGCAAAACGATCGGGCTTCAACTCCAAGACTTCGTCAAGAGTCTCCGAAAAAGTTTCGGGTGATTGTTTCGGCAAACCATAGATCAAATCGAGATTCACCGACTCAAAGCCGTTTTCACGCAAAGTTTGCATCGCCTCGATATTCATCGACTGCGGCTGGATGCGGTGAATCGCTTTCTGCACATCGGCATTGCAATCCTGCACACCAAAGGAAGCGCGGGTGATCCCCATGCGGGCAAAGGCTTTTATGTGGTCTGGTGTCAGGCGCCGCGGGTCCAGCTCGACCGATTTCTCGGCATCGTCCAAAAATGTAAAGTGGCAATCGATCAACGCGGCCAAACGATCAATTTGCTCCGGACGAAAAAAGTTCGGCGTGCCCCCACCAAAGTGGAGTTGAGCGGCTTTTCTGCCTTCCGGCACATGCTCGACAAACAACGCGAGTTCCTTCTCCAAAAGATCTAGGTAGTCATTCCCTCGATCGTGATCGAGAGTCGTAATCGTGTGACAGCCACAAAACCAGCACAGCGTCTCACAAAATGGGAGATGGAAATAAAGAGATAGCGGCGCGTCACCCGATTGAACCGAGCTCAACAGCGGCGCGTAGTCAGCGTAGTCTCGAAAATGATTCGCCGGCGGATAGCTCGTTTAGCGAGGTCCTGGTCGATTGTATTTCTCTATCAGCTGGAGGTCTGCGGCAGAAATTTGCATGAGCGAAAAATACTAGGGAAACTTAGAAAGAAGCCAACGCATTCTTTCACCCTAGGCTAAAATTTTTAAGGACGACAACTCGCCCCTCTAATTTATAAGAGGACGAATCTACTCCTCAATCGCAGAACGACGATATTGCGTAAAGCCATTCTTCATCGAACCATAGGGGTCGATGGAGCTACCCTTAAGTTGCAAATAGCGCTCAATCATTGTCGGGCTAGTTGCAATCAACTCAGAACCCGCCAGCGCTAAACGCCATTCCCAGTCCCAGTCATCAATCAAACTAAATGGCTCCTGCAATGGGTTGACCGCACGATCACCGACATAGCCGCCCAAATCACGGAGATTGGAGGGACCCAACAAAGGCAGCACCAAATAAGGCCCTTCGCCGACACCCCATGAACCTAAAGCTTGGCCAATGTCTTCAGCAGGAATCGGCTCTAAGCCCTCGACGGAATCAGCAGGTGTAAAAATACCGGCGATACCAATCGTGGAGTTGATCGCGAAACGCCCCGTCTCCACCCAAGCGCCTTCGAAACGACCCTGTAAAAGATTACCAGCCAAACGAACGGGATACTTTAAATTGCGAAAGAAATTGCTCGCGCCCTTCTCAACCGGATCGGGAGTGATCGCAGTGTAGCCATCTGCGATTGGCTGCAAAAGGTTCAGATAAACGAAATCGTTAATATCAAAAGTCACACGATTGATCGATTCAAGCGGGTCACTCACGCCCGAACCATTCAAGACATCCTCCTCATACAAATCTTCTTCGCTCAGAAATGCGGATTCTGCGGAAAGCGATAATGATCCGATCAGCCCAAAAGCTACCGAAAAGAGTAATGCGCTACGCTTATAATTTAATTTCTTCATCCAAGTCTTCCTTCTTTAAAAGTTCTTCAAGTTTTGTGATTAGTTCTGCCCCATTACCTTTACGGAAATGATCATCAAATTGTTGGCGGTAGTTCGAGACCACACTGATGTCCTCCGCCACGATATCATAAATCTGCCAACCGGATTCCATCAACCCCATCCGGTAGAGCACATTATAAACTTTGCCATCTAGCTCAATTTCCGACGCGATCTCCATACGCTTTTCGGAGACTTCCACCACTTTGCCAAAAGTCACGGTTGGGCGATTCTTACCATCCAAACCCTTCACGTATGCCTTAACGATCAACTGCTTGACCAAGTCCATGACTTGACCTTGCTCGGACGCTTTAAGCTTAGTCCAGTTACGACCGATCGCGCGACGGATCACCACGCTCAAATCGTAATTCGATTCGATCGCCTCACGCACTTTCACTTGTTTTTCATCAAGTGTTAATTCGCTACAGCAGTCGCTATAAACAATGTCCAAAGCCGCAACCACAGTGCTTTCGAGCTTTTCCACCTGCGGCGAAGCCGCCCAAGAAATAACTCCTGCGCTTAGAAATACTAATACTAAAATTGTGCGTAACTGATACATTTCCGAAAGATGAATAGCCTATTCCTCCTCTTCGTCAATCCCTCCGAGGGCAAAACGACTGATCAAACCCTCGATATCCATCGCTGATTCCGTGTCAACAATGGTGTCCCCCGGCTCCAAAGGTAAGCCAGAACCCCCTGGCGAAAGGTTAATATAGCGGTCGCCAATCAGGCCCGCTGTCTTCACAGAAGCGATGGTGTCATCGTCCAATTGTATAGAATTCGGCAATTCCAGCGTGAGAATGGCGAAGAAATCATCATTCAGAACGATCTCTGTCACCGTGCCAACCCGCACACCGGCAATTTCGATACGACTTCCAGTATTCACCCCACTAATGCTGCTGAAGCGGGCCTTTAGCTCATAGCTGTCACTATTATAGAAACGCGCGCTACCCACCTGAATCGCGAGATACAGCACTGCGCCGAGTCCCACTAAAACGAAACATCCGACTAAAAATTCGATTTTACGATTATTCATAGATCACTTCCTCCTAATTATGCAGACGCTTTGCGCCCGTAATTTGCTTTGTTTAAAAATCCCGATAGCGCCGACTCCGCATCAGCATCCAATTCTTCCGGACGGCCAAAAAACTTAATCACCCCTTCGTCCAACCAAGCCACGCGGTCACTTATTTCAAATACCTCCGGTATATCGTGGCTGACCAATAGCGCGGTGAAACCAAACTTTTCGCGGTAGTCCGCTATCATTTCAAAAACGCTGAACTTACGCTCGGGGTCCAATCCGGTCGTCGGCTCATCAAAGAGCACCACCTGCGGCTTCGTGATCAACGCGCGGGCCAAAGCCACACGTTTTTTCATACCGCCGGAAAGTTCGCCTGGATAACGACCGCCGGACTGCTCTAACTCCAAATGTTTGAGCATCGCATTCACCTGCTCACGGATCTCGCTCCTGGACAGCCCCGACGCCTCCAATAGCGGCAATGCGACATTCTCCGCCGCTGTCAGCGAATCGAAGAGTGCATTGTTCTGGAACATGTAACTAAACGAAACACCATCTGCCTCGCCCGCCTTGCGACGGCTGTGCGCGATCGCCTGACCATCGAGTTCGATCTGCCCCGCGTCGGGAGCCAACAAATTGGCGATACATTTCAACAGCACTGATTTACCGATGCCGCTCTTGCCGATAATCGTCGTCACCGAGGCACGCGCGACATCTAGATCGATGCCGTCCAGCACTCGGTTATCACCAAAGTGCTTCTTTAAGCCACGGATTTTGAGAAAGGCATCTTCCATTAGATTAAGAATGAAGTGATTAAATAGTCGGACGCCAAAACGCCGACACTCGACCAGACCACCGCTCGGGTAGCCGACTCACTGACCCCGCGCACACCAGGGAAGGATGCTTTGCGATGCGTGTTAAACCCACGATACGCACAAACCGAAATCGTGTAGATGCCAAAGACGAGCGCCTTGATGAAGCCACCGCGAACGTCATGCCAGGTGATGCTACTTTCCACATGATGCCAATACACACCCGAATCGACACCCAACAAAACCGAGCCAGTCAAATACCCGCCAAAGATGCCAATCAAATCAAAGATCGCCGTTAGCATCGGAAAACAAATCACCGCCGCCACTAAGCGCGGTCCCACCAAATAACCCTTCGGGTCGATGCTCATCGTTTGCAAAGCATCGATCTGCTCATCGTTTCGCTGTATACCCAGCTCCGACGCCATGGCCGATCCAGCCTGCCCCACCACCATCAGCGCAGTCAGCACAGGGCCCAATTCCAAAACAATCGAAAGCCCCACCGCATCACCCAGCGCAGCCTCAGCTCCTAATTGAACCAAGGTGTAGTAGAGCTGCAGCCCCATCACCAAACCAGTAAACATGCCCACCGTCAGCACGATCGGGAAGCACCGCACCCCAATCTCGTGAATCGCCACGACTAATTTTGCCAATCGACGGCGTTGTCCTACGAACCCACGCAAAGCCCCCAGCCCAAAAAGGCTGATTTCGCCGAGTTCATGAACTACGGTCAGTGCGGAACGTCCTAAGGCACGTATCATAAGTTATTGTGATCGATGAGATAGAGTGGATGAAGAGAAGTATCCCCTTAATGCAGGCTTCTCCGAATACATGGAAGTAGAAAATATTAACCATCCCGTATTATATCCCGCATCTCGTATCCCGCATCCCGCAACACTTTCCTGAATTCCTTCTTGACCGACAGGCAAAGATCAGACCATTTTACGCGCTTCATTTGCCGCGGGTATAGTTTAGAGGTAAAACATCTGCCTTCCACGCAGAGGTCGTCGGTTCGATTCCGTCTACCCGCACCATTTGAAGTAAAAAGCTCCGAAAACCTCGGAGCTTTTTTGTGCCCAGACCACGGCTCCATTAGTTGTAGCGCCACCTGTTAGTTGTAGCCACGGCACTCTGTGCCGTGTTCTGTGTCGCCAGCGATCTCAGAAAACGCCTCACACCTTCGACCGTTCGACTCGCTCACGCCAGGCAAAGCTCAGGTCGGGAGAGTAAGGCGACTACACCATGTAAGCATGTAAGATTTCAGTCTGTTGAGCCAATTACGCCAAAACAAGTTGGCAAACCAGCCGTTCTGAGACACATTGCAGATTGTGATCCTCGCGACTTATACGAAACCCGAAGACGCGCACCTAGCCGTGTCATTATTAGCAGGCAATGGGATCGCCGCCTACATACGCGACGAGAATGTGACCAGCCTGCACTGGCTTTATTCCAATGCCGTCGGCGGGGTAAAAGTCGAAGTCGCCGACGAAGACTTCGAGCTAGCCATGGAAGTGCTCAATCTCCCAAAAGATGAAGGCATATTAAAATGCCCGCACTGCCAGTCTGATAACGTCCGCATCCGCGAGATGAGCCTCCTTTCAGGTATCTGCCTCGCGCTCTACCTTCCCCTGCCCTGCGCCTCGCAAAAAGTCGACTGCCTCGACTGCCAGCAATGGTTCGCGTTGAAACCGTAGGGGCTTTGCTTGCGAAGACCGCGTCAGAGTGATTGTTTTTCCTTCCTGTTTGTGTAATCTAACTCGTTGATGGGGCAAGGAACGTCCAACTTCGAACGCTCAATATTGAATGAATGACAACTGAACGGTCACCTCCGGGTAATTCAAAATTGCTGCGCCCTCTACGGCAGACCTCCGTCGACGTTGGACGTTCAACGTTCGACGTTCTTCAGCCCTTCGCCTTCTCGTAAAGCCACTTGTCCATCTTGTTGGCTGTAATGACACCGTAGTTCATAGTGCCGAGCCAGCCGGACATGATGATGCCGACGGAGCCAGCATGGTAGAGACCTTCGATTTGATCGGAGAGCTCCATCGAGACTTTGAGGCCTTCAAACTTAGTGCCGAAGGAGGTGCCTTGCATGGACTTGGTATAATAATTCACCGTGCGTGGTGTCGCGGCTTCGATGTGATCGATCTTGTCGCGCACGCCAGGAATGAAAGTCTCCAAACTGCTGACGCATTCTTCGCACATGCGCGCTTTCTCCGCCTCGTATTCCTCATCGCTGAGGTTCGCCCACTCGTCCCATGTAGCATTGAGCGAAGCCACAACTGTGTAGCGTTCCTGCGAAAGATGTGGACGCGTTTCCGGGTAATAAACTGAGAAGGTATGGCTGCTCGTATTGATCGAAGTCAACTCGTCGATCGTGTATTCTGGTGCACGAGAAGTGAAAACCAAGTCGCCGATATTGGGAATGCTCTCACCCTTCTTAATGCCCATGTAGACCTGGCAAGAGCTGGTGTTGTTACGCACCGCTTTGGTCTCTGCAACGAAGTCTTCAGAGAATTTATCTTCGCCGACGAGATACTCGACGGTATTACGCACATTGGCGTTGGAGAGCACCGCTTTGCACTTCACGGTGCGAACAGGGAATTCCTCGCCGCCAGTATTTTGGCTGCGCACGCGCACGCCGACGACTTTGCCATCCTCGACATCGACGCCTTCGACCAAGGCACACTTACGCACCTCACAGCCGTTCTTTTCTAGCTCGGTCACCATCTTCTTTATCAAAGTGTCAGTGCCACCTTGGAAGGTGAAGACGCCCTTGCTCATAAAATTGGAGAAAACGATACCGTAAGTGATCGCCGGATCATCGATGTGCGACCCGTTGGCATACGAGATCGGCTCCATCAAAAGACGGTGCACGTCCGTGCGACCCGGGAAGAACTCTTCAAACATTTCACCGGTGGTCTGGGTATTGTCGTCGTAGAAATTCATCGCGCGCAGGTGGTCGTAAAAACCTTCGACCTTCTCACGCTCTACTTTGAAATCATTGACCAGAATATTGGTAAAGTCCTCACGCTCGAACGTGGTCCACACATTCATCTGCGGGTTGATAAAGCGCACATCCTTGAGCTGGTGGATGGAATCTGCGATCTCCTTGGTCCAATACTTACGGCAGCTCTTCACCATCCCATAAGGAAAGCCATGCAGGGAGATATCAAAAATATGCCCGCCCGGACGCTTAAACCAAGTCGCCAAGCCACCATACTGATAATGGTGCTCCAACAATAGGACTCGATGCCCGTTCTTCGCGAGATAGTTCGCTCCGGTGAGTCCGCCCAAGCCGGAACCGATGACGACAACGTCATATTCTTCTTCAATGCCTTCGAGCCAATCTTTTGCCATAATTTTTTAAGAATTTAGAATTTAGGAGATAGAAGACAGAAGCGTTGAAACCTCATGCTGCAAACGAAAAAGCCAGACATTGCACTGGTATCGAACCTGACAACTAGCGGCATTTGTATTTTGCATCTGGAACAATTCGCCCCATTCTACTCACTATCTACTAGTCACTTTCCACCATTCACTCTCCACTTCCCAAAGAATGAGCTTACGAAATCCTGAACGCGGCCTCTTCTCAGTCAAAGGCCTGATATTCACCCTCGGCTTGATTGCCTCTTTTATTTTTGTCGGCGTCATCTACGGCGGTCTAATTCGGCCCGGGGCCAATAAAGCCGCACTCGCCAGCACCTACGGCGTGGATGACCGAACGTCATTTTCCAGTATCTTCGTGATCCTTAAAGACTACGAGCAACAGATCTGCCTCTCGCTCTTCCTGTGGGGCATCATGATTTTGGTCTATAAATTCATCCTGCTCAATCACGAGGTCAAGACACTCGGGCGCTTCGCCCCGGAAAGCGAAGGTCTCACCTCTGCGCCCGAAGTCGAACTACTCGACGGCGCACGTAGCATCACCCGCGAACGCGCAGGCACCCTCGCCGACGAGATCGACGAAAAGAGTAAAACCCACGAACTTAAAAATAAGATCCTCCCCTACATCATGGCCCGCGGACTCGAACGCTACCACATGACTGGTAGCGTGCCCGAAGCCACCGAAACGATTATGGGGCGCCTCGAAGTCGCCGCCGAACAACAGGAAAGTGAGCTCTCCATGCTCCGCTACCTCGTCTGGGCCGTGCCGTCGATCGGCTTCATCGGCACAGTCCGCGGTATCGGCGTCGCCCTACAACGAGCCGACGAAGCCCTTCAAGGCGACATCTCCGGCGTGACCAGTGCACTCGGCGTGGCCTTCAACTCCACCCTAGTTGCCCTCTTTATCAGCATCATCCTCATGCTCTTGATCCACCTCCTGCAAGGCGGACAAGAAGGCCTCATCCTGCGCCTACAAACTTTTTGCCGCGAGCAACTGATCGACAAACTCTACGACCGCGAAGAACCCGAGGGAACTGCAAACGCTCAACGTCCAATCTGCCGCGAACAATTGATTGATGAACTTTACGGCGAAGAACCCGAGGGAACGTCGAACGCTCAACGTCCAACATCGAATATTGAATCCGAGAAGAGCGCGAAGCCCTCAGCAGAACACCAGGATTAGCGCCCCTCTTAGCCATTAGCTATTACCCATTCGCTATTACCGATTAGCTATTAATCATTAAATAATGAAAAAACGTCGCGAAGCCCAAAGCTCTGCATTGTCCTTTATGGACTGCATCTGCTGTGGCTTTGGCGCAGTGCTGCTGCTCTTCATCCTCACCGCAAAGAAGCAAATCACGATGAGCGATGTCGAGGCGAGCCAATCGGCTGAGGCGCTGATCACCCTGCAAGTCGCAATCGAAGAAGCCGAAGCGAAGCAAAAGGCGCTCGATAAAGACATTTCCGCGCTCGACCCTCAGCCAGACACCAATGCAACCAGTGTCGCGCAACTAGCCGCAGAACAAGAGCGACTCGCCAAAGCCATCGAAGAACAAGCCGAAGCCTTGGCCTCACTCAAAACCGAAACCACCCCCACCGAGCAGCCCGCCGCGCTCGACCGCCCCTCTGCCGACCAAAGTTATCTCTCCGGTCTCCAACTGCGCGCACCACGCGCGGTCATTCTACTGGAAAACTCAGGCAGTATGCTCGGCGAAAATGCCAAGTCTGCCATTGCCGTCATACAAGCAGGCACCGGTCAAAAATCAGAAAAATGGATTCGCGCCAAAGCTGCGGTCCGCGCTGTGCTCGCCGCCATCCCAAAAGGCACCCTCGTCGCCATCTACCAAATGAACGAGACGGCCACCCCGCTCAGCGGCAACCAAAGCGCGCCTTACATTGACCCCTATAACAACGCCGCACTTCTCAGTTTTTTAGAACGCCTCGATAAACTCGAAGCCAAAGGCGGCGCGAACCTCTCCAACGCCCTCCAGCAAATCGGTCAGCTCAAAGAACGCCCCAGCAGTCTACTCCTTATCGGCGACGGACTACCCACCGCCCCCGCGCCAAGCAATAGTCTGCTCTCCGAAGCCGACCGCGTGCGCCTCTTTAACAACGCCATGGCGACCCGACCAAACTATCCCTTCAACGCCATCCTCTTCCCCTTTGAAGGCGACCCCTCCGCCGCCGGCCTCTTCTGGCAACTCAGCGGCCGCACCAACGGCATCACTCTCATCCCCGACAACGATTGGCCCAGCCTCTAACGAGGCAATTACTGACCACCAATTCCTAATGACAAATTATTTAGCTATCATCCATTAGCCATTATAAATTTATCTCATGATAAAACGCCGCCCGATTGAGGTTTTCAGCCTCTCCTTTCTTGACTGCCTCTGCTGTGGGTTTGGAGCGATTCTGTTGCTCTTCATCTTGTCGATTGGCTCAGGAAAAGCAGGCGTGGTAAGTGAAGTCGATGTGCCCACGCTCCAAGCCATGCGCGATCAACTCGCCATGCTCGAAGCGGACGTCGCCAATAAAGCCGCGCTCCTTGAAGCTTCTATCAATAGCACCGAAACAAGCCAAGAGCGCGAACGTATCCTGTCTCTGATTCAAGAGATGGAATCCAAACTCGCCGACCTCCAGCAAGAATACGACAGCCGCAAAGCCAACCTCAGCACCAGTGAACAAGCATCCGCCGAAGCCAATCGACTACTGCAAAGTTTCAAGCACGAGAACCTCCCCCCTATCGGCCTGCCTGCCGACGCCACGCACGTCGCCTTCGTCATCGACACCTCGGGCAGCATGCGCAACCAACTCACGAAGCAGCTGCACTACGGCGTGATCGAACAAATCCGCGAGCTGCTCGATAGCCTCCCCGAAGTGCGCAGTATTCAATTTCTAGATACAAGCGGCAACTACATGCTCGGCGGTCGCGCCGGCATTTGGCTGCCCGACACTCCCGGTCTGCGCCAACAAGCACTGCAAGCCATCCTACCCTACCCGCTCCCCAGTAACAGCGACCCCGAAGCAGGCGTGCGCACCGCGATCCGCGATCTAAAACCCCGCCTAAATGCCAACGACAGCATGAGCCTCTACGTGCTCGGCGACGACTTCCAAGGCTCCACCCAAAGCTTCCTTCTAAAGCTCGACCGCCTCAACCCGCGCGACCCCGCAAGCGGCAAACGCCCCGTCTCGATCAGTGCAGTCGGCTTCCCCACCTTGATCAGCCCCTTCCAGCTCGGTGCCCCACAAGGCAACAGCCGCTTCGCCAACATCATGCGCGAAATCGCCGAAGCCCACGACGGCGTGCTCATTTTAAAGCCTAGGATTTAAAGAAGCTGGTCCGACGCAGGGAGGCAGAATAATTGAGGGCAGAATAATTTCCACTGAGACAATTCCCGCAAGCAACCCCAGCACGCATAAATAATTCTGTCACAAATCATTCTGTTCAAATTTAAAATGGTAGGGACGCCTGCCCTCAGGCGTCCGCCAACTCCTACAAACGGACGGCTGAGGGCAGCCGTCCCGACCGACATTCACAACTAAACGCCCCGCTCAATCATGCTTAAAAAAATACTCAAATTTCTCCGCAACGTATCCATAGGAGTAGGGGTCGTGCTGCTTGCAGTTTGGATCTACCTTGCACAACCAGCCCTGAGCGCGAATGACACCGCCGAGGCATCTGTCGACATCGAACGCATGCAAAACGTGGTAAAAACGCTTTCGATCAATTTCCATCCCCGAAGCTACGGTCACACCGACAATCTCAATCTGACTGCAGCCTTCATCGAAGATCATTTTGCCGATGCTGGTGGACGAATTGAGAAACAGGAATTCAGCATAAGCGGCACCACCTATTACAACATCCGTTGCTTGTTTGGTCCTAGCGACGGTCCCCGCCAGATTATCGGGGCACACTATGATTCACACGGTAAAACACCCGGCGCCGACGACAACGCCAGCGGCGTAGCCGGACTGATCGAGCTCGCTTACCTGCTCGGCAAGCAAGCACCCGAGACCACCATCGAACTCGTCGCCTACACTTTGGAAGAGCCCCCTTTCTTCGCCACCAAAGACATGGGCAGTTATCACCATGCCAAGGCAGTCTCCGAAGAAGGTCATCCCATCACTGGCGTCATCGTGCTGGAAATGATCGGCTACTATGACGACACCTCCGGCTCACAGGAATACCCTGCGCTACTCTTTAAACTACTTTACCCCAACACCGGCGACTTCATCGCCGTCATCGGTAAGCTCGACCAGCGCCCATATATCGCCGACATCAAAGCAGGCATGAACGGTGCCGCCGAGATCGACGTCTATTCGATCGCGGCCCCCACCCAAGTGCCCGGCATCGATTTTTCAGACCACCGCAACTATTGGGAGTTCGGCTATGATGCCGTCATGATCTCCGACACCGCCTTTTATCGAAACAAAGAATACCACAAAGCTGGCGACACCTGGGACCGACTCGATTACAAAAAAATGGGCGAAGTCGTGAAAGCAGTTTACAGCACAGCTGTTAATAAGAGGTAGCCTAGGAGCGTCTCGCTCCGCACCGACATCAGAGGACAATTACATTAATTCCCTTATTCCTTTCTGCCCCTAGGCTCTGCGACTCTTCTGCAACTCCGACGTGATGAGGCTCACGTATAATATCTCACGAAAACACATAGAACTATAATGCAACAGGCGAACCAGGGAAACACGTCACTGAGTGACGTGGCTACACTCTTCCTAGCCTCTCCGTGCCTCAGTGTCTCTGTGTGAGATCATTCCTTGAAGAGCACCGAGACGGTGCCGCACTACCAAATTCCCAACGCCTGCAACTGCTTTGTGGCTTGCTCGCCCCAGCCTCGATTCGCGGCGGGACTTGCCGGGCTCGGGTGCAAAACCTTGCCGATCTTCACATCCATTCCCTTCAATGCGATCTTAGCACGACCCTCTGCAAAAGCGCCGACACCGATCACCCACTCGGGCTCTAGTATCTCAACTAGCTTGCGTAAATGCTCATCGCAAATCGCATACAAAGCCTCCACCTCTGCGGCGGGTAACTTGTCAGGCGTGCGATTCTTGCCGCTCTCTTCCATGAAAACCAGCGGGCAGTAGTTCGCCACAAAATGATTGGCAAAGAAGTCTACGGCTTCGGGATACATTTCTTTGAAGAGTCCCCATAAACGACGACCGCTCACCTCACTACGCGGACAAGCAAAGCCCTCGATCAAACGTTTCGGGTGCTCATTGGCAGGCTTCATTATCAACTCATAAACCCCCACCCAGTCTCGCACCAACTCTAGCTCACCAAAGGGCACGCCGCATTGCGCCATACCAAAAGGCCCGGGATTCATACCCATAAATATGACCTTCTTCTTGGAGTTAGCATGTTGCTGCAAATAGCTACGATGCCCCGCCCAAGCGTAGGTCAGTGGATTATAAATATGCGTCGTCGGAGGCGTAAACGACAGTGCATCCACTGCGCTGGACAACGCTTGTGCCGCCTCAATGACTTGATCGGAAATCGCCTCAGACATCTTGTTGTCTTTCTTCAGTGTCGCTATGCCCCAAGTTTTGTTCCGGTGCGATATGATCACGCACGATCTGCTTGAGTTCTTTCATTTCCGGGAAACGCCCCTCAGCACGACGGTTCCAAAGCTCCACCCCATCGATTCGAACAATAAACGTGCCCGGCTCCTCCGAAGGCCGCATCGTCACCGCAGCCAACTTACCATCAAAAGTAGTGAGCAATTCCTGAGCCGTCCAAGCCGCCCGCATCAACCAGCGGCAGCCGGCGCAATATTCGATTTCAATAGTAGGTTTCATTAAAGAGAAGTTAGGAGCTAGAAATTAGAAGTCAGTTTTATAAACACCACACCCCAATCTTCGCACAAATAAGTTAACCGCAGATACACACGGATTTTCGCAGATATATTTCAGTTCGATGCATCCGTGGAAATCCGCGTGCATCCGTGGCTAAATACCTTACCTGAGTCGCTCAGCCCACAGTTCCAAATCAATTGCGGGCAACGCCGCCACGATTGCTTGGATCGATTGACCAAACACTACCAAGTCTGGCGCGACTTCCAGTAAAGGCTGTGCCACAAAATCACGTTCCGCGATACGCGGATGCGGCAGCTGCAAACGCTCGGTTTCGATCACGCGATCCCCATACGCCAGCACATCGAGATCGATCGTGCGCGGCGCCCATACTCCCGAGCGCACGCGCCCAAGTTTCGTTTCCACCGCAAGGCAGGCATACAGCAATGCCTCCGGCGCCAACCCAGTTTCGACAGCCACCACCGCATTGAGAAAGTCCTCAGCATTCTCCATTCCGATCGCTCGGTTTTGATAGACCGCGCTGCTTCGCAAAATTCGTATTGCGTAGTCCGCCTCCAACAAGCGCAAGGCGTCACGCATCTGGCTGAGCCGATCACCAAGATTACTGCCAAGCGCCAAGTAAGACGTCGTTAACGGCATCGAGTGACCTCCACTGCAAAATAATCACAAATACAATCCACCGGCACCGCAGGCTTTTTCACTTTCACCGTCACTTCAACCACTCGCTCAAAACGCTCCAAAATTTCGGAGCAAATCAGCTCGCCCGCGCGCTCGATCAAATTGAAACGGAACCCGGTAAAGACCTCTTTCACAGCTTCATAAACTTCGGCGTAATTCACCGTGCAGTCAGTGCTGTCTTCTTCAAAGTCCAAGCCATCGACCAAGCGCAAAGTCACGTCCAGCTTGAATCGCTGCCCCAGCTTCGCCTCTTCCGCCAATGCCCCATGGCGGGCAAAGAATTCGAGGTCTTTCAGTTCGATCGTGGTTTTGTTCATAGGAGGCAGTGTGCAGTGGAGAGCGGTAAGTGAGAAGCGGAAAATGTAGCTGCTTCCGGGAACTACCCACATTACGTATTTTTACCACTTAGACTAATAATGACCTGAGCAGTGCTGCCAGTCTTCCATGTTCTTTAACGTCAACAATCGGTTCAACGCCTCACTGCCGCAGGCAGTGATCGATTACATCGGCGCATTCACGGTTTTCTTTGACGTCGTGCACGCGGATAAAGTCGACACCGGATTGGATCGCTAAGGAGGTGGTGGCGAGGGTGCCACTTAAGCGTGCTTTGGGGTCTTTCAAATCGAGGAGTTTTGCGATCATCGACTTGCGAGAAGCACCCAATAAAATCGGGTAGCCCATGCGAACCAACTCGGGGAGGCGGCGCATGATCTCCCAGTTTTCTTCGTAGGTTTTGCCGAAGCCTAGACCGGGGTCTAGCATGATCGCGTCGTCGCGCACGCCGGCTTCTTTAACCAGCAGAATCGATTGATCTAAGTAGGTTTGAATCGCCTCGATCACGTCGCCCACTCCTGCTTCTTCACTCGGGCGGTTATGCATCAGGATACAAGCGGCACCGCTCTGTCCCATGACTTCAGCCATGCGTGGATCGTGCCGCGCGCCCCAAACATCGTTAATGATATCGGCACCGGCAGCGACGGCGGCTTCAGCCACGGCAGCTTTTGAAGTGTCGATCGAAATCAAGGCGTCGGTGTGTGGGCGGATGGTTTCGATGAAAGGCACAACGCGGGCAATCTCCACATCGGCTGGCACTGGAATATGACCTGGACGTGTGGACTCACCGCCAATGTCGATGATCTCCGCTCCTGCTTCCACCATTTGATGAAAACGTAACACTGCTTGATCCTGATCAACAAAGTCACCGCCATCGGAAAACGAATCGGGCGTGAGATTTAGAATTCCCGCGAGGTAGGTCTTCCGCCCCAATGCGAGCGAGCGGCGTGGCGTAAAATAAGACGCGTGGTTCATTCTGTAGTTACAAAGGAGTTTTCAAAAATATAAGCCTATCGACCGAAAATGCCAGCGAGTGGAGAGATGGCAACAGAAAGGTAGCGGCGCTTGTCCCTAAGCGCCATTTCAGTGTTGTTGGCTGATACGATGAGTCGACGACGACGCGTGGCGGTCGGGACGACCGCCTCTACCCTAAAATTGCGACCGCAATGGAGAAGTAAATGATCAGCCCAAGCACGTCCATCAGTGAAGTGATCAGAGGTGTGCTGGCAGCCGCAGGGTCGATCTTTAAACGACTGAGAATGAATGGTAGCAATGCACCAAAGCTATTGGCGACAAATACAATCGAGATCATACTGAGGCCGACGATGACGGCGATCTTGGTATCGCCTCCATAGAGCTGTCCGACAAAGGCGGCGATCAATGCCATGGCGGTGCCGAGTAAAATACCGACGAAGATTTCCTTGCTGACCGACTTCATCCAACCCCCGAGCTCGACGTCGCCGGTGGCGATGGAACGCACCATCAGTGTAGCGGCCTGCGCGCCGCAATTACCACCGCTGGCAATGACCAGAGGCATGAACAGCGCTAGGGTGATGAACTCCATGACGAATTCCTCGTAGTTGGAAATCACGCCCGCAGAAATGAGATTCACAAAGATCAAGATGAGCAACCAACCGATACGCTTTCGAAAAAGCTGCATGGGACTGGCGGCACTATACTTCGTTTCGAGAGGCGCCATACCGGCACCCTTTTGAATGTCTTCGGTGACCTCTTCTTCGGCTACGTCCATGATATCGTCGACCGTGACGATGCCCACGAGCACCCCTTCAGAATCGACTACTGGCAACGCATTGACGTCGTAGCGTTGAATCATTTCCACTGCGACTTCTCGGTCATCAAAAGCGGAGATGCTGATGCAATTATAGTTTAAAATATCCTTAATCACCGTGCCGGGAGCCGCCAAAATAATGCGGCGCATGCGCACTATATCGATCAAGAGGCCGTTACCATCGGTCACATACATGATGTTAAAAATCTCAGAGTCGCGTCCGTATTTTCGGATGTGATCGATGGCTTGCTCCACGGTCCATTCCGCTCGAACACGGATGTAGTCGGGGGTCATCAGACGACCGACGCTCTCTTCTGGGTAACCGAGCAGCTGGCGCACTTCCACTAAGTCGCCGGGGCTCAGCAACTGCATGAGACGTCGTGTAACGGTAGCGGGCAGCTCTTCGAGCATTTCGGTCCGGTCATCTGGACTCAAGTCAGCCAGCAGTATTCGCGTGTCCGCATCGGTCAGTGCTTCGAGCAAGCTGTCCTGATCTTCGGGCTCCAGATAGGCAAACATGTCGGCCGCACGCTGCCGAGGAAGCGAACGATAGACGAGTATCTGGTGCGGCTTATCGAGCCCCATCAAAAGGTCGGCAATTTCCGGATTGGCCCAACTCTTTAAACGCTCCGCAACTGCCTTGAGCTGATTGTTTGCAATCAGTTCTTGGATTTCAATTTCAGCTGCTGTGTTTTCATCGACCATGCGTGCTCCGTAATAGTTGTCGGACTCACATAGTAAAGACGGGAATCAAAACTTAGGCGTGATTTAGCGGCTCACATACCGCATCTCACATCCGATACAAACTACTCTGCCCGCTCGCAGCCATAAGCAGTCAACATCTCATCGACCAAGCTAGGGAGGTCCGTCAAATTAGCACCAACACTAGCAGACTCTGCTGCGCAACAGACGTAACCGATTTGATCTTGGAGGGAGAGCGTCAACTTTCGAACGTCAAGCCAGCTACCAAGAGTGCGCAATGCAGCTACCCAGTCATGAAGCGAAAACGCGCTGTCATCCACATCTTCCAAAAATCCATTGAGCGTGGACCCATCGACCTCGGCAAACAGCGCCTCAACAAAAGCTAAATTTACAGGGGAATCCGCGAACTGCTCCAAAAATGACTGCATACCGATTTGTTTCATTAACTCGACCATGCCGAGAACCGCTATGTAAACCGATCAAAATTTCAAGCGATGCCGAAAATTTGTCTCTGAAATTTCACTTTCACACGCTTGAGTCTTGCTCCAAACGAAAAATCTTTTGGTTATATGACTACCCATGCGCCCCATACGAACAGCTGCCAGAGCCCTCATTATTCACGAACAAAAATTGCTCGCGATTAAGATGCGCGACCATACCGGCATCTTTTACATCCTACCTGGAGGCGGACAGAATCATGGTGAAACCCTCCGCGAGGGCTTGAAACGCGAGTGCCTAGAGGAAATCGGCACTGAGGTCGAAGTGGGCGAGTTCCTCTATGTGCGGGAATATATCGGTAAAAACCATGAATTCCGCAATACACACCGCAATTTCCACCAAGTGGAGAACGTCTTTCGTTGCTCGCTCCCGAATCCGGATGGCATCGGCCCAGGCACCGAGCACGATAAGAAGCAGGTGGGCGTCGAGTGGATCCCACTCAGCGAACTACAAGAGCGGCGCTTCCTCCCCGAAGTGATCAAACCTTTCTTCACCGCAGACGGCTTTGACCCCGGAACCAATTATCTGGGAGATGTGAACTAATCATCTAAAAGCTGAAAAGCTAAAAGTTGAAACCTGAAAGTCCGACACCTGAAATGCTGAAAATTCGCCATTCGCTATTCTCCATGAGCCATTAAACAACGCGCATGTCCGTCTATAGCCGTATTTTTAACAAGCAATACCAGAGCCTGATGCACCCGGAGGAGCGCTTGCGCTTCGATATCATCAGCCCGCTCTGCATATTGATGCTCTGTGCGGTGGGGCTACTTTTCATCTATTCCGCCCAAATCTCTTACGACGGCGGACACTGGAAGCGGCAACTCTTCTGGGCAGTCATGGGCGTTGGTGCCTACGCATTCATTTCGGCGATCAATTATAAGATTTTTCTCGAATATGCCCATTTCATCTACGCTGCGGGCATCATCGGGCTCCTTTTAGCGACCAAATTCAGCCCGATCAGCTACGAAGACATGGGGGCTCGGCGCTGGGTCGACCTCGGGTTTACAAGGGTTCAACCCACCGAAGGGGCCAAAATCGGGACTTTGATAATGGCAGCCAGCATTCTCGCCCGCTCTGAGATCGGTTCGGTGCGCGACTCACTGGTCACACTCGCACGTGTGGGAATTGTATTTTTAATCCCAATGTTGTTGATTTTCCTCCAGCCAGACCTAGGGTCATCGCTTGTCTTCCCACCAATGATTTTTGCTCTACTATATGTTTCCCGCTTGTCGGAGAAATTTTTCTTGAGCGCATTCGCACTCTTTGCCGTCTTCGTAAGCGTTGTCGGTATGGATATTTATGGCTATAGCCAGCACTTAGAAAAGCTGAGCGAGGCCGAAACTATGGGGGCTCCTGCGATTACTGAAGAGTATTCATCGTGGCTGCCCATTCACAATTATCAACGTAACCGGATCTTAACCTTCGTCGCACCCGACGTAGTCGATCCGGCTGGCACCGGCGCAAGCTGGAATGCCAATCAGGCTAAAATTTCGGCCGCTACGGGCGGAGTCAGTGGCAAAGGTGTCTTCAAAGGCACTCAAGCGCAACTTGGCTACCTCCCTCAAGCGGTCGCTCACAACGACTTTATTTTCTCCGTTATCGCGGAGGAAACAGGCTTTCTTGGAAGCGCGTTCGTCGTCGGACTCTTTTGTCTGATGGTCACCAACGGCATACGTATTGCCGGACTCGCAAGAGATCGATTTGGAATGCAACTGGCCATTGGCGTCAGTGTGCTATTCCTAGTCCACTTCTTCATCAATATTGGTATGACTATCGGCATTACCCCGATTACAGGACTCCCGCTTCCGTTTTTAAGTTACGGAGGCTCCTTCATTCTGAGCTGTTTTATTCTTCAAGGTCTTGTGCAAAGCGTCTATCGGTATCGAAAGGATTATACATGATCCCGTCACCACGCACTGCACATCCACTGACAAGTCTGAACAATCAGCACTGGGGAGCCCCGACCAAACCCGGGACATCCAATACCAATGCAAGATTCAACTACCGATCAATCTGACGATCAATACACCGAAGAACTCACCTCCGCTCCGAAGGAGAAAAAAGGCGAGCGCATCGACACCAACGAACTCCAAAACGACGCGAAGAAGCGGGCAAAAAAAGAGCCCCTGATTACACGCATCGTTAAGGCGATCAAAAGTGAAAAGAAAGCTTACACCGAGCTAATCATCAACTCTGAGCCACTCGAAAAACGCGTGGCCCTTCTACAAAACGGCGTTCTCGAAAAGTTCGAAGTCGAACGCACAGGCGAAGCCCGTGAAGTCGGCGCGATTTTCAAAGGTCGCATCCAAAACCTCGAGCCAGGCCTAAAAGCTGCCTTCGTCGACATCGGTGAAGCCAAAAACGCCTTCCTCCACTACTGGGACATCCTCCCTGCCGCCAACGACAACACGATTGAAATCGTACGCGACAACAAGTCCGAGAAGCAGCGTAAACGCGAAAGCGAGAAGGTCTCGATCAAGGACATTCCAAAACTCTACCCCATCGGTAGCGAGATCGTCCTGCAGATCACCAAAGGCCAAATCGGCACCAAAGGTCCACGCACGACAACAAACATCGCCCTCCCCGGCCGTTTCCTCGTCCTCATGCCCTACACCGGCACGATGGGTATTTCCCGTAAGATCGATGACAAGAAAGAGCGCAGTCGCCTCAAGGGCATACTCCGCGATCTCACCCTCCCCGAAGGCATGGGCATCATCGTCCGCACAGCCGGAGAAGGCAAAAAGGCACGCTACTTCATTCGCGACCTACACATTCTACTCAAACGCTGGGAAGTGATCAACCAACGCATGGAAGCGACCAACAAGCCTTCCTGCCTCTACGTCGAGCCCGACATCGTCGGCCGCACCGTGCGCGACTTCCTCACCGAAGACATCGACCGCGTGATGGTCGACAAAAAGGAGGACTACGACAACATCATCGAGGAAGTCACTAAGATCTCTCCTCGTTCGAAGTCGAAGATCCATCGCTTCACCGACGACATTCCGGTTTTCGAACGCTTCAACATTGAACGCCAAATCGAGCAGACCTACATGCGCTGCGTCCCCCTTCCAGGCGGTGGCGAAATCGTGATCGAAGAAACCGAGGCCCTTATCTCAATCGACGTCAATACCGGCTCGCACAAGAATAAGAACAAGGACGGCAAAGACTTCATCGTCCAAGTCAACTTGGAAGCCGCGACTGAAATTTGCCGCCAAGTGCGCCTACGTAATATCGGCGGACTCATCATTCTCGACTTCATCGACATGAAGGCGAAGAAGGACCGTAACGCCGTGCTCGCGCGCATGCGCAAAGAGATGGCGAATGATAAGGCGAAGAACCACATCCTTCCGATCTCGACGCTCGGCATCATGCAAATGACTCGCCAGCGCCACTCCGAGAGTCACTCCAGCGGGATCTACACCGATTGCCCATACTGCCATGGTCGCGGCTCGGTTAAATCATCCCGCACCATGAGTGTCGAAGTGCAACGCCGCTTGATCAGCGTGATTCGTCACATCCGCGTGAAAGATGGCCACGACAAGGAAATCAACCTCCGCGTTTTACTCCATCCGACCAACTTGGATCGCCTCCGCCACGAAGACGAAGACCTACTCCTCGGGATCGAAGAATCCTACGGTGCAAAACTTTCGTTCCGCGCGGATCCGATCTACCACGTCGAAAACTTCAAAATTATCGACGTCGAATCCGGTCACGAGCAGCGCTAATCGCGACGCACTGAACCAACGTTGAACGCCCAACGCTGAATATTGAATCACTGATTTGATATTTAGCTTGGGCGTTTTTTTATGCACCAATCGCACCATTGGCACAGACATTGCCTACACCATTTCGAAATCAGTCCTGCTAGCCTAACTGCAATTTTTCACGCATAAATCGACGTTCGATGTTGGACGTCCTATGTTCGACGTTCATATTCATCACATCACATGCACATCCTCGCCGCTTTCGATAAGTTTAAAGATTCCATGACAGCCGCAGCGGCCTGCCAAGCAGCCGCTGCCGGAGTGCGCACCGTTTTGGGCGATCAAATCACGATCACTGAAGCGCCGCTCACCGATGGCGGTGAAGGCTTCTGCACGATACTGACAAACTCAGCCGCGGGACACATCGAATACCACAAGGTTGCAGGACCGCTAGGCGAAGAAATCGACGCACCCATCGGTTGGGTGGATGCTCGTCATTTATCTGCGCGCACTAATCAATTACTCCCCTTCAGCGGCAAACGCCTCGCCGTGATCGAAATGGCCGCCGCAGCCGGACTAGAGATGGTGCCCAATGAAAAACGCCACCCGCGAAATTGCACCACGAAGGGAGTCGGTGAATTAATCCGCATCGCGATCGCGTTGGAGGCAGACGCCATTCTACTCGGCATCGGTGGCAGTGCGACCAGCGACCTCGGACTCGGCGCCCTCGAGGCGCTCGGCATCCATACCGTCTCACGCAATGGACAAAGCATTTCCACAATCACACCCGAGCAATGGCCATTCATCGACCAAATGACAGGCAGTATCGACGTCACACCACCACCGATCTTTATCGCCTGTGATGTCGACAACCCACTCCTCGGAGCGCGCGGAGCCGCCGCCGTCTATGGACCACAGAAAGGCTTACTCCCCGAAGAAATCGAAGCTTACGACACCGAGTCAAAACGCATCGCCGAATTACTCTGCCAGCATTGCGGACAACCCACCAGCCTCATGCAAGTCCCCGGTAGTGGCGCGGCCGGTGGAATCGGGTTCGGGCTACAAGTGACTTGCGGCGCACAATACGTTGCCGGCTTCGAGCTCGTAACGGAATGGTTGGATCTAGCCTCCAAAGTCACCGAAGCTGACCTCATCCTCACAGGTGAAGGCAAGTTCGATGAAAGTTCGTTGGCAGGCAAAGGACCTTTTGCTCTTCTAGAACTAGCCCATGCCTGCGGCAAACAAAGCATTGTCTTCGCCGGTGCGGTCGATTCGATTGCCGTGCAGAAAGTAGCTGAAATGTTTCCTCAATCTGCGACCTACTCGATCACCCCTCCCGCTTGCCCCTTGCCAGAAGCTCTAGCAAATGGTGCGAGAAATTTAGATGTCAAAGTCTCGGAAGTGATGTATAGTCAAATCACCCATGACGGCTGAAGAATCAGAACTGAACGAGTCAAAGTTTCGCAGAATCCGCCGCGTCAAGTGGTGGCTGCGTCTGCTACCCCGTCGCACCAATATCCATCGCTATCCAGTGCTACGCCTATTTGCGGATGCCGCGCGCAAACGTATTTACCTTTGGAGCTTTCGAGTCGAAAATGCCGTGCCAGCAATTTACGCAGGTTGCATTCTCACCCTCATGCCGGTCTACGGTATACAAATCCCTTTATCCTTCCTGCTTGCGGTTCTCTTGCGAGCCAACCTGCCGATCCTAGCAGGGCTTCAAATCGTCTCGAATCCAATCACGGTCATACCCATTTGGTTCGCCGCTTATCAAATTGGGCGGCACTTCCTCAGTGTGCTGGGGGTCGATGTCATGCGCTTAGGGCGCGACGAAGTGCAGATGATGTTAGATAATTTTATCCACGGCAATTGGGGCGACAACTTACAACCCGTCCTAATCGTTTTCGGTGTGACCAACCTTGGCGCGATCATCATGGGCATCTTTTTCGGCCTCATCGCCAGCTTCATCTATCGCATTGTCGCCATCCGCACCGCAGCCAGCTATAAGTTGATACTGGATAAAATCCACGAACACAAAATTCGAAAAGCAAATAGCAAACAGCCCTATCCATCAGATCCTAATGCATAAAGTCATACGCGTTTTCTTATTCAGCATACTCAGTCTCCTTGGAGTGGCGCAAGCCGAGCGCATCTATCTTGGCATTGATGTCTTAGAACAAAGCGGCTTTCGGGCGATCGCCGGAAAGCGCGTGGGCTTGCTCACACACCCAGCGGGCGTCAACCGCAATGGGGAAAGCTCCATCGACGTGCTGCGCCGCGCCAACAATGTGCGACTCGTCGCACTGTTTGGTCCCGAGCATGGCATCTACGGCAACGAAAAAGCCAACGTGCCAGTTGATGATAAAATCGACCCGAGCACAGGTCTGCCGGTCTATTCACTCTACGGAAAATACCGCAAGCCAGCCCCGAAGATGCTCGAAGGGCTCGATGCGCTCGTCATCGATTTACAAGACCTGGGCGTGCGCTCCTACACGTATGTCAGCTGCATGCGCTATGCGATGGAAGCCTGCTTTGAAAATGGCGTCGAAGTCGTCGTGCTGGACCGCCCCAATCCACTCGGGGGATTGAAAGTCGACGGCCCGCCACTCGATCGTGAATGGCGTAGCTACGTCGGCGCATTTCACGTGCCTTATGTTCACGGTCTGACCATCGCCGAGTTGGCGCGCATAGCAAAGCACGCTCCCGGCTGGATGGAGACCCCGGAAACGGCCCGCAAAAACGGCAAACTTACCATCGTGCCCATGCGCGGTTGGTCACGCAGCATGCTCTGGACGCAGACTGGACTTCGCTGGGTCCCGACCTCCCCTTACATCCCCGACGTCTCAGCAGTGCTCGGCTACGCCATGACTGGACTAGGCGCTCAAGAAGGTGGCTTTAGCCACGGCATCGGCACACCTTACCCGTTCCGACTACTTCGTTATAAAGGAAAGAGCGCCCAAGAGGTGCAAAGCGCACTCATAGCAAAGAACATTCCTGGTTTAAGCTACCGCATCATCAAAACACAGACGACAGCTGGCGCGCCCATCGAAGGCGTCTATGTCAGTGTTCGCGATTGGCAAAAAGCGCGCCCGACAGAAATCAGTTTTCACATGATGCAGATCACCGCAGCGTGGGAGTCAGGCAATCCATTTCAAAGCGTGAAAAACCCTGCCTTATTCAACAAGCACGTGGGCAGTAGCGCTTGGTGGGATGAAATCAACCAGCGAGGCGATCAGGCTAGAGTCACGGCATTCGTTCAGCAATGGAGCCAGCAGGCAGCGAACTTCCAACGCCAAGCGAAGCGTTTCTGGATCTATCAACCTTGATTGATTGTGTGCTCTTGAAAGCGTAGCAACGCAACCCTCAGAGCTTCACCGGACACCGGCTTGGTAATGAAGTCCTGCATCCCGGCTTGTGCGCAGGCATTGCGACTTTCGCTCAATGCATTTGCAGTCAGCGCGGCAATATAAGGCTGTTTAGCCAAGCCGAGTTGGTGGATCTGAATGGTTGCTTCGATTCCGTCCATCACGGGCATCTGCAGATCCATAAATACGAGATCATACTGCTTCAGCTTGACCGCATCCACCGCTTCGAGGCCATTCTTCGCCCAGTCCACCGAAAGACCGAAACGGCCCAGTATCTTACTAGCCAAAGTATAATTGGCGACGTCGTCTTCAACCAACAAAACCTGAGGCAATGTCTCAAAATTCAATTCCTGATTAGCGTAGCTGCGATTATCATCGGACCCATGCGCACTCCCCTCCAAGTTGCGAATATAGAAAGTAAATTTACTGCCTAAGCCCTCAGTGCTTTCCACGCTAATTTCACCGCCCAACAATTCAACCAACCGGGAGCTAATCGCCAGACCCAAACCAGTGCCACCATACTTTCGAGTTGTTGAGGAGTCGGCCTGAGTGAAAGCCAAAAACACATCACTCAATTTATTAACAGGGATCCCAATGCCAGTGTCCGAAATCGAAATATAATAACGCATTCCGGCGCGCTCATCATGATTCTCTCCCCACACCTTGATCCTGATTTCACCGTGCGGCGTAAATTTTACCGCATTACTCACAAGATTATTCATGACCTGCTGCAACCGAGTGCGATCAGTCATCACCGACTCAACAACTTTATCGTCTAATTCAACGACCAACTGAATACCGCTGCGCTCCGCATTTAACCGAAAAAGGCTAGTCACTTCATGTATCGCCTCATCCAAACGAACTGCAGTCACGTCCATGAACACTTTACCTGCTTCAATTTTTGACAGGTCTAATATCTCATTTATCAGATCCAACAATATCGCCCCCGAGGTCCGTATTGTCTGTAAATCAGTCCGCTGTTCATCATCGAGAGGCGTATCCTCCAGCATTTCACTAAACCCGATGATTGAATTCAGTGGGGTGCGGATTTCGTGACTCATCGTCGCAAGGAAAGCGCTCTTCGCCAAATTCGCTTCCTGTGCCGCATCCGCCAACTGCTTCGACCGCACCGTTGCAAGCTGTAACTCCTTCGTGCGCTGCCGCACTTTCTCTTCAACCTCATTATAACTCGACTGCAACTTTTCGGTCATATCATTGAACGCGCGTGCCAGATCATCCAGCTCACCGCGCCCCTCCGCAGGTATGCGTAGATTAAAATTACCTCCCGCGACTTCCTTGAAATTATTCGCGAGTTGAGTCAATGGACGGCTGATGCTCAATGAAAACCAAACTGTCAAAAAGATAGAACCGACCAGAATAATGAGCGCCGACAACCAGTAAATCAGGCTCAAATTCGCAGTCAACCGGTCACCCTTAACTATCGCGCGTTCCATTAGGCGATCTACCATCTCACGTAAACGCACTCCATGCGATTCCAACAATTGAGCCGCCTCTACTTCCGCTCTCCCAGAAACAGTAAACTCAATTGCAACGCTTCGCAGACCGACCAAAACCACTTCAAGAGTTTGAAGATACCCATCCATTCCCTCGACCTCCACTAACGGCCCCCACAACTTTAGCTCGGCTAAACTTTCTTCATAGGCTTCACGAGCGACGTTAAAATTCTGACTAAAACGATCCAAGTCATTATTTAGAATTAGATCACGATCAATCGAACTAACCGCACGATTCATCCAACCCCACAACTTCGAATGCTCGAGGAGAAACATCTCAGTCGCGTCCAAGAGTCCCGCCTCGACATAATCATCATGGTGCATCGCCTCATGCAATTCCTCCAACTTGCCCTGCATCTGCTGGTGCATCACACTAAAGCGTAGAATTTTTTCGCGCACATCTATATCCAATTGCGCCAGAAATTCGGTGCTTTTCACTAGCTGTTGGAAAACTTCCGAGAATTCATTCAACCGCTCCATCATTCCACGAATGAAATGATTTCGAGCTGATCAGCTCCATCCACGAGCTCCATCATAATATCCCGACTAGAAGCCATAGAATCCTCAACATAGTCCGCACCAGTCATACGATCTTGAAAGACGCGACTGCCGATCACGACATTAGAAGCATCACGAGACAGCTCATTGATCCGCATTACATATCGCCCCTGCTTCTGGATCTCCAGCATGGTATAGCGGCTAAAACTCAAAAACAATGCGAAGATCAGTAATGCAGTGCACAGTGTAATAGCTATTTTTGTTGATATCCGTATGCTAATTCAAAACTTCTGCAAACCAATAGGAGCAACAAATCGACCACAGTATATCTCGTCGCGTAAATCTGTCATTCCTGAAGGTAGATGAGTATCCTATCGTGAATTAAAAACGCAAAATCAAAATTACCGTCGCCATTCAAATCCTCGATTAATATCTGGCGCGGTTCCAACTTCCCTCCGGTGCGACCTTGATAGTGCATATTCTGCTCAAAGATCTCCCAATATAACTTCCCGCTCCATTCATCGTCATCACGCGTCAGCACCTCGACGATGTGGTTTTGCCCATCAACCGCGATCAAATCCAACGCACCGTCTTGATTGAAGTCAGCGCTTCGGACGTGCGTGAAATACACATCCTCAAGCTCAGTCTCGAAAGTCTCGAGCACCGACTTAGACCAACGCTCTGCATCTGTCGGCAGCAACCAAAACTGAGATTCCCCGGAGAAAATAATATCGCCCCCTGACATCGGTTCGCCGACCTCAGACCATGCCAGCAAATCAATCGTGCCAACGTTTTCAGTGCGCTCATAGCGATACACACCATCGACATCTTGCTTTAAATACTGCAACTCGCCGGACTCGCGAACATAGAACATGATTCGATCCACCGCCCCTTCACGAACTAAGGGAACAACGGCAGAAACCGTATCTTCGCCACGACGCGCATTGAACTGATCCACCATCTCAAGGTCGTCCCCGACTGCACGAATTGCGCGAGCAAAACCTTTGCGCCCCACAATCAACTCATTGCCACCATCTGAGTTCACGTCAAAGACACTCACCTGCACAGGTTGCACGTCTTTCAACAGATTCTGCCGAATGGTCGAGGCACTGCCAAATTCGATCAACTCCATCGATCCGGCCTCGCTAGTGGCATACAACAAAGGCGCCTCACGCGGCACAAAAACCATAATCCCTTGACGCTCATCACCGAAAATATCGACTCGCTTAATTGCAGAGGGCTTACGTTTCACGCCAGCCAATTTGAGTTCAGTCACTACCGTCCACTCTGAATCGGCAAGCTCACGATTCGACGGGCGTGTAATTATCAATTCATACTTCCCTGATTTCTCATGGATCAACAATAACTCATCCAGTGCATCTCCGTCTAAATCCAGCGCTTCACAAACGACCGGATCTCCTAGATCAAAAGGCATTGCCTGGGGAAACAGCAACCGTCCACCCTCGCCCATTTGACTGATGCCGATGCTTTTTTCGTCGGCGCTAATCATTACGATCTCTTCGCCGGCACCCTTATAAAACTGACCGCTGGCCATCGAAGAAACCGCCGAAAATGACGGGAAGCGCTTGGGTGCATGGAAACCCGCACCCTCTTTCAAAAACAAAACGACTTCCGCTTCAGATGGGTTCGCCACTGCCAAATCTTTTTGACCGTCGCCATCGATGTCTCCCATCACATAGCTCGCAGACAAACGATTCTTCTTAAATATCGGATATATCTCCGGCTGTGCGTCCACTACGCTACCCGAAACAACGCCTTCTTCTTCGCGCTCTATATTGAAAAACTCTAGGCTCCCACTCCGAGAGTCGACTGAACAAAACTGCAACGGCTGCCCTTTCAATCGCGGCATCACTCGCACCACTCGAACAGGCCGGTCGAATACAAATCGACGCTCAGGGCCAAAACCGCCCTCGGCTAATTGCTCGCGATATGCCAGCGACTGCTTACCCGACGAAGTGATATACAGCACGTCGAGCAATGCATCACCATTCACATCTTCCAAGAGCAGGTTATAGGGATTTTCGCCGGTTAAATAATACAACTTAGGCTCCAGCAAATGTCCTTTGTCATCATGCGAATATACCCGAAAACCGTCGGCAGCCATCACCAGTAACTCATCCCGCCCATCATCATTCAAATCTTCAATGAGGACGGTGCTCGTCCAGCCCAGTGCTTCGAGATCATCAAACTCAACAAGCTCAGTCCACTGCCCTGACTCTGACTGATAGCGAATCGTCAATGGCACCTCACGAGCCGTGTAGGCCATATCCACCAAACCATCGCCATTAATATCTCCCACTGACAAATCAAAAACTGGAAAACCTACAGACACACCTTCACGATCATATCGTGCATCTTCCAATACAGGCTCCCAACGATTACGACTGACGCGCTTCTTCGCATCGCCCACAAGCGCATCAGCAGGACGCTGATAAAGTATTTCGATTTGCGCTGTATCTTGATTAATCAAAACAAGATCTATCAATCCGTCGCGATTCACGTCACTCGCGTTGAGCGAGCGAGTCGTCCAATCCAACTTGACGATTTCCGGTCCACCGAAAGAAAACTCAGTCGCGCCGAAGCACGCCACACAACCGCTCAACATGAGCGCACCGGACAAGGCATTTAACTTAAACAAATTCATCATTTTGATTCTTCACCTTTCAGAATCATTACGCGCGCAAACAAACCATCCGGCTCTTCGTTGCTTTCTGAAATCATGTAGAGCGGCATATTCAGCGATTCGATTAATTTCTCCGCACCACCATTCGCCTCGAATCCGGGCACCGGTGACATCGCCGCTATAGACTCGATAAACGGCTTCGCCATTTGATTCACATCGATATATGAGCGAGTCACTGGATTCGGCTGCGCGATCGACTCGAACATTTGCTCTACTTTCTCAGACTGCCAGAAACCTGCGCTCGATTCATTCATGCGACTCAAGACTTCATGCAAAAACCCCACACTGCCCACATTGACGATCAACTCCGAGCGAGTGATGACATAACTGATATCCTGGGCGGGCACCTCGGAAAATTCAGGATCTGGCACACCCTTAATTGTGTGAATCGTCTGACCTTCATAATCTTGAGTCTTGATAGTATCACGCAAACCGGGCGCCATATCCTTGAACGTTTCCAAGGCCTGCGAAAATGACTCTGCATCATTGATCGCGAAGACATACATTTGCTCCGGCAGAACCATTGGGTCCTCCAAGCCTGCCTCTCCCATGATTGAGAGCGAGACCACTTCAGCACCGATATTTTCCAGTATCGCTGACCGCAAGTCTACCCCAGTGTTGGTTTTAAAAGATTGTAGTTGAATATCCAGTAACATCGGCGCTGTCGGGCTAGCTGCCGTAATCACTTTTTCCAGCGCACCAATCATCTCAGCCATATCAAAACTGGATACAGAACTCGCCATTACACCCTCAGGCACATAAGTCGCCGCAGGCAAATCAGCATCACTATAAGTCAACAAACTGAGCATACCTTTTTTCTCACTATAGATGATCCCACTATTAACGAGTATCCCTTCATCGACTAAATCCATATCGACGAAGAGCGCCTGCATGGTTTCTAGAGACAAGGCACTTTCCAAGCTTGGGCCCGTCACGCCAAACATGGCCATACCACCTGCCATCGCCTGCTCGACCATCGCGTCATTTAGCGCAGCCATCATCGGGCTAAGATTTACATACAACCGAAAATCACCACGACCGGATGCCTCTAAAGATCGGAGATACACGTCCGATTTCGACAGCGGAGAGGCAGCACCTGTTTTCACTGCCTCCACTGCATTGCGCAGACGTTCTTCTGGCGTAGCCAAAATGAAGACTCCATCTACCAGCGCATAGCCATCTTCAATGTAAGTTTCTTCGCCGTCGAAGGTCTCATCGAAATACAATGTCTCCCCCATAAATTGCTCCTCAATCCACTCGTGCTCTACCAAGGGGTTGACCTCCTTCTGCATCTTCGCATTTCGCTCAAACTGAATCTGCATCAATTCACGCATACGTTCAGCATCGCCGGTGCACTCAGCCATCAAGACCATTTGATCGCGACTTTCCTCATCCAGCATTCCTTCAGTGATATTATAGAAGCCCATGTTCATCTGCCCTGGAAACAACTCGTAAAAATCATCCCAGGTCATTCCGAATTCTTCATTCATGACCGTGGTAAAATCAGAGTCCTCGTCGTCTTCATCTTCCGAATCATCGGATTCATCTGCAGACAGACTTGTGAAGAAATCCTTTATCGCATCGTCTTCCATGAACTCAGCGAAAGCATGTTTCTCCCATGCTGCACTCGTTTCCGCTAGGCTACGGACTGAAATCAATAGCTGCACATCGGATCCCACGATATCCGCAAATGGCACAGCTTGTAGCGATACGGCAGATGCTCCAACGAGCCCTGCGCTTAAACATAAAATACTTTTCATCATAATTGGATACGTTCCTCTTTCAGGTAGTTAAAAATTTTCGGACAATTAGTCCTTCTTTGATGGTCCCGCTTTGGGTGGGCTGATGTAGCGAAACCCTGCATTCGGATTACGCGGATCAAATGCGTAAGCATCCCGGTTATCCAAAAATGATTTGAGCACACGCGACGAGATGGAGAACCCAAGTCCCTCCGCACCGACAGCAGCGATCTTCATATTATTCACCCCAACGACTTCGCCGCGCAGGTTAAAAAGTGGTCCACCCGAATTACCTGGATTGATCTGCGTAGTGGTTTGCAAATAAAGCCGCCCTCCGATCACACGATTCGCAACACTGATGATGCCTTGCGACACTGTGCGATCCAAACCCAATGGACTACCAATCGCAAAAACCGTCTGTCCTTCACGCAAGCCCTCATCCACCGCAGCCAAAGAGACGACCTTAAACGGTGCAGCACCTTCTTCTGTCTCGATCTTTAACAGCGCTAAGTCCAACTCCGAACTCGCCGCCACGATCCGCACATTATCGTAAGTCACCTTCTCGAGCTCACGCGGACCTTGTCTGAAAATCGTCACCGAAATCTTATTCTCGCCGGCGATCACGTGGTCGTTGGTCACGATGTAACCTTCCTCATGGATCACAAAACCGGAGCCCAAACCTGTCGGGGTCTGGATCAAACCAACGGCTTCACCTAATTGCTCCACCCACTCACGCACGGGCTGATCGCGTTGCGCGGCCGAGAGCGAATACAAGGTCGAAACTTCCGCCGTTTCCACGACGGCACCTGTCTCAGGATCCACCGCCAACAATGACTTCACCGATGCCTTCGGCACCTCAATCACATCGTAGCCCAGATCCACATAATAGATTTGCGGTCGCTCCAGAACGATCTCGCCCCGAACCGCCCCGCCGGACTCCAACTCAATCAAATGAAAAGCCGAGGCCGAAGCCACCACTCCCATGAACAAAGCAAATATCTTCGCTAGTTTAAGCATAGTTGCGAAGAAAGCCTAAACGCCCCCTTTTGCCAACTAAAAGCGACGATTGTCCGAAGTCAGCCAGACGAAGTATTTCAGCTGACTTCATACACCAGTCGGAGGCTATGAAGTCCGCACTTAAAAAGCTCCTTCCCTGCAAAGGGAAGGAGGCTCGCGAAGCGAGACGGAAGGGTTCTCTGCCGAGCAACTGCGGTTTAAACCGCTCGTTCCCTGCGGTCACTAGAGTTCGCAGAGAACGCTGAGGTGTAATGGTTGAGCATAATGCAGGTAAGAACACGGAACATTTGCATGACTTAAAAATCACTCACCCTCATAAACTCTGCGTTCTCGGCGCTCTCGAGCGAAGCGGGCGGTTAAATTCAGGTGCCTTTGAGACGGGAATGTAAGGAAGCGTGTTCAATACTCCTTTTCATTATTCACCAAAATCACTCCGATACCGACCCAACACCCCAGCCACCACGGCATCGGCGTATTCGACCAAAATATCGTCGGAATCTGGCTTCGCTCCCTCCGCGCGCGTTGCCAATGCTTTTTGGATCCGTGCGTAGGCCACTTTTGAATTCGCCACATGCGGCTCCAACAAAACCGTCGGGCACTCCACCATGCGGAGTAATAAAAGATTACGCGCCCAGACCGTCGATGCATCGGGGTCTAATAGCACCGCATTCGTCCCCCAATATTTTGAAGGCGGCAAAGTCGTCGTCTCTGCCAAAGCCGCACCTAGCGCACGCCCCAATAGGCGCTCCTCTTCACCGCTCCCGTTGGTCAACTTAGTCAACATGGATGCCTGCTGCCGCGGCGAACTCAGCTCTTTGTCACTCAAACAGCCGAAAATCAAAACATGCACATGATTCGAATCCACCAGTTGTAACCGAGGAGCCTCACCCTCCGGCCAGGGCGCTGCGTTGATGTGCAACGAAATCAATGCATCCGGCTGAATCACTTCATTGACCAAACGGGCGCGCTCCACCAGTTCCGCTTCGATAATCGCCATCTGTATCGCACGAAACTGGACCGCATGCCCATGGTCTAATAATTCAGCTAAGCTAGCACCCTTCGGCAAAGGCAATTCAGCGAGTGCACGTTCTAAATAGTCCGTAGGCGGCTTCGGGTTAACCGGTTCGTAAGTCTCTCGCACTAAAGTCACCTTCGCCCCCAATGCTTGCAACTGTGCGCGCACTCGCTGCGCCACTTCCAGAACAAGTTCCCCCTCGCGCACCCGAAAGTCGCCCTCTGCCACAGCAAAGTCGCGCCACTCATACGCCGCCCAACGACCACCAATATGACCGGGATCAATCGCAAGGTGCAGCCCCACCAGTGGCAACGCATCTTCCGCACGTGCCGACTGTATCGTCGCAGCGGGACGCCAGTATCTAGAGACTTCACGATCTGCGAGCGCCTCCAATTCCACAACTGATGCCCAATTGGCATTCGGCGCATAGCGCGTGCTCAACGCATAGGCCAATGCTTCACTTTTTAATGTCTCCGCCCGCAGGCAAGCCCCACCAAAAACCAACAAGCCACAAAGAAACAGACGCACCATACTGTTACAGCTTACCACTAGGAATCGCTGGGAGCGTGATACGTGCGCGTTCCTTCTCAGGTCCGCCGCCTTCGACAATCGCGCGGCGCTGCCCCTGCAAGAGGATGATACGGTGCCCGGACACTCGACCACGATCATCATTCACGACAGCGTTGCCCTCGAGTATAACCTTACCTTCTTGAGGTAGGATGAAGCCTTTTTCGGCTGTAGCCAATCGACCGTCTTGGCGCACCTCTACGTTATCCAGGGCTTCAATGCGTAGCACTTCAAGTCGATCACTCATCTTACCGGTCTTCATATCTGTGCTCTTTGCATCGGCAGCAATCACATCCAAACGATCGCATTTTGCGTCGAGATTGGTGGCTACGATGGTGACATTCTCGGAAAATCGAAAGACTGTTTGGGTGGGCTCTTCAATCATGCGCAGCATGTTGCTTTCCACTACGGTTTCTTTAGCGGGGTTCGCTGTGGTCGTTTCTTCGACGGTCGCTACACCAGTCACCCCGGTAAAGGTCTTGTAGCCCAAGTCCTGCATCTCAGGCAGCACCACTTTCACACGCTCGGCGTCACTTCCGTAAATAATAGCCAAGCCTGGCTTGAGCTCCATTTTTTCGCCCGTAATAACAGCCTCACCATTCGTCACACGTGGGTCGCCCTCAAGCACCGCACGTTCTTCGGAGGGGAAGAAGGTCACCGTATCACTGGTTGCAAACTGACCGCTCTGTTCGATCTTCACGGAACCCTCCGCAACGATTCGGCGCACTTCGCCTACTTTCAGGTCGCCCTCTTCCGTAGCGAGATCCGCGGTCGTAGATTTGGCTGCCTTGGTATCCTTGTTGGCGTAAATCGTCATCAAGTCGGATCTCAATTGGACAGAGCCCGACATCACTGCCACAGAGCCTTCGAATAGAAATAAGTTCTCTTTCTCCAACTCCTGCATCGTGATCTTGTCCGCGAGGACGATCGTCTCCGCGCTCAGCGCACCGCCACCTTGGATACCCAAGCCTCCGGTTTCTGTTAAAATCATCTGCGCGCGGCCAGCATCACCACCGCCGACAATGACAATCTCGCCTTCACGACTGCGTATCGTGTGCCCACTCAAATAAGCACCTGGTGTCTCAATCTGCGGGGTTCCAGTCAGCTGCACGCGCTTCTCACGGGGAAAGAACTCCGCCTCTCCCGCCCGGACGACACGCCCGGCTTGGTTGATCACGACCGAGTCACGCGCCACGATTTGGCGAACTGAATCCAACTGCCCCGCTTCCACCTTAGGGCTGCCTTCTTTTCGTCCTTCCGGAGCATCCACTAAAGCGATCAGCACGTTACTGGTTAGATCCATGTCGCCGGAGACCGCATGCACGTTATTTGTAAAATCGAAGTGGTATTCCGTCTCGGTGGTGAGCAGCTTCAAGCGTTCGCTGTGAATGACGGTTTTGGGAGCCGCACCCGCCTCGACCGCACCTTCGCTGCCGAGCGATTCCGAAATCGCCTGAGTGAACTCCACCACGGTATCGAAAAGCACTTCAATTTCTTTAGTCTCCCCATCCCATGTCCAGCCGACACCGGAGATTCTAAAGTTCGCCCCCACGATCACAATCGTGCTATCCGAGAAAGCACGATTCTCTGCCACTCGCAAAGTCGCCTCTGGACTGTCCAAAGACATTTCCAAAGCCATACGCTCGTCGCCGGAATACACACGCAAGGCCATGTCCTTGATTCGGGTCTGTTCCGCATTGTCGTAGATCCCCTCCCCGCCTTGCAGCACCCATTGGGTGTAGCCGTTGTCGCCAAAACGTGGGAGACGAAAGTTCTTAACCGGCGCATTGGGCGTCATCTGAGCACTCAGTGTTTGTAGGCAAACCACCGAGATCACGAGGTAACGGAGCATTTTGGGAAGTAACGACATGTTTACACTAAGAAACCCGGAGTTGCCTCCGGGTTCCAGACGAAAAAGCGATTAAGTGAAACAGGTAAATCTGCCCGTCTCACACTAAATTAAGCCTTAGGCTCTTCTTTCTTCGGCAATACAGCCTTGATGTGCAGGTCTCGCAACTGCTTGTCCGTGGCGATACCAGGGCTCGCGGTCATCATTTCCTGTCCCTTTTGATTCTTCGGGAAGGCGATCACGTCGCGGATACTGGTGCGCTGCGTCAAAATAGTGACCATACGGTCGAGACCGAAGGCGATACCACCATGCGGCGGTGCACCATATTCGAAAGCCTTCAGCATGTAACCGAAGCGGCTCTCCACCACATCAGCAGGGATCTTAAGCACTTCTTCGAATACCTTCTTCTGCAAAGCAGGTTGGTGGATACGAATACTGCCGCCACCGAGCTCGACGCCGTTCAGCACCAAGTCGTAGTGCTGACCACGCACCTTCTTCGGATCGGAGTCCAAAAACTCGATATCTTCCTCAACCGGAGCTGTGAATGGGTGGTGCGAAGAAACGTAGCGACCTTCGTCCTCATCAAACAACATAAGCGGAAACTCGATCACCCAAAGAAATTTGTAATCGTTCGGATCGATCACGAGCTTTTCGCGCTTAACCAGCAACTGTGCCGCCTCAAGGCGAACGCGGCCTAGGATCGTGCAAGCACGCTCCCACTCGGTCGCAGCGAAAAAGACGATGTCGCCATCTTCAACCTTCAGTTGCTCCTTAATCGCAGCCTTTTCTTCTTCAGAGAAGAACTTGAGGATCGGAGACTTCCATTCGCCATCGACAGACTTAATGAAAGCGAGACCCTTAGCACCGAGTGCCTTAGCAGAGTCTTCGAGGCCACGGAGTTCACCTTGCGTCAAATCAGCGAGGCCCTTGGCGTTGAAAGCCTTAATCGCACCACCGGAATCCAGTGTGCCCTTGAATACCTTGAACTCAGAGTTGGTAAAGATCTCACCGCAATCCTGCAGCTCCAGACCGAAACGCATATCTGGCTTATCCACACCGAAGCGGTTCATCGCATCGTAGTAGCTCATGCGGAGGAAAGGCGCTTTGATGTCGACATTGATAACGTCCTTCCAGACGCGCTTCATCAAACCTTCAATCAACTCATACATGTCCTCGCGGTCGATGAACGATAGCTCGATATCCACTTGAGTGAACTCAGGCTGACGGTCCGCGCGCAAATCTTCGTCACGGAAGCAACGAGCCAACTGGTAGTAGCGCTCGACGCCACCCACCATGAGCATTTGCTTATATTGCTGCGGCGACTGTGGCAGCGCGTAGAAAGCACCTGGATTCATGCGGCTCGGCACGAGAAACTCGCGAGCGCCTTCCGGTGTGCTCTTAAACAGCATCGGTGTTTCCACTTCGATGAAAGCTTCACCGTCCATGTAGTTGCGGATCGCACGTGTGGTGGCGTGGCGCATGCGCAGCATCTTGGTGTTGGTCGCACGGCGTAGGTCGAGGTAGCGGTGCGTCATGCGCAAGTCTTCGCTCACACGGTCGGCCGAGTCGTCCATTGGGAAAGGAGGTGTCTTCGAGACGTTGAGCACTTTCAGCTCAGTCGCGTGCACTTCGATTTCGCCCGTCGCGAGCTTATCGTTGGATGTGCCGCCAAAACGCTCTTCCACCTTGCCAGTGACCGCGATAACGGACTCCGGCTTGATCGAGCCAAACTGAGCTTCAAGCTCCTTGTTTGCAGGGTCGAGGACGATTTGGGTCAAACCCTCGCGGTCGCGAAGGTCGACGAAAAGAATACCGCCGTGGTCGCGGACAGAATCGACCCAACCATTTAAGGTAACAGTCGAGCCAGTGTCCGATTTACGGATTTGGGAGCAGTGATGGGTGCGCTTCATAATGAACGCGGGATGAAAACACCTTCCCCCCTCGAAACAAGCATGAAAACCAGCAGTTTCAGCCAGCAGCGGTCTCCCGCCTGCCTCAAAAGGTAGCGCGAGTGCCTCCGGCACCGCACGACAGAGCAACAAGCACCACCCATAAGTCTCTATCAGCGAATAAATATGAAGTGTAGGGGCTTTGCTTGCGAAGACCGCAGATTGCAAACCCAGCGCACATACGTTCGCGGTCTGCGCAAGCACAGCCCCTACGATTAGAGAACATTAGCGGTCGTCAGCCCTCCTACCTCAAAACAAGCATGAAAAATACCTTTGCCTCCTACTTGACGTCCGATTACCTCCCCATCCTTTAACTTTCACAGATATGCTCGAAAATCTTACAGACAAACTAGGCTCCGCACTCCGCAATTTACGTGGTGTCGGTAAACTGACCGAAGAAAACATGGCGGAGGCACTCAAAGAGGTGCGCCAAGCCCTGCTCTCAGCCGATGTGCATTTCAAGGTCGCCCGCGAGTTTGTGACCAATGTCCAAGCGCAATGCGTCGGTCAGGAAGTCCTCAAATCCGTCACTCCGGGGCAACAAGTCATCAAGATCATCCACGACGAGCTGGTTAAACTCCTCGGCGAAGGCACCACCGAGCTGGAAGATAAAAAGCCGCTCCGCGTGATGATGGTCGGTCTGCACGGCTCGGGTAAGACCACCAGTTCCGGCAAACTCGCTCAATATCTCGCCAAGAAGCGCGACTACCGCCCCGCTCTCGTAGCCTGTGACGTGTATCGCCCCGCCGCGATCGACCAACTCGAAATGCTCTCGAAAACCGTCGGCTGCACCTTTTACGGCGATCGCGAGGAGAAAGACGTCGTCAAAATCGGCAAGCGCGGCCTCCAAGCGGCAAAAGACGCCGACGCCAACCTCATCATTTTCGATACCGCCGGCCGTCTCCAAATCGATGGCGACCTAATCGAAGAGATCAAACAACTCAAAGCCGCCGTCCAGCCCGACGAGATCCTCCTCGTGGCCGACTCCGCGCTCGGTCAAGAAGCGGTCAACGTCGCCAAGCATTTCCACGAAGCAGTCAACATCACCGGCATCATCCTCACCAAGCTCGACGGTGACGCCCGTGGCGGTGCCGCGCTCTCGATGAAGACCATCACCAATGTGCCCATCAAATTCATGGGTGTCGGCGAAAAGGTCGAAGAGTTCGAGGTGTTCCACCCCGATCGTATGGCCTCTCGTATCCTCGGCATGGGTGACGTCGTCTCCCTAGTTGAAAAAGCCCAGGAAAACATCGACGAAAAAGAAGCCGAACGCATGGCCGAAAAAATGCGCAAGGCGGACTTCAACCTCGAAGACTTCCTCAAGCAGATGCAGCAGGTCAAGAAGATGGGCTCCCTCGGATCCATCATGGGCATGATGCCCGGCATGAGTGGCGTCGAGATCGGCGATGAAGAAGAAAAGAAGATGGCCCGCACAGAAGCCATCATTCTCTCCATGACGGTTCAAGAGCGCCGCGCCCCGCGTCTCCTTCGTGGCAGTCGCCTCAAGCGCATCGCCCAAGGTTCTGGCGTGCAAGTGCGCGACGTCAACGCACTGCTCAAGCAATTCGGGCAGATGCAGAAAATGATGAAGATGATGAACGGCGGCAAAGGCCGTAAGATGATGAAAGCCATGAAAGCCCAAATGGGCGAAGGCGGCGGCATGCCCGGTCTCCCGGGAATGTAATCCCCGTCTTACTCCTAATCCTAATCTTAATCTCTCCCCGTCTTAACCTCATACCGAGCACTGGCTAAAACGGATAAAAATTTAACCGCAGAGATCGCGGAGTGCGCAGAGGGCATGGACAAGACTCTGCGTCAGCTCTCTGCGTGCTCAGCGAACTCTAGCGCAGCGAGCGGTTAAAAAATACATCTGAAAAGTGTTGAAAGTAGTCTCTCGGGGGAAGACGTCTAACAACAGCTTGGCAATACGAGTTAGAGTAGGATTCAGACTAGGACTGAACATACCGCTTCGCCACGCCATAGCAGCGCGGGTATTGCTTACAGATACGGCGCAGGTGCTCCTTAAAGCAGGACTCATCAAACGGCTGCTCACTGAAAGCCACAATCCGATTTTCGTAGCCCTCCATCTTAAATTGGATGCTATGCGGGAAACGCTTCTTCAACTTGGCGTCCTTAAACGGAGGCAAGTGCGGCACCTTGCGCGGCTCGATTAAATTAAAAACCAATATCCCACCTGGGCGCAACAATTCCGCCAAGCGATGACACCACTGCGCATCCATCGGCGTGCAACGAACCGGGATACCATTCTCCTCGCCGTAGAGGTCATCCAAAATATAATCAAAGCGACCTTCCTCCTGGCATTCGTTCGCCCACTCCACGGCATCCGCCGCGATCAGCTCACAACCTTCGGCACAGTCAAAAAAACCATCTGCAATCGACAGGTGCATCGGATCGATATCCAAACCAACGACACGCTCAGGCGCGAGCAACTCACGCAATTGCGCAGCCACCGTCCCTGCGCCAAAGCCCAAGATCAGCGCCTCCTTCACACTCTCGGCTGGCCGATACAATGCCGGCAACGAGATCAAATCCCAAATACAACCTGAGAGCGGACGATTCGGGTTCCACTGCGAGTGATTCACACCATTGCGATACAGCCGCAGCGTCGCACCCGCCGAACGCACTTCGTATTGATTTCCATCGATATTTTGACTCTAAACAATGGCCATAGTCCGCAAGGCAATGGATTCTCCCCAAAGCGTCGAGGTCGAAAAACTCAGGGATGAATTGGGAACCGTTAATGGACGTTAATATACGTGAATGATCTGGCACGACGCAAAGAGGTAGCGGCGGTCGTCAGCCATGCTGACCCAGCAGAGCCCACGCTCCCCGAAGCCGAGCTTCGAGGCTACGAGGATGCCAGTATCTAAACCGTAGGGGCTTTGCTTGCCCTACTCCCAAATCCTAACACTCACTTGCAAACGACTCGCAAAATGTTAACTTCCTACCTTTCGCAAACACTCAACCACACACACAAATTATTATGAAACTCCTCCCATTGCTTGCTCTCTGCATTCTCCCCCTCGTCGCTACGCAAACAGCCAGCGCGCATTGCCAAGTGCCTTGTGGCATCTACGGCGACGAACTCAAGTTCGGCGAACTCGAGCAACACATCAAAACCATCACCAAAGCCAGCGCACAGATCACAGAAATCTCCGCAAAAGAGACACTCACCGCGCAGGACCAGCAGCAATTGATCCGTTGGACCAACAACAAGGAATCACACGCCCAAACCATCATCGATGAATCGGCCAACTACTTCCTCGCCCAACGCATCAAGCCAGGCGCCGATCACTATGCAGAAAAGGTCGAGCTCCTGCATCACATCATCGTCTATTCGATGAAGTCCAAACAAAGCACCGACGGCGCAGCCGCTAAAACTTTAGGCGAAAAAGTCGCCGCGTTTAAAGCGATCTACCTCGACCACACGCATTAAAACAAGGTTCTGCCTTACTCCGAATCTTACTCTTAATCCCTCCCCTAGGGATGACGCGTAGATTATGAGTAAGAGTAAGAGCGCAGCAGCACCCATAAGCGTCTATTAGCGCACATTAGCAGTCGTCAGCTACGCTGACCCAACAGAGCAACGGGAATACAGTGGACTAGCACGACGTATCTCCAGCATAGCTGGAAACCGCTTATTGGCGCTTATTCACGCTTATAATGATACACCCAGCAACGGTAGCGGCGGTCGTCCCTGACCGCCACACGTATGGAAAGCCCAAGCCCTGCAGACAAACTAAAGGCTGCAATGGCGCTCGGGACGAGCGCCCCTACCTCCCAATCTATCTCATCACAATCATTAACTCTACCCGTCTTAATCCTAATCTTACTCTTAATCTTAATCCCTATCCCTAGCGTTCTCTAATCAGACGTTTAGATTAGGATTAAGAGTAGGAGTAGATTAAGGGCACAACCAAGTCCCTACCATAAGCGCCTATTAGCGAATATCAGCGGTCGTCAGCTATGCTGACAAAACACTCACCCCATCATACGATTCACGTCCATTAACGTCCATAAACGGTTCAAGCTTTCATGTTTTAAAGATCGGGGTTTACTATTGGAGTCGATTATAGGAAACACAGTCCTACAAAGCTCGATTCCACATGCCCGAAGAAAACACAGCACCTCCCTCCGAACCCACTATCGTGGATATCGTATTGCCCTTGGAGCAATCGGAGGATGCGGCTGCGCAAAAGGCAGCTGTCGCGGCAAAACTAGCGCAACCACTGGAATCGATTCACGCGCTGCGCTTACTCAAACACTCGATCGATGCACGTCAGCACCAAGTCAAAGTGCAGCTACGCTTCGAAGTCGGCATTGGGCAAGCACTCCCCGAGCAAGCACCACTGGCACCCAACTACGCCACGGTCTCTGCGACAGCTCCCACCGTCGTCATCGTCGGCTGTGGTCCTGCTGGAATGTTTGCCGCGCTGCGTTGCCTCGAGCTCGGGCTCAAGCCAATCATTCTCGAACGCGGTAAGGACGCCTCCGCGCGCCGCTTCGATCTTGGACCGATCCTCAAAGAAGGACGCGTCATCGAAGACTCCAACTACTGCTTCGGCGAAGGCGGTGCCGGCACCTTCTCGGACGGCAAACTCTACACCCGCGCCACCAAACGCGGCCCCGTCCGCAGCATTTACGAAACACTCGTCGCCCACGGCGCACCTGAGCGTATCTTGATTGATGCCCACCCACACATCGGCTCCAACCTCCTACCGAAGGTGGTCATGGCGATGCGCGAATCCATCATCGCCGCCGGCGGCGAGGTGCACTTCGGCGCCAAGGTCAAAGATTTCCTCATCACCGGCGATCAAATCCAAGGCGTGCGCACCTGCGACGGTCGCGAGTTCCTCAGCGAGAAAGTCATCCTCGCCACCGGACACTCCGCCCGCGACATTTACGAAACCTTACACACGCAAGGCATCCTGCTGGAGCAAAAACCGTTCGCCGTCGGCGTGCGGATCGAGCACCCGCAGCCATTGATCGACTCCGTGCAATACCACTACCCGCTCGGCACCGAGCGCCCGCGTTTATTGCCCGCAGCCAGTTACCGGCTCGCCACCAAGATCGATGACCGTGGCGTGCACTCCTTCTGCATGTGCCCCGGTGGATTCATCGTGCCCGCCGCGACCGAGAACGACGAAGTCGTGGTCAACGGCATGAGCCTCGCGCGCCGCGATTCACCTTTCGCCAACAGCGGCATGGTCGTCACCGTCGAGCCCGAAGACACCGAACCATTCATCAAAGAGCACGGCGTGCTCGCCGGGATCGCCTTTCAAAAAGCGCTCGAAGTCGCCGCCAAACAAGCCGGCGGCGGTGGACAAGTTGCCCCCGGACAACGCGTCACTGATTTCCTCACCGGCAAGACCTCACAAGATTTGCCCAAGACCAGTTACTTCCCGGGGATCACCAGTTCACGCATCGACGAAATCCTCCCCGAGTGGATCGTCAGCCGCATGCGCCGCGGGCTCACCATGTTCGGCCAACAAATGCGCGGCTACATCACCGAAGAGTGTAACCTCATCGGCTTCGAAACCCGCACTAGCTCACCCGTAAGAATCCCCCGCGATTCCGAGACCTTGCAACACCCCGAAGTCAAAGGCCTCTTCCCCTGCGGCGAAGGCGCCGGCTTCGCAGGTGGTATCGTCAGCGCCGCGCTGGATGGAATACGGTGTGCTGAAGCGGCGGAGTGAGGTTATTGCCACCTTAGGCTGGTTTGCTCTCGTAGGTTCTAGTTGATTTTGGACTATATTGCGCC
>JANQXM010000058.1 GCA_030729385.1 Opitutales bacterium | reverse complement strand
TCAATCAATTTCGGCGCGGCAAAGTCAAAGTGCTCATCGCCTCGGATGTGGCAGCCAAGGGCTTGGACGTCAAAGGCGTGAGCCACATCATTAATTTCGACCTACCCTCCAGCCCCGACGACTACCTTCACCGCGCGGGCCGCACCGGCCGCATGGGCGCAACCGGACATGCGATTTCAATCGTCACCGAAGAAGAGTATAAGCTTATACAACGCTACGAACGCGAGCTGGATATTGAGATCAAGCCGTTTGAGCAATGCATCTGATTAGACAAACAGCTAGGATGCGGTTAAAGCTGCACTTGGTCTTAGAAAAGAAAGTGGCAAACCAAAGCCATAACTCATTAGGCACCTGTGATCGGCGAAACGAAGCGGGTCGATGATATCCATGATTAAGTCCTGCTCAGCCCTAATCTTTGGGGTGAGCTGCGAATCACAAACTAAACTGGACGCGTGCACTAAAGGGCTCATGAAACGACAGACCCAAAGATAAAATGGGAGCTCTACTTCGCTCGCGCGGCGTGAATCTCTTCTAATCTTTTACCAAAGACTGGGTAGCGACTGATGATTCGATCGAAACCTGATTTCCCCAGCACGAAGCAGGAGGTATCTGTCAAGGCAGTGACGGTAGCGGAGCGTGGATTTCGACTGAAGAGAGCGCCTTCGCCAAAGCATGCACCCGGTCCCAGTTCTGTAATGCGACTGCCGCCCTTACTCACTTCGACAATGCCGACTTCTATCAGGAAGAAGGAGGCATCTTCGTCGCCTTCGCGTATCAACACATCGCCTTTGGCACAGTTATTCGTTTCCAGATGTTGGGCAAGCTCACTCACTAAGTCACCACCTGCACCCGCGAGGAATGAGGCATTTTTCAACAAACCATGCTCGATCGAGTTTTCGATACTCTCTGTTTTCCTCTGCCGATGCAGTTCCCGCAAACGATAACGCACTTTCAAGTATTTCTCGGTCAGCTCTGTAAACGATTCACGCTTGAGTTGAAACAGGGTGACATCTCCCGCAGCAACGACGGTTGCACCCCGCACCTCGTTTTGAATTAATGCGCCCTCTCCAAAGCACCCGCCAATACCAAGTTCCGCAATGAACTCAGTAGGGCTCGACAGCTAGGGTGTCCTACGAAGGCTCAGATGATCACTGACTTGAGCGCCGCGACCACTGAGATCTCCACAAGGAGCTCCGGGCGTGCCATGCGCGCTTCCACGCAAGCGCGTGCGGGCGCATACCCTTCGGGCACCCAAGCGTCCCAGACTGCGTTCATGGCTGCGAAATCTTTCATATCTCGGACGTATATAGTTGCCGAGAGCATGTGCTCTCGATCGGAGCCTGCTTGAAGCAGAAGTGTATCCACTTTCTCGAGCATGGTCTCGGTCTGTTCTGTGATACCTTGGGTGGCGTCCGCGCAAACCTGGCCACACAAATAGACAGTGTCATTGTGAATGACGATACGGCTCATACGTTGCTTTGTTTCTTGTCGCTCAATGCTCATGGCGTGGAGTGAACCAGATTTGAAAATATAAAAAAGACCAAATCACAGATAGAACCGGATTTGTGCGTATCAGGAGAAATATCAGAAGACCGCAAACGCTGGGGTCATTCGCAGTCAAAGGCTCCATCATTTTCTAAACGCACAGGCTCTTTATATTTTGCGTTGCCTCCAGTGATCCCCCATATCCCTTTCTTATCCTCTATTTCGATCCATCTCGTTGCACCCTGGAATATCCCCACAATTCTAACAAATAGTGAAAACACTCAAATTCTTACTCCTACTGCTAACCGCTACCGTCTGCTTTACTGCAGGGTATTTCTACGGGAACAAGCCGATCCCCGAACCTGCAAACGAGGAGACTCTACCAACAGTCATTGTTGAGGAAACACCGGCGACAATTATTGAGGATAGAACGCCGAAAGTAGACACGCCAACAACTCCAGCAGAAGTCGTCGAACAGCCGACAGATACAACACCCCCAGCTGTAAGCAGTGTTCCTTTTGACGTGCGGGCAAAAGAGCGATTCATCACCTTCACCGACACTCAAGGACGAGAATTAGTTGCCGAAGTGGTCAGCGTCAGCGAAGACAACCTGAAGGTGGCAAAAAAAGGAGAAATACGTCTGATCACTCTCCCGATCGCCCTACTTTCAGAGAATGATCGAGCCTTTGCCAAATACCTTTACGAAGAAACAAAGAAGCCGGTCCCATCCAGATCTGGAGCCAATATAGTCGTTCACTCACTCGCCGACTTGATGCCTTATTTAGATGACGATGAGGTGAACGTGCAACTTGCCCCAGGGACTTACACTGTTACAGGAGAAGATGCTCTAAAGGGCTTATACCCCAGCTACACACAGATTGGCGATAGAGAGATCAAGTCACTACTGCTCTTCAAAGGTAATAATAGCACCTATGATTTCACCGGTGTCACCCTCAAGGTAGAAACTGCGGTATTTCAGTCTGCTTTAGGTAAATTCCAAGTATTCCAAGTTCATGTTACGGGAAATAAAAACGTGATCTCGAACTTAACGATGGTGGATGTCGGCACGGTTGATGACTTCCCGAAGGGAGGATGCGTGAACATCGTGATGGATGGATCTGACAACCGCATCGAAGGGTTCCACGTAACATCGACTGGCTCAAAACCTTATGGCTATGGGGATTCCTTCGGCAAAGGCGGTAAAAACAATGTCATCAAGCATAACAAACACAGCACCTTCTTGATTCGAGGCCTACGTAATCATGCTAAAGATTGCACGCTCATTCACAGAACCTATGGGCATTGCATGTTCATGCAGGCCGCAAGTTACCCCACCATCGAAGGGTGCAAGATTGAGGGTGAAATGCGATCGACTGATGACATGCTCGCCGAGAAAGGAACGGGCTCTGCCGCTGACCGTGTGGATTTCATGACTACGTGGGGCTACACCTTACCAGCCGGCTATATGA
>JANQXM010000057.1 GCA_030729385.1 Opitutales bacterium | reverse complement strand
GCCAACGCTTTTTTGGAGGACTGGAGGCGGGTGACTTTTTCTTCTACGGTGTTTCTCGTAAGCAGGCGGAAGACGGTGACGGGTTTTGTCTGGCCGATGCGGTGGGCGCGGTCGGTGGCTTGGGCTTCGGCGGCGGGGTTCCACCATGGGTCGAAGTGGACGACGATGTCGGCGGCGGTGAGGTTGAGGCCGTAGCCGCCGGCTTTGAGGGAGATGAGGAAAAGGGGTGAGCCGTCGGGGGATTGGAAGCGATCGACGAGGGACTGGCGGTCGCGGGTGGAGCCATCGAGGCGGAGGGAGGGGATGCCGACGGCGGTGAGGGCGGATTCGATTTCGAGGAGTTGCTTGGCGAACTGTGAGAAGACGAGGATGCGGCTGCCGGAGGCGATGGCGTTTTCGGTGATTTCGAGGAGGCGTTCGAGTTTCGCGGAGCGGCGTGGGATGGGGAGGGTGGCGAGTTTTTCGGAGCCGAGGAGGGCGAGGTCGCCGCAGGTCTGGCGGAGGCGGAGGAGGGTGGTGAGGGTCTGCATGCGGGCGGCGGCTTTTTGGCCGGAGGCGCGGATGTCTTCGATTTTGCGGAGGCCTTCTTTCTGGAGTTCGCGGTAGGTGGTGAGCTGGTCTTTGGAGAGGGTGCAGTATTCGTCGATGTGGATCTTGGAGGGGAGCTCGGGGGCGACTTCGGATTTGGTGCGGCGGAGGGTGAAGGGGGAGGTTTTGAGGCGCAGGAGGGTGGAGGCGCGGGGTGAGGTTTCGGGGTCTTTGAGGGGGATTTCGTAGCGATCCTGGAAATCCTTTTTGGTGCCGAGCCAGCCGGGCTGGATGAAGCGGAAGATGGACCAGAGGTCGCGGGCGGAGTTTTCCACGGGGGTGCCGGTGAGGGCGATGCGGCGGGTGGCGTTGAGGCGGGCGACGGCTTTTGAGTGGTCGGTATCGGGGTTGCGGATGAGGGAGGCCTCGTCGATGACGGCGATGGAGTATTCTTGGCGGAGGTGGTAGGCGAGGTCGCGGGCGAGGGTGGCGTAGGTGGTGAGGACGACGTCGGTGGGGCGGATTTGCTCGCGGAGGGCGTCGCGCTTGGCACCGTGGAGGGTGATGATGCGTCGGTCTGGGGCGAAGCGGTTGAATTCTGCGCGCCAGTTTCCTAGGAGGGAGGTGGTGACGACGATGAGGGCGGGGCGGGGCTCTGTGGAGGATTGTGAATAACTTGCGAAGAAGTGCTCGATGCAGGCGATGGTCTGGATGGTCTTGCCGAGACCCATGTCATCGGCGAGGAGTGCTCCTTGGAATTTATCGAGGCGATCCACGAGCCATGAGAAGCCTTTGGCTTGGTAGGGGCGGAGAGTAGCTTCGATTTCCGGGATGTGAATAAGTTGTGGAAATGTGGATTTCTCCTCGGGATTTACTGAGTTTCTGAGGTTTGATGCAATTTCACGGATGACTTCTGCGGAGGCTTTTGAGGCGGTGTAGGAGCCGGATTGTTGTTCGAGTTCGAGGTCTTCGAAGAGAGGGTCGATGAGGTTGTGGATGTCCTTGGAGATGATGAGCTGTTTGTCCCGGTGTTTGTAGGATGTGGCGGCTCCTGAGCGGAGGAGGCGGCGGATCTCTGCGGCAGGGATGTCGGTGCCGTTGTTGGATCGGTATGAGAGGTTGAAATTCAGTGAGTTATGGCTGGAATCGAGGATCTCGATGTGGGGGGAGATGAAGACGTAGGAGGAGGCGAGTTTTTCTAGGGCGGGGGAGAGGGTGGTCTTCCAGGATTTTGGGAGGTGGGGGAGGGTTTGGGTGAGAAAATGCTGGATTTGCTCGGGGGTTGTAAGTCCCAGAGAGCCGTTAGAAAGCGGCTTGAAAAGCCGCGCTCCATGGTGGAGAGCTTCGGTCTCGGCGGTGGGGTTTTTGGTGAGGATTCGGTGGTTTTCGAGGCTGGGGAGGGCTTGTGAATAACTTGTGGAAAGGGTGGCGGTGAGCTGTCTTTCCGAGCCGGTGAGGGTGAGTTCGATCTCCGGGGTGGCGGGGATGAACTGGAGGGATTCGAACCATTCGGAGGCGGAGAAATCGAGGTGGGACTGGAGGGAGTCGAGGTGGGTGAGGAAGGCTGCGAGGGGGAGGCGGCAGGGTTTACCAGCGGCGAGGAGGGCGAGGGTGGGGGCGATGGCTGCTGGGGGTGGGGTGGAGCCGATTTTAGCGAGGGAATTGGGGGAGATTTTCCATGAAGAACTGTCGATGGAAGCGGTTGTTTCAGCGGAGGGAGTGAGGCGGATGTATTCGCCTGTGAGTGAGCAATCTGCGAGGTGGAGCTGTGCTCCGGTTTCGATAGAGAGGGGGGCGTCGGAGGTGGTTATGGAAGGGTGGGCTTCGAGGAGGGTGAGGAAAGTGGGGAGGGTTTGGGGATTGAGGGCGAGCTGGATGGGAGGGGGGGAAGTTACTTTTTGAGAGAGCAGCCAGGCGGTGATCCGTGAGTCGGCGGGGGTGGATGGAGAGTCGCTGCTAATTAGGGAGATGGCGGCGTGGCCTCGCGTGAGGGATTTTTGCCAATCGCCTTGGAAGCGGATGGCCCAGGAGATTTCCGGGATGGGGTTTTGGGCGGGCTTCGTGGTGGTTACCTGATGCGCAGGAGCTCGTGTAGTTTTCTCGGGAGATTTTGTTGGCTGGGGATTGATGAGGTGGAGGCCGGCGGCGATGGCGTGGGGGCAGAATCTGCCTTCACGCTGATTGGCGGGGCAGGGGCAGGTGGCATCGAGCCATGTGGCGGTGCGTGCGGTGACTGTGGGGCGGAAGACGCGCTTGCCGGATTTGACGGAGCCCTTCCAGCCATCGCGGGTTTTCTCTGAGTCGATGACGGCACCTATGTTTAGGAGGCCTTGGGCTTCCTTGAAGTCCTGCCATGTGGCGGCTTTGCGGATGGCGGCTTCGTCGAAGGTGGGCATGGGCGGGGGGAGGGTATGTAATGGTGGGGAGTTTGCTAGTGCCGAGTGAGAAGT
>JANQXM010000056.1 GCA_030729385.1 Opitutales bacterium | reverse complement strand
ACGTTGATCCTGCTTTTAGTGATGTGATCGATGGTTTGATACTGGTCGACCTGACCAAAACGGACCCAAAAGTATTGCAGAGGTATTTCGGCAAAGAAGGTTACGCTACGTTTGCGGATTTTCATAACACGAAAGAGGCACCTCCGGTGGTGTAGGCTAAATTATGAAAATCGCACTTGCACAATTTTCCGTCGAACGCGGCTCGGTCGACACCAACTTAAAAACCATCAATGCCTTCATTGAGGAATCTGCAGCAGCGGACGCCAGTATTTTGTTTCTTCCAGAAATGTGCACGACGGGATTTGATTGGACGAAGAATAAGGATCTGCTCGATGGTGCGGCGGATTTGATTCGATCGCTGCAGGCTACGGCTCAGGCGGTTGGCATTGCCGTCAGTGGTTCGTTTTTAGAAAAAACGGAATCAGGTAATGCAGCCAACACGCTCTATTATATTGAGAAAGATGGTTCGATCGCGGCCAAGTATCGTAAGGCTCATTTGTTTACGCTCTTTCGAGAAGATGCGCATGTAGAGGCGGGCGATGAAATTGTCGTCGCAGATACCGAGTGCGGGAAGATCGGTTGTTCGGTTTGTTATGATCTTCGCTTTCCTGAGTTATTTCGAAAGTGCGCTCTGAAGGGGGCAGAGTTACAGTTTTTGCCTGCAGCTTTCCCGCATCCGCGTTTGGCGCATTGGCAAACTTTGATTCGTGCGCGTGCGATTGAAAATCAATCCTTTTTCGTTGCCGTGAATCAGTGCGGTTGCGAAGGGCACGAGGGGGATGTCGGCACTACGCAGTATTTCGGGCATTCCATGGTGGTCGATCCATGGGGTGAAATATTGTTGGAGGCAGACGAGAGTGCTGGGCTACACGTGCTTGAGGTTGATTTAACTCATGTCAGTGAAACGCGTGCAAAACTGACTGCGTTGAAAGACCGACGTGCGGATCTTTATTGAGCGGTGTAAATCTTGCTTTACGAGGTAGCGCAGCCGTTGTTTGAGTGGTGCGATATTCCCACCTGTTGCATCAATGGTAGGGTGCTCTCGCCGAGAGCACAGTTTGTCAGTTGATCTGTTATGCCGAAATTTTGTGGATTGGTTCTCCTCTCCGTCGACGAACGGTCGCCTCGGCGAGACGACCCCACCTTTATTCCACCTCTATTACCAAAGGTTTTGAACTGCTATACTAGCGTTTGCAAACCGTCTTGATGAACTCTGCACGGTCGGCTGCTTTATAGAAAGCTGTGCCAGCCACGAGAGTGTCGGCGCCGCGATCGGTGCATTGACTTGCAGTGTTGAGGTCGACGCCACCATCGATCTCGAGGCGGAAGTTTAAGCCCATTTCGCTGCGCCATTTTGAAATCGTCTCGATTTTGGGTAGCACATCTTCGCGAAAGCTTTGACCGCCGAAACCTGGTTGCACTGTCATGAGGAGCACCATGTCACAGTCCTTTAGGAATGGCTTGGCATCCTCAGCGGGTGTGTCGGGATTGAGCACGACGCCGCATTTGCAGCCACGGCTTCTTATATAAGCAAGTGTCTCTGCTACGGGGTAGTCGGGCTCAACGTGGATGGTGATTTGTTCAGAACCCGCGTCTAAGAAGGCATCGATATACTTGTGCGGATTATCGAGCATGAGGTGCACATCGAAAAACAAATCGGAGTAGCCACGCAGCGCTTTGACGGTTTGAGGACCAAAGGATAGATTGGGAACGAAATGACCGTCCATGATGTCGAGATGCACCCACTTGAGGCCAGCCGCGGCGATTTCCTGGATGCTGGTTTTGAGATCTGCGTGATCGCCCGCTAGAATGGAGGGAGCTAGGATGATGTCGTGCGTGCTTGGCATGTCTGAGTAATTTGTTGTCGGTTTGAATTTAGTAAGTGTCCAACACTTCCGGGTAGATTTGACCCGTAGGGCTGATTTTAAAGAGGGTTATTTGCTTAGGTTGCATCCGGCAGTAGATCGCGTTGCCGAAGACGGCTTTAAGGCCGTATTGACTGAGTTGTTCGGGATTGTTGGCAAGGTCCCAAATCGCTTCCCAGAAGAGGTCGCTGTCTTTCATTCGCAGTGTTTTTGTGATCGAGTGGTAGCGTTCGGGCGCGGTTCCCGGTATCTCGATTTGTTCACCACTGGCTGGGCTGTTGGCTTCGCCATAAATCCGTCGCCACAAATAGAGGGAGCGTCCTTTGCCGTCTTTGACGTATTCATCGGTGAACTTCACGATCAGAGCATCAAAGTGAATGACATCACCTGTAATCGTAAATATTTGCTCGGAGACGATCTCTTTGGGCTTTCCGGCTGCGGTCTGGACGAAGCGTATGGTGCTTTGCAACTGCCCAGAGCCGTCTATTTCTTGTGATTGTAGGGTGGCGTAGCCGATTTGCTCTTCGGCTGTGAGATTTTTGATGGCTTTGTTGAGCTCATGGTTCTCAGTCAGCAGAGAGTGGATCGTGGAGCTGGATAGGTAAAAAGAAACGCCAAGAATACTCGCTGTAACCAGCGCTGCGAGCGCGACGAGTTTGCCGACAATTTTACCCTCTTTGTTGTGATCCATAGTATTTCCTACAAAGTGATGGATAAATCTTGGAAATACAATTGAGATTCTCCGACAACTGCGAAACCTTTGCTATTAGATGACCGCACCAGCTTTTGATGCCGCCCGAGCACGGGCAGATTTCCCGATTCTCGCCACTGAGGTGCGAGGAAAGCCTTTGACGTATCTGGACAACGCCGCGACTGGTCAAAAGCCGCAGGTTTTGATTGATGCAGTCGAGCGCTATTATCGGGCGGAAAACTCGAATATTCACCGCGGGGTTCACTATTTGAGTGAACAAGCGACGGATGCTTATGAAGCAGCACGCGCAAAGGTCGCTCAATTTATCGGAATAGCCGATCAGGATGAGATCATTTTCACTCGTGGCACAACTGAGAGCATCAATCTCGTGGCGCATGGTTTCATTGAAACAGTTTTCCAGGCGGGGGATGAGATCCTGATCAGTCACATGGAGCACCATGCTAATATTGTGCCTTGGCAAATTGCTGCCGAGAAGACGGGTGCGATTTTAAAGGTGGTGCCTGTTGATGATCGCGGGGTCTTGGACATGGCTGCCTTTGAGCAAATGCTTTCGGCTAAGACAAAACTCGTGGCGATCACGCACATTTCTAATGCGCTTGGCACTATCAATCCTGTTGAAGAGATCATCGAGAAAGCTCATGCCATAGATGTGCCGGTTCTGATCGATGGAGCCCAATCGACGCCGCACATGGCAGTCGATGTGGCAGCTCTAGGTTGCGACTTTTTTGTTTTTTCCGGGCACAAGGTATTTGGTCCGACTGGTATCGGTGTGCTCTGGGGCAAACGTGAGTGGTTAGAGCGTTTCCCTCCTTATCAGAGTGGCGGCGACATGATCGAGAAGGTCGATTTTGATGGCACCACTTATAAGGGCATTCCTGGTAAGTTTGAAGCCGGCACACCACATATTGAAGGAGTGGTCGGTCTAGCTGTGGCGATTGATTATTTGATGGGCTTGGATCGCAAAGGCGCATTGCTCCATGAAGCGGCATTGCTGAAGGCCGCGACTGAGCAACTGTCGGCGATTGATGGGCTGCGTATTATCGGCACATCGCCGCATAAAGCCTCGGTGATTTCTTTTTTGATCAACGACATACACCCACACGATATCGGCACTTTCCTCGATGCAGACGGTGTGGCGATACGTGCGGGGCATCATTGCACACAGCCTTTGTTGAAGCGATTCGGTGTGCCAGCGACGGCTCGCGCATCGTTTGCATTTTATAATGATTTTGATGATGTCGATCGCTTGGTCAAAGCGGTGCAGAAAATGCAAAAGTTCTTTGGTTGATGAGCGACGAACTCCACGATCTCTATCAGAGCATCATTCTCGATCATAATAAACGACCGAGGCATTACGGCGCATTGGAAGATTCGACGCACACGGCTGAAGGTTATAATCCGCTCTGCGGCGATAAGATTAACGTCCACGTCATTCTTAGAGGAGAGACGGTTGAGAGTATTCAGTTTGAGGCTGCTTGCTGTGCGATTTGCAAGGCGTCGGCTTCGATGATGACCGAGGCGCTGCTTGGACAGACGATCGAAAATAGCCAGCACGCGCATGCGCGTGTCAGTGAGTTGCTAAATGCCGATAAGGACACATCTGCTGATATTTCTGAAGAGGGTGAACTCGCCGCGCTGGCGGGAGTCAAAAAGTTTCCAGCTCGGATCAAATGCGCTACCTTGCCATGGCATACCTTTGAGTCGGCATTGAAGAATCCCGTTGGGTAAACGGCCACTTACGCTTGCGCTGAAGCCGGACAACGCGAATAGATAACTGCATGAAATTACTGGATAGAATGGAAAAGCGCTTTGGGCATTTAGCCGTGCCGAACATTGCGCTGTATTTGATTGTCATTCAACTGGTGATATATGCGGCAATTTTGTTTGGGCGTCTTGATTATTTTGGCCTGCAGCTAGTGCCCGCTGCAGTTTTACAAGGGGAATACTGGCGTTTAATCTCATTTATCATTTCACCGCCGTATCTTGCCGGCACGGTTTGGCAGTCGATCTTTTTGGCGTTTTTCTGGTATATCTTTTGGATGATGAGCAGCTCTTTGGAGAGTGCTTGGGGCGCATTTCGTTTTAATTTATATTTGCTGATGGGAGTGGTCTTCTCGGTCGCCTGCGCGTTTATGGGACATGTCATTTCGCCGAATCCAGTGATTCTCGTTACACCGATGTATTTATATCTGAGTGTCTTTTTCGCGTTCGCGACCTTGTTTCCGAATGTTGAATTTTTGATATATTTCGTTCTGCCGGTGAAAGTGAAATGGTTGGCTTGGTTTGCTGCGGCGGCACTGGCTGTCTCATTTCTGGCGGCGCCTTCGATGGGCTATCGTTTGGCGATCCTCGGACCAGTATTGAATTATTTGTTCTTCTTCCGTGATGCGATGACGCACTCCGTGAAGAGTCGTCAGCGACGCGTGAAGTATGAGAAAACGAAGCAGGTGGAAGCTAGCACAGCACTACACACGTGTAGTCAATGTGGTGCGAGCGAGCAGACGGACCCCGGACGTGATTTCCGCTATAAGATGGTCGATGGTGACGCGTTTTGTGTCTGCAACAAATGTCGTGAGTAGCGCAATACAATGAAACCTCGATCGAAAGATCGAGGTTTCATGTTTGTGGCTTCCGCTGTTATGCGAAAGAAAGTTGCCTGACTTAAGCGCTGTGGATCGAGTTGCCGTCTACAGCCATGGCGGCTTCTTTGAGGGCTTCACTCATTGTCGGGTGCGCATGAATGGTGCGGGCGATGTCTTCAGCGCTGCCGCCGTATTCCATGTGAGTGACTGCTGATGCGATGAGCTCTGACGCTCCTTTGCCGATGATTTGCACGCCGAGAAGTTTATCGGTCGCTTTATCGGCGATGACTTTAACGAAGCCGTCAGTTCCGTCGGATGCGATGGCACGACCATTGCCTGCAAAGTTAAACTTACCAGATTTGATCGCAATTCCTTGCTCTTTGGCTTGCGCTTCGGTGATGCCAACACTGGAGATTTCTGGCTCGGTATAGATGACATTGGGGATGACGTCGTAATTGACGTGTCCAGCTTGGCCGGCAATACGCTCGACGCAGGCGACAGCTTCTTCTTCAGCTTTGTGCGCGAGCATAGGGCCGGGGATGACGTCACCAATGGCGTAGACGCCATCGGCGGTTGTTTTGTAATGCGCGTCGACGGTAATGCGGCCCTTGTCGTCTGTAGTGATGCCGACTGTTTCCAAGCCTAGTCCTTCCGTGTAGGGCTTGCGACCGACGGCAACGAGAACCTTGTCGACTTCGAACTCAATTGTTTTGTCACCTTTTTCAGCAGTGAGGATATGGGTGCCCTTTGACTTCTTAATCCCCGTGACCTTCGTTTGCAGGTGAAAGTTCAGACCTTGCTTCTTAAATAAGCGCTCGGCCATTTTTGAAACATCCTTGTCGAAAGTCGGTGCAATTGCTGGAAGGAATTCGATGACGTCTACTTTTGCGCCCAAGCGTGCCCAGACCGATCCGAGTTCGAGACCAATCGCGCCGGCGCCGACAACGGCGAGCTTTGCTGGCACCTGGTCGAAGGCGATGGCTTGGTCGCTACTGACGACTGTTTTGCCATCAAATTTAAGGAAGGGTAGCTCGATAGTCGATGAGCCGGTGGCGAGAATGATGTGTTTACCCTCAATCGCTAGATCCTTACCGGTTGCTCTGATGCGCACTTTAGACTGACCTTCTAAAGAGCCGAGTCCGCTGAAAACCTTGATTTTGTTGGTCTTCATTAAGTGCTTCACGCCGTTGCGCAACTGGTCGACGGTTTTGCTCTTTTTCGCCATCAACTTCTCGATACTGATCGAGAGATTTGTCAGATCGATTCCATGCTCTGTCGCACCGTGCCCTGCGAAATGATACATCTCGGTAGAGTGGAGCAGAGCTTTGCTGGGAATACAGCCAACATTCAAGCATGTGCCGCCGAGGTTGTCCTCCTTCTCAATGATGGCTGTCTTGAGGCCGAGTTGTGCACCACGAATGGCGGCGACATAACCGCCAGGGCCGGAGCCGATGACGACGAGATCAAATTGGGTTTCTTCTGACATTTTAGAAATGGCTAATTGCTAATGAATGATGGCTAATGTGCGATCGCTGAAGATTAGATGCCGAATAGAAGGCGGCTTGGATCCTCGATGGCTTCCTTAACTTTAACGAGGAAGGTGACGGCCTCTTTGCCGTCGATCAAGCGGTGGTCATAACTGAGGGCGAGATACATCATCGGGCGAATGACGATTTCTTTGTTCACGACGACAGCGCGCTCAGTGATGTTGTGCAGACCGAGGATCGCAGGCTGTGGATAGTTAATGATCGGAGTGCTGAGCATGGAGCCGTAGATGCCACCGTTTGAAATGGTGAAGACGCCGCCTTCGAGATCGCTCATTTGGATCTTACCGTCGCGTGCGAGTTTGGCGTAGGCCAAGATGTCGTTTTCGATTTCAGCAAAGCCCTTTTGGTCGCAGTCGCGTAGAGTGGGGACCATCAGTCCCTTGTCGGTGCCAACCGCGACGCCGATGTCGTAGAAGTGTTGTGTGACGATCTCATTGCCTTCGATGCGAGCATTGACTTGTGGCACTGCTTGCAGGGCGTGTGTCACAGCCTTGGTGAAGAAGGACATGAAGCCCAGCTTGATGCCGTGGCGCTCGACGAATTTTTCTTGGTGCTGCTTGCGCAATTTCATGACCGCACTCATGTCGACTTCGTTGAAGGTCGTGAGCATCGCGGCTTCTTGAGTCGCTTGAACGAGACGCTCTGCGATCTTGCGACGCAGTGGGCTCATTTTCTTGCGAGTCTCACGCTCTGCGGTGCTGGATGTTGCTTGCGGTTTAGGTGCAGCAGACGCAGGAGTCGCGGCAGCAGCAGGTGCAGGTGCTTTGGCAGCTTCTAAAATGTCGTTCTTGGTGACGCGACCATCTTTGCCAGATCCAGCGACTGCACTTGGATTGACGCCAGTTTCCTCGGCAGCTTTGCGTGCGGCAGGAGAGAGTGTGGCGACTGGATCGACTTTGCCAGCAGCGGGTGCAGTGCTTGCGGCGACTGGAGCGGCGGGTGCTGATTCAGCAGGCTTCTCACTGTCTGCGGCTGGAGCACTCGTTTCGCCGCCAGCTGGAGCGCTAGCAGATTCATCGATCAGGGCGACGACTTGGCCGATATCGACTTCTTCATCGGCTGCGATTTTGATCGAGATGACGCCAGCGACTTCGGCGTTCGCTTCGGAGGTGATCTTGTCGGTCTCGAGCTCGTAGAGCGGCTGGTCTTTTTCGACATAGTCGCCGTCTTTCACATGCCAAGCGGCAAGGATGCCACTGCTGATGGATTCGCCCATTGCGGGAATTTTTACTTCGGTAGCCATTGTTTGAAATTTTGGAATTAAGATTTGGTAATGAAGATGAAGAGGGCGCGCCTACATTTCGAAGGCGTTCTTAACCAGTTTAGCTTGTTCGTGCTTGTGCATGGCGAGTGAGCCAACAGCAGGGCTGGCAGATTCTTTACGTCCAGAATAGAGTGGCATACGCTCAAGTGCTTGCATCAGGCGTGGCGCGATGAATGACCAGCCGCCCATGTTCTTCGGTTCTTCCTGGCACCAGACGAGTTTCTCGGCTTTCGGATAGTTGGCGGCGATACGTTGTAAGAGGTCTGTGTTCAGTGGATAGAATTGTTCTACACGAACCACTGCTGTGTTTTTGATCTTATGTTCGGCGCGGTAATTCTCTAGGTCGTAATAGACTTTACCGGAGCAGAGAATGATGCGCTTTGCTGTCTTCTTGTTGACGACTTCATCGTCAAGGATGGACCAGAACTCGTTTTCGGTGAAGTTCTCAACTTTCGAGACGCAGTCCTTGTGGCGGAGTAAACTTTTCGGTGCCATGATAATCAATGGCTTCTTGAACTCGCGGTTCATCTGACGTCGTAGGACGTGGAAATACTGCGCTGGCGTCGTGAGGTTACAGACTTGAATATTGTTTTCTGCGCAAGACTGTAGGAAACGCTCAAGACGAGCGGAAGAGTGCTCTGGTCCCTGACCCTCGTAGCCGTGAGGTAGCAGCATTACTAAGCCACTGAGGCGTCCCCACTTGGACTCACTACAGGTAATGAACTGATCGATGATGACTTGTGCGCCATTGACGAAATCACCGAACTGAGCTTCCCAGATGCAGAGCATTTGCGGGTAGTCGAGCGAGTAGCCGTAGTCGAATCCCAGCACAGCTGCCTCGGAGAGAAGTGAGTTGTGCACACAGAATTGGGCTTGCCCGTCTTTGAGGTGCAACAGCGGCACGTGGCTTTCGCGTGTCTTATCGTCGTAGAGAACGGAGTGACGGTGGCTGAATGTGCCACGTTCACAATCTTGTCCACTCAGACGCACAGGTGTGCCGTCCATGAGCAAACTACCGAAGGCGAGGGCTTCGCCCATGCCCCAGTCGATGCCGGTGTCTTCGTTGAAGGCTTTGAGCTTTGTATTGAGTTGACGGACGATCTTCTTATTGGCGCTGAAGTCTTCCGGAACTTGAGTGAGTCGCTCTGCTAGGTGCTGCAACTGCGCTTGATCGACACGGGTGTTGTAGCCTTTGAAATTGTAGGGTGGCTGCTTCTTTGCATTGGACTCAGTAAAGAGGTCAATTTCATGATTTTCCTTCGCTTTTGCGGATTCGAAAGCTGACTCTAATCGCTTGAGGTAATCATTTTCAATGGTGTTGATTTCTTCCTGAGTGAATTCACCGGAAGCCACAAGACGCTCTGCCATCGAGCGCCCGATTGGCTTCATACTTGCGATCGTTTTGTAAAGTAGTGGTTGGGTGAATGCTGGCTCGTCAGACTCATTGTGTCCGTGTTTGCGCCAGCAATACATGTCGATCACGACGTCGCAGCCGAAAGTTTGGCGGTAGTCAAATGCTGCTTCACAAGCTGCGATAACCGCGAGTGGGTCGTTGCCGTTGACGTGAAAAATTGGCGCATCCACGATTTTTGCCACGTCCGTGCAGTAACGGCTGGACCGTGCTTCGGAGGGATCGGTGGTGAAGCCGATTTGATTATTGATGACTAAGTGGATGGTGCCACCTGTGCGATAGCCTTTGAGTTGTGAGAAGTTGAACACTTCAGCCACGATTCCTTGACCGGCAATCGCTGCGTCCCCGTGAATCAAGATTGGGAGGACTGCCTTACGCTCGAGGTCTTTACGGATGCGTTGACGTGCACGAGCTTTGCCTTCGACAACAGGGTTGACTGCTTCGAGGTGGCTTGGGTTGGCTGCAAGGCGGATTTCGACTTCATGACCATCGGCGGCTTTTCGTTTGGTTTCAAAGCCAAGGTGGTATTTTACGTCGCCGTCACCGTGGATGGTGTTTGGGATGTAGTTTTCCGAAAATTCCTGAAAAATGTATTCGAAGGACTTGCCGAGAAAATTGGCTAGCACGTTGAGTCGGCCACGGTGGGCCATGCCCATCACGATCTCATCTACTTGGTTTTTGCCGCAGCGGTCTAAAATACTTTCCAAGCAGGCGATCACTGTCTCGCCGCCTTCAAGTGAGAAACGTTTTTGACCTACAAAACGGGTCTGTAAGAAGTTTTCAAAGTCTTCCGCCTGCATGATAGTGCGGACGATGCGGTGCTTTTCTTCCTTGGTGAAACGAGGGATGAAACACTCAGGTTCGATACGGGCCTGAATCCAGCGGCGTTTCGGTGTTTCTTGAATATGGATGTATTCGGCACCGATTGTGTGGCAGTAAGTTTTTTCGAGGCGTTCGATGAGCTCGCGCAAGCTCATTTCGACGCCGCCTAGATAGTTGCCCGTGTGGAAGACTCGATCCAGATCTGCCTCAGTGAAGCCTAAGCGTTCAAGTGTGAGACGTGGGTTGGCCGGCGCTTCATGGTCCAGCGGGTTGAACTTCGCAATCGTATGACCGATCGAGCGGTAGGCGTAAATGAGACCAATCGCTCTCGCCTGGCGCGTAGCATCGCTATCTGCAGTGGATGGGCTGACATTGGCAATGTCTGCCTTGGTCGTGCTTTGTGCGAGTTCGAAACCTTCGAAGAAAGCACGCCATTCAGCGTCGATAGATTGGGGGTCTGATAACCAGGCCTCGTAGTTTTGATCAATCAAGTCTGCGTTCCAGCGGCTTGCGATTGTGGAGTGCTTCATTTTGGTATGGTTTGGCGTATAAGAAGTTGAGGAAGGTGTATGCTTTCTATTAGTGTTACAAATCTAATAGCTAAATTTTTAGGGTTATTCAAATTACTAATATTAGGAGTCGTAAGTAAGGGCTTGCGGTGACCGAAGGGCTGAATTGAGTAGGGGCAATGGAACGACAACAGCTACGTAATGACCTTGAATGTATCGTGCAGAAACGAGCGGTCGCCGAAGGTGAAAGCATGGTGGACATCTTGAAGCGTTTGGATGCAGTGGCAAAAGAGCCCTCTTTACCGCACCAATTGGAGCACTATTTGTCGAAGAGGAGTTACCTCAAAGCACTTGAGTGGCTGGACCAACCCGAGACCCCGCATTACCAATGAGCCGCCGAGATCGATCAAAAATCGCCACAGATGGCGCGAATGCTGATATGGGAAACAACCCATTCGGAGGGTTGAATCTATCTGGATTGCCAGATGCACCTAAGGCGGAAGCCCCGACTTCGCGGGCCAACAAAAAGCCTAAACCGAAAGGACGCGTCGAGGTGCGTCGCGAAAAAGCAGGGCGGGGCGGTAAAACAGTGACCACTCTACGAGAGTTTCCGACTCATGTGCCACTCAGTGAATTAGGGGCACTTACTTTTGATCTAAAGAAAAGCTGTGCCTGTGGTGGCACTCTGAAAGGGAGAGTTGTCGAGCTGCAAGGTGATGTGCGTGACCGCGCGTTTGCCGAATTAGAGAAACGTGGGTTTCAGCCTGTGCGCGCAGGTGGCTAGAATGATGGGGATACCCCGTCTCTCCTAAATGATCGGTTCGCTGAGCGCCGAGTCTTCAGACACCCAAACCACAGTCCAGCCAGAGGCTTCGTCGATGTAAATGACGGGGGATGCATTTTCAATGGTCGTTTCGATCAACTCGATCGGTTCCTGTTGTGCGACCTCAAGCGGTCCGCTAGCGGCGGGGCGATTCATCGAGGCGGCAAAGAACAATCCGACCACGAGCACGGCTGCGAGTCCACTGACCCACACGGGGAAGGCGATGGTCTTAGCCGACGCGGGTCCTTCGTCTTCTGCGCCCGAATTGGAGTTGAGTTTTTCGGCAATTGATTGCCACTCTTGATCGAGGTCCGGAATCGGGGGGGCGCTCTCTGCTAAGGCTACGCGTGTGGCTTCGATTTGAGTCTTATATTGTGCCGCTTCCGTATCGTTGCGCAGCAGAGTTTCTACAGCTTGGGCGTCTTCGGCGGAGAGTTCTCTGTCGAGATAGGCTTCGATCTGTATTCTGTCTGCGGCGTTCATTTGAAGTAATCTGGCATTAACAGGACGAGTCGTCGAGACTCGTCCTGTGCCATGGCGTGTTTTTGGATATCTTAGTGGCGACCGCGAGAGGCATATTGACTATGCCTGTTGCGATCCGTTCCGGTAGACACCCAGATACGCTTTTCGACATGCGTATAGTAGCCTGGTTCCCAGTATTTGATGCGTGAGCCGCAGCGATCGTAGCGCACGCGCCAGCAGCCTGGGACCCATTCTTTGACGTGAACCGTTTTGTAGTATCCACGAGGTTCGACTCGGTGATGGCTGCAATTACGGTCACAGCGATGCTGTTTGTGCCCATGTTGATAGCTCGGCGGCGCACAATGGTTACTCGAATACGAGCTATGTGAGCTGCGGTGGCTTTTGTGGTTGTTATACACGTTGGAGGCGATGACGCCCCCAACAAATCCGCCGATAGCAGCGATTGCTTCGTCGCCGGCGGATGCTTTTCCTGTGCTCAATGCGAGGCAAAGGACAGGTATGATCAGTATTTTTATGGTCGTTTTCATGATTGGATTTGTTTGATTTCCAATGGTTGAACGACTCATTCACCCGTTTTATTCATTATTTTATGATTTTGTTCTCAGGAGAACATGAAAACTAAGTTGCAAGCAGTCTCTTCTCTAATAAATTAGATGATATGTCCCTCAATAAAGTATCTGTAACTGCCATTACCTCAGAGAAGGCCTCAACGCTCTACACAATACCTGTAAATTCGACTGTGGAGGCTGCTGTCTCCGAAATGAATCGGCAAAGGATCGGCTCGGTGGTTGTGAAAGATGAACAGCGCTGTGTCGGTATCTTCACTGAACGTGACGTGTTGACTCGTGTCGTTGCAGGTGGTCGCGATCCTAAAACCACCCCGGTGAATGAAGTCATGACCCGAGATTTTCAGTTTATTTCTACTGAAACATCCGTTGAAGATGCCATGCAGATTATGACGGATAAGCGCGTTCGCCACCTGCCGATCTTGGAGGATGGCCGTTTAGTCGGTATGATTTCGATCGGTGACGTCACGCGTTGGCTATTGAAGGTAAATGAACTAGAGGCTGAAAATTTACGTAGGTATGTCTTCTCGGAGTATCCAGGCTGAGTTATCTCACTTGAAAGTGTTACTTGCTGATTACATAACCATTGATGAAAACTGTTAAAATTCCAGCCGGACGCCTTGTTTTTGCAAAAGGTGATGATGGTGATGATGCCTATCGCGTTGTTGAAGGCACCGTTGAAATCTTCATCGGTAACGATAAGAGCAAAGTGGTTTTAGAGCAACTGCGCCCCGGGGAGGTCTTTGGTGAAATGGGCATGATCGATTGCCGACCACGTTCAGCGTCTGCACGCGCCATTGGTGATATTACTTTGGAGGTGATTTCGCGCGATGATTTTAATGAAACTCTGGTGGGCAGTGGAACGGATTTGATGCCTTACCTTAGCGCTATTTTTGAGCGCTTGCGGGTAACCAACGAACGACTCCATGATGCACTGATAGAGCTGAAGGGCGATTCCGCTCCGGCGGAGGCCGAGCAAATTTTGCAAGAGCAGGTGGGACCGCATTTGAGGTTGGTGCCGGATTCCGAAGAAATGCGCGGGCAGTCCGCTTTGCAAGAACGAGAGGTTGACGCATTTCCGTTTCTAATCGGTCGACGGGGGGATATTGCTTGAACAGAAGTTGTTATGAAAAATCAGCTCTTGATTGCTGATCGTTTACCATTTCGTGTTTCGCGAAATCATTGCTATATTGAGCGGTATCGAGAGGGATTTATCGTGCGTGATCGAAGCAGTCGGCGTGGCACATTGGTCAATGGTGTATTGATCGGTTCTAAATCACGTGAAAAGAGCCATCGTTTAAAAGAAGGGGTCAATTCTCTGGTCATAGGCGGTTCAGATAGTGCTTGTCGATTTACACTAATCGTTTCCAGTTAGGCTATTTTAAGAAAATTTAAGCAAAAAGCTTAACGGTAGATTGACTTGTCATAGTCCTTGCTATAATTTGACGTATGCTAAAGCGTCAAAGGCACAGATCAGGGGGAGGTTCGTTTCAACGAATCTTTCGGGATTTATTTAATGGTGGCGGGTCACGCTCGAACTCCAGGGTAAGAAGAGACCGTGATGCACCCGTGCCTGAGTTCATTGTGCCTGCTGAGGAGCTTATTAATTGTGTTGAAGTTAGAATCGAGCCAGACTCTCCCGAGGCAAAGAAGCAAAGCCTTCTAAAGTCGCGTTCTATTGATAAACGGGTCTATCGGATCGGTCGGTGGGATAAGAATGCCGACCGAAGCAGCGGTCCCCATATGGACTTCACGATACGTCAATCGGAACCATACACTATTTCACGCCATCAATGTGCAATCGAATTAGCCCAAGATCATATTATATTTCATGACTTAGGGGGACGTTATGGGACGGTTATTGATGGTGCACGAATAGGTGGGCGTCCTAACACGCCTACATCTGTGCGGCTTGAGAAAGGTGAGCATAGCTTGATTTTCGGACCACGCTGCAGCACTCTACGCTTTAAGCTGATTGTGCAGTAAGTGTAGGTGTTTGTTTCAGGATTTTAGTCCCAGTCGTTGGTAGACTCCGCAATCAGCTTGACTCCAATACGGACCTTCGTGGACACTTTGGGCTTTATTCCCATTCAACCCAACAGAGAGAATTATAGTTATGGCAGGAGTCGGTAAATTATTGAAACAAGCTCAGAAAATGCAGAAGCAAATGGAAGCTGTTCAGGCACAACTTGCGGAGCAAGTGCTCGAAGTTTCCAGTGGTGGCGGAGCAGTGCAAATCAAGATCAACGGACAAGGTGAGTTTCAGTCCTTCAGGTTGGATCCAGAATTCCTCAAAGAAGACGCAGAGTTTGTTGAAGAAACATTACTTGCAGCCGTGCAAGAAGCCGCAGCCAAAGCTAAAGAAACCAGTGAAGAAGCCATGGGCTCCGTGACTGGTGGTATGGGTGGATTCCCAGGGTTTTAATCTAAGTTTGTGACGCCGGCCTACGAGAAACTCCTTCAGGAGCTCAAGCAATTGCCCGGTCTCGGCTATCGTTCAGCCGAGCGCATCGCGATGCATCTATTGGTCGAAAAGACCGATTCGATGGAAGCGTTGATACAGACGCTTGAGCAAGCAAAGGAAGTAGTCGGGCGCTGTCAGCATTGTGGCAACATGGCCGAAGGTGAGCTCTGCGCTGTCTGTGCGGATACACGCCGCGACAATAGCAAGGTCTGCGTGGTCGAGCATGTGCCTGACCTCATTGCGATCGAGCGATCGTCCGCATGGCATGGGCAATACCATGTGCTCCACGGTAAACTTTCACCCATTCATGGCGTTGGTCCGGAGCAACTGAATTTCAGTAGCCTCAGTAAGCGGCTCGAAACCGACGAGATCCAAGAGTTTGTCCTCGCGCTATCCAACGACATCGAAGGGCAGGCGACTTGCCACTATATCCAAGAAGAGATCATCGGTCCGCGACCGATCAAAGTCACGCGCATCGGCTTCGGTCTCCCAAGTGGCGGCGGTGTCACCTATGCCGATTCCGTCACCCTCCGTAGCGCCTTAGAAGGTCGTCGCGATTACGAGTAGTTGCAATATTGATGAGGATACACCATTAGTCATTAGCTATTGATCCTTAAGGATTTATTACGCGGGTGTCGTATAACGGCTATTATGTGACCTTCCCAAGGTTGAGACGAGGGTTCGACTACCTCCACCTGAAGGCTTAAATAAGGGGATTGTGGCGGTTTTGGCTCTATCGTTGTCCGATTATTGACATTATTGAATTGCTATTGCCACATAAACGGCAATA
>JANQXM010000055.1 GCA_030729385.1 Opitutales bacterium | reverse complement strand
CTTGCATACGACCATTGAAGCGAAGCTTTACCGTTTCTTTGCCCTTAGCGGAGAAAGAAACGCCTTTGTTCTCTTCTTTAAGTTCAGCAGCAACCGCAGTCGCTTCAGTTTCAGATAAAACACCCTTCTTCACCAAAAGGTCGAGAAGTGCGTCGTTAGAGGCTGCGAAAGACGATGCACCAAGAAGTGCCATCGAAACTGCAGTGAGTTGTGTAAGTTTATTTAATTTCATTGTTTGTTATTTGTGAGTTTGTTGCAGAACAACGTCACAAACATACCCCCATACTGTTACAGATATGTCGCACTTTTGTTACGGATGCGTTAATTGTGACACTTATGCGTCAAATGTTTCGCAAGTATCGCATACAAGAAACAATTGAGCGCGAATTGTGCCGTTCAGCAGACAAATGAAACACTTGAAACGTAGCGAACCCCATCTCCCTGCGTCAAAAAATCGACCCCTCGAAAAACACTAAATGCTGCCCTACAAATACTTAAGGACGAATAAACCCAGAAACAAAACTTCCGACTAACTGCCAAAAAGTCTTTTTCTTAACACTTCCGTAACAAAAGCGCCACAATACCGAAACAAACATCGCCTATATTATAACCACGCACGGTTCTTAAAATCTGATGCGCTAACATAAACAGACTAAACACATATTATATGAACACAAAATCTATTCTCCGCACATTGACTGCAGTCGCAGCATTGACATTTGCTTCTCAAGCAAGCGCCACCGAAACCATCGTCATTAAAGGCTCCGATACACTCGGCGCAAAAATGGTGCCTCAAATCGCTGAAGCTTTTAAAGCCAAGATGGCTAAGCAAGGCGTCGAGGTCGCATTCGAAATCGCCGCTGAAGGTTCTTCAACTGGTGTTGCCTCTGTCATCGACGGCACTGCTGAAATCGGCATGTCCTCTCGTGACCCTAAGGATAAGGAAGTTGCCAAGGCAAAAGCCAATGGCATCGACATGAAGACTATCACCGTCGCTAAAGACGGCATCGCGATCATCGTCAACGAAGCGAGCCCACTCGAGAGCATCTCACTCGAAGAAATCGAGCTTATCTTCACTGGTGACGTCACAGACTGGTCTGGCATCTCTGCCACAACTGGCGACATCTCTGCTTACACACGCAACACTTCTTCCGGCACATACGCGGTGTTCCAACAGCTTGCAATGAACTCTCGCGACTATGGCACAGACACACAAAAGATGGCTGGCAATGAGCAAATCGCTTCTGAAGTTGCGAAAAATCCAAATGGTATCGGTTATGTCGGCCTCGCTTACATCAACACACCAGGAGTTAAAGTCCTTCCCGTCGAAGGTTCTGCACCAGATGCAGCAGACTATCCGCTAGCTCGCCCACTCTACTACTTGATCAACAAGGGCAAAGCGCTCACACCACTCGCCAATGACTTCATCGGCTACACAATGAGCCCTGAAGGTCAAGCGATCATCAATCGCGTGCACTTCCTCTCGATCTACTAGTCGCTTTATTAGACTTTATCACGAAAGGGCCGTTGCCCATAAAGCAACGGCCCTTTTTTTATACCCACTGTTACCAGATTGTTGCAGACTCGCCAAAAGCTTGAATTGCAGATTGCAGCCGATATACCACACTTCGCACATTGAACATGGCAGCTTCTTCTAAACAGACCGATCCGAATAAACCCGCTTTCAGTAAAAGGCGGGCACTTTTTCTGGGCAAAGATTCCGATAGTATCATTAAGACCTTTTTCGGCAGCAATGCCATGGTCGCGATCGTGATTTTAGCCCTCATCACTATTTTCCTGTTTAAAGAAGGCGCCGGCTTCATGGGTCTCTACCATAAGAGCTTGGAAGAATACCGACTCTCTGGCCTCGAATATGTCGATATCCTTAAGGAAAAACGAGAGGACTACACCGAGCTCACACGCTATCTGAATGACGTAAAGTCCGACTGGATCAACGAGCTCAAAGCTTCAGGCAGCTCACAAGCAGAAATCTCCAAAGCCATCTTCAACCCCGAAGCCAAAGCGCTGTTTCTCGGCTACATGCGTGCAGGGTCCGACCTTAAGAAATTCGTCAAAACCAAGATGGATGTCGCCATCGAGATCCGCGACCAGCACACCACAAACGAAAATCTCCGAGAAACAGTCGAAAATTACACTCAGCGTATCGCAGAGATACAATCAACGAGCTATACATTTTCCAAAGAAGACCGCGCAAAATACACACTGCTCCTGCGCGACCATTCTCGCGACAACTCGCTCCCTTCCGAAGAAGCCCAGAGATTTCTCAAAGAAGCAGATTCAATCACGCCCGAAAAGGCACTCGACCAAGCAGATCGCGAAACCTTTGCCATGCTCCTCGGCTTGGAAGCAGAGAAGATCGAAGCGACCATCAAGCCAGTCGATTTCAATACGACGATCAAGGGAGTGATCGATGAACAGGCACGCTATGCAGAGATACTAGATGCGCTCGAAGTCTCGCTTACCGAAGTCGTTGCCACGGCTGATGCGGTCCAATTCAACAGCCCGGCGATTGAAGAACGGATCGCTACCTTCAAGGAGCTGAATCAAAAGTTCTTCTCCAATATCGATGCACACAAAGCGAAGCTAGCAAACTGGGATCAATCCGCACCGGTTTCGATATTTCAAGCCGCCAGTGCGTTTCTTACCGGGAAGGACTGGGTCACCGCCAGCGACCAACAAGACTGGTATGGCTTAATGCCACTACTAAGCGGCTCGCTACTCATCTCAGCCATCGCATTGGTTTTCGCGATTCCGTTCGGCGTCGGCGCTGCCATCTACGTCAATCAAATCGCTGGGCCAGCCGAACGTAATTTCATCAAGCCCTATGTAGAATTCATCTCTGCGATTCCTTCCGTCGTCATAGGCTTCTTCGGGGTGGTCGTCTTTGGCGAATTCATTCGCTGGTTCTCACAATTGGACGGCTTTCAGTGGGTGCCATTTTTTCCGATCCAAGAGCGCCTCAATGCTTTCACCGCGGGCTGCTTGCTCGCCTTGATGGCGATCCCCACGATTTTTACACTGGCTGAAGATGCGATCAACAACATCCCCCGCCACTTTAAAGAAGCATCACTCGCCATGGGTGCGACCCCGTTGCAAACCACCATGCGCGTGATCGTGCCAACCGCGCTGTCTGGCATCATCTCGGCGATCATGCTTGGCTTCGGTCGCGTAATTGGCGAAACGATGGTCGTGCTCCTTTGCGCAGGTAACCGTATCAAAATCCCCGACTTCACCGAAGGGCCAGGCGTCTTTTTCGAGCCCGTTCACACCATGACCGGTATTATCGCCCAAGAGATGGGAGAAGTGGTGCAAGGTAGCCTCCATTACCGAGCACTCTTCATGGTCGGCATCGTCCTATTCTTCATCTCCCTCATCATTAACTACACTGCGCAGTGGGTCGTTAAACGATTCAGCAAGCTCGGCGATTAACCTCTACACTTTACGATCATGTCTGCACAAAAAGCACCACATCCGTTCTCGAAGCGAAAGAGCCGCCAAGCTGCGTTTGAATCGTTCACGACGCTCTTCTTCCGATTGGCTACCTATGCCGTCATCATCGCGGCTGGTTACATCTTTTTCAACATCGCCTATAATGGATCCAAAGCCGTCTTCATGACAAAGGCTCCATTCATCAATATCGCTTTCCTCACGCAAAAGCCACAAACACTGCACGTTTACGAACCGAAGGAAATCTACGACGAGCTCGCCTCGATCAAAGCAGAGATTCTCTCGAGCAAAGCCAAGAAGGCGGCACTCGGCTCCGGGGCCAAAACAGAAGCTGCCGCGTATAGTAGCCAAATCGAAACGCTCGAGGAGCGCTACGAAACGCTTGATGAAGAGCGCAAGGAAGGTCGGCTCATGTATAGCGATTCCGAATATCGCGCCCTTCCCGAGCCGCCGTCGGAAGAACTCTACGCCTATAACAATTACGCTTACAGTGGCGGCGGCATTGGTCCAGCGATTATCGGCACCTGCCTGCTCGTGGCAGGCTCCATCGCCATCGCACTCACCCTCGGCGTGCTTTGCGCCGTCTATCTCAGCGAATACAGCCGCCCTGGTCGCGTGCTGCAACTGATCCGTCTGTCGATCCTCAATCTTTCCGGGGTGCCCTCCATCGTATTCGGCTTGTTCGGCTTCGGGATGTTCGTCCTCTTCTTCGGATGGGGTGTCTCGATGATCGCCGGGTGGTTCACGCTCGCGATCATGGCTTTGCCCGTCATCATCACCGCCAGTGAAGAGTCCATGCGCGCCATCCCGAAAGGTTTCCGCGAAGGATCGCTAGCACTCGGCGCCTCGAAATGGACGACCATTCGCACCAACGTCTTGCCTTACGCCCTCCCCGGTATCTTGACTTCCTCGATCATGGGTATCGCCCGCGTCGCAGGTGAGACCGCACCAATCATGTTTACCGCCGCATTCGCGCTACGCGACCAGCTGCCATGGGAAGGTCTTACTAAACCAACCGACTTTTTCTTCCAAGGCGTAATGGCACTGCCCTACCACATCTACGTGGTCAGTGCCAAAATCCCGCAAAACGAATATACTCGGAACATGCAATATGGCGCAGCCTTTGTCTTCCTTTTCATCGTCGGATTCTTCGCTCTAAGCAGCATCATACTACGCGTGAAGATCCGCAAAAAATACAAATGGTAGTCTAGGATACACCCGAATTTATAACAGCGAAAACACTTTCTCATGGCTCAAACAAGCACACCTATCACTACTAGCGAAAACTCGCAGCCACCGATTATCGAAATACGAAACTTCGATTTCGCATACGGCGACTCACAAGCGCTCTTTGATATCAACATGGATATTAAAGAGAAAGAGGTCACCGCATTTATCGGTCCCTCGGGTTGTGGCAAGTCCACTTTCCTACGCTGCTTCAATCGCATGAATGATCTCATCGATATCGCCCGTATCAAAGGTGGCGAAATCAAGATCAGCGGCGTCAATATTTACGACAAAGACATCGACGTCATCGAACTACGCAAACACGTCGGCATGGTCTTCCAGAAGTCGAACCCCTTCCCTAAGTCGATTTACGATAACATCGCTTACGGTCTCCGCATCCAAGGCGTGAAGAAAAAAAGCACACTCGACGACGTAGTCGAAGAATGCCTACGCGGCGCAGCGCTTTGGGACGAAGTTAAAGACCGCCTCAACGAAAGTGCGCTCGGCATGTCCGGCGGTCAGCAACAACGCCTCTGTATCGCCCGCGCACTCGCGGTGCGCCCTAAGATCCTACTCATGGACGAGCCTTGCTCCGCGCTAGACCCGATCGCCACCGCGAAAGTCGAAGAGTTGATCCACGAGCTCAAGAAAGACTACACTATCGTCATCGTCACACACAACATGCAGCAAGCGGCTCGTGTCTCTGATCGCACCGCATTCTTTTATCTCGGGAAGCTCATCGAATTTGAAAATACTGACGATATTTTCATGAACCCGAAAAACCCACAAACGGAAGCCTACATATCCGGGCGCTTCGGTTGATCATCCACTACCCACCGCACCCACTTCAATACATTCAGCCATGAAACGCTACTTCCACCACGAACTTCAGGACCTACGGTCCAAACTCATCCTAATCGCCGAAAAGGCACACGAAGCGGGTCGACTCGCCGTCGAAGGCTTCCTCAACAGCGACCTCGAGAAAACCGAACGTGCGATCAAACTCGACGACGAAATCGACGACCTCGAAATCGAAATCGACCGTGCATCCGTTCGCTACATCACTTTGCGTTCCCCCGTTTCTAGCGACGTGCGATTAATCTTTGTCGCCATCAAAGCCAGCCACGACATCGAACGCGCAGGCGATGAAGCACACAGCATCGCCAAAAAAACCAAGCGCATCCTTACCCGCGACGGCAAAGTCGTCAACAAGGTGCACATCGAAGCAATGAGCAAACTAGCCTTCGCAATGCTGGACGACGCCATCACTTGCTTCCTCGAAGAAGACCTCGAGCTCGCTGAGTCCATTATGGAACGCGATAAAGAAGTGGATCGTTTAAACAAAGAAAACTTCAAGGCCCTCGCATCTGACATGTGCGAAGGCAGCGTAGAACCTTCCAGTAACATCGAGACAATCCTTATTTCGAAATCCATAGAACGGATCGCGGACCATGCAAAAAACTTGGCAGAGGAAGTCATCTACTTACTAACAGGCAACTAGCCCACGTAGAAACCGCAGAAAATAAATAACGAAAAGATAAACTTTTTGGTATCAACTTGGCTAGTTATCTGCTATGCACCCTGCCTTCGGACAGTATGCCACAAGTTAATTTCTGGATGTGACCGAGATAATAACTCATCTAAATTAGAAAATAAATTCAAATGGCTAAAAAAACCACAACCAAGAAAGTTGCCGCTAAAAAGGTAGCAACCAAGACAGCACCTGCTAAGAAAGTCGCCACTAAAAAAGCTCCGGCCAAGAAAGTCGCTGCTAAAAAGGCTCCTGCTAAAAAAGTCGCTGCTAAGAAAGCTCCTGCCACTAAAGCGGCTGCTCCTAAAGCGGCACCTAAGAAGGCTCCTGCTACTACGGCAGCACCAGCTAAAAAAGCAGGTGCTAAGAAAGTTCAGCAAACTTCACTCATCGCTCGTGTTGATGTCGGCTTCGGCAACAGTCTCTACGTGCGTGGCTCAGGCGCTGGCCTCAGCTGGTCCAAGGGCACATTGCTCGACAATGTAACTCCTTACGAATGGGCACTAAAGAGCACTAAAGCTAAGGGCGAAGTCACTTTCAAGTTCCTCATCAACGATGAGATCTGGGCAGAAGGCGAAAACCTTACAGTCGCAGTTGGTGGCACATCCATCAGCTCTCCGATCTTCGCCTGGTAATTAGCGATATCTGAAAATTTCAAAAGCCCGTCGTGTAAACGACGGGCTTTTTTGTGCCTCAAAATCTACCGAACGATGTGCGCCCGCATGAATGCTTTAATTGCCTCCGGCGTCGGCTCGACTGCATGCTTCACAATCTCGCGCTGCTTGAGCGCTTCAAGCGAAGGGTGTGTCGAATCCTGGCCAATGGCTTCTTGTATAGTGTCAGGAAACTTTGCGGGATGAGCAGTCGAAAGCACGATCTCAGGCCCCGAATCGGCCATCGGCGCAAAGCCGCATGCCGTGTGTGGATCCGCGATATAACCATATTGCTCATACACGCGCTGAATGATCGTCGCAATCTCCGCATCATCTGTGCGTGAACTGCTAAAGCCTTCAGCCTTCAATTCCTCGAAGATATACTCTCCGGTATCTTTGAAAGTCTGGATAATCTCACGCACCTTGGCGGGATCACTGCCTTCCGCGTAATAGAGAAAGCGCTCAAAATTCGAAGCCACCTGAATATCCATCGAAGGCGCTAAGCTAGGTGCCACCGCGTCCAACTTATAGACTTCAGTTTGAAAGAGCCGGTGAAGAATATCATTTTGATTGGTCGCGACCCGAAATCCTTTGATCGGCAAACCCATACGCTGCACCAACCAACCGGCCAACACGTTACCAAAGTTACCAGTTGGCACAACGAAGGTCACGTTCTCACGCACATCCGCAGGCAAACGAAAGAATGCGGACAAATAATAAACACACTGCGCTAAGATACGGGCGAGATTGATCGAGTTGACCGCAGAGAGCCCCACTTCTGCTGCAAACTCCTGATCCTCGAAGACCGTCTTCATAGCAGCTTGCGCGTCGTCAAAACTACCCTTAATCGCCAGCGGGAACACATTGCTCGCGCCTGTGCAGGTCATCTGACGCTCCTGGAGTGGAGAGATGCGACCATCGGGATAAAGAATAAATGTCGTCACGCCCTCTTTACCCAACAAGCCATGAATCGCAGCGGCACCGGTATCACCGGAAGTCGCCCCGAGAACAGAAATTGGCTTACCTGTGCGTGCGATCTGCGCCTCATACAAATTGCCGAGTAGTTGCAAAGCGAAGTCCTTAAACGCGAGCGTAGGGCCGTGGAAGAGTTCGAGCACATAAAGCTCTTCGCTCAGTTTAACAATTGGCGCGATGTCAGCGTGATCAAACTTGGTGTAAGACTTCGCAACAATCGTTTTCAACTCTGCCGGATCAATGTCGGTCGCAAAGATCGAGAAAAACGCCTCACATAGCTCGGCATAGCTCAGCCCCTCCCATTCCTTCAAGAATGGCTTCAGGTCTGGCAGTGTTTCAGGCAAATAAAGCCCCGCATCTGGCGCGAGACCTTGCGCGACTGCGGTGGAAAACGAAACTGGGGGCACTTGGCCACGTGTGCTTATAAATTGCATACTCTGAAGTCTGTATCCCAAACCTGAGAGTCAATCAACAATTACCGTTTCAAAAATTTGAAGCGAAACTTCCCTGCAACAATTCGCGGGACTCAAGACCTTCGATCCATTGGTCCCCCACTAGGCCATAAACCAGAACTGGCTCAAACCAGCCATTGCCCACTACTTGGTTGATCAAATCCTCAGCCGAGAGGCAATGACGCCCGGCATGTGGCTGCAGCGCCAACTCGACCGGTCCGACTCCATGATAGGAGCGATAAACGAGTTCCGTGCAGGCCAAACGATTTGACGCGGTGAAATCGAAGATGAAATCGTAGAGCTTTCCAGCATGCGTCAAAGCACGACCCACGGCATTGACCACATCGGCATTCGACAAGGAGGGTCGTAGCACGACAAACGCATCCACCTGCAAGGTGTCATTGGCAGGTCGCAGACGCACCCCGTCCTTCTTGGCTTCCAGAAAACGCACTTCAGGTCCGATCGAAAGCCCACTGTCCACCCCGATGGTTGCTCGCTGTTCATTACTCCCCACATAAAACGCAGCGTGAGGCCAGAACCCAGGGAGAAAGAGATTACTCAAGGCGTCGTCATGCCGCGTCACTAAGACATCGCCGGGCTGCAAAAAAGACTCCAATCGAGACCGCACTTCATCCGTTACGCGCTTACCCGCCCCAATGGGTTTCACAAAAGGTTGCTTCAATTCAGCGATGCTATGCCCGCTCAGTTGAAACATATTGAACATCACTTTCTGATAGCCCGACAAACTTCTCCGTAAAAAAGAATGCACACGATAGGACAAACGCTTCTTTAAAAACACTTTCCGGCTGCGCGGCACGAAGCTTTCTTCTGCAATCAATAACTCGATAATCGGCCCCATTGAACCGTCCGACCGCAACTCAAGAATCTCCTCACGCTGTTTCTGATAAAAATGTGTCGCATCCCAAAAGCCCCACCAACGACGCGGCGATGTGAGACTTTGATAGATACGAGTAAAAGTCTTCGCCTCTAAGCCATAACGCGGCTCGGGCTCATCCAGCTTCTTTCTTGTGACCGGAGCATCCTCGGTCAACTCCACCAGATAACTCGCAGCCCGCACCAGTAAACAAGCCGCCGCATATGCGACCACGAAATCACTCAGGTCATCGGTATCACGATGCGCCCAGCGCCCACGACTTAGATCGAGCAAACAATCCAACAACGACGAGCGCACAGCCAAATAGCGGCAGTATATCTCGCGCAAGCGCTCATCCTCATCGGGCAAAAAGTAGCCGCGCGCTTCTGCCTTGGCGACATCTTCAATATACGGCGCTAAATCTTCACGCCGTGGCAAAGCTGCCGCGGCAGCCAGCAATATTGAGCGATGATCCATACCAGACATACGCTCCGCTTCCATAGCTGAGCCTATTTGCTTAACCCGAAGGCAGCATGCACAATGCGTGTCGCTTCCTCCGCATCTTTCGGATCGATTCCAACTGAAATCTTAATCTCCGATGTGCTGACGAGTTGGATATTCACACCCGCCTGCCCCAGAGCCGCAAAAAGCTTGGCCGCAACACCTGAGTGCGAGCGCATGCCCACTCCGACAACAGAAACCTTAGCGATATCGCTCGCTTCAAAAAGTTTGCCCGCAGCCTCATCGGGGAACGACTCCGCAACCGCTTTTTCTGCACGATGAATATCATCACGTGGCACGGTAAAGGTCATGTTGGCTTTGCCATCACGGCCAAGATTCTGAACAATCATGTCCACACTGATACCGGCCACACCGAGCGCTTCGAAAAGCTTGGCGGCAGTTCCGGGGCGATCAGGTAAATCACTGACTACAATCTTGGCTTGGTTCTTATCGAGAGCGACACCGCTCACCACGACATCTTCCATAGAGGCGACTTCTTCTTTCACAATAGTTCCGGGGTTGTTGTTAAAACTGGAGCGGACTTCAAAAACGACATTGAATTTTTGCGCAAACTCGACCGCTCGATTTTGCATGACTTTCGAACCGCTGCTGGCGAGTTCGAGCATTTCTTCGTAGGAAATTTCATTCAGCTTTTTCGCATCTGACACAATACGTGGATCCGCAGTATAGACGCCATCGACATCCGTCAAAATCTGACACAGGTCAGCCTTGAGTGCCGCCGCAATTGCGATCGCGCTCAAATCAGAACCACCACGACCAAGCGTCGTGATTTGCCCATCAGCCGAATGCCCTTGGAACCCAGCGAGGATGACCACCTTGCCCGCGTCCAATTGTTCCTGAAGGTCGCCGCCAGAAATACTGGTGATGCGTGCACGTGTGTGGGAGGGATCTGTTAAAATACCAGCCTGCGCTCCGGTGCGCGAAACAGCGGGAATGCCCAACGCATGCAAAGCCATTGCAGTCAAAGCAATCGTCTCTTGTTCGCCCACCGCAAGCAACATATCCATCTCACGCTCGTCTGGATTTGGGTTCAACGCCTTCGCACGAGCAATCAACTCGTTGGTCACCCCGGAACGTGCCGAAACCACCACCACAACTTGATTGCCGGCGTCATAGGTTTCCTTCACGCGCTGGGCCACATTCTTGATGCGGTCCACATCGCCGACTGAAGTGCCGCCATATTTTTGAACGATGAGTGCCATGTTTTTATAAAAGCTGAAATCTGAGAACTAAAATGCTAAAAGCTGAAAGACGAAATAAGTGATCTGCCCTAGGTAGGATGCATCAAGCAATACTAGGCACGCTAAGTTTCAAGGAAAGAGTTACACCTTGTTTAGCCTTTCCCATAGACCAATTCGTCCTCCGTGATGGCATCCATTCGTGCTTTAAGTGCAATCGAGGCTTCTTTGAGGTCTTCCGTGCCTAGTTCCGCAAAATGCCCCACACGATCCACCCTCACGTCGATCCGACTGAATGGATAGGGCAAATAAAACTTATCCCAACTCTTCAAACGCCACGCCCCATTGAAATTCAATGACAGCAATACGATCGGCGCCCCAGTCTTCTGGGCCATTGCCACCGCTCCGGGCTTCATATCATAAAGTGGTCCCCGCGAACCGTCTGGGGTGACCGATATATCATAACCCTCCGCATTCGCCGTGATCATTTCACGAAATGCCTGAGCCCCACGACCATAGCGTGAACCACGCACCGGCTTGATGCCAAGCGTTTCAAAAAAACCAGATAACCAACCACCATCTGAACTCGCGCTGATCAAAGTCGCCACTTTACGTTTTTTCAAATGACGGCGAAAAAACTCCGGAGAAACAAACAAGCGATTATGCCAAGTTACCGCCACCGATGGCACAACGGGTTCATCAATCAAGGCCTGCACCTCCGCTCCCCACTTAAAGCGCAACGTGCGCCCCCAAGTCCGAATAAAAGCCACCAACAACCACAGAAGGAAGCGTTCATGCCCCTTCAGCTGCTTAGGTGTGGTTGATTTACCGGAACTCATTTCGACCAAGATGAAAGATTACAGACACTTGGCAACCTCGCAGAAAATCAATTCCACCACATTCATCAGCATTTTAGTTTTCAGCATATCAGCGTTTACCTGATCACTCCCACTACTCACTTGACCCTCCATGCTGAAACACCATCTTTGGCGGGCTTATGACAGCTCCAGCATCTAGCGAAACTTTGATGGAAGATATCGTCGGCCTGTGCAAACGCCGCGGTTTCATTTTTCAGTCCTCCGAAATCTACGGCGGCTATAACGGGTTCTACGATTACGGCCCACTCGGCGTCGAACTACGCAACAACATCAAGCAAGCTTGGTGGCGCGACATGGTGCAACGACGTGACGATATCGAAGGCCTCGACTCCACAATCATCATGCACCCGAAGATCTGGAAGGCTTCCGGCCACGTGGACGGCTTTTCCGACCCGATGGTCGACTGTAAAGAATCCAAGCTCCGCTACCGTGCAGACCAACTTTTCTTCGCTCCAGTCAACGTAGATGGCGAAACCATCGGCTACGTTTCTGTGGTTGAATGCATCGACCAGCAAGAAGTTGCTGAAAAAGCCGCTGCTGAAATGAAGCGTAAAATGGCAAAGCAAGGCGAACTCGGGCCAATCGTCCTCAAGGACTACACCGAATCAAAGCCAGAGGAACACGCACTCATCCCGTCCCCAGCGACTGGCAAGCCCGGCTCGCTGACTGAGCCACGCGAATTCAAGCTCATGTTCGAAACCAAAGTCGGACCGCTTGCGGATGAATCAGCCGTCGCTTATCTTCGCCCGGAAACCGCTCAAGGTATCTTTGCCAACTACAAGAACATTGTCGATACCGGTCGCGTAAAGATCCCTTTCGGTATCGCTCAAATCGGTAAAGCCTTTCGTAACGAAATCACACCTCGTAATTTCATCTTTCGATCCCGTGAATTCGAGCAAATGGAGATCGAATACTTCATTTCACCAAACGCGGACTGGAAAACGCTACACCGTGAATGGATCGACACCTGCACCGACTGGCTCGTTTCCATCGGCTTGGACCGTGACGGCATCACCGAGGACATCCACCCTGAAGACAAGCTTGCCTTCTACTCGCAAGCGACAACTGACCTCATGTATCAGTTCCCACACGGCGAACAAGAGCTCTGGGGCATCGCCTGCCGCGGCGACTACGACCTGAAGCAACACCAGGAGCATTCCGGTAAGTCGATGACTATCTTCGACGAAGCCGCTAAGGAAAAGTATGTGCCCCACGTCATCGAGCCATCGCTCGGCGTCGACCGCACACTCCTCGCCGTGCTCACCGCCGCCTACACCGAAGACGAAGTGCCCAACGATAAAGGAGTTGCCGAGAAACGCCTTGTGCTCAAATTCAGCCCGAAGATCGCCCCCTACAAGGCAGCCATCTTCCCATTGCTCAAGAATAAGCCCGAACTCGTTGAGCGCGCCACTGCCCTCTACAAGCGACTACAGCGCCGCTGGAACGTCTTTTACGACGCATCTGGCGCCATCGGTCGCCGCTACCGTCGTCAAGACGAGATCGGCACCCCATACGGCATCACCATCGACTTCGATACCATCGAGAAGGACGGCACCGTCACCCTACGCGATCGCGACACCTGCGAACAACGCCGCGTCACCGAAGACGAGCTCTTCAAGTTCCTCGAAGAGCAAATCGACGGTTAAACCAAAAGCAGGTTACAAACTTTCAAATCCCGCAAGCTTTCAAGCTGCGGGATTTTTTTGTAGCACAATTGACACATACAAGCCGAGAACCCTGAACGAGCAAAGCCCCTGCTTTTTAGGCACAAAAAAGCCCGTCCATGACGGACGGGCTTTTGTAAATGTATAAAAGGAATCGCTTACGCGTCTTTCTTTTCTTCAGCAGGAGCTTCTTCAGCAGCAGGTGCCTCGGCAGCAACTTCTTCAGCTGCTGGTGCTTCTTCTTCAGTCGCTTCTTCGGTCTTAGCAGCCTTCTTGGTTGCTTTCTTAGCAGCCTTCTTAGTCGCTTTTTTCGCGGCTTTCTTCTTAGGCTTTTCATAGCCTTCGTCGTTGCCGTCGATTAGCTCGATGAGTGCCATTTCAGCAGCATCACCGATACGTTGACCGATCTTGTAGATACGTGTGTAACCGCCTTCGCGATCAGCGAACTCACTAGCGCGCTCATCAAAAAGCTTAGCCACTGCACCTTTATCACGAACGCGAGAGATCGCGAGGCGACGGAAGTGGATCTTACGGGCTGCATCGTTGGCTTTGTCTGCCTTCTTCGCGAGGGTGATTACCTTCTCGATAAAAGGACGGAGTGCCTTAGCCTTAGATAAGGTCGTTTCGATACGGCCGTGTGTGATAAGTGCAACCGAGAGGTTGCCCATCATAGCGGAACGGTGAGGGCCTGTGACCCCTAGTCTATGTCTTCTTTTGCTGTGACGCATTGTCTTTAAATTCGTTAGCCTCTAGAGGCGGGATTATAGTTCGCTACCTTTTTCGAGGAGGCGTTCGTCGATCTTCATACCAAGGGAAAGACCGAGTTGCTCGAGCTTGTCCTTGATTTCGTTAAGCGACTTTTTACCAAAGTTACGGTATTTGAGCATTTCCTGTTCGGACTTCATTGCCAACTCGCCAACGGTTGTGATGTTGGCGTTGTTAAGGCAATTAGCTGCACGAACGGAAAGTTCGATCTCGTTCACGCTCATGTTAAGGAGCTTGCGGAGGCGATTTTGTTCTTCGCTGATTTCCTTGCTTTCGCTTTCGAACTCAATCTCCTCTTGGGAAACTTCGTCGAATACATCGAGGTGATGCTTAAGGATAGCAGCGCATTGCTTGAGTGCATCGTCAGGAGTGATACGTCCATCAGTTGTGATCTCAAGGATAAGCTTGTCGTAGTCCATCTCCTGACCGACACGTGTATTCTCAACGGAATATTTAACGAGGCGAACAGGGCTGAAGAGAGAATCGATAGGGATCACACCAATTGGTTGACCTGGCTTCTTGTTGTCTTCACCGGCGCAGTAACCACGACCGACCTTCACTTCAAGCTCGGCAAGGAAGCGTTGCTTCTTGTCGAGTGTGCAGATGACTTGGTCAGGGTTGATTACCTTGAAGTTGTTATCCTCTTGGATGTCTCCAGCGGTGATAGCACCTTCTTTATTGACATCAATGATCAGAGTAACGGCTTCGCGAGACTCGGAAACAAGAAGGACCTTCTTGAGGTTAAGCACGATGTCGGTAACGTCTTCGACGATACCATCAATGCTTTGGAACTCGTGTTGAACGCCGTCGATTTTAACTGATGTGATCGATGCACCCTCGATGGAGCTAAGAAGCACGCGACGAAGTGAATTGCCGATCGTGTGACCATAACCGGTTTCAAACGGCTCAGCCTGAAAGATCGCAAATGTATCGGTGGCGGATTGTTCGACTTTTACAAGTCGGTTTGGAAGTTCGAATTTTCCTAAGCGCTTTGGCATAATTGGGCTTTGTGTTAACAGTTACAAATAATTTGCTGTCATCGGACCAGAGGGTCCGACGTGGACGGATTAACGGCTATAGAATTCAACGATGAGTTGAACGTTAATAGCGGCTTCGGTTTCTTCGGAAGAAGGAAGGCGATTAACTGTCGCTTTAAGAGCGTCAGCGTTAAGTGTCAGCCACTCAGGAGTGGTGCGAGCTTGACTCTCTTCCATGCTGCGTGCTGCTAGCTGGCGAGAAGATGTGCGCTCGCGCACTTCGATTTCGTCACCTTCTTTAACCATGAAGCTGGCGATATCGGTCTTTTTACCATTCACAAAAATGTGACCATGACCAACAAACTGACGTGCCGCAGAGCGTGACTTAGCAAAGCCCAAGCGGTAGACCACGCTGTCAAGACGGCACTCAAGCATCTTGAGGAAAATTTCACCGGTTACACCACGTGTTGCTTTAGCCTTTTCGAAAGTGAGGCGGAATTGTTTCTCCGTAATTCCATACATGAAACGGAGTTTCTGCTTTTCGTTCAAACCAACCGCATAGTCGCTAAACTTGCGGCGGAGACGAGGGCCGTGTTGGCCTGGAGGGTGAGGCTTGCGTTCAAATGCCTTAGTCGGTGCGAAAATCGCTTGTCCGAAACGGCGGTTGATACGAGTAGTGGGTCCTGTGTAACGGGCCATATGTTGTATTGGTTGGTTCTGCTAACTAATTATTAAGTATCTATGTGGCAGAGGCACAATTAGACACGACGACGTTTTGGAGCACGGCAACCGTTGTGGGGGATCGGAGTCACATCCACAATTTCAGTTACAACCATACCCAAAGATTGGAGTGCGCGCACAGCTGAATCACGACCCATACCTGGACCGTTCAACTTAACGACAACTTCTTTCATACCATGCGAAATCGCAACACGACCGGCGTCTTGTGTGACGACCTGTGCTGCGTATGCAGTGGACTTGCGAGAGCCACGAAAGTTGCACTTACCGGCACTGGACCAGGAAATGACGTTGCCGCGTGGATCACAGAAAGTGACTTTAGTGTTATTGAAAGTAGCGAGGACATTCACAATACCGGAGGTAATGTTCTTGCTGCCCTTGGCACGACGGATTTTAACACCGTCAAGATCGCTCTTCAGAAGATCCTCAGCTGTTTCTACCTTTTTAACGGGCGCTTCAGCCTCTTCGGTTGCAGCAGCTGCAACTACTTTTTCTTCTTCTACTGGTGTGTTTTCTTCTTCGCTCATAGGAAAGTCCTCTTAGTGGTTACTTACGAACCGGTTTGACGGCACCTTTACGTGTGCGCGCATTTGTTTTAGTGCGTTGGCCACGAACAGGCAATCCACGCATATGGCGGATGCCACGGAGGCTGCGGATCGCTGATAGGCGCTTCAGGTTGGCAGTGCGCTCACGACGGAGATCACCTTCAACGATGTATTGCTTGTCCGAAACAATCGATGCGAGCTGATTCACCTCTTCTTCAGAGAGGTCACCAGCACGGCGATCTGGATCGAAACCAGACACTTCAACGATAAGTTTCGCGCGTGTCGGTCCAATACCGTAGATGTAGCGAAGCGAGTATTCTAGCTTCTTGTTTGCAGGGATATCGACTCCAAGTATACGTGGCATGATAAAAAAAGGTTGGTCACCCGCTGGATTGCGGGAAAACGGTGGAAAATAGTGATTTAAGAGAGTTTGAAAAGTTAAATTTTCGGAATTGTTAATATTTCTGGATCGCCTCCGGTGACGAGGACGGTGTGCTCGAAGTGAGCGGAGGGTTTACCATCGCGAGTGACAGCGGTCCAACCGTCGTCCATCATGGAGACTGCACCAGTGCCCATATTGATCATCGGTTCAATCGCCAATGCCATGCCGGGTTTGAGTAAAGCACCGGTTCCGCGTCGACCGAAATTCGGGATTTGGGGTGCTTCGTGCATCGTGGCGCCAACGCCATGACCGACAAATTCGCGAACGATCCCAAAGTTGTGACGCTTGATATAGCGCTCAACTGCATTGGAGATGTCTCCAACGCGATTACCGGCTCGGGCAAAACTGATGGCGTAGTTAAGTGCTTCGCGAGTGGCATCAATGAGCTTTTGGTTCTCGTCCGCAACGGGCGGGATAAGAACTGTGCTGGCATTGTCGCCAATAAATCCGCGATAGCGAACCACGACATCAATCGAAACAACGTCACCGCCTTGAATGGTGCGACGCATAGTGCCGATACCATGAACGATTTCCTCGTTAATGGATAGGCAAGTGTGGGCGGGAAAGACGTTGCTGCCAGAACGATAGTTAAAGCAAGCACTCTCCGCACCGAACTCTTCGATGTATTTGCGACCAAGCTGGTCGAGATCGTAGGTGGTCATCCCCTCTTCTACTTCATCGACGAGACGTTTAAGAACGGTCGCGGCGATTTGGCAGGCTTCGCGGATCGATTGAATTTCTTCGTCTGAACGAATGGATTTCATCGGTCTACTAGAGGAGATGGATCAAAGAACAATTAGGAAACGAAGAAGCATCGGTTAGGAAACACCTTCGGAAAAATCAAGCGTCCGGGGAATTAGCCGAGGTTTAAGAACCAAGAAACAATACCGAGAACAAAAAGCGCGATGGCGATAAAGAGTAGTGGACGCCATGCGGTCCAAAAATCTTGCAAGCCTGCGGAATCAACGAGTTGCTTGTTACGAGCAGCGGAACGACCACGAATCTTACCTTTTTTCAAGAACCCGTCATAGTGACGTTGAAGGAGGTATGTTTCGATTTGGCGCATGGTGTCAAGAAGCACACCTACTGTAATAAGCATACCGGTGCCACCGAAGAATACGGCGACGCTGAATGGTACGTTGTATGCGAAAAGGAGCACATCGGGGAACAGCGCAATCACCGTAATGGAAATAGCACCCGCCAGTGTTAGGCGTGTCATGATGTGGTCGAGGAACTTAGCAGTTGGCTCACCTGGGCGAACGCCAGGAATGTAACCGCCATTCTTTTTCAAATCGTCAGCGATTTGAATAGGCTTGAACATCATCGATACCCAGAAGTAGCTGAAGATCAGGATCAGAAGACCAAAAATGATGTAGTATGCAGCACGACCGTGTGCAATTGCATCAGCAAAGTCGTTGAAGAAGCGCATACCAGTGGCGGAGCCAAGGTAGCTGAGGATCTGTGCAGGGAACATCAAGATCGCAGAAGCGAAGATGACGGGCATAACACCAGCGTAGTTCACCTTCAAAGGAAGGAAAGAGCTTTGACCGCCGTAAACCTTACGACCGACAACACGCTTTGCATACTGCACAGGAATCTTACGTTGCGCTTGTGTGATGGCAACGAGGCCAGCAGTCACCGCAAATAAAAGTCCGAGCATCAAAACACCTTCTGGAACACCCAACGCTGCGCCTTCGGAACCGACAGGTGCGACGAACATTTGATAAGCAGCCATCACCGCAGCCGGAAGGCCGGAGATGATACTGACTGTGATCAATAGTGAGATACCGTTACCGATACCTTTTTGGGTGATTTGCTCACCAAGCCATACCATGATCATGGTGCCAGCGGTGAGGAAAATAGTGCCTGTGATCAGGAATGGCAACTGAGGCATAATCACCACAGAACCATATTCTGCAGGATTAAATCCTTGCCCGATCAAGCTGCCCGGATTGGTCGACAAAGCGACGAGTAGCAAGAGCCCTTGAACCGCGCAAATACCGAGTGTCAGGTAACGAGTGTACTGATTGATCTTTTGACGACCGACATCACCTTCCTGCTGCAGGCGAGCGATGGCAGGGAAAACCGCACCAACGAGCTGCATAATAATGGAAGCACTGATGTATGGCATAATGCCGAGGGCAAATACCGCACCTTTAAGGAGTGCGCCACCAGTGAACATGTTGAAGAGGCCAACAACACCGCCACCTGCAGATGCCTGATCGCTCATGAACTCCGTAATCGGGCCAGTGTTGATCCCAGGCAATGGGATATTAGCACCGACACGAGCGATGAATAGCAACGCCAGCGTGAAGAAGATCTTCTGGCGCAGTTCAGGAATCTTCAGAGAGTTGGTAAAAGCAGAAAGCATATTTCGAGGTTGTCATTCATTCGGTTCGACGAGCGAACTGAATTATGCGTCTTGCTTTACGTCAGCAACTGGAGCTGCAGCTTCTTCAATCTTACCGCCAGCAGCTTCGATCTTGCTTTTAGCAGATGCGGAAACTTTGCAGACGTTGATTGTATATGCTTTGGATACTTCGCCGTCACCAAGAAGCTTAACGCCTTGATCGTTATCACGAACAAGACCGGCTTTGACCAAGGCTGCACGATCAACGACATCGCCTTCAAGCTTCTCGAGCTGACCGACGTTTACCAATTGATAGGAAACTTTGAAGTTGAAGTTGTTGAAGCCACGACGTGGAAGTTTACGATATAGTGGCATTTGACCACCTTCGAAACCAATACGGATACCGCCACCGGAACGAGCCTTCTGACCCTTGTGTCCCTTACCGGAAGTTTTACCGTGTCCACTACCCTCACCACGTCCGAGACGTTTGGTCGGGTGCGTTGCACCAGCGATTGTTGGAATATTTTCGAGATTCATTGTGTTGGCTCCTTACGCTTCCGCTCCAGCTTGGCTGAAACGAACGTTTTTGATTTCTTCGTTCGAACGAAGCTGCTGAAGCGCAGCCATTGTCGCCTTGACCATAGCCAAGTGATTGTTCGAGCCGAGAGACTTGGATAGAATGTTTTTGATACCTACGGATTCAAGAACAGCGCGGCAACCGCCACCTGCGATAACACCTGTTCCGTCTGTTGCCGGGCGAAGGAGCACCTTACCACCGTCGGCTTCGCCGAGAACGTGGTGAGGGATCGTGTCGCCACGGAGTTTGATAGTGACGAGGTTCTTCTTAGCATTCTCTGTGCCCTTGCGAATCGCTTCGGGAACTTCCTTTGCCTTACCATAACCGACACCGACTTCACCTTTTTGGTTACCAGTCACGACGAGTGCTGCGAAGCTAAAACGGCGACCGCCCTTAACAACTTTCGAACAACGGCTGATATGCACAACCTTTTCGACGTATTCTGGAACTTCTTCGACTTCGTCTTTTTGAGAAAATGATCTTTTTTGTCTGCTCATATGGTAATTCCTTAGAACTGGAGGCCGCTCTCGCGTGCCGATTCAGCAAATGATTTGACGCAACCGTGGTAACGGCGGCCAGCACGGTCGAAGACAACGCTCTCAACACCAGCTGCCTTTGCCTTCTCAGCAATAGCTTTGCCGAGTGCAACTGCACCATCGTTGTTTGCTTTCTCGTCGCCACCAATCGAAGAAACGTAAGCCACGGTGTGACCCTTTACGTCGTCGATGCATTGTGCGTAGATGTTTTTGTTGGAGAAGTGCACAGTCAAGCGTGGACGCTCTGCAGTGCCCTTGATTTTCTTGCGGATACGCCAGCGACGCTTCTGTAAAAGGATGTTTTTCTTTGCGAGTTTCATGTTTTAACCTCTGCTGAAAATTAAGCGGACTTCTTGCCTTCCTTACGGCGGACGTATTGACCGACGATCTGGACACCCTTGCCCTTATAAGGCTCGGCTGGGAAGTAGGAATAGATTGTCGCAGCAATTTCGCCAACGACTTGTTTATCGGCACCTTCAACTTTGAGTTTTGTATTCTCAGTGACAGTCACAGTGATGCCTTCTGGAATAGTCAACTCAACTGGGTGAGAATAACCGAGTGATAGATCAAGGATGTTGCCTTTAAGGGCGGCGCGGAAACCGACACCCTTAATGATAAGATCCTTGGAGTAACCATCGACGACGCCAATCACCATGTTATTGATGATCGAGCGAGCTGTGCCAAACATGGCACGTGCGTGACGGCTGCTATCAGCTGGAGTCACACGGATCTCGCCGTTGGCCATCTCGATATTAACCGAGCGGTCGAAAGTCTTTTCTAGTTTACCCTTGGGGCCATCGACGGAAACGGTCTGACCGTTAATCGATACATTTGCCTTATCAAGGACGGGAATGGGAAGTTTACCAATTCTGCTCATCGTATATTGCCTTTCAATTACCAGACTTTGCAGACGAGCTCACCGCCAACACCCTTTTCACGGGCATCGCGGGCGCGAATGACGCCTTTAGAAGTTGTGAGGATTGCAACACCCAAGCCGTTAAGAACGCGGGGGATTTCTTTGCAACCGTAGTAGAGACGGCAACCAGGCGTGCTGTGACGCTGGATACCAGTAATAGCGGGAGTGCCACCAACATATTTCAATTGAATAGTAATGGTCTTAAAGCCCTTTTCGCATTGAGTCTCACTGAAGTCAGCAATGTAACCTTCAACCTTGAGAATGGAAGCGATCGCAAGGCGCATCTTGGAGAACGATGCGGTGCAAGAACCCTTACGTGCCGCACTCGCATTGCGAATGATGGTGATGAAATCACCGATTGTGTCGTGAACTGCCATAGTAGTAACTAGTGGGTTTTCATTTGGTTTGGTAAAGCGAAAGTGCTTACCAAGAGGATTTGGTCACACCAGGGATCTTACCTTGAGTGGCAAGTTCACGGAATGTGATACGAGAAAGACCGAATTTGCGGATGAACGCACGTGGACGACCGGTGACGGAGCAACGGTTGCGAGCGCGGATCGGCGAGCTGTTTTTAGGTAGCTTGCAGAGTTTAGCTTGTGCCTTGTAGAACTCCTCGTCGGTAGTTTCAGGGTTAGCCAGGATTGCTTTGAGCTCGGCGCGCTTAGCTGCGTATTTCTCAATGAGACGGACGCGCTTGAGGTTGCGTTGGATAGCGGATTTTTTAGCCATAAGAAAGTCGTGTTAAATGTGCTTATGCGTTGGCGGCAGCGGCAGCAGCTTCTGCAGCTTCTACTTCGGCGCTCGTCTTGCGGAAAGGAACACCGAAGAGAGCGAGGAGCTCGCGACCTTCTTCATCTGTGTTCGCACTGGTATTGATGCAGATATCCATACCGAGTGTGGCGTTTGTGCCTTCAGCGCTGATTTCTGGGAAGATTGTATGGTCGCTCACACCGAGTGTGTAGTTACCTTTGCCATCAAACCTAGTTGGCACACCGCGGAAGTCACGAATCGCTGGAAGTGCGACATTGATGAGGCGGATAAGGAAGTCATACATCGCGGCACCACGGAGGGTGACTTTACAACCGATTGGTTGCTCTTCGCGGAGTTTGAAATTCGAAATACTGAGTTTCGCCTTTGTAGTGACAGGGTTTTGACCAGCAATCTTGGCGATATCTTGGTTCACATATGCAATGTGATTCTTGTCAGCTGTTGCATTGAAACCAGAGTTAATGACGATCTTTTTGATCGCGGGCACTTGGTGCGGATTGGAATAACCGAACTTTTTCATAAGTTCGGGAATTACCGTATCAGTATAATGTTTTTGTAGGACTGTAGCCATCGTATGTAAGCCGGATTTCTGACCCGGCTAGTTAAGAGTGATCGATGTGATTGTGGAAAAAGTGCGTGAAAATGCGGCTTTTGTAGCGACTGGCAAGCTAGTTATTTCTGCTTAGCGTCGTATTTTGAAGCCAACATGACGTTGGAATAATGGATTGGAGCTTCGCGCTCAACCGAACCGCCGTCTGGATTGTCTTGAGACTTACGTTCGAACTTTGTGATCATGTTGACGCCTTCAACGAGGACGCGCTCACCAGATTGAACGGACAATACCTTGCCACGCTTCCCCTTGTGAGAACCAGTGATGACAACAACTTCTTCTTCGCGTTTGATTGCTTTAGACATGATTAGAGAACCTCCGGTGCGAGTGAAATGATCTTCATGAACTTCGCACGAAGTTCACGGGCGACAGGGCCAAAGATACGTGTGCCCTTAGGGTTGCCGTCTGCATTAATGATAACAATTGCGTTGTTATCAAAGCGAAGATAGCTGCCGTCTGCGCGACGAACAGGTGCTTTCGTGCGAACGACGACGCCGCGAACGACCTCCCCCTTCTTCACTGAAGAATCTGTGGCTGCGACCTTGACGTTGCAAATCACTACGTCACCGACATCAGCGGTGCGCTTGTTTTGGCCAATACGACGGATCATCTCCGCTTCCTTGGCACCTGTGTTATCCGCGACAAATACGCGACTGTTCATCTGAATCATAGCTAAATCTCCGTTAATCGGTTAAAAATAATAATGTGGTGTGCCGCGCGATTACTCGTCGCCAATCTTTGGTGCGACTTCGATCACACGTGTGACACGCCAGCGCTTGAGCTTGCTGAGTGGACGTGTTTCCATGATCTCGACCTTGTCTCCAAGGCCACACTCGTTGGCTTCATCATGCGCGTGCACAACAGTCTTACGCTTAATCTCTTTCTTGTAGAGAGGGTGCGGGACCTTGTAAGAATAAGTGACTTTGATTGTCTTATCACCTGAACGGCTTGTAACTGTTCCAGTGAGGGACTTACGAGAGTTGCGAGTTGCTTCCATATACTTAGTGGCTTTGAAAGTTTAAGCAGTGGCAGCAGCCAACTTCTTTTCTTTGAGAATTGTTTCGAGGCGTGCGATTTCGCGACGCAAGTTAGTAAATTCGTGTGGCTTTTCGACCTGACCGGTCTGCTTGCGCATACGAAGGTTGACGTGAGCGTCACGTGAGTCGCGTAGTTTCTTTTCGATTTCTACTTCGGACATTTCGCGGATATCTTTTGTGCTCATAATAAAATTTCCTGTATCAGTAAATATGGAGATTAGTCTTCGCGTGTTACGAAGCGGCAGTGAAACGGCAGCTTGGTGTCGGCGAGACGAAGGGCTTCACGAGCAGCAGTTGCAGAGCAACCAGCGATCTCGAAAAGCATTGTTCCTGGGCGGATCACAGCGACCCACTTCTCGACAGAACCCTTACCTTTACCCATGCGGGTTTCAGCAGGCTTCTTGGTCACAGGCTTGTGAGGGAAAACACGGATCCAGACCTTACCTTTACGCTTGAGGCTACGAGTCATAGCAACACGAGCGGCTTCGATCTGTTGAGAGGTCATGCGACCACGTGTGAGAGATTGGATACCGAAATCGCCGAAAGCGAGTGCGTTACAAGTTTGTGCCTTGCCGTAGATGCGGCCAGTGTGAACCTTGCGGTATTTAGTGCGTGATGGGAGTAATGCCATTGTTCGCTCAGTTTAAGAGTTAAAAATTAAGTTTCGTTAGGACGCTTATGCGGTTTCGTCGTCAGGCAGGCAGATCCAGCATTTGACACCGATGATGCCGTAAACTGTGCTTGCTTCACTGAAACCGTAGTTGATGTTAGCGCGAAGTGTTTGCAAAGGCACACGACCCTGGCGTTGTTGCTCAGTGCGGGCAATGTCTGCACCACCGAGACGGCCACCACACTGGATACGGATACCATCGGCACCCATTGCCATTGTCGTTTGAACGGCGCGCTTCATCGCACGACGGAAAGCGATACGACGCTCTAGCTGGAGAGCTACGTTTTCAGCGACGAGCTGTGCAGAAAGGTCCGGGCGCTTGACTTCTTGAATGTCGAGCATGATTTCCTTGCCGACCTTCTTGTTAAGCTGATCCTTGAGTTTATCGAGCTCTGCACCTTTACGGCCGATGATCACACCAGGACGTGCAGTGAAGATCTTCACACGGATACGGCCAGAAGCACGCTCGATGAAAATACGTGGCACGGACGCATAGCGCAATTTCTCTGTAAGGAAAGTGCGGATTGTGTGGTCCTCCTTGATGAATTCAGGGTATTGCTTTTTGTTTGCATACCAGCGTGAATCCCAGTCACGGGTTACTGCTAGGCGGAAGCCGATTGGATGAACTTTCTGTCCCATAATAAAAGAGTGGTCGGTTAAATCTTAAGCCTCGTCAGTGAGGATGATACGGATGTGGCTGGTCTGCTTCTTATAAGGGTGTGCCGAACCACGAGCAGCTGGGCGGAAGCGCTTGAACGCTGGGCCTTGCTCGACGGTAGCCGACTCAATCTTGAGTGCATCCGAAGAAAGGTTGTTATTGTTTTCCGCATTCGCGATTGCCGACTGGAGCGTTTTGCTGACGAGACGTGCGGACTTACGCGGAATAAAGCGTAAGATTTCGACGGCCTCGGCGGCGTTGCGACCTTGGATGGCGCGAGTGATATCGCGCACCTTGCGGGGCGACATACGGGCGTATTTAGTATAGGCTTGGACCTGCATGAGATTCAGCTGTTTTGAATTGTTTTAACGCGGGCAATGTCTCCCGCTTGAATGGTGGAGTCGTCGACCAATTCGAGGATAAGTCCTGCGGCACGGTCACTTTGAGATTCGATGATGATCAATTCGCCAATAGAGCTTAATCCACGACTGATGGAGCAAACCATCCCGAGGCGTAACCCTTGCTCTAAACCACCGTCGATAATAACGACGTCAGCTGCGAGTGTAGGAACCACGGATGCGACGGGTGCCGCATAAGGACTATAGAGAGACTCTTTGACGAAAGCGGGAACTTCCGCACGCACAGCACTACCGGCAACCATTGCCCCGAAAAGGAACAAGCTGGCTAGCTTAGATAGTGTTGATATGGGCGAAAGGTGCATGGCGTTTATAGCTAAGTGTTGGTGGCTTTATTTAGCCTTACCTGTAGGGTGACCCTTGAAGGTACGTGTCGGTGCAAACTCACCAAGCTTGTGGCCAACCATATTCTCAGTCACATAGACGGGCAAAAAGCTGCGACCGTTGTGGACGTTGAAGTTGAGACCGACGAAGTCGGGAGTGATTGTCGAACGGCGCGACCAAGTTTGGATCGGCTTGCGGTCATTGTTGGCCTGTGCGACCACTACCTTTTTGGAAAGGTGGGGATCGACGAAGAAACCTTTTTTTACGGAACGTGACATGGCTTATAAAATTATCTTTTCTTCAATTGACGACCGTTACGACGAACGACGATTTGCGAATTAGTTGGGTTCGACTTCTTACGAGTCGGGAAGCCCTTAGAGAGTTGACCCCAAGGAGATTGTGGGTGACCACCACCTGATGTGCGGCCTTCACCACCACCCATAGGGTGATCGACAGGATTCATCGCAACACCACGAACACGTGGGCGGCGACCAAGCCAGCGGTTACGACCGGCTTTACCTAGGACTTGATTATGGTGGTCATGATTGCCGACTTCACCGATCGTTGCACGGCAACGTGAGTGAAGGAAACGGATTTCACCGGAAGGCATCTTCACTGTCGCACGCTCGCCATCAACAGAAACAAGCTGAGCGGACTGACCAGCTGAACGAGCGATTTGCGCGCCGCGTCCTGGGTGAAGCTCGATCGCATGGATCTTAGTGGCTGGTGGAATGATTGCCAAAGGCATGCAATAACCAGCGGAGAACTCAACGCGCTCGTTGGTGCTGATCAACGTATCACCCTCTTTAACACCGCGTGGTGCAATGATGTAGCGTTTTTCACCGTCAGCATATGCGAGCAATGCAAGGTTTGCGGAACGATTCGGATCATACTCGATCGCTTGCACCTTTGCAGGGATGTCGATCTTGTCACGACGGAAGTCGATGATACGATAAGCGCGCTTGTGACCACCACCACGACGACGAGAAGTGATACGACCGTGGCAATTACGGCCCTTCTTGTGGTGCTTGTAAGTCGTGAGTTGGCGCTCAGGCTTTTTCTTGGAGACGTCCTGCTTGTTTCTTACGAGGAAACGTTGGCCGGGAGTCAAAGGTCTGGAATCTACGAGTGGCATGGTGTTATTTCTCCTGTCTCTTAGACGAGTTCGATCTTATCGCCCTCTTTCAGAGTGACGATGGCCTTTTTGTGGCCGCCCTTAGTGCCGGGACGTCCGCGACGTGAGCGGTCGGTCTTCACTTTAGGCTTTTTGTTAAGGATGTTCACTTTAGTGACCTCGACGTTGAAGACTTTCGCGACAGCGCGAGCGACTTCAATGCGATTGGCACTAGGTGCAACTTCGAAGGTGTATTGGTTCAGATTGGCTGACAATATGGCAGCTTTTTCTGTAACGCGGTATTCTTTAAGAATTGTATCAGCTAAAATCATGACTCACCTCCATTTGCGCGGGCGATAATAGTTTCGATGCCTTTAGAGCTGACGATGATGTGGCGGTAGCGCACAACATCGAGAGCACTCAGATTACCAGCTTCAGCGAGGGAAACTCCTTCGATGTTGCGAGCAGCCAGAGCGGCGTTGTTTTCAAATGCGTCGTCTACGATCAAGACCTTGCCGCGAGTGGGAAGCACTGCAGTCAATACCTTGTCGAAGAGTTTTGTCTTAGGCTCTTTAACTTCGAGCGCTTGGATCACGGAAAGACCACCTTCGGAAGCGCGCTCAAAGAGTGCACGTTGGAAAGCGAGTGTCTTCATCTTGCGATTAATCTTCTGCGAGAAGTCGCGAGGCTTTGGACCGTGAGCGATACCACCATGACGTTGGTGTGGCACACGACGCTCACCTTGACGAGCGGTGCCGCTACCTTTTTGGCGGAAAAGCTTTTTACCAGAACCACTGACTTCAGCACGTGTCTTGGTAGACGCGTTGCCTTGGCGAGCGTTGGCTTGGTGTGCGATGACAACTTGACGAAGCGCTGCTATGCCCTTGTCGCCCTCGAATGTAGGGAACTGCGCGAATTCTTTTTCTTCGCTCTTAGTTCCGTCGGTTGAAAATACTTTAAGTTTCATTGTAGGTATGTCCTTTCGTCCTCAGAGGCTAAGCCTGTGACTTTTTGGTTTTAACCGCAGTGCGGACGGTGACGAGGCAACCGCGAGAACCAGGAATGCTACCCTTGACTAGGATAATATTCTTCTCAGCGATCACTTTAACAACTTGAAGGTTCTGAACAGTGCGCTGCACATCACCCATGTGACCAGGCATCTTTTTACCCTTGATCACGTGGCCTGGCCATTGGCACATACCGTAAGAACCACCACGACGGTGGAACATCGAACCGTGGGATGCTGGTCCACCAGCAAATCCGTAACGTTTAACAACACCTTGGAAGCCACGACCCTTAGATGTGCCGATGACATCAATCTTCTGGCCAGCTTCGAAACGCTCGACTGTAAGCACATCGCCTACATTCAATTCTGCGTCGCCATTTGTGCGGAACTCTTGGAGTTCAGCCATTGGCTCAACACCGGCCTTTTTAAAGTGGCCTAGCGCAGCTTTAGAGAGACGGTGCTCTTTTTGTGGGCGGAATCCGATCTGAACGGCATTGTATCCGTCAGTCTCTTCGGACTTGACCTGCGTGACAGGGCAAGGACCTGCTTCAATGACTGTAACAGGAATCAGACGATTCGCATCGTCAAATACCTGTGTCATTCCTATCTTTTTACCAAGTAGGGCTACGTTCATAATACTAATAGGCAGGTGGAACTGGAGGTTCCGTTTGTTAGACCTGCGTTAGCGGTTTAAAAAAATGTGATTTATCGCCTCAGTGGGAAGCGAGCGACGGAAAAAAGAGGGAAGTTACCCACTCGTCAATAGTTGTTTTCAAGAAATATCAAAAAAATCAATAAAAGGCGCCACCAGCGGTTTCCAGCGGCACCTTTATTGAAAAATAACTACACGTTGATCGAAATATCGACACCTGCAGGGAGATTGAGCTTCTTGAGCTCGTCCACTGTGGCTGCAGTTGGCTCGACGATGTCGATCAGGCGCTTGTGTGTGCGGACTTCGAATTGGTCCATGGACTTCTTGTTAACGTGGACCGAGCGATTCACTGTGAGCTTCTCAATCTTCGTTGGAAGCGGCACAGGGCCGGAAACACGGGCGCCGGAGCGCTTAGCTGTTTCGACGATGTCTGCAGCAGACTGGTCGATAACGCGATAATCAAAGCCTTTTAGGCGGATACGGATACGTTGTGCACTCATAATATTTTTTGTTTTGTGTGAGATTGTAGTTTGAGAGGATGAAATTAGTTCCGTGCGGGTGCGCGGCCTGATGTTTCGAGAATTGTATTGAGAATATTCGACGGCACGGGCTCGAAGCTAGCAGGCTCCATGCTGAAAGATGCGCGGCCCTTACTAAGCGAACGAACGATAGTGGAGTAACCGAACATTTCAACGAGCGGCACAGCGGCACAGATAGAAATGAATGCGGTTTTCGCACTGACATTCTGAATCTGACCACGACGGCGGTTCAAATCGCCCATGATGTCACCTTGATAGTCTTCTGGTGTTTCCACTTCGACATTCATGACGGGCTCGAGCAACAGTGCTCCGGCCTTCATCATGGCGTCGCGGAAGGCGAAGATCCCGGCCATTTTGAAAGATGTTTCGTTGGAATCCACTTCGTGGAAAGAGCCATCGAATAATGTGACCTTAAAATCAACCACAGGGAAACCAGCGACAGTGCCATTGTTGGCGGCTTCGCGAATACCCTCCAGCGTGGGCTTGATAAATTCTTTGGGAATCACACCGCCAACAGTTTTGTCGACGATTTCGATGCCTGTGCCGCGTTCGAGCGGTTCAATCTTGATACGCGCATGGCCGTATTGACCAGTGCCTCCGGTTTGGCGAACGAATTTGCCCTCCCCTTCTGCTTTGATCGAAATGGTTTCGCGATAGGCGATTTGTGGGCGACCGGCTTCGGCACCAACTTTAAATTCGCGGAAAAGGCGGTCCTTAATGATTTCGAGGTGCAACTCGCCCATCCCGGCGATCAGTGTCTGACCGGTTTCCTCATCGGAACTCACGACGAATGTCGGATCTTCCTCAGAGAGGCGTTGCAGACCAAGTGCCATCTTTTCCTGGTCGGCCGTGGTTTTCGGCTCGATCGACATGGAGATGACAGGTTCTGGGAATGTCGGTGGTTCAAGACGGACATCGAAGCCCTTAGTGCACAGCGTGTCGCCAGTGACGATATCACGACCGCCAACAATCGCACAGATGTCGCCAGAGTAAGCGGTTTCGATGTCTTCGCGGGAATTCGCCTTCATCACAAGAAGGCGGGAAATACGTTCTGTTTTACCAGTGCGCGGGTTGTAAAGTGCGGTGCCCTTGGTAAGTGTGCCTGAGTAAACGCGCATGAAAACGAGCTTCCCGACGTAACCGTCATTCATGAGTTTGAATGCGAGGCCGGCAAACTTGGCGTTATCATCCGGCTCAACGAGCACTTCGACCCCCTGCTCGTTCTCGCCCTTCATTGGCGGCAAATCGAGTGGGCATGGCAGGAAGTTGACAACCGACTCAAGAACGGACTGCACGCCCTTGTTCTTGAAAGCACTACCTGGGATAACTCCACAGAAATTGAGTGAGATCGTTGCTTTGCGAATAGCTTGGCGGACGTCGTTCGCTGAAAGCTCTTCGCCTTCGAGATACTTATCGGCGAGGTCGTCGTCGAAATCAGCCAAGGCATCAATCAGCTTCTCGCGATACTCATTGGCTTGATCCACATATTCGGCAGGGATCTCAGTGAGATCAAAAGTCATACCGGACTCATCTTTGGGATCATAGATCAACGCCTGCATCGAGGCGAGGTCGATCATACCTTTGAAATCTTCTTCCGCACCAATCGGAATATAGATCGGATGCGCATTGGCCTTAAGGCGGTCTCGCATACTTTCGATCGCAGCGAAGTAATCCGCGCCCACACGGTCCATCTTGTTAACGAAGGCGATGCGAGGCACCTGATACTTCGTCATTTGCCGCCAGACCGTTTCGGACTGGGGCTGCACGCCTGCGACGGCACAAAAAACGCCGACAGCTCCATCAAGGACTCGGAGCGAACGCTCCACTTCGGCGGTGAAATCGACGTGCCCGGGGGTGTCGATTAAATTGATTTGGCTACAAACGCCAGCGTAAGGGCCGTGCTGATTTGTCCAATTACAGGAAATTGCTGCGGAGGTAATCGTGATACCACGCTCGCGTTCTTGATCCATCCAGTCTGTGACTGCGCTGCCTTCGTGCACTTCGCCCATCTTGTGGACGACACCTGCGTAGAAAAGTATGCGCTCAGTCGTTGTCGTTTTGCCCGCGTCGATATGCGCAACGATGCCGATGTTACGCGTATGCTCCAAAGGGAACTTACGTTTCGACGAGTTAGCACTGGCTGACATAGTAGCGGACATTAGATAGACTGGAAAAGAACAGGTTTTGGGAAGTAGTCGAGACTACCAGCGCAAGTGCGCGAATGCGCGGTTGGCCTGAGCCATGCGGTGGACTTCTTCCTTCTTCTTCACAACTGCACCGGTGTTGTTGTATGCATCAACAAGCTCATCGGCGAGTGCTTCGTCCATAGGGACACCTTTACGCTTGCGTGCAGTCGTCACCATCCAACGGAAGGCGAGTGCTTGCTGGCGCTCAAAAGAGATTTCAACTGGCACTTGATATGTAGCACCACCAACACGGCGGCTCTTCACTTCAAGTTTTGGACGTGCATTTTCAAGTGCGCCCATGACCAAGTCAACTGGATCGCCCTTACCGATTTTCTCGCTCATGCGCGTGAACGCTGTGTAAACGATGCGCTGTGCCACAGTGCGCTTACCGCGCTCCATGATCATGTTCACCAAGTTGGCTACTAGAGTGCTATTATAGCGTGGGTCCGGGATAAGTGGACGTTTAACTGCTTGTCTACGACGTGACATAATAAATTACTTTTTAAAAATGACTAATGGCTAAGTGGATCAGGAAGCTACCTTAGGACGCTTAACACCATATTTGGAACGGCTACGGCGACGTTTTTCAACACCCACGCAGTCAAGTGTGCCACGAACGATGTGGTAACGAACACCTGGAAGGTCCTTAACACGACCACCACGCACAAGCACGATACTGTGCTCTTGCAAGTTGTGGCCCTCGTCAGGGATGTAAGCGATTACTTCGTGACCATTAGTGAGACGCACCTTTGCCACCTTACGGATAGCAGAGTTAGGCTTTTTAGGCGTGCGGGTCATCACTTGGACACAGACACCACGACGGAACGGGTTCTTGTCCAAATGGCGTGACTTGGATTTTACCTTTTGCACAACGCGTGGGCTGCGGACTAGTTGATTAATTGTTGGCATGAAATATTGATCGCTGAAATTAGAGAAAGACGGCGAAAGTAGCGCTTAGGGTTTGCTGTGCAAGGATTTTGTTCGATTTTTTTCCATACTCCTCTTCGGCCCCAAATCCCCCCGCAAACCCCTAAAATAAAAGGGTTACGCCTGATCACGACTATTTCACAGTTTACACTTAGCAAGGTTGCAAATGCAAAAGTGGGCTCGCATGATGCCCGAATGTCTACTTTTCGCACCCTCTTTGCACTCGCATCCATCCTGATCTTTAGCAGCTGCGCCAGCAGCACAAACAGCCCAAAGGCGAAGAATAATCCACTCGAAGGCACTTATCGCTTGGTGCAGTTCAATGAAACCAGCATTCCCGCACAAGTGAACGTCATGCTGCGAATTTCAGGAGATACCATCTCTGGGCAAGGTCCCGTGAATCAATGGTTTGGTCAAATAGCTGATGGAAAAATAAGCGGACTCATCGCCACCCGCAAAGCGGGCCCACAGCAACTGATGAACCTCGAATACCAATTACTCTCCACTTTAGAAGGCTCCAAGCTGAAGCTTGATGGCAAGACGGGCATCCGTTTCACCAATAGCAAATCTTCTGGTTTCGCTGAATTCCGAAGAATCGAACTAAAGGGCTCGCGCTAAGTCAGGCTCAGCGACACCACATTCTCAATGTGGCGCGTGTGCGGAAACAAATCGAATGGTTGAATGCGTGTAATCGCATAACCGGCTTCGATAAACTCCTTCAAATCCCGAGCCTGCGTAGCTGGGTCGCATGAAACATAGACAATACGCCGAGGGCGAAACTGCATTAACTGCTCACGGAAGCTTGCATCACAACCCTTACGTGGCGGATCGATGACGACTGCGGTCTCATCGGCGGGAAACTTCAAACCATTGAAAATCGCTTCGGCCTTACCGATCACGAAACGTGCGTTCTTCACACCGCTGATCGTGGCATTCGCCTGCGCCCATCGCACTGCGGGCTCACTAATCTCCACTCCGGCGACTTGCTCGAAAGACTTCGCAGTCGAAAGTGCAAATAAACCGACGCCACAATACGCATCGACTAGATAGCGCGCACCCAGCGCGGAGGCTTCCGTAGCCACATAGTCCACAAGCTCTGGCAAGATATACGGATTATTCTGAAAGAACTCACCCGCTTTAAATTGGAAAGTAAGCTCCCCAACACGCTCGGAGACGATCTCCTGCGGATTGGTAACAACGCCTTCGAGCACATTACGCATGAGCAGAGTGCCCCCGCGTTGACGGCGCTTCTTCCCTCCTTCGCGGCGCGCGCTGTCGCGAGCATCAGGCATAGCCGCGTTAATCGCATCCGTCGCGATGGGGCATTGCTCCACATCTACGATCTGATTGCGACGACCATACTGAAGGAATCCAATCGGTTGTGAACCATCCTTCTCGGGGCGATTGTAGTGCGGGGTGATCTTAGAACGATAGTTATAGACTTTCGGCGAACCATGCGCCAACTCAACTGGATGGTCGATCTCGCCGAGTTTCACCATGAGCTCTCTCACGTGCTGCGTCTTCTCCTCCAACTGTCGCTTGTATTCAATGTGCTGATACTGGCAACCACCGCAGGTGGTATAGAGCGGGCAATTCGGCGCGATGCGATCTGGCGAGGCTTCAAGCACTTCGACTAAATCTGCATCAGAATAATTTTGGTAATTACGATAAACTTTCGCCCGAACCTTCTCACCAGGAATGACGAATGGCACCATAACGACCCAGCCGTCAATGCGCCCCACCCCGAGTCCGAGGTTGGTTAAGCTTTCAATAGTCAGTTCGACCTCTTGATGATATTCAAATGGCTCGGCGACGAAATTTTTTGGCACTTGCATCCCCATGCCCTCCCCAAAGCAGAGGATTCGTGCAACCCTAAAATGGAAATTCTGTCGAATCTACGATTGATAGACTGGCACAGACATCTAGAACGGCAGCATACATTCAATGGAAGAAGCCTACATACAAAGCCGAAATAACGACCAAGTAAAAAACCTGGTCAAACTACGTGAGCGCAAACATCGCGATCGGCAAGAACGCTTTCTAGTCGAAGGTCTCCGCGAGCTGGGGCACGCCATCGGCGCCGGGTTTGACGTCGAAACCATTTTTTATTGTCCCGAATATTTCCCATCCGAAGGCCACAGCGATTTCATCGATACACAACGTCGAACAGGCGAACGGCAACTGGTCCGGATGAGCGAAGATGCTTTTAGCAAAGCAGCTTATCGCGAAGGACCCGACGGTCTCATCGGCGTAGGACTACAGCAAGGCAGCAGCCTTAATGATTTAGAGCTGACTGACGCCCCACTCCTACTCGTGCTCGAAGGCATCGAAAAGCCAGGTAACCTCGGCGCAATTTTACGCAGCGCGGACGGTGCCGGCGCAGAAGCGGTCATACTAGTTGACTGCGTGCTGGATCTTTACAACCCCAACGCAATCCGCTCTTCCCAAGGGCTGATCTTTGCTCTTCCGATTGCGGCGACCACACGTGAAGGACTACAAGAATGGCTCCAAGCAAATGCCATACAACGCGTTGCCACCACGCCTGACACCGAAAGCATGCATTGGGACGTGGACTATACGAAGGCCACTGCCCTCTTCTTTGGCAGCGAAAGCGATGGGCTCTCCAACTACTGGCTCGAACAAGTCGACCAACGCATTCGCATTCCAATGGCAGGTCGCGCAGACTCACTCAACGTTGCGGCGGCTGCTGCAGTCTGCCTTTACGAGGCAACACGGCAAAGATCTGTAAAAGCTTAAGCTTTCTCAGTCCGAGTCTTTTTGCGAATCACTTCAATTAAGACCGCACGTAAATCTTTTAAGCGAACTGGCTTAGGCAGATAGTATTCCATTCCCGCGCGCTTAAACTTACTTTCATCCGAAAGTGTATTGAATGCAGTCACCGCGACAATCGGGACACGTGTGCCATGCTCCCCGGACTCACCATTACGAAGCGCAATTGTAGCACTCACACCATCCATAATCGGCATATCAATATCCATCAAGATGACATCGTAATGCGCATTCTGGCTGACTCGATCGAGAACCTCGCGCCCATTAGTCGCAAAATCGACCTCTTGGTCCATATGCTTAAAGACCATCCCCATCAGGCTACGAGCAATCGGGTCATCTTCTGCAACAAGTATATTCAACTTCCGAGGTAAGCTCGACACCGCTTTCGACACGAGGTTGCCACTTTCCAAGCTAATGCCTCCCACTGGTCTGCGATCGCTGGCAGATGCCTGCATTTGCTCCATCTCAAAAGTCAGCAACGTTTGCACTGAACCGAAATCATCCACTTTCGAGTAAAGCGCGCCTTCATACTTCTCCAACAAAGCCGATGAAACCGCCCAATAAAGATATTCCATTTTAATGCGGCGATGATTCTCGCCAGTGGTCAGACGGAAGACGTCGCGTATTTTCTGGCTTCGGTCTGCCTCAAAGACTTCCAACGGATTTGAAATCGTTACATTAATACCATGCTCATCCGCCGTCCATGAAACAGTCAATTTCTTCCGTTGCTTTGGTATCTCGACCAAAGACACCGCCTCAAGAGAACCCAGTAAAGCATTCTCAATAATCGTCCGCAAGTGATCACTATCGCCGCGCAATCGAAGGGAGCGATCTTCATGGATAATATCTAGTTCGAGCCCACGTAGGGTCGCACGAAAAGCCATGTTCCGCTTTATCTGCTCCAATATTTCATAAAGGCTCATCCACTCACGGTATTCCGGCAAATCGTCCCACTCTTCTTGGATCTTAGCATGATTCACTAGAGTCGATACCACCGCGAGCATGTGACGGGCACAGCCCTCAATGGCTTGCAGGTCTTCATCTTCACGCTCCTCATTGAGCATTTGCACAATCCCCAACAAGCCATTCAACGGCGTGCGTAGCTCATGCGATAAGGTCGAAAATAAAGCATTCGACGCAGGATCGAGGCGCGCGCTCGTCGCCATAATGTGCCCCTGTTCCTCCTCGCCGGAAGCTTTAAGGTTACACATCCGCAACCAAAGTAAACAATACAACAAACTGCGATCAGTAGTAAAACTGCTAAAACGCTAATAGGGAAGAGAGGTTCATCTAACACTCAGATATAGGACTCCCATTCCATAAGCTCGTCAACGGTGAAGCTGGTAAAATAACGTTAAAAGCCTCGCCCTTTAAGATCGCTAATAGTCAACCGTAGCGCCGCTTCCATTGGCACATGGCAACTATACTTAATGTCATCACATGCGGCCTCGATGTTAAAGAAGTGATCTTTCGCCAATTCGACCGCAACGAAACGCGTGATCGGAGGCTCACCCTGCTTTCTAAATAAGTGCCACACGCATTCGGCCAACGCACCGGCAGCATAACCTACTGGCAACGGGATCCTCTTCGTTAAAGGCGCATGCCCCAGCGATTCTAAGATTTGATTCACCCAAGGCCACAATTCAACAGGCTCTCCCTGCGAAATAAAGTATGCCTTCCCCGAAACCACCCCAGGGCGCTCTTGCAGAGCATCGAAGGCATTCAGATGTGCATCTGCCACATTGCCGACATAGGAAACATCCACCCGCGAACGACCATCGCCAATAATTTTCAAACGACCACTCACCGCACTTTCTATCACTCGCGGCAGAAGGTGTGGATCGCCTGGACCAAACACCAGATGCGGCCGCAGCGCCACAATCCTCAATACATCAGAACTAGCCGCCAAGGCCTCCTCCTCTGCGAGCGCCTTCGTATGTGCATAATGACAAAGCCAATTGCGCCCATAAGGCATCTCTTCGCCCTCACCCGAGATAGGCTGACCATTAAATACCACGCTCGGAGTGCTTGTATATACCAGTCGCCCGACGCCTTGTTTCCGACATGCGGCAACGACATTGCGCGTGCCAATCACATTAGGCCGATAAAAACTATCCCAGCTCCCCCATACGCCTGCCTTGGCTGCGACGTGAAAGACCGCAGCCACTCCCGCACAAGCGGCTTCAACTATGGACGAATCCGATAGGTCCCCGCAAATGACTTCCACGCCTTTTGCTTCGAGCGCGGGTTGCGGCGAACGCCCAATCGAACGCACTTCATAGCCACGCGCTAAAAGGCGCTCGATGACATAACCGCCGACAAAACCACCGCCACCTGTGACTAAAATTTTCATCTATTTAAATCTCACTTTCAGTTCTGAGTTTGGCGAAACTTTTTCGCTAAACTCAGGCGATGTATTTTTACATTATGCCGAACATCGACAGGGAATGGAGATTCAAAAAAGAAATCTTTAATCGACGCAGTTGCCGGATTCGACTGTGCCAACTGCTTCAATTCCGCAATAAAGTCAGCCCCAGCTGAAGCACCCGAGTCTTTTTCCAATTCAATTACAATCGCGGGCGTTCCATCGCCCACGTCAATTAACGCCGAACGAAACACTTGCGGGTGCTGATTAAAAATCGCTTCGCAGCAATCGGTATAAAGTGGCCCATCGGCGGTCATCACCCGCTCAGCCTTACGCCCACAAAACCACAAACGCCCTTGCGCATCGAGCCAACCCATGTCTCCCATGCGATGCCAATGCCCGTCGCTACCCGCAATTTTCGAACTAGTGTCTGCCTCCGGCAATTGATCATAGCCTCTGGTCACAGATGGACCGCGAACAATAATTTCGCCGATCTGCGCCTCCAAGCAATCTACCACCTGCCCGATCTCAGCAATCGCGCCGTGCACGGGCTCAATCACTCTGACCGAAACATCGGGCAGCGGCTTTCCGACACAGGTCCCTTCGCCATTTTGAGTGCGACTAGCGGTCTCCTCCAACACTTCTGCCGCGGCAATCGAACTGACAGGCAAAGCCTCCGTCGCACCGTATGGCGTATGGATTTCACCATTTGGAATGATCTTCTGCATCTGCACCATGAGAGCAGGCGGCACAGGCGCGCCGGCCATTAAGATACGACGTATCGACGGCAGCGTAATCGCATGCGCTTCGCAATACCGTGCGATCTTCGTCCAAAGCGCGGGTGAACCAAAGCTATTGGTCACTTCATTTTGCTGGATCGCGCGAACAATTTTTGCCGGATCCACCGTGGCCGGACGACTCGGGTTCATCTCGGGGACCACCGTGCACATACCGAGCGCGGGGTTAAACAAGGCAAACACTGGTAACATCGGTAAATCCACCTCGCCCGGTTCAATTTGATACTGCGCTCGGATCGCCTCAACCTGTGCCATGAACATGCCGTGCGCATAACACACGCCTTTGGCAGGTCCCGTCGAACCAGAGGTAAATAATATCGCGGCGAGCTCATCTTCCGCAGACTCCACCACAGGGAACAGCCCCTGACTCTCATACACTGCCAAACGACCTGCAAAGCCACGCCCCACTGGTAGCTTAATCGACACACCTCGAAAGCTGGGGCGAAACAAGCGTGCGATCCATATCGCCACTGGAATCCCAATCACTGCGGTCGGACGCGAATGCCGCACACAACGAAGGAACCGGCTCAAGCCCATACCTGGATCGATCACGATGGGCACCGCCCCGATCTTGAACAGTGCAAACACGATACGAATTAAGTCCAAGCCCGGCTTGACCATCAACAACACTCGAGTGCTGCGTGTGATTCCCTGCCCCGCAAAATAATGCGCAGTCGCTGAGGCTTCTGCCTCCAGCTGACCGAAGCTTCGCTCGGCATAACGAATCGATCCATCCGACATACGACCGATCGGCGCACGAACAGCTGCAACCTGCGGCTGTTCGCGTGCTTGTTCGGCTAAATAGTGGGCTACATTATGCGGCATGTTCGAATCGTATCTCGCGGAAGAGGAGCCATTGTGCCAAGAAAAAAGCCGCCCCTTACGGAGCGGCTTTCTAAATTAAAGTGAATGCTAAGACTTAGTAATCTTTCAGAGTGATCAAGCCCCAGAAAAGAGTGACCTTAGATCCTTGAACATTGTCACGATCATAAAGATCGTCAGTGCTAACAGCAATTGTGTTAGTGCCGGCAGGCACATAGCTGTCAGGCTCATAAGAGGCTATGCCAAGCAGATTAGCTTGTTTTTTCTCCATTTGAGCGCGGCCGCCGTCGCAACCAGAGAATACAAGTGCCGATACGGCGAGTGAAAGAAGGGCTAGAATTTTGAAGCGCATAATATTATGGGGTTTGCTGTTTGTAAGACTTAACGGTGTAAGCCTCTCTCCTTGTTGGCAAGCGGTTTTTACTACGAAATATGCAATTATTCGTCCTCTCCCAATAAGTCTTCGGCGAGATCGAGATTCGAGTGGACGGCTTTCACGTCATCCAAGTTGTCGAGCAACTCGATGAGATGTAGCACTTTACGGGCAGTATCTTTGTCATCAACCGGAACCAGAATGTTAGGTAAATAGACTAAATCGGCCGATTCAGACTCAACCTCTTTATCGGACAATGCCTGTGTCAGATTATCATATTCGCCCATGGGGCAAATCACTTCAAAGTGATCGCCTTCGTTTTTGATATCCTCAGCGCCAGCCTCTAAGGCCAGATCCATAAGGGCTTCCTCTTCGATTTGCTTGGCATCGATGATGAACTGACCTTTGCGGTCAAATTGAAATGCCACGGCTCCGACACCAGCTAGGTTGCCGCCATTCTTACCCATCGTGCTACGCACTTCAGAGGCGGAACGGTTCTTGTTATCCGTCGTCACTTCAACAATGAGGCCGACGCCACCAGGTGCATAACCTTCATAGACGATTTCTTCGTAAACCACACCTGGCAACTCGCCCGTGCCTTTTTTAATCGCACGATCGACATTATCTGCCGGCATGTTCGCGGCCTTAGCTTTCGCAATCACCGTGCGCAAGCGCGGGTTGAATCCAGGGTCGCCCCCGCCATCGCGTGCCGCGAGTGTGATATCTTTACTAAGCACACTAAACAGTTTGCCGCGTTTGGCATCCGTTGCGCCCTTAGCTCGTTTGATGGTAGCCCATTTACTATGTCCAGACATAAGCGATAAAATGTAGATATGTGATTTAGTGAAAAGCTGAAAATGCAGCGAGGGGAAGTATTCGACTATTTTTTGCGCGGCTTTGTACGCGGTGCCCCACCCTTACCCTTCGCTGGTGCCGCAGCAGCGGCGACAGGCTTCAGAGGTTGATCGGGTTGGTTGTTAATAATCTTCTGCTGCACAATAGTGAGAATATTCTGACATGTCCAGTAAAGCACCAAGCCGGAAGAGAAATTATAGAGAAAGATCAAAAAGATAAACGGAAGAAACTTGAATATCTTCTGTTGTGCGGGGTCCGCCGATGGATTGACTGGCATCATACTCATTTGCAAGAACATGGTGGCACCCATGATCAGCGGGAGGATGTTGATCGGGAATCCAGCAATCTCCATCAATGTATCGGGCTGAGATAAATCGGTGACCCACAGAAACGGCTCATGGCGTAGCTCGGAAGCTGTGCGCAACATATAGAAAAGCCCCAAGAAAATAGGCATCTGGACAAGCATCGGCAAACAGCCCGCGACTGGATTCACTTGATGCTCCTTGAATAGCTTCAAGGTCTCTTGCTGAATACGCTGAGGATTGTCCTTATACTTTTCCTTCAGTTCTGCCATCGGCGCTTGGATCTTGGCCATGCGCTTTTGCGAGCGGCTTGCCTTGGCAGTGAGTGGCCAGAAGATCGTCTTGATACAGATGGTCATGATCACGATCGACCAACCCCAACTAGGCACAACCGAGTGGATCGCATACATGAACGCGAGCAGCAGTTTACTAATAAAGGAAAGGAAACCGAACTGCATGACTCGGTCCTGCTCGTTACCCATCGCCTGCAAGCGCTTGAACTCCTTAGGTCCAACATAAAAATCAAAGTTCAAGGTTTCGGTCTCTCCTGCGGCGAGCGTGCCGATTTTATAACCCGCACTACCGGAAATACCAACCAAGGCAGGGTCCGCACTTGCCAGCGCATCTTCGCCCTTAACAGGATAAATATACAACTCGCTACCGGCGGTTTCAGAAGAAAGCACACCTGCAAAAAACTGATTCTTTACCGATGCCCACTGAATGACTGCATCTTTCTTGATCTCATCCTTTGGGTCGCTCGCACCGATGCCGAGAAAACCTTTTCCACCAGTCAACTTATTGATCGCAACAAAGTCGGCATCTTCACCATCAAAGTAGCCGACCGTCAAATACGTGGGCAACGGATTCTTGGAGATCGGACGTGCTGTGCCCAGATTCAGATATATCGTAGCGAGCGATTTTGGTGCACTCCCGTTGTTGCTGAATGTCGTGGTGTGACGGATGGAGTATGGATCATGATCCTCATCGCCGCTTGAAAGTGTGTAAGTCCGGCGAATGACGAGTCCATCTCCACTATCAAGGACAAAGGTAATCGAATCATAGGTCCGCGACTCGATTGCATAATCCAAGGCAACCTCGTGCATTTTGCCACCATCATTCAAACTCAAGCTAAGCGCAGGCAACAGACCCTCGTCATTGAAAATATAGTCATCACGCTCCCCGCGTTTTGTTTGGAGAAAGGAGACCGTGCGAATCGCACCACCGCGTGTCGTGAAATCAACTTCGATAAAGTCATTGGCGAGCTCAACTGTCTGTTCCTCAACTGTCGCAACTGTGACCTGAACTGCTGCTTCCGCTTCATCGACGACATCTTTAGCGAGAAGTCCGAGAATGGATTCATTGCCAGCAGTATCACTCGGCGCACCGGGCGCCATGACTGCGTCAGCCGGAGTCGACGACTCCGATGGCTCCACTGCGACAGGCGCATTTAAAAGCTGTTGCTCGCGCTGCTGCTCTACTTGTTTGGCTTGCCAAAACATGAAGCCAATACCGGCTACGATGCAGATTACGCCTAGAAATGTGTTCTTTTTATCCATCTAAATGTGTATTGAAGGGTGCTGAGATGTCTTGTCTCGACTCGCTTTTCAAGTCTGGAACAGGATCTTCTCCGCCGGGATGCCAAGGATGGCAGCGAAGAATCCTTCGCAATGAGAGTAGTGACCCACGCCAAAAGCCGTGTTTAAGCAGGGCGGCGTGCGAATAACAGGAGCAAGTGGGATGAAAACGACAACCGCAACTTGGACCAAAAAATAAATATTTAATCGGGGAAACGATTAATTGGTATAAACGCACCAGACCCGCAGCACTTACCGCGAGTATCGAAGGTCGTTGAGCAGGAGCTTTCATCACGCTTCGGTTTCCTTAGTGGGCACAATGTTTTTCGAAAAGTTACCGCAGGCTTTTAAATAACGAGCCTCCAATTGAGCATAACTTTGTGTATCGTAACTGCCGCGCAGCACGATGACTACGTCTGTATGAGGTGGCAGTGCGGCTTGATTCTTGCGGAAAATTTCGCGCAACATCCGCTTGCCGTAGTTACGTTTCACCGCGTTGCCCACTCGGCGACTAGCGATTACGCTTAATCGAGACTGCGCTGCGGTGTCCTCACTGCGTTGCAAACATTGAAAAATGAAAGACCCGCAGTGGATACGGATACCCTGACTGCGGATCTGTCGAAAATCGCTTTGCTTGCGCAAGCGCTGTGATGCAGGGACGCCCATGGCATCATGCTTCCTGCTAAACTGGCTTGACGGAAGGTCTCGCGGCTAGACGGTAGCGGCCTTTAGCACGGCGTGCTGCGAGAACCTTACGGCCACCGCGTGTTGCATTGCGTGCACGAAAACCAAGTTTGCGAGCGCGGCGTAATTTAGAAGGTCTGTATGTAGGTCCCATGATGTGTTATCCTTTAAAATTGTAGAAAAGCGGTGGAGAGAAACCTCTTGCTCGCGCTCTGTCAAGGCGAGATCGCACTGTTTTTTCACCCCATTTACGAGCGACGATGTGGCTCAGTCACTGTAAATTCACTAAAATTCGTGTCAAAATCCATAAATAAGCCCTTATGCCGACACGAAAACTTGCATGTGCCCCCGCAGATAACAACAATCCCGCAGTTAGAAACCTACCACGATACAAATATGGCTACACTCAATTCGTCCTCCGCCAGCACCTCCGGCTCTAAAAAACGAAGTTTCGCCGAAGGGCAGAGAATGGCCAAACGGAAGTCTTACGAGAAGCAGGCAAAGCGTAAGAAGGTAAAACTGGTTGAATTAACCGTCTTCACGCAACAACTCGCCGCCATGCTCGAAGCGGGTCTCCCTCTGGTCAGCGCGCTCGAAGCCCTTGAAGAACAAACCGAGAATCCGGTTTTCCAAGTCATTATACGCAATGTGAAAAACGAAGTGTCCGCTGGGCGCTCTTTTTCCGATGCCTGTGGTGATTATCCTAAGGCATTTCCAAATCTTTTCGTATCCATGGTGGAAGCCGGCGAGGCCAGCGGTAGCCTCGCTGAAATCCTCGACAAGACCTCGACCTACTTTGAAGACACGGTTAAATTGATCAAACAGGTTAAAGGCGCACTGGTCTATCCTGTGGTCGTGATCGGCTTAGCCGTCATTTTGGTCAACGTACTCCTTATCTTCGTGATTCCGGTTTTTGCGGACATGTTCAAAGACTTTGGAGCCGAACTACCCAAGCCGACTCAAATCCTAATCGGAGTCAGCGACTTCTTAAAATCTTACATCGTCTTCCTAATTGGAGGCATCTTCGGGATCATTTGGTTGATTAAGAAATTCGTCGCCACGCCCAAAGGTCGAGTGGTCAAAGACACGCTTATTCTTAAAATTCCCGTCGTTGGTGAGCTCGCGCGAAAAGTGAACCTTTCACGCTTCTGCCGCACTTATGCGATTCTAATGCGTTCAGGCGTGCCGATTCTGCGCACACTGGAAATTGTCGCTTCAGCATCAGGCAATGTCTTCGTCGAAGCAGCCTGTAAAAATGTTTCCAAGCACATCAGCCAAGGTGGTCAAGTATCCGAAGTCGTCGCCGACGACCCCTACTTCCCGCCGATGGTTAAACACATGACACGAGCTGGCGAACAAACCGGTAATGTAGACGGCATGCTAGTGAAGGTGGCCGATTTCTATGATGCTGAAGTGGACACACTCGTCAAAGCGCTGACATCGTTGATGGAGCCGCTCTTGATCTGCTTCCTAGGTATTGTGATTGGTGGCATCGTTATGGCGATGTTTCTACCGATCTTCCAACTCTCAAGCGTGGTCGGTTAGAAGAAGATATTTACGCCAGTCACGATGACGTTTCGGTTAGACCAATTCTTCCCGAGGCGTTGATGCACCCAGCGATAGCCAATCTTTAGCTTCACGCCTTTCATTGGGCTCCAGGATAACCCGCCACCCAGCCAATTGGCTTCGAACCGACTCTGATCAAAGCCGTAGAAAAATTCTTCTTCTATATATGGCTTCAGTTTCAACGAGGTAAACTCCCACGGTGCTTCGACGACGACTTCATTTCGAAAGCGCACATCGTCCTCGCGGTAATCGAATAAGCGAAATTCAAATCGACTGCGATTGGTCACACGAAAACCTTCATACACATTCGCATAGTAAGCCTCTGCGTAGGGTCGATTTTCCTCTAACCACTCCTCGCCGGGTCGGATCCACGCGTGGCGATAGCCTACCCGGACACTCCAGTTCTTATCAAAATTGTAACCCAAACCTAAGCCGGTATAGCCGAAGAAATGATCCTCGTAATGAAACCGGCTGGCCATATTGGAACGTGAGATTAAAAACCAATCCTCGTTCAACTTATACTTCAGCAACAGGTTGTAACTGGCGCCTTCATCAGAAGCAGCTTGAAGAACCGAAGTCCCGCCTCCCAGCAGCACGCACACAATCAAAAATACTCGTTTCATTACACGCAAACACTCAGATGACCTATAATAAGGCAATACTAAGCTGACTTTATATATTACTAACACGCCTCCGAAAACGAAGACACGTGAACCGACGACTTCGAAGTTCGCGGCTTAGTGACGCTGCATGTAAACAACCTGCGTCTGCATGAACTCATACAGGCCGTGCTTACCATCGGCACCACCGATTCCGGACTTACGCCAGCCAGCATGGTAGCCTTGCATCGCCTCGAAGTGCTCGCGGTTGATGTAAGTTTCGCCAAAGTTCAGTTCTTCCACGAGATTCATGGCTTCGTTGATATCGTTGGAAAACACAGATGATGTCAGCCCATACTCCGTGTCATTCGCCATAGCGACCGCTTCATCCAGCGTATCGAAAATAACAATCGGCACCACTGGGCCAAAGATTTCCTTTTGCACAAGGTCCATATCTTGCGTGCAATCCCCGACGACTGTCGGCTCAAAATAGAAACCTCCTTCGTCTCCGCCGCGCTTTCCACCACAAAGCACCTTCGCGCCTGCAGCCACTGAGCTCTCCAGTAAAGTGACGATCTTCTCATAACCGGCTTGATTGATCATTGGTCCGTAATCGACAGTCTCATCTTCCAGGGGGTTACCAAAGCGAGCAGCCTTCATCTTCTCCACGAGTTTATCGGTAAACGCTTCAGCCACTGAACGCTGCACGTAAACGCGCTCCGCACAGTTGCACACCTGACCACTGTTGATCACGCGAGAGGCTTGAATCGCAGTTGCTGCCATATCGAGATCAGCATTGGCGGTAACGATCGCAGGCGCCTTACCGCCGAGTTCTAAATTCACCTTAGTAATGTGCTTCGCCGCGGCGCCCATGATGCGCGAACCGGTTTCGACACTTCCAGTGAAACTAATGAGCCCCACTTTAGGATTCTCCGTCAAGGCACGACCAGAAACGGCACCAAGACCCGACACCAAATTCACCAAGCCAGCCGGAATATCTGTTTCGGCAAGTATCTTACAAAACTCGAAAGCATTGTTCGGCGTTTCTTCACTCGGCTTAAGAACAATCGAGTTCCCGCAAATTAAAGCTGGCGCCATTTTACGAGCGATCAGAAAGAACGGGAAATTCCATGGCAAGATACCTGCCACCACTCCGATCGGCTTATGGAAGAGGAAAATATTTTCCTTCGGGCGGTCACTCTCGATAATCTCGCCCTCAATACGGCGCCCCCACTCGGCCATATAGTCCAAATAATCCGCCGTAAAATTCACTTCTACGCGGGCTAGCCCCAGCGTCTTCCCTTGCTCTTCCGTGATGCAGCGAGCCAAAGGCTCCACCTTTTCGCGCAATTTATCAGCCAACACATGCAGGTGCTTTGCGCGCTCAATAGCAGGTAATGCACCCCAAGCTGGCTGTGCCGCCTCCGCAGCATCGATAGCAGCATCGACTTCCGCAGCAGTGCTATTCGGAATCGTCGAGATCGCCTCGCCGGTCGAAGGGTTAATCACTGTGATCGTGTCGCCATGAGAGGATTCGACGAATTGACCGTTAATATAGTTGGAGTAATGAATCATAAGTAGAACTAACTTGCATAATCAGAAGCCAACTGATCTCAACGCTCTTTTTCAACCAATTCACCCAGAACCCATACTGAAAATCATCTATTTTCTTGCCTTGCAGTATTTGCACGGAGTCCTAATCTCCGCCTCTTTTTTGGAAAACCGTGGGCTGATCTCGCGATCCGAAAAGCTCTCTAAATCCATCTGAAACAGACTCTTAAACACAATAGATTAGATCATGACCGACCTATCAAAATACAGAAACATTGGTATCTTCGCACACGTGGATGCTGGCAAAACAACCACAACCGAGCGTATTTTGAAGCTCACTGGCAAGATCCACAAGTTGGGTGAGGTGCACGATGGTGCGGCCACAACCGACTTCATGGATCAAGAAAAAGAGCGCGGCATCACGATTCAATCTGCGGCAACGACCTGCTTCTGGCCAGGTAGTGAACAGCAATGGGACGCGCACCGCTTTAATATCATCGACACTCCGGGACACGTTGACTTCACGGTTGAAGTGTATCGCTCCTTGAAGGTGCTCGATGGTGGTGTAGGTGTGTTCTGTGGTTCTGGCGGTGTCGAACCTCAGTCCGAAACCAACTGGCGCTACGCCAATGACTCCGAAGTCGCTCGTTTGATCTACGTCAACAAACTCGACCGTATCGGCGCTGATTTCTATAAAGTCGTCGACCAAGTTAAAAATGTCCTCGGCGCAAATCCGCTCGTCATGGTGCTTCCAATCGGCACAGAGAGCGACCTCAAGGGTGTTGTCGATCTACTCACTCGCACCGCATGGGTATGGGACGAGACAGGCGACCCACTTGCTTACACAAAGCAAGAAGTGCCAGCAGACATGGTCGACAAGGTCGAAAAATACCGCGCTGCTCTGATCGAAACTGCTGTTGAGCAAGACGACGACGCGATGGAAGCTTACCTCGAAGGCAACGAGCCTTCACTCGAAGTGATCAAAAAGTGCATTCGTAAGGGCACCATCAACCTCGACTTCTTCCCAACTTACTGTGGTTCTTCCTTCAAGAACAAGGGTGTGCAAAACCTACTCGACGGCGTTGTCGAATACCTGCCAAACCCAACTGAAGTCACACCGCAACCTGAAGTGAATGCTGAAGGTGAAGAAACTGGTGAATTCGCCATCGTTGATGCGAATAAGCCACTCCGTGCTCTTGCCTTCAAGATCATGGATGACAAATACGGCGCCCTGACCTTCACTCGTATCTACTCAGGTAAACTCTCGAAAGGCACCAACGTTCTCAACACCTTCACAGGCAAGACAGAGCGTATCGGCCGTATCATCGAAATGCATGCCGACGAGCGCACTGAAGTCGATTCCGCTCAAGCAGGCGACATCGTTGCCCTCCTCGGCATGAAGTCTGTGCAAACAGGTCACACACTCTGCGACCCAGATCACCCAGCCACACTTGAGCCGATGGTATTCCCAGAGCCCGTCATCTCCATCGCTATCAAGCCGAAGGATCAAGGACATGCTGAAAAGATGGGCATCGCGATTGGCAAAATGGTTGCAGAGGACCCGACTTTCATCGTCGAAACCGACGAAGACTCCGGCGAAACCATCCTCAAGGGCATGGGCGAGCTTCACCTCGACATTAAGGTCGACATCTTGAAGCGCACATACGGCGTGGAAGCCATCATTGGTAAGCCACAAGTTGCCTACCGTGAGAGCATCACCCAAACCATCACCGATACTTACGTGCACAAGAAGCAGTCTGGTGGTTCCGGTCAGTATGCGAAGATCGACTACACGCTTGAACCACTCGAGCCAGGCGAAGGCTTCCAGTTCGAGTCTAAAGTTGTCGGTGGTAACGTTCCTCGTGAATTCTGGCCTGCTGTTGAAAAAGGCTTCAAAGTCTCCAAGGATCGCGGTGTTCTCGCTGGCTATCCTTGTTTGGACTTCAAGGTTACACTTACAGACGGTGGTTTCCACGCAGTGGATTCCTCTGCGATGGCCTTCGAAATCGCTTCCCGCGCGGCTTATCGTCAGTCCCTGCCAAAAGCTGGTCCAGAGATCCTTGAACCAATTATGAAACTCGACGTCTTCTGCACCGAAGACAAGATGGGTGACGTGATCGGTGACTTGAATCGCCGGCGCGGAATGATCAAGACACAGGAGCCAACCAGCAATGGTGGTGTCCGCATTAAGGCAGACGCACCACTTTCCGAAATGTTCGGTTACATCGGCGCCCTCCGCACAATGACATCTGGTCGCGGTCAGTTCTCCATGGAGTTCTCACATTACGCGTCCACTCCACGCAACGTTGCTGACCAAGTCATCAAGGAGGCAAAAGAGCGCGAAGAAGCAAAGAAGAAGTAATTCTCCACTGCCAATACACTTATTACAAAGCCCCGCTCGGATGAGCGGGGCTTTTTCATATCCACACATAAGAAACTTGCCACTCTCCACTCTCCACTCCCCACTCGACGGATGCCTATAGCATCCATCGTAACCCATCCTGGCGGCGCCCACAAAGACGACTTTCTCGCCTGCGCCGTGCTCCTCACTCAAGCACCTGTTGCTATCGAACGCCGCGATCCGACCGAAGCCGATCTCGCCGATGCCACAATTGCTGTGCTCGATGTCGGCCATCAACACAATCCAGAGCTACACAATTTCGACCACCATCAGTTGCCACGCGATCACGTCCCGACTTGCGCCCTTTCACTCGTGCTCCAGCACCTCGGCATCTACGAAGACTCACGCGAGTTTTGCTCCTGGCTCGAAGTTGCTGAGTGGTTTGATTGCAGGGGACCAGTGGATACAGCCGAATGGCTGGGTATGGATCGTGAAACCCTTGGCAAGCTAAACTCCCCTCTCGATATCACCATCCTCCGCCGCTTCGCCAGCCAAACCGAACACAAGCCAGGCGAGCCGATATGGGAGATCATGCGCATGATCGGTCAAGATCTCGTCGACTACGTTACAGGTCTACGAGCACGCCTAGACTTCGTCGCACAACATGCTGAAGTCTGGGAATTCGATCATTTCAAAGCTCTCTTCATGCCGCGCACTGATCCGATGCCAGATGAAGCATCTGCCGGACTCGGTGGTCATGTAATGGCCCTTGGACTCGAAGAAGAAGTACTCGCGCTCATCTATCCCGATAGCCGTGGCACAGGCTATGGCATGCGCCGCTTCAACGATGATCCACATATGGAGTTCACCCAACTCGACGGCGAAGAAGATGTCCACTTCACCCATGCTCGTGGCTTTATTGCGAAGACTTCCAGCGCTGACGTAGAACGCCTGAAGACATTAGTTAATGCCGCCTACAAACCGTAGGAGGTAGGCACAAAAAACGGGGCTCATCGAAATGAGCCCCGCAGAAAGTTTTTACTTAGCGTAGTGCTTAGGCTTAGTAGCCGCCACGATCACCGCCACGGTCACGACCACGGCCACCGCCGCCTCCGCCACCATAGCCACCGCCACCGCCGCCACGACGATCACCGCCGCCACCGCCGCCACCATAGCCGCCGCGACCACCGCCGCCGCCACCGCCGCCGCCGAAGCTACGACCGCCACCGCCGCCGCCACCTTGTGGGCGCTCTTCGCGAGGACGTGCTTCGTTGATTGTGAGGTTACGGCCCATGAACTCAGCGCCATTAAGGCCTTCGATTGCAGCGTTCATTTCTTCAACTGTTTCCATAGAAACGAAAGCGAAGCCACGAGGGCGACCAGACTCACGATCCTTGACGATGAAAACGTCGCTTACAGTGCCATGAGCTTCGAAAAGCTCACGAATTTCGCCATCGTTGGCGTCGTAGGACAGATTGCCTACATACATCTTTGTATTCATATTATTATCTTTGTCTCTTACTTTGAGGCTATAGCACCTGCTTCTTTGCTTTGAGTGTCCTGAAATGAACTGCGATACCTGAATGAATACAACTTATCCAACTGATGCCTACCCACGCTCTGAATCCTAACATGTGTTATAGTGAGGACGCTTATCGACTATTCTGAGCAGAATGCAAGTTCCATTATCCTCACACAAAATGGCACATCGCTGCAATCTACACGATTACAGGCGATTATTTAACAGACCAAGGGGCACGCGTCACGGGAGCTTGCTTATTTCGAGGTAAGCAAATCCGGGCGGCGGCGGCATCAAAGTCTTCCTCCCCAGATAGTATATCGATTTCTAAACGAAGGTAATAAATCGGGATCGGGGCCTTGATGTCCTCAAACAGGCGGACGGCATCCTTCTCTGTGGTCACGATCATATCGAGATCCGACGACCCAGCCTTCTTGTAGAGATGCTGGATCTCATACCGAGTAAAGCGGTGGTGATCAAGGAAGCGCTGATTGTAACGGATCTCAGCGCCATAGCCGCGCAGCATATTTTCAAAGCTTTCCGGCGAGGCGATCCCACTAAATGCGGCAATACGCGCCCCTTTGAGCGCATCGAGGGGCAAACGTTCATCCGATTCAACCGCTTGTAAAAACTGTGGCTGGTGGGCGCATTCAATGATTTCAGCCTCCGAGTTATGCTCCCGAATGAGCTCCATGAGCGCATCGTCGCGAACGCCATCCGACTTCGTCAGGAAAATATAACTCGCCCGCGAGAGGTGCTTAATCGGCTCACGCAAAATCCCCCGGGGCAGCAAATGTTGATTTCCAAACGGGTTGGTCTTATCCACCAACAGCAGGTTTAACCGCCCTTTCAGCGGCAGATATTGAAAGCCGTCATCCAAAATAAGCGTATCGCAACCAAAACGGCGGATCGCAAAAGAACCGGCTTTCACGCGGTTTTTATCACAAAGCACCACCACGCCAGGCAAGTTCTTTGCCAACATAAAAGGTTCGTCACCAGCTACATCCGAATCGAGCAAAACATTTTTTCCGTCGCTAACAACACGAGGTGGGGCTTCCTCACCGTGGGTTAATATCCGCCACAGCTTCTTCGCCAAAGGCTCCTTCTTGCTCTTATAGCCTCGGCTCAAAATGGCCACTTTCCGTCCGCGCTCATGCAAAGTGCGGGCAAATTTCTCCACCACTGGCGTCTTACCGGTGCCGCCAACCGTCAAGTTACCCACCACCACTACGAGGCACCCAAGTGGCTTGTTTCGAAGAAAACGATGCTCATACAAATACCAGCGTAATTGCACGATCCCACTAAAGAGAAAAGAGAGCGCATAGAGGAACGACGACATTATTTCCGCCGCACGACCATGTCGCCGATCGTAGATCACATCCGCGGTAAACTGCGCAAAGTCATTGGCCTTGCGAGCGAGTTTGTAGCGGTATCGACGGAGCATAAGTGTGGAAGATATAAGGGCCTAGCGGAAGTAAAACGATTCTCAAAAACCAGAAAGAGGATTGACGCCGGAATTAATCGCCTCTTTTTACCGAAAACAAGCAGACTCCGAATGCCAAGATCAAAGCAATCCACATTAACGATGAAAAGCAGCAACCATATTACACTCAAACAGCACCGAGCATCGTTCTAAATCCGTCAATTCAGTAGCACTTTTAAAGAGCCTTCGTAATCCACGAAGGCTCAGCACTTTCCAGATCGCCCTCTATTATATACATGAAATATTTGATCATTGCCGAAAAACCTTCCGTCGCAACGGACCTATCCAAAGCGCTCGCTAAAACATTGGGTAAGTTCGAAAAGAAGGGCAAATCCCGCGACGCACAGTATTTCGAAAACGAAAATGCCGCGATCACTTCCGCGGTAGGGCACCTAGTTGAGCTGAAAATGCCCACTGGCCCCAACGGTAAAAACCTACCCTGGAACTTCAAAGTGCTTCCAGCGATCCCGGAGAAATTCGAACTGCAGCCCATTGAACAGACGCACAATCGCCTCAAACACGTCCTCAGCCTGGCGAAAAAGAAGGAGTTCGACGTCATCATCAACGCATGTGACGCCGGCCGCGAAGGTGAACTGATCTTCCAATATATAATGGACATCGGCAGTATCCAGAAGCCTGTCAAGCGCCTCTGGATGCAATCCATGACCACCAGTGCCATCCAAGAAGCTTGGGATCAACTCCGCGAGGGCGAGCAGATGCAAAACCTCGCCGATGCCGCCAAGTGCCGGTCCGAATCCGACTGGCTCGTCGGCCTTAACTCCACTCGCGCACTGACTTGCTTCCGCTCACGCCACGGTGGGTTCAACATCACCGCGGCGGGGCGCGTGCAAACCCCCACCCTCGCCATCCTCGCCAAGCGCGAACGCGAAATCAAAGCCTTCAAATCTGAAGACTACTGGGAAGTGCACGCCGAGTTTGCCGTCGCCAAAGGCGAATACCCCGGCAAATGGATCGCGACAGACTTCACAAAAGATCCCGATCAACTACACGGTCGCGCCGAGCGCATTTGGGATAAATCGACAGCGGAGACCATCCACCAACGCTGCGTCGGTAAAACCGGCACCGTGACCGAAGAGACCAAGCCGACCAAACAAATCGCGCCACAGCTCTACGACCTCACCACACTGCAACGTGAAGCGCCTTTTACCGCCAAGAACACCCTCGGGCTGACTCAAGCACTTTACGAGCGCCACAAGATGGTGACCTACCCAAGAACTGACTCTCGTTACCTCCCTGAGGATTACATGGGCAAGGTTTACGAAACTCTCCGCGATCTCGCCAGTTCCGGACACGAAGTGGCCAAATGGGCAGCCGACTCGATCGAAAACGACCGCGTTCAATTCTCCAAGCGTGTCTTCAACAACGCCAAGGTTTCCGATCACTTTGCCATCATCCCGACCGGCCGTGTGGTTAAGCTCAACGAGCAAGAATCAAAAATTTACAACATGGTCGTGAAGCGCTTTATTGCCGTCTTCTTCCCACATGCGGAATTTGAAGTCACCAAGCGCCTCACCACAATCAACCACGGCAGCGAACAGGACGTCTTCGTCACCAATGGTAAAACACTGACTGAGCCCGGCTACCTCGCTGTTTACGGACGCGTCGCTGGTGTTGCCGCTGAAAAGGACGAGCTCGTCGGCATCACACCAGGTGAAGATGCCAAGACCGAAGCCATCGACGTGCTCGACAAAGAGACCAAGCCACCGGCTCGCTACACAGAGTCCTCCCTACTCGCCGCAATGGAAGGTGCTGGCAAACTGATCGAGGACGATGAGCTCCGCGAAGCGATGTCCGAACGTGGACTGGGCACGCCCGCTACTCGCGCCGCGACCATCGAAGGTCTCCTACGTCAGAAATACATCGCCCGCGAAGGCCGCGACCTCAACGTCACCGGCAAAGGTCTACGCCTGATTGAACTCTGCGAAGAGATGAAGATCGAAGCCCTCAGCTCACCATCCATGACTGGCGACTGGGAAGCTAAGCTCAACAAAATGGAGCGTGGCGAAATCAAGCGTGACGCCTTCATGCAAGAAATTGCCGAGTTCACAGCCGACGTCGTCACCAAGGCTCGCGGCCACATGGAGATGCTCGTCAACCGCACTTTCCCAGACTTGGGATGCGCGTGCCCTGCCTGCGGCGCACCACGCCTAAAACAAACGGATGCCACTTACGAGTGCCGCGAGGAGGAATGCGACTTCCGCATCTCCAAGCACATTGCTGGACGCAAACTATCGGAAGAAGAAGCCGTTGAACTCTTCACCACAAAGAAACTCGATGAGCGTGAAGGCTTCATGTCTCGCTTCAACAAGCCTTTCGCCGCCGGATTGGAACTCATACAAAACGTCACCAAGACCGGCAAGATCGGCAAGTGGAAGACCAACTTTGTCTTCGACGATGACCTCGATTCCGCAGTGGAACTGACCGACGACCAACTCCTCAAGACCATTACTTTGAAGAACGGTCTCGAAGCGAAGTTCTACGAAACCGACAAGGCATACCACGTGCCCGATTTCAAAACAAAGGACTCACCCGACGGCTTCCGTCTCGGTAAGACGATCCTGCAAAAGGAGCTCCAAGCCGCTGACGTCGAAAAAATCTTCACCGAGGGCAAGACACCTCTGCTGGACGGCTTCATTTCCAAACGCACTAAGCGCCCCTTCAAAGCCCACCTGACACTCGACTTTGAAAAGGGTAAGATCGGCTTCGAGTTCGCTCCACGTCCCGCGAAGAAAGCCGCCAAGAAGGTTGCCGCGAAAAAGACCGAAACAGAATAACTCGCCTTCACGGCGAAGTTTCCGTAAAGACCTCCCCATGAAATACTGGGGGCTCATATTATGTATCGTCTCACTGGGCGGTCAGCTTTCAGCTGCACGGATGGTTGTCTTCGGCGATAGTCTCTCCGATGGCGGTTACTGGTTTGGCGCCCGACAGATCGACTCCGGCGGAGAATTTTGGCATGAAAACCTCGCAGACCGACTGGGCTTTACTCGGGCCACGACATCAGGGTTCTTGGGTTCAAGCGGACTCAATCTCGCTGTCGCAACAAACAGGGTCGAGGACCTTCAAGACCAAGTCAATCGCTACGCCAATCGTTATACATGGCAGTCAGGAGACCTCTGCACCCTCTGGATCGGCGGCAACGACCTAGGGGACGATCCAAACCAAAACATGACTACGCTCGCCAGTGAGATCGGCGACATCATCTCCCAGCTCGCAGCTCTTGGAGTTGATCATTTCATCGTCCCGAATCTACCTGACCTCGGCGCCATTCCCGAGTCACTGGGCGACACTCCACTGATGACAGCACGCCGCGCCGGCACCATCGCCTTCAATACCGCGCTCGCTGCCGAGCTCAACACGCGCTCCACCAGCCTTTCGGTCACGATCCACAAACTGGATATTTTCTCACTCTTTGACCACATGCTCGATTACGCGAGCGACTTCGGGTTCAGCAATACCACCGAGGCACAAAATGAACAATCAAGCGGGACACCGAACGACTATGTTTTCTGGGACGACATACACCCGACTAGCCGTAGCCACTCTCTAGTCAGCGCCAGTGCTCAAGCCCTAGTAGACGAAAATGCTCCGATCGAAGTCATCTCCTGGTCCATCAACCCCAACGGTTCCTTCCGCCAAACTTGGATCGCCGACCCCAGCGCCCCTTATAAAATTCTCTCTGGGTCACAAGTTGACCAATTGACAACAGTCACCCCCTTCATCGGCAATCCAGCATACACCGCTATCATCGCAGCGCCGAGCAGCGCCTCCGGATTTTTCAAAACTCAGAAGAACTAGAAACTCACACTCGACATCTAACTGCGCACTCCTAACTTCTCACTCCTTTCAACCATGAAACCGACAGTAAAACCAAATCGCCCTTACTTCTCATCCGGCCCTTGCAGCAAGCGCCCCGGTTGGACGCTCGATGCGCTCAGCGAAGGACTAGTAGGCCGCTCCCACCGCGCAAAGCCAGCCAAGGCGCGCATCGAAGAAGTCATCGATAAATCCGCCTCCATCCTCGGCCTGCCCGAAGGTTATGTCTGCGGCATCGTCCCCGCATCCGACACTGGCGCTGTTGAAATGGCCCTTTGGTCACTACTCGGCGCGCGCGGCGTTGAAATGTGTGCATGGGAATCTTTTGGTTCCGGTTGGGTCACCGACGTAGTCAAACAGCTCAAGCTCAATAACGTCACCAAGCATGAAGCCGACTACGGCCTGCTCCCCGATTTTTCCAAAGTCAATTTCAGCAACGACGTCGTTTTCACTTACAACGGCACAACCTCCGGCGTGAAAGTCCCCAATCTCGACTGGATCCCCGCCGACCGCGAAGGTCTCACAATTTGTGATGCCACTTCCGCCGTGTTCGCGATGGATATCGATTTCACTAAGCTCGATGTCGTCACATGGTCTTGGCAAAAAGTGATGGGCGGCGAAGGTGCACACGGCATGATCGTGCTCAGCCCACGCGCGATTGAACGTCTGGAAACTTACACACCTGCTTGGCCCATGCCGAAGATCTTCCGCATGACAAAGGGCGGTAAGCTGATCAAAGACATCTTTACTGGCGCAACGATCAACACAGTCTCCATGCTCTGCGTCGAGGACGCGTGCGACGGCCTCCGCTGGGCTGAAAGCATCGGTGGGCTCCCCGCACTCATCGAGCGCTCTGAGGCGAACCTCAAGGCCATCGCCGACTGGGTCGCAAAAACGGACTGGATCGATTTCCTCGCCGAAGACCCAGCCACGATCTCCAACACTTCGATCTGCCTAAAGATCACCGCAGATTGGTATCAAGCCTTGCCCGCCGAGGAGCAAGCCGCCAAAGCCAAGCAACTCGTCACAATGCTCGACAAGGAAGGCGTCGGCTACGACTTCGGCAGCTATCGCGATGCTCCCGACGGTCTCCGCATTTGGGGCGGTGCCACAGTGGACACCGCCGACATCGAAGCCCTCATCCCATGGCTCGATTGGGCCTTTGCTGAGATTCAAGGCTAAGCGACCAACAATTTATACCCAAAAGGCCGACGCAGTGCGTCGGCCTTTTTTATGAATGGGCTAAATACTAAAGCTCTCGCCGCAACTGCAGCTGGCCTTGGCATTGGGATTGCTGAACTTAAACCCTCCGCCGACCATTTTATCGGAATAATCTAGGTGCGTGCCTTTCAGGTATAGTGCGCTCTTGGTATCGACCAACACCTGCGCCCCGGAGGAACGAACGAGGATATCCCCGCGCTTAGCGTCAGCGACGAACTTCATTTTGTAGCTCAATCCGTTACAACCGCCACCCGTGATTTTCACACGCAAATACTCGCCCTTCTGCTCGCGCTCGATCAGGGACTTAAGTTTTACACCCGCAGGTTCAGTCACGAGAATGAGCTTCTCGTTGCCCAATCGCACACCTTCAGGGATATCTATTGCCGTTTCCATACTCACACCGCTAAGCATAACTCAAGTGCGCGCAACTCTCAAACGCATTGAATATTCAAGCAATTAACTAGCCCCTCGCGCTTGCAGTCCAAGGGCAAGGAACTTTTACTACGCCACCACTGACCAATGTGGATCCAAATATGAAGCTTTTTTATACTCTCCTCTTTACCTGTCTGACTGCTGCTGCGGTCGCCTCCGAAAAAATACCTGAAGGTATCGAACATGTCCAAACTGTCGGCGACATCGAAGAATATCGCCTGACAGAGAATGGCTTGACGATTCTCCTGCTCCCCAACGAGGGTCAACCAGTCGCGACTGTGATGGTGACTTACAAAGTCGGCGCTCGTAACGAAGTCACCGGCACCACTGGCGCCACACACATCCTCGAGCACATGATGTTCAAAGGTACCGAGCGCTTTAACAGCGCCGAGGGCAATGACTACCCCAGCCTCATGGAGCGCGTCGGCGCACGCTCCAACGCGACCACTTCATTTGATCGCACTAATTATTTCGCCACCATGCCAAGCGAGTATGTGCCGCTCACCATCGAGCTTGAAGCCGATCGTATGCGCAACCTTCGCATCACACAGGAAGACCTCGACTCCGAAATGACGGTCGTGCGCAACGAATACGAACGCGGTGAGAACAGCCCAGTCAGCACACTTTTTAAAGAAATTTTTGGCACCGCCTTCATCGCACATCCCTACCAGCACCCGGTAATCGGCTGGCGATCTGACATCGAAAGCACCTCACCTGAAAAGCTGCGTAACTTTTACAATATCTACTACTGGCCGGAGAATGCCGTCGTTACAGTGATTGGTGGTTTTGATAAAGCAGCCACACTCAACGCCATCGCTGAGCAATACGGGTCAATCTCCAAAGCGCCCAACCCAATTCCAACTATTGATACTGTTGAGCCTGAACAGCTCGGTCCGCGCCGCCTCACCATTGAACGCACCGGACAAGTCGGAGTGGTCATGACCGCTTACAAAGTGCCTGAAGGCATCCACACAGACTGGGCAGCACTGAGCATTCTCCAACAAATTCTAGGGGCAGATAAAACAGGCCGTCTCTACCGCGCCCTCGAAGACAAAGGTAAAGCCAGCGCCACATTTGCCTATGCCCCTCAATTACGCGACCCCGGCTTATTCATGTTTGCTGCGTATCTCACACCCGATGCAACACATGAAGAGACTGAAGCCATCGTCCTCGAAGAAATTCATAAATTGGTCAAAGGCGGCGTGACCGAAGACGAACTCGCCCGCGCGAAATCGGTCATCAAAGCCAGCACAGTATATGGTCGCGACGGCTCCTACGCGATCGCTAGCCAAGTCAACGACGCCATCGCGATGGGTGATTGGACTCACTACATCACGCTACCACAAGCGATTCAATCGGTCACCGCCGAAGAAATTCAACAAGTAGCTGCGAAATATTTCATCTCTAAAAACAGCACCACCGGGTGGTTTGTTCCCAAACAAACACAAACCGCAGCACTTTCAACGAGCCCTAACTACGGCACGAACTATTATCGTGACCCCGAGGTATATGGAGCGACTGCACTGAATGAAGAAGTCGCCGCAGACACAGTAGTTGATAGTAGCGGTATCACCATCGACTTTTCAAGTGCCATGCACAGCGCTGAGGTCGCCGGCATCAAAGTCATTGCAATCGATATGCCTATTGAAGAAGTCGTTTCTTTTGTGGGCAGTCTAGCAGCTGGCGAAAACCTCAGTCCGCTGGATGCACCCGTGCTGGCAGGTCTCACCGCCGCAATGCTGGACAAAGGCACGACCAAAAATGACCGCTTTGCCATCGCTGAGCGCCTCGACACACTCGGCGCAGACCTAGGCTTTGCGGCCGGATCACACGACCTCGGTTTCTCCGGGCGCTTCCTGCGCCAAGATGCCGGAGCAGTCATGGAAATGCTAGCCGAACAGCTACGCTACCCAGCGTTTGAACCGGAAGTGCTAGAAACGCTCAAGAGCCGACAAGTCGCAGGTCTTCTGCAAGCCCTTGATGACCCCGACTACCGTGCCAGCGCCGAAGCCAGCCGTCTACTCTACCCCGAAGGGCACCCCAATTACACCACTCCGATTGAGCCCCTCGTCGAGAACGTCAAAGCGACGACCATTGAGGCGATCACTGAATTTCACCGCGCTCACTACGGTCCCAAATCAATGACTTTGGTCTTTGCCGGCGACATCGATTTCGAGCAACTCACCGCCGCAGTCGAACTCGCGTTTGAAGACTGGAGCGGAGGCGTCGATTACCCAACCGAAGTGCCCGATCCGCTTGAAAACAGCCAACGCTCCGAACGTATTTATATCGCCGACAAAACCAGCGTATCCATCCGCTATGGCTACAACACAGGTCTCCAACGCACAGACGAGGACTACATCCCCTTCATGATCGGCAACTACATCCTCGGCGGCAGTTTCCAATCTCGGCTCATGCAAGAAGTCCGCAAGAAACAAGGGCTGACCTATAGCATTCGCTCAAGTCACGACGGCGACATTCTAACCTCAGGCAACTGGTTGTTGGGCGCCAGCTTCGCCCCAGCACTCCTAACGCAGGGACTCGCGGCGACCGACGCCGTGGTGCAAGACTGGTATGACAATGGAACCAGCAAAGCAGAAGTCGAAGCCGCCATTGAAACCTTAACTGGCTCCTATCTGGTTGCATTATCAACCACCGGCAGCGTCGCGGGCCAAGTGCACAGCTTCGTTCAACGTGGCTTTGCTCCAGAATATATAGATGAATATCCAAAACGCTTACAGACCATCAACACAGATCAGGTGAACAATGCTATCCGGAAATACTTAGACCCCGCGAAAGCTGTTCGCGTCGCAGCAGGTTCACTCAATGAACCAAGCGATGCCACTCCGGCACCAGTGACCAATAAGCAAACCATCAGCGTTCGACTCGATACACCCGACGCGGGCTGGGCCATCACTATCGATCAAATTTATAATACCGGTGAAAGCCTCGTCGTTATCTCCAGCCTTAAAAACGAGGCAGAAACTGCCGCACAGGTCATTACCACCGTCTCCGACACAGTCAAAATCCCAAACACCGAACCACCGCTACCGATACGTCATTACATCCTGGGTAAAACTTGGAATTGGGGCGCGAGCCCAGACTATACATTTATCGAATCGATGGATACATTCGGCACTGCGCTCGACGGCGTCAAAGTTGTCTATCAAAAGTAGTTGAGTTGACTTCCATCTCCGAAACCAAGCAAACTTCCCAACTTCCCAACTTCCCAACTTCCCAACTTCCTAACTTCCTAATTACTCATGCCAAAAATCGACATCGAAACCCTTAAATTTATTCTTCAACGCAACGAGCCCGACATCCGTAAGATCAATGCAGTCATGCAGGAGATTGAAATGGAACTCAAAGCCGAGGAGGAAGAAAAGCTGAATCGCCCACCTCCCATCAAAAAACAATTTTCGATTATTTTGTCTGACGCCGACGGATCGCTCGCCGAAAAAGATATCGTCGGCTGGGTTGTGCAAATCCCTGAAGACGACAGTGTTTCGATCGCGCCAAGCAAGATCATCAGTGCCGCCTATGAGTTTAATACCACTCCCAAAGGTCGCCGGATGCCCGTAGAGACCATCGGTGAAGCCTGTGAAGTAGTGACTGCAAAACTGCTTAAAGAGCAGAACATCTGGATCAAAACGAAGGCTCCCGTGCTAGCTGTCCCAGTGCCGAATAAGATCCCAATGGAAAAGGTTGAATGACCCGACTTCCACCGCATTCAAAAGAAACAAAAAAAGTGAAAAACTCCGCTTGACTTCAATTCTTCTGTTTCTACTGTCTGCGTCTTCTAACTTTTAGGGGTAGTAGCTCAGTTGGTTAGAGCGCCTGCCTGTCACGCAGGAGGCCGCGAGTTCAAGTCTCGTCTATCCCGCCATTTAAGCCCGTTGATTTTCGAATCAGCGGGCTTT
>JANQXM010000054.1 GCA_030729385.1 Opitutales bacterium | reverse complement strand
CCGCCATCCACATGCACGCCCATCACCTGCAAGGTATGACAACAATTCGTTTTGCCCGCCTGACACGCGGGGCAATCGCCACAAAAGAAATACGGCTCCACCGCACATAGATCTCCGGCAACTAGACCACTACCTTCCGGAGCCTTGATAACCTCCACACATAATTCGTGCCCCAAACGACGGGGATACGAAAAAAACGGCTGCTTCCCCGAAAGCGCATGGATGTCCGTGCCACACACACCACAGGCCAATACTTTAACCAATGCCTCATCCCCCGCGGGAACAGGAGGCGGCACCTCAATAAATTTGAGCGTTCCGGGATTTTCTAAAACTAGACTTCGCATAGTAATGTCTAAAAGAACGCCTGTCGTATAATGCCTACTTCTTATACTCGAATTTTCGAGATGACGACTTCTCCGCGGTCGGAAAATCGGCGGGCACTTCCGTTTGCGTCACTTTGCCAGTGGCCGCCCATTCAGTGCCACGCAGAAAGGTCGTGATAAATCCAACGCTTGAAAACCCGCGCTCATCATGACCCAGCGTGGTATGGAAAACACGACCCTGATGATAGTTAATGGCCATTAACATCGGCTCATTACGCTCGGATTTAGTGCTTAATGCAGTGCCTAGAACAGTCAGGTTCTTCGCCGGACCACGAAGCTTACAATAGCACTCGTCATGAGCATGCATCCACTGCTTTGGTAAACCTGCGTTGATCGGATGATCCATCTCTCGCAGAGTGATCACAAACTCTTCTGCTGGTCCATGGCCTCCGCCAGGACCCGGTGATGTATCACGCACAACCTCTCCTAACTCATTCACGTAGATATAAGGTCCATCCTTTTCATTACGTCCAGACCAACCTCCAATACCGGTCATCTCGTTATACTCAGGCCACTTTGGAAAGCAGTTGTCCGCCGCATGCACCGACACGAAGCCACCTCCGCTGTGCACAAACTTTTCGAATGCTAGCTGCGTCGCTTCAGGCCAAGGTGCGGCCTTCCATCCGAAGTTACTGACCACCACATCATACTTTGAAAAGTCGGGGCTAAAATCCGGATCGGTCTTTGGTCCAGTTTCAGTTCCCTCGCCCACACCTGCTTCAGCTAGCCACTTTGACTGCCCCTGACTGTTCATCAAGAACTTGGTCCGCTCCACATCGACTTCAAACAAGCCGGTCTCTTCAAGATACTGTCGCATCATGATGGTCGATTTCGGCCAGATACCATGATTGTTCTGTCCGTCGACAATTAGAGCCTTGTAGGGCTTTGCATTGGCTGTGGTCACCAATGCTGTGACAGCGAACAAGAGGATCATTCTAAATTGTTTCATAACTTCGCAGTGATCAATATGAGACTATACCCAGAGGTCTTCGCCGTAGGTCCAACCCGCGCGTGCTGGCTCTTTAAAGTAGGCATTCAACTCTGGACGGTTGGTAATGCCCTTGACCGGGTCCCACTCAATGCGGCCACCGAAACGAGCTACCAAAACACCAAGCAACATAGTTACAGTAAACGGTGAAGCGAAGTCAAAGTTGGCACCTGGCTCAGGCCCTTCGCCCTTGATCGCTTTGATCCATTCGATGAAGGGACCGCCCTTGATGCGATCATACTTCTGCTCAGGAAAACCAGCCTCCTTAAAAGCACGCATGGCTTCCTTGTTTGCAAGACGTGGGTTGTTCGAGCGCGAATCGGTGTAACCGGATTGCTTGTCGCCTACGAAGAGCGTGCCGTCACTTGGCATCTTCTCACTCCAAGTCCACTCCTCGCGCGCAACCGCCAAATCCTCTGGCTTCCCATTCGACCATCGGAAAGTGCATGGCGCTTTGCCATTACGCGCAGGGAAATCCCAACGCACGGTATTGGCATTGGGCACCATCCAGTCATTGCCACCTTCGGAGCTTTCGAGTTCAACCGTCACAGGACCAGTGAGGTCGAGAATGTAAACAGCGGCGTCAGCCACGTGCGGGAACCAGTCACCAAAGGTGCCGTTGCCAAAGCTGTGGTAACCACGCCAGCTCTTCGGGTGATAGGTGTTATTAAAAGTCGTGTCGGCTGGGTTGGGTCCCAACCAAAGGTCCCAATTCAGCTCGTCTGGAACTGGATGCACTGGCGGTGGAAAAGATTCCGGCGAATGGAAATAGCCGTTATTCTTGCCCGGCTGCAGTGGCCAGATACTCGGTCCCTTCTTCACCGCATGAATCTCACGGATCTGACCGAAAACATCCGCTTCATACCATTCCTTCATAGTGCGAATACCATTAAAGGTGTGCCCCTGCACCGCCATATTGGTCACGACGCCATATTTATGCTTCGCCTTTTGCAGGGTTTGCGCCTGCCAGATATTATGCGTGAGAGGCTTCTGCGTGCAGACGTGCTTGCCCATTTCCATCGCGTGCATAGTCGCCGCAAAGTGCGTATGGTCTGGTGTATTGATGCAGACCGCATCGATCTGATCCCCCATCTTGTCGAGCATTTCACGGAAGTCGGCAAACTTCTTGGCAGCCTTTACTTGCGGGTGCTTTTCCTGGTGCTGCAGGAACATGCGAGAATCCACATCGGCCAGTGCCACAAGGTTCTCACCACTGCAGGGGCCATAAGCCATGGCAGCGATATTGCCGGCACCGATCATGGCGACATTCAACTTACTGTTGGCAGATGGACCAGGCTGGCCGATAGAAAATCGGGGCATGACGAAAGCACCAGCGGATACCGCGGCGGAGGTTTGAATAAATTGACGACGATTCATGGTTATATATCAATCTGAGCTGCGTGGATGAGACGATTTCTTTGCGTATATCTTTAGGCTAAATTTGCGAGGAGGACGGGAGCCAAAGATGCGCTATTCCTTCACCAGTTGATAGGATCGGACATAATCATAATAAGTTGTGTTCAGAGAATCATCTTTCAGAGCATCCATCTCCGGCAAGAACTCCCAGTCGTAGATCTCGCACACCAGATTAACATACATCTTTTGATCCATGGGCGCTGGGTCGACTTCTGTCGGCAATTCAATCGTCTGCACATGCTCACCGTCCAAATAGAAATGCATCGTGGTCGCATCGACCCACCAGCATCCATAACGATGATAATCATCACTCACACCCGATCCGATATCTGTAGAAGCTCCAGCCTTGAGGTTTAACTTCTCACCATCCTCGTCCAGTTTATCATAATAAGTGACATGCGTATTATTTCGAAACTGATGCTTAAAACCAGGCCAACGCTTAGCGTTTCCGATACACTCCTGAATATCCAGTTCTGTGCGTTTACCGACCTCCTTGGCTTTATCCGCAGGGTTCATGAGCCAGAACGTTGTAGACGTGCGTAGACTCGAGGCTTTCACGCGTGTCTCGTAATAACCGTAGCTCGCCTCCTGAGATTTAGTCTGAATCGCACCACAATTGATCCACCACTCCCCATTGTCTCCCTTCGGCGGGAACATGATCGTGGACTGAATCTGAAGCTTTCCATCTGCCACACTAATCGCGGACGGAACAAACAAACCCGGCACGCGCCCTTTCCAACCAGGATAGGTATCATGCCACTTTTCAGAGTCTAGCTCAGCGCCCTCGAACTCATCACTATAAGCTTCATTCAAGACCCATTTATATCCTTCCGGGGCATCAACCGGTGGCGGAGGGATTTCAGCAGCGCTCACATCTGCGAGGCAAAAAAAAGGCAGTAGGCATAATAACTTCAGTTTCATATATATTTCGTTTTTTGGGGAAGAGAATCCTGCAAAGTTTACCAACGGCACGATAGTAGATAAATCCTGCACCAAGCATGACACGTGTAAATCATTATCGGTAAAAACCCATGCCATTGGCGAAAATTAATACTACAAAACCGCATTTGCACTTTGCTTACTGGGACGCAAATTGAAACGCCTCGCCACTAGTCTGGCATCGGACGATACATCGTTTTATTTCCCATAGTGCCAATCGGCCAGTCATCGGTCCGGAACGGTGTCACTGGCAGACTATTACGATCGTAAAGGTTAACGACTGGGTTATCCGCCCAACCGTAACGGACAGCGGCGGGATCGGCAATCTGATCCGACCAAACCTTGACCTTGTTCTTGCCGATGATCTCCGCCTGAGCCCACACAAATTTCTTATCAGCTCCCGCGATGGCAAAGCCTTTCACTTCCGGCACATCGAACGCGTATAGGTGGGTCGCCACATGATCAAAGGTCAGCGTGATCGTATTACCATCCACCTCCATCGACTGATAGCGTGGACTCGAAGTCGCGATTTTATAGCCATACTCGTTTGCAAGTGCATGACGCACCAAGCGACTCGCGGCCACTTGCTTGTTGCGGTAATGAATATCGCGCGCTTCCCCGATATCGATGACCACGGCTTCGCCGGTATTTGGCAAAGAAAGTGCCATAGTCTGTGCTTCACGTAGCTCCGCCCAGTAGCTCTCAGCTGGTTGTGACTTCTCAACATTATGATCAGCTAACTGTATCCAGTAGAACGGCAAATCGTCTTGTGCCCATAGATCGCGCCATGTGTTTATCAGTAGAGGGAAGAGCGAGCGATACTCATACGCACGTCCGATATTACTCTCACCCTGACACCAGATCACGCCCTTGATGCCATACCCAATGGTTGGATGTAGCACCCCATTAAAAATATTGGCCGGACGTTTCTGCGCGGTGCGCACATCACGCGCAGGAAACTTTTTTTTACCGGGCTTACCCGCGTCTAGCCATTTCTGGTATTCCACCTTCTGCCTTTCCAGATAGGCGTCGGAATATTTCGAAATATACTCATCCCACTCGGCTAGATACGCATCCTGACCCGCATCCTCTAGAACCTTGCGTGGCAACCATGCCTCAAGATCCGACCCGCCCCAGGCATTATAGATAAGTCCGACTGGCACTTTTAGAGTCGTATGTAAGCGACGACCGAAGAGATACCCAGGTCCTGAAAAGTCTTTGACGTTTTCCGGCGTGCAGACCTTCCATTGCGCTTCGATATCGAACTGCGGGTCTTGTGTGCCGACACGCGGCACCGATAAGAGACGAATCTCAGGATAGTCTGCCGTCGCAATCTCCATGTCGTAGTCGTTAGTCGCGTTGATTGACCACGCCATATTGGACTGTCCCGAGCACATCCACACCTCGCCAACAAGGACGTCAGTAAATGAGAGCTGAGACTTAATACCTGAGACTTGAAGTGTCTTTGGCTCATGGCTCGCAGCCATCGGCTCCAGCTCAACTCGCCAAGTGCCCTGCGAATCGGCGACAGTCTCATGCGATTGCCCTGCGATCGTCACCCTCACCAGCTCACCCGCGTCAGCTCTACCCCACACGGGGTTATGCTGGCCATGTTGCAAGATCATGTGGTCGCTAAAGATGTTTGGTAGCAACACATCGGCAGGCAGTGAGGCGACAGACAATAAAAGCAGAAACAGGTATTTCATTTATGGGGAGGTCTGGGGGATAAAACCATGCGTTAATCAAAGGCGCAGTGTAGCGACTTCTCACAAAAGAATCAATTGGCCATAAGATAGCCCTTTCAGTTTCCAGCCTACTGTTCTTCCCAATGAGGCTCAGCTTTCACCGCATCGAGCTCAACAGGAGCAACCGATGTCTCAGTGATGTAAGCCACGGGTGTCTGAATAACGATAGCTACTCAAATAAAGCTCATCGCACTAAAACCACCCAATCCTTATCGGCATCCATGGGAGGATTACCGAGATCGACCCCAGCTTCGGCTGGCACGGTTTTGACTGAGCCTTGCTGCAAGGCACCGCCAACGCGTGGGTTATACCAATACACTTTCAAAGAGCGTTTGGCTGTGGATAGGTCGACCTTCGAAGAACCACTCTTGAGGAAGAAGACGTAGATCTCGCCTGGTTTGGCAAAGCAGTAATCGCCCTTCTTTGCGATCAACTCGTTGTGGTTTTCCATATCCCAGAATGGAATGTTGTTCAGGTGAAAGAAATCTAAAGCAATCTTCCCCTGATCCCAGAACAGGTCGCGTGATGCGTAGTCCTGACAAGTCAGGTCGCTGTGAGGATGCTTATAGCCGAAATACCACTCGGTGCCCCAACCCCCAGCCATAAAGCTGCCCCAGAGACCATTCATACGGGCGTCGTTGTGCTCTGAATCAACGCTATCTGGCAGGAGTGAATGCGAGGCATCACCTGGCTCGTCGCAAGCGACTGCCCATTGCTTGCCGGCAGCCTTCGACTTATTAATCCATTGTAAAACTGCGGGATGCACATGGTCAAAATTCGGACGATGCGTCTGCACAGATACGCCCGTGTAATCACTGTCAGGCCCAAGCAAGTCGTCGAACGGGTTGCCATTATGGATCACTCGGTGGTGTTGGTAGGGATCGTGATCGGCAAAGTAGCCTGCCATGGAGAGACGCTCGCGAGTAAACTGCGGTGGCGTGCGATTATTCTTCACCCAATCCCCATTCTCTTCGCACATATTCCAGTTAAGCGCTAGGTGATGACCGAACCGGGCAATCATTTCTCGGTAGTAAAGCTTTTGCAGTGCACCCACGCCGCCATTATCGAGCAAGCCTTGGTTCTCAACCTCCATCAATTTAAAGTGAAGGAACATACCGATCGTATCTGCATGTGCAAAGAGCACTTCCCATTGATCCATCTTAGAGCAATCGATACGGTCGTGTGTGTTGTAATCAATATATGGGAAGACGTTCTTGTCGTCGCCCTTGATATTATTGGTGATAAACGAGAAAGCATTCATCCCTTTCGATGACAGATAATTGATCGCACCGATAATGTCTTTGCCCTTGCCGTTTTTCCAAGTCGGATCGCCCGGACGCCAGTGTTGCTCGTGGGCTTCCCACGTCTTGACGAACTGATCCGCATAACCATCGTTATGAAAGGTGCCATCAAACTCCTCGTAGGCCAACATGTTTTCCGGCGCATCGGCACCGACCTTGAGGAAATACTCACCAGTTTCCGCGAACTTCAGATAACGCTCGCCGACGTATTGCAACCTACCCTTACCACGAAAGTCGCGTCCAGTCTTGTCGGTCGCTGCCACATTGAAAGTGCCTGATGCACCGTCCATAAAACCACCACTTTCACCGGTCTTAAGCTTTTCGCTGACCGCCGCATAGTGCCCCTTGCGAAAGTTTACTTCATACGACCACTCACCCAACTCATCAGGTGCAAAGTGGACACGCCACTGGTTGCCCTTATCCGCGGAAGTATTTCCCGCATCGCCATCGGCGGCAAAGTATCCAGGAACCAAATACGTCTTGCCAGTTTTCGAATGCTTAAACTGCACCTCGAGCTTGTAGTTCAAGAAAGGATTGAACTCTGCGGTCTCGGAAGATACCGGCCCATCAAAGGTAAGCGTCACCTTATGCCAGGTCTTTAGCTCGCCGGTAATCTCAGCATCTTTCTTCGCAGGACGCGCCGCGGGGCGTGCAAGCACCGGAACTTGTCCGGCAACCGCCGCATTTTTATCCACAGCTTCGAGGACACGATCACTCGTCCCTCCAGGTGGCACGACCGCAATACCCGCCCAACGGGCGCGACTGAACTCCTGGCCGTCTGTTCCGACCTTCCCCATCACCCAGATGGTATCCCCCTCCTTAAGCGGCACATTCTTCCAGACCTTACAGTAGCGCGAACCTTGCTCAAAAGTCTGCGAGCTTAATGGCGCTTTATAAGAGCCTAGAACCTTGCCATTGATCGCAACGGAGTATTCCGACTCTCCATCGTTTTCGCCAACCCCGAGAAAGACCAAATCCCAAGTCTCCAACACTGGTTTATAAAAAGGCTTAAACGTAGTTCGTGCAGTGGCCTCATGGCTCTTGCTCGGGTTAATCGCGAGATAGTTTTTATCCACGTAGAAGTGCGAGCCTTCGGTCAAGAAGTCCGGCGCGCTAAACATACGGACACCGGAAACGTCGTGCTTAATCGCCTCAGCCATCGACTTCTTAGTCGCAAGGTCCATCCCCACAGCTGGAAATGGCTCTGGCAGTTTCCCCCGCTTAACAAAGACGGGATCTTCCGCGCCCTTAGGCTGATAGCCTTTGTCAGTGGTGAGTAGAAACTTATCAAACTCGAAGCCATCTTCGCGCATACTGAAAGTGATTTCGTGCACACCGGGCTTTTCGATATCGAGGTAAATTTTATAAGGCTCACCACAATGATTCTTCTCGGTGCGCTGCTTACTCTCCCAGCGCCAGGTCTTTTTGCCAGCGCACCATTGCATACGTTGCCCGGATGCTGGCCATTTTCCATTCAAGCCAACGTGAATGCCGTTATCCTCACTGCCGCTACTGTAGCATCGAACCCAGACATAATAGCGCCCCGCATTATTGAAGTGCACCTTGTAATGAAGAATCGCCATTTTTCCCGCTTGCGGGGCAAAATTCTCCCCTGAGATCAGCTTGTCTCCATGTGTCACGCGTGTATCTGGCAGAATTTCAAGGTAAGCATTATTACTAGCTCCCTTGCAGTGAGGCTCGTCTGGATCACGACCGACCTTAGGCCACTCACTTTGACTAAAACGATACCACTGTCGAAGGTCGCTCTGAGTCTGCTTGTAGAAGTATTCAGCCTCAACAGCAGCGACTCCCCCAATCTCTTCAAAAACAACGTCCTTTGAAACAATGGGCTCCGTTTGCGATTGAACAGCCGCGACGAACGACAAACAGGAGAGAACGATCAGGCAAAATTTCTTCATTTTCATGGGGAGATAACAGGGTGACATCTGGAAACCATCACTGCGGAATGGCATTTACATAAATACAGAAGCAAATATTCCACCGAGCTAATACACGTGTAAAGCGATTTATGTATAAATTCAAATGAAAGTTACGCATAACCCAATGGAAATGATTCGTGACAGGACCACCAGTGAAAGAATACTAGTGAGCGATCTGAACCACCGAGCCATCAGCATCCAAACTCCGTCGACCGGCTTCGAGGATTGCGGTGACGGGCAAGGTCTGGCGAGCAGTGGCAAGTTTGCGATCCCAATCACGCAGTTGTGTCTGCCCGTCATTGACGGAATGAGCGGCCAGAATAAAAGCCTCGATACTCTGGTAGCCATATCCGGACGCACCCGCAAACTCCCCTGCTTCATTTGGGCAGTATTTCATAAACAATGGATTTGGTGAGCTATAGCCATCGGCATCAGTAGCCATCTGATAGCCCCGGTGGGCTTGATCCACTTGGATCTCGCCGGCGTGCCCCATATAGTGAAAACGCTGCTGCGAGTGCACGTCGCTCTTCGGCGCAATCCATGACGAAGTATAGAGCCCCGTTCCAAAGTTGCCGCTATCATTGTTTTTCCAGCGCACCGCGAGCGTAATCGTATCCTCCGTATCGATCCCTTGTGCTTGAGCCACACCTGTCGCTCCAAGCGCGGTGACTGAGACCGGATGTGCGCGGTGACCGATTGCCCAATTATGAAAATCTATGTGATGAGCGTTGAGATAGTAGCTGATATCACTGGACTTACCCGCCCACGCGCGGAACGTCTCTAGCTGCGACTTCGGCTGGCTCATGTAAGCATTGATAAAACTAAAGTCTCCGAGTTCACGAATTTTATCTCGCGCATCGACATAGATCGGATCCCAGCGTTTGTGCACTTCCATCGCAACTAGAACGCCCTTGCGATCGCCTGCTTCGATCAAAGCATTGTGATCCGCTACGGTTTGCACGATGGGCTTTGCGATGAGCACATGTAGCCCACGTTCCACTGCCGCAAGACCGATTTCGAAATGCGTATCATCCGGAGTGAATACAAAAACACAATCACCCGGAGAGAGCTGATCCATCGCTTCGATGTAGGCTTGCACATCGCGCTGGCAGTCATCCGCAGGATAGCTCTCGAAGTCTGAGCTTAGGTTTCTGTAGCGCTGTGCAAGGACACGATCAAAATGCTCACGAATACCGGGAAACTTCGTGCCGTTCGTCCCTGCCATGAGAACACGATCAATATTACCCAAAGCACGTTGATGGAAGAGGCTCAGCCCAACCACACCGGCACCCTTGTCCGACTGACTAGCCTGCCCCGCCACATAGCCTGTGCTATACTCGCCCGTTCCGACAATAAGTGTATTCATTCTATAAACAGAACAGGCATCTGACCTGATTGGTTCAATATTGAAATCACGAAGATCATAGGAAGGGATGCTTACATCCAGAGGTTTTCACCGTAACTCCAGCCCTCGCGCACGGGTTGCTTGATGAAGGCATCGAGTTCTGGGTGCCCTGGCACTGACATATTTGCGACATCCCATTCGATACTATGCCCCGCGCGTTGTGCAACCACACCAAGGAGGATCATTTCGGTGAGCTCAGTCGACACTTCAAAGTTTGAGCAAGGAATCGTCCCATCGGTAATACCTCGCGCCCAGTCATCCTGTATCGAACCTTTGATACGCGGTATTGTTTTCTCTGGCAAAGTTCTACGAAACTCGCGCCATTCTTCATCAGGCATGAGCAGCTTCACACTGTTCGGTCGCATGTCATAATGATAAAAGGTCTGCTTGGATCCGAGCATGATCAGTCCACCCTCTTTCTCCTGCATTGTAGTGGGTGCTGGCAAATTGTCAACCGGAGCCTGAGACATGCCCTCATACCACTTCACCTTAACCGGCGGCTTTCCATCGCGCCCGGGAAAATGATAGGTCACCAACGAACTGGGCTTGTCTCCACCACCATGAAAATCAACATCGATCTTAGTCGGCATGCCCAACCCAAGTGCCCAGATGGCAGTGTCTAAAGTATGGCACCCAATATCACCTAGAGCTCCCGAACCAAATGGAAAATGCCAGCGCCAATGGCCTGGAGCGTAATACTTAGAATAGTGACGATACTCAACCGGTCCCAGCCATAGATCCCAATCCAGTGTATCGGGGACAACCTCTTTCTGAGTCTTGTGAATATGCTCGGGATGATAGATCGCCAAGGACGTGCGATTCGTCCACGCAATGACCTCCTCAACTTCGCCAAGCAAACCCGCGTCATACCATTCTTTAGCCAAGCGAATCCCCTCAGTGATATGTCCTTGGTTTCCCATCTGAGTAACAACTCCATAATGACGTGCCGCCTTAAGTAGTGTGCGACTCTGCCAAATATCATGTGTGGCTGGCTTCTGCACAAAGACATGCAAGCCACGCTCCATCGCAGCAATCGATGCAGGAAAGTGAGTATGATCTGGCGTGGTGATAACCACTGCATCGATCTCTTTATGCATCTTATCTAGCATCACGCGGAAGTCTTTAAACTTCGGCACACCGGCAAAGGTCGCGAGCTCCTCAGCCGCGTGCCTTTGATCCACATCACAGACAGCTACGATGTTATGCCTACGTGCCCATGGGTTCGTTCCCCGGGCAACACCACCGACACCGATCAATGCGAGGTTCAACTTAGAGTTCGCAGATACACCCGGCTTGCCGATCGCAAAACGAGGCAGGACGAATGAACTAGCAGAGACAGCGGCGGTTGTTTGGATAAATTGACGACGATTCATGACTAAATATAAATAGGATATGGAAGGATGAGGCGAATTTTTCACCTATATCTTTAGGCTACTATTTCCTCATTAATGACTACTCACCGACCCAGATTGTAATGGAATCTTGAATACCAGATTTCGAGTATTCCTTAGCCGCATTAGAGGCTAAAGGATACGCGTCATCCCACGAATAAGCATTCACTGTCACCTTGCCCGCTTTGTGCGCAGTCAACACACCGAACTTATCAACTGTCGCGATGGAGGGATCGCTTGACTCCCAGATAACACCGGTGCGTGAAGCGTTGGTCGGCTGCACTCGCGCAGTCAATTCCATCGTATCACCGGGACGCAGAGGCGCTTCACCTTTAGACACTTGCATGGACTGAACGGGCGTATAGCCCTTACGCTCAAGCACCTTGCCAAGCTCGTCAAATGCGGCTTGTTGCTCCCGTGTCAGGTTCTTTAGATCAAGACCGCTATGGTGCCACTTATTCCAAAATTGCTTATACTCAACTTTTCGATCACCAGACTTCTCAAACAGGTCGGTGCGCAAATCGAAAAAGCGCCCCTCAGGATAATTGGCATCGGGCGCATAGCGCTTAAAGTCCTTACTAAATGCATATTCGATAACGAACTCAGACGAGGTCGATGGTTGGTTTCCGCTAAACCAAGTATAGATTGAATCCCGATGCACTGAGCTGTTTCGCCCTATCGCTTGCTTCCAAAAGCTTATACCATCCAGACTTTGCGGATCTGGGTGTTTGATGTCCGCAGCCTCGCAAATAGTCGGTAAAATATCCGTCAAATTCACTAAACCGTCATAGGTAGTCCCTGCGGGTATTTCACCAGATGAGCGCAGGATCAATGGCACATGCAAACCGCCTTCTTTATTACTGCCTTTGTCCCCAAGAAAAACGGTGCCGTCAGCTAAAGTATGGGAGAATGCTTCCTTAGTGCCATTGTCTCCCATCACCACGATCACCGTATCGTCAGCGATCCCCAATCGCTCCAACTGATCGACCACATTGCCAATCATCTTATCCATATACGCGATCATATCGGGGAAAAAGTGACGATCGTCCCCGGTATAATGACCGAACTTAGTCTGCGTCGTTATATCGAATTCATCGAAAACTTTCTTCGGCCGCGTATCAGGTGTCGGCGTATGCTCGTCATGCACCAGCACCATCGAGTAATAAAGAAAGAAGGGTTTCTCCTGATTGCGCTCGATAAAATCAAGGGCGTAGCGATTGAATATATCCGGTCCATAATACCGGCGCCCGGTAATAGGATCGATCCCCTTATAATGCATCTTTTTACCATTCTCCACGATATCTGGATCGATCATTCGCTTACCTTCAGTCGTCACGTCAAAGCAGCTAAATTCATCCCATCCAAACTCAAAAATGTATTTCTCCCCGGGAATTTCCTTTGTGCCACGCGTTTGTTTCCATTTGCCCACGATACAGGTTTCGTATCCGGCACGCTGAAACAGGTCGCCAAAAGTAATATCCGAGGCGTGCTGCGACTTCCTGAAATGATAATTCCGAATGTTATTCTTACCACTCATCAATGCGATGCGTGATGGCTCACAAATGGGATAGGCGTATGCATGCTCAACTAAGAGCCCCTGCTCTGCCAGCCGATCAATACGTGGTGTTTCAAATTCGACATCCTTAAAGAAGCCTTGGACCGAACTGATGCGATTCGCACCATACGCGGTCACACCGTAATGACTCAGGTCATCGATCAAAATAAAGACCACGTTCGGCTGCTTTGCTTGGAGTGCCGGAATCAGAGCAAGGCTAACTAGGATGAAAGGTAAAAGCTTCATAATATATCAGTTTCCGCACTTCAGCACGATCGCTGTGGACGTATTGTATTTACCACCACGAATAGCGGCGAACATGTATTCGGGTTTACCATCGCGCATCAGAAGCTGAGCACGCTCAAAACGCCCCTCCCATTTCAAGCCAGTCGGGGGTTCATCGAAATAGCGATGCGAGTTCCAATAGCCAACCTTCGGTTCGCCCCAGTCGATGCCATCATCGGACTCGAAATACAGTCCGTATTCATGATTCCAATACCCCATGTCACGCATGACTAATTTAAACTTACCGTCTTCGAACCACACGTAGGCATCTTCACACTGTGCATCGGTCACTTTCTCACGTAAATTTATCAACGGACCATCGCCCTGCTTCACCCAAGGACCGTTTAAATCCTTGGCAATGGCTAAGCCGTAGGTTCGATGTGTATTGCGCCAGTCGTCGGTCGCCTCATCTTTTTCCCAATCAGTAACACGCCAAGATTTATAATAGAGCCATAGCTCACCGTTCGGGTGCTGCAACAGCGCGGGGTTACTCGTGATCATAGAGTTCCATGCATTGGGATCTGGATCGGGCTCAAGGATCGGCGTATCACTGCGCTCCCAAGGTCCATACAATGAATCCGAAGTCGCCATGCCTATACGCTTTGACCTAACAGTGCCCTCATGGTTACCCATGTATAAAAGCACATACTTCTCACCGACTTTGTGAATTGTCGGATTATGAATCGTCATCGCATCCCACCAATCACCACCGCGACCAGAGAGGGCTACATCGACCGTTTTATATGGACCAGCGGGACCGTCGGCCACAGCGTGTGCGATCTCGCAGCAAGTGAGCCAGCCTTCGTGCTTCGCCTCATTCTTCCAACGCGAATAAAAAACATGCACCTTACCGTCAGGTCCATAGATCGGAGATGTGCCCCAAACATTATACTCGGAGTCTTCAAGAATTCGACCTACGGGCGTCAATCCTTTACAAAATTCGGATTCAACCTCGGGACGTTTTACTTCTGTTGGTGGCAGTATCATCTTACACGTATATTTAATCTGCTAGTTAATCGGTGCGGTGCGCTCCCCGCTGTTACGAATGCGCATATATTTATTAAACATCTGCTCTGTCTTAGCTTGGTATTCTGGATTTTTGATCATGTTCCGCTTCTCGTCTTCGCCCAGATTAGACTCCAAATTAAACAATGCAACTGGTTCCCATTTATCGAGTTCATGACTACTCTGAATAATCATCTTCCAGCCTTCTTCACGGAACATCACCTCAAAGGATGCCCCCGCCTGCCAGATCAAGTAATCACGACTATTAAAGTCCCCTGCCCCCATCAGAAGAGGAAGAATATTGGTGGAATCCAGCGTGTCTTCCTCGACGACCTCTGTGCCGGCAATCTTAGCAACAGTGGCTAACAAGTCGTGGGTAATTACCAGTTCATCACTCAATTGACCCGCTTTGATCTTCGCTGGCCAGTGCGCAATAAATGGCACACGATGTCCGCCTTCGTGTGGCGAACTCTTCGCACCGCGATATAATCCACTCGGGCGATGCCCCGACTCCATCGTGCCTGGGACCTTCCAAGTCAGACCGCCGTTGTCTGCGGTGAAAATAATCAAGGTATTATCCAAGACTCCATTGCGCTCCAAGGCCTCGACGATGTGCTTCACTTCAAGGTCTAAGACTTTGATGGATTCCAAATGTCGCGATGGCAAAGTGCCACGCACCTTCTCACCATACATTTCAGCCGGTGGCATGTGCGGACGATGTGCCTCAGGACTGCAGTAGTAGAGGAAGAACGGATCCTTGCCGGCATTCGCATCAATGAAGTCAGCTGCCTTACTCGAAAGAATCTCGCCGATCTTTGACGTATCCCAATGCGAATCTCCCATGCCCGGTCCCTTATCGGAGATTGTCATGTTACCCGTAATCCCAAGTTCCTCTCGATCTTGATCAGTGACAGTGACTGGATCTTTCGCGTTCTTAGTATTGTAGCAAATGATCTCCGAATCCTTTTCAAAAGGTGCCCACTTTTCATTCTCATAAGCAAGGTAGAGCGGTCCTTGAACACCCGTCGGCAAGGCATAACTATAATTGAAGCCCATGTCTTTAGGACCACCGTAAGCGATCTCAGTCATGTCGGCATTCACCGCTTCTTCACCGCGGTCATTGCCACGGAAGTAACCATTCCCGTTCAGCTTTTTAAAGTTCATCCCGAGGTGCCACTTACCGACAAAACCAGTCGTATAGCCACCATCACGTGCAACCGTGCCGAGCGTCGTATCACCCGCCTTAATCGCTCCTTCGTGGAAAGAGTTCCACACCCCCCACGGCGCAACAGAGCGATAGTTGTTCTTGCCACTCATAATCGCATAGCGCGTAGGTGCACACAGTGCAGTCGACGAGTGTGCATCAGTAAACCACATACCCCCCTCTGCCAGACGATCGATAGCCGAAGTCTCCAAAACCGGAGCCATTTTCATAAATTGTTCGCGGTAATAACTGATGTCCCCCGAGCCGACATCATCCGCTAGGATCACAACAATATTCGGGCGTTCAGACTTCCCCGCATGAACCGTTACGGATGCCAATGTCATCACTGCCAATCCAAGTATTACAATTTTATTCATTAATCCAGTGACCGCTTTGTTTGATAGATTCTTCATGTTTCAATATCGATATGCTTAGCCTTTAGGTAGTAAGTGCGCTGGGATCTCCAATTTCTTGTCATCTGCACCTTTTGCAAAGTTACTGATCTTGTAGCTGTTCAACTGGCTCCAGTCGCACTCCA
>JANQXM010000053.1 GCA_030729385.1 Opitutales bacterium | reverse complement strand
TTCTCCGCTAAGGGCAAAGAAACGGTAAAGCTTCGCTTCAATGGTCGTATGCAAGCACAGTATGACGCTCTGTCTGGTGAAGATAATGGCGTGGATAATCCTTCTACTAACCACTTCTACTTCCGTCGTCTTTTCTTGGGTGCGAAAGCAAACCTTGCAAATGGTGTCTACGCTGAAACCGTTTTGGATTTCGCACGCGATGGTGATGGTGGCGATAATTACGGCGTCAACTTCGATAAAGCTTCATTCGGTTATAAATTCGATGAAAAATTGGATGCGCAGCTTGGTTTCCAGAAGGTGCCATTTGGTTTTGAAGAAACTACTTCTTCGTCATCTCTTCAGACTATAGAGCGTTCCGCGGTGAACCGTTTCTTCGCGGATGATATTGACTTTTCCTCCCGCCACATGGGCCTCCATGCTCAAGGTGATCTTGCAGGTGGATTTAGCTACGCAGTCGCTCTGGTTAACTCTGCTCAGGGTGAAGGTTCGCGTTTGCTCGGTGATTCAAACACTAGCAATGATATGGCATTCTTTGGTCGCGCACAATGGGAGTCCAATGGTTTCACTGTTGGTGTTGATGGCGGTTCTCAGTCCAATAACAGTGTTGTTGGTGGTAGTGATGTGACCGCGTTTACCGGTTATGTTAATTACAAGTTTGAAGGTTTAAACCTACTTGCTGAGTATTTCACTGCTGATATGGATGCTGCTGAGGATGCTGAAGGCTATTCGCTACGCGCTTCGTATAAGTTCGGTAAATTTGAGCCAGTTGTGCGCTTTGCGCATCTTGAGACTGACAGTTTCGTCATCGATACTGATGAACTCATCCGCCGTGCTCCTTTGGGAGGTTCAGTTACTGGAACTAATAATGAAATCGATTCCTTTTACTTGGGCGTGAATTATTACTATAGCCCAGCTGTTACTTTCTTGGCTGGTTACGAGAATGCAAAAGCTGAAAATGGTGCAGGCACTGATGAAGCTAAAGTCGATGGCTTCCGCGCACGTGTTCAAGTTCTTTGGTAGAACTTAGAATCGTTTACATAGTTTAGTTTTGAAAGCCCGGGGTGCGGTTACGTGCTCCGGGCTTCTTTGTCTAAAGTTTCATCAAAGTGACGATAGCGTGCCGCGAATGAAACGATGGTTACAGCGATGTGATAATCGTAAATCGACTGTAATTTAAAGTTGAGCGTCGATTAGTGGGAGCCAAAAGGGGGGCGAATTCTGTTCGCACTCATACCAAATTTATTCGGGTGCGAATCATTATTTCGCATCCTATGAAGACACTTTCTCAACTAAAGACGCCTCTCTCCTGGCTACTATTTCTTACAGTAGCATCGGTAGTTCAGGCGATTAAAATAGAAATCCCGAAGCAGTATGAGGCTCAGCTGGAGGCTTTGAAAGCTGAAGAGGCCGCAAAGGTTCAAGAGCGCCTAGCGCGAGGTGTTACGACCGAGCCGAGACCCACCAGTGAGACTGCTTCCATGACCTTTGAGAAAGGTGCAGCAGGGGCGGAAGAAATCGATACTGTGGGTGAAGCGGGAGCGCAGCATTTCTTACTCGAATCTGTTGAAGAAGCGACGACAACCGCTGAAGCCTTTACTGGCGAACTGCCGGCGGATCACGGACTTGTGTCCGGACAGGTAGTGGATAAAGTGACTGGCGCGCCTGTTGCGGGTGCGGCGATTATTTTTGATGGCACCGATATGGGCACGATCACGGATGCTGATGGGCGATACAGTATCGGACCGGCTCCAGCAGGCCTGTATACGCTTAGCTTTATCAAGTCCGGCTACATCGAGGCCAATGTCACCGATTTTGCGGTGAAGGCAGATGAAGTGAGTGTCTTTCCATTTGCAATGCCACCAAGGCCGGCGGAGATGTCAGACGAGGTCTATGAGCTTCAAGATTTCACGGTCACGGCTGAAGAGGCGAACAACATGATGATGAAATTGGAACTCATGACCAATTCGGACTCTATCTTGAGTGTCATGAGCTCGGAGGATTTTTCGAAGTATGCTGCTAGTGATATTGGCGATGCGGTGAAACGTGTCTCAGGTGTTTCTGTTGTCGGAGGGAAATACGCTGTTATTCGTGGTTTGGGTGATCGTTATGTCTGGACGACGATGAATGGGCTACCGATAGCCAGCCCTGATCCAGATAAGCTCGCGGTGCAGTTGGACCTGTTTCCATCTTCTCTCTTTGAGTCAATTGAAGTGAGCAAAACGTTCACCCCAGACCAATCTGCAACTGCAACAGGAGCGATTAATCTCAAGCTGAAGTCATTGCCAGAGGAATTCTTTATGAATGTATCTACAAGTGTAGGCTATCATTCAATTGCGACTGGCAACGATAACTTTCTGGTGAATAACCGTGCGACTTCTGGTGACCAATTTGCGATGGGAGCAGATGGGCGATCGTTGCCGAATGAGGCGATGGTTTTCCCGGGGGATCTTAATAAGCCAGTTAACAATCTTCCGTTCCCGATCCCTGGCACAATTACTCAAGCTCAAAAGAATGCAGCAGTCGCAGAGGCGGTCGCTATTACTGATAAGATCGGGCGTGACTTTCATAATTATGGTGATGCGCCTGGACCAGACTACGGTGTTAAGTTCAGTTTTGGCGATGCGCATGACCTGAACTCGAGGTTCAGAGCTGGCTACTTCGGAGGGGTCAATTACAGCCGTAAATTTCGGATGATAGAGGATGCCGAGTATTTCCGTAGTGCGAATGAAACGTCGGGAGCAAACACGCTCAGTCCAGAGAATTTCGTCGATCCAGATGTGGCGATAGGCTATCAAAACAAGAAACGGACAGAGTCTACAGCCACAAGTGTCTTGTCCTGGCTTATTGGTGTCGGTCTAGAAATCGATGAGAACCATCGTTTCAGTTTGAGTCGACTCGATCTGCGGCAGAGTGAAGACGAGAACGTTCGTCTGTATGGTGATACTTATAATGACTTTCCGTTTTCTAGTGACTCTGACTTTCTCGATACAGAAATTTCCGAATCACTGCGTTATACCGAGCGTCGTTTAGTTAGTGACCAGATTTCTGGTAGCCATTCGTTTGATCTGCCGAGTGATGTAGCCTTCAATGAAGTCGAGGTAAGCTGGGCTTTGGGGGAAGATACGGCGACTCAAGTAGAGCCAAGCTATGTTCAAAGTCGTGCTATCGTTCTTGATAATGGAGATCTAACCCTAGCTCAAAATTCGACATCTCCCGGTTCGGCTGCGGCTTCATTCATTATTTGGCGCGAGATTGAAGAAGAACGCTCTAGTCGCCGATTAGATTTAAGTTTTGGTGATACCTTTAGGGAGGGATTTAGTTCTAAGTTTAAGTTTGGTGTGCTGACCAGCAATGGTGATCGTTCTGTATTTGATGAGTATGTCTCTTTGTTGGGTGATGATCTGACGAATTCGACGGATACAATAGTCGATGCTTCGGACGATCCGAATGCGCCGCTTAAGAACTTTGATGGGCTTGATGCCAGCGGATACGCGGTCGCAGCAGATATTGCTTTAGAAACAGTGCAGGATGGTCGGTATTTTATGCTTGAGCAGCAGCTCTTTGAGAAGTTTCGGGTCATCGGCGGGTATCGATACGAGAAGAACGTGGCTAATGTAAGTGTCACAGGTGAGCCGCAGTTGCGCGGCGTAGGATCGAATAATCCATTGAGAGATTTACCAAGGGAGGGTGGATATGACGATGAGCAGTGGTTCCCAGGGGTGACATTGATTTATCAACCAACAGAGCAAACCGGCGTTAAGGTTGCATACTCAAAGACGATTGCGCTGCCCTCTGCTCGTGAGGCGTCTCCCTATGCATCATCCGCATTTTCGGGGTCAGATGTCGATGTAGGAAATATCGGACTACAACCCTCCGGTGTTGAAAATTTTGATATTGGATTCTCATGGTTCAATGATCAGGGCGATTCCTTCGGAGTCACGTTATTTCATAAACTAGTGCAAGACCGCATCGAGAAGCTTAGTGGTATCGGTGCAGACGAGATTGCAGCAAATGCAGACCCATTCGACTATAGCAGCTACACCAAATTGCTGACGTATTCAGACGTCGCTTTGTATAGTTGGTATAATAATCCTAATGAGGCGACTTTGACTGGGATTGAAATTGAGGGGCGAAAATCGCTTGGCTTTATTCATGAGTCTCTGGAGCATTTTACACTTGGTGGAAACTTCACCTATATCGATGGCGAAGTGGATCGTTTCCCAATTGAAGTTGCTGCAAAAAACTCTGCAGGTCGCCCCGTTTCAGATAGTCGCGCACTAACGAATCAGCCTGAGTATATCGCCAATGCCGATGTCTCATATGATAATCCTGACCTAGGGCTACGGATTTCCCTAATAGCCTATCATATCAGCGACGTTCTGAACGGTGTATCCTTTGTTGATGCATACGATGTCTATGCCAAGGCCTATACTTCTGTTGATTTGACCGTATCCAAAACAATCGGCGAGAACCTCAAATTGGGTCTGTCTTTAAAGAATATAACGGACTCCGAGCGTGGGACTTACTACGACATCGAAGGAACGGAGAAGGGTGCTGATACCTACAAAGTAGGACAATCGATATCTGTTAGTGCCAGTTACGAATTTTAACCATCTCGTAACCTAACAGCCTCTGAGAATACACAGATCTCATATAGAATTCTGCATGTAGTATTACCTGCTACATTTCTAAACTAAAAAAACATAACATGAAAAAACTCACATATATCGCAACGCTTGCTACCGCACTCGGCTACTCTGCTTACGCCGGTGTTTCTGCCACAGCCAACGGCTCTGGCTTATACGAAATCTCCGATCCTATCGACGCTTCCGTTACATTGGACTCTGCTAAAGAGTATCTCTTGACTGAAGTTGTTTACGTTTCTGACGCGACTATCACGATTCCTGCTGGCACTGTTATCCGCGGTGTTATCGGTCTTAAGGATGGTTCTAATAACGTGACTCAAGAGCCTGGAACACTCGTGATCACACGCACGGGTCAAATCAACGCTGTTGGAACGCCAAGTGCACCAATTATCTTCACTTTTGAGACTGACCCAACTCCTAAAACCGCGCCAACTGTGCCTGTTTTCAATGACGCACTGGTAACCGGTCTATGGGGGGGTGTGATCATCTTGGGTAATGCGCCAACAAACAACGATCAGTCTGCAAGCAATGCTTTGCTTGTTGCAGGCACTGACTTCATTGAAGGTCTGATTGAGCCTAATCCAGGTGATGCATCGCCAGATCTTCGCGGTATCTACGGTGGCGATGCTCCACACGATAGCAGTGGTGTGATGCGCTATGTTTCGATCCGTAACGGTGGTTTTAACCTTTCCGCTGCCAACGAAATCAATGGTCTTACTATGGGTGGTGTTGGTGCTGGCACAGTGCTTGAATTCATCGAAGTTGTCGCTGGTCAAGACGATGGTTTCGAGTGGTTCGGTGGCACAGTGAACTCCAAGTATCTGCTCTCCGCATACAACAACGACGACGCATTTGACTATGACCAAGGCTTTAGCGGTCTTGGCCAGTTCTGGGCAGTCGTTATGGCTGACAACAGCAATGACGGTGATAAGGGCGGTGAGTTCGATGGCGACGATCAATCCGGAGCCAAACCTTATGCAGTTCCTGTTATTTACAACATGACTGTTGTCGGCACAGGCTTAGGCGTTAAAGGTAGCAACGGCGGTGGTCAGATCGACTACGACGCGAATGCAGGTGGTGGTCTTTTCAATTCCATCATCGTCGCATCGGGTGTCCCTTCTCTGGATATCAACGGCACTAGTGCTGATCGTGTTGCTGACGGCACATTGCAAATTCGTGGTAACATCTGGCACGTTGACATCGATGACGTTGCAGCTGAGGCCGTGATTGATCACGACCAAGGTTCTGCAGAACTCGTCCTTGCTACTGACAACTCCTTCGCAAATCCATTCCTGGGTGGTGCGAATTATGCAGTGATGGGTGAAACAGGTTCCGCGAAGAAGCGCTATGAAGTAGGTGGTGTTTATCTCAAGCCTGCTGCTTTCGGTGATGTCATCGCTAGCCTTGAGCCATACATTGGCACATTCTTCGATGTGGTTTCCTATAAGGGTGCATTCTCTCCGACAGAAACTCCATGGACAGCTGGTTGGACAGTGCCTGCTCAACTCGGATATTTCGCTGACTAATCTCGGCTACAAAAATTAAATAGAAATAAAATATATGAAAAACGTATTAATAATTGCTGCGATCGCAGCAACATCAGCTCTGAACGCGCAATCGTTCGTAGCTGGTTGGGACTTCGATAGTGTTGCTCTCGACGCTCAGCAAATGACCGCTAACTGGGGGGATGAATCTGGCTCAGCACTGTTGAGCTGGACACACTCGCCAGCAGGTGGCCCTCCATTCTTCACTCCTGCTGAGTTTGGTTTGGGCCTTTCGTTCAACTCGGGTGTCGTGAACAATTCGTTCACCTTCCTTACAGGTGGTGTCGATGCCAACACTGGTTTCGATCAGTTTAGCGATAACTTCGGTGCTGCTGAGCAGGGCTTTGAAGCGCTTTCAACTGACACCTTCAGCTTCAGCTTCAATGCTTCGGGGTATGAAAGCCTACAGTTGTTCTACGCTTATGATGCGACTGGTTCTGGCACTTACGTGCAGGAAACAGTTAATCTGAGTACTTTCGATGGTAATGCAGCCGCTCTTTATCAGTTTAATACTGTGAGTGGTGCGCGTTACGATAACTTCGCCATCACGGGCACTGCGGTTCCAGAGCCTTCCACATTTGCAGCGATTGCTGGTGTGTTGGCACTTGGTTTTACAGCGACTCGCCGCCGTCGATAAACGATTATCTCAATAAACAAAGGCACCTCTCTGGATTGAGAGGTGCCTTTTTATTTTAAATATATGTGCTGATATTTATATGAAATTACTGACCTTTCCATTTCTTTTTTGTGCAACACTTTTTTGTGCTTCTTATGTCCATGCCGATAGCGAGATCGACGTGATACGTGATGAAAACCATATCCCATTTCATGCGCTTATGACACGTGATGTTGATGTGGCTGGGAGTCGCCTTCAAGTCGGTGAACGTGTAGTTGTGCTGCGCCCACTGTCAGAAAAACTAATACGTGTAGAAGTGTCGCGAAAAGGTATTTTCACACTGCCCGTTGAAGCGACTGACGTCGGTGTCGAAATTCAACGTTCAAAGCAATCGAATGATAGCAATTATAAGTTGATTCCGCGAATGGCGTTTTTTTTGACTAACCGAATAATATCGGGTGAGTCGATGTGGCAGGATACCCTACCAGTTGAAAGTGTGCATGCTATGGATCGATGGATACTTCTATATGGTGATGCAACTACATCGGACACACAGGTCGCGGTGATTAAAGCGAGTGAGTATTACCGATCATTATCTGCCGGAGAACGTAAGCATACTGCATTTGTGTATATGGATGTTGTGGGCAATAAGACCGCGATCCAATTGATGGCTGAGAACGTAGAGCCGAGTATTCAGTGTATGCCAGGCTACCTGTCTCGTGGCTATGCGCAGTCTTTGGATCACGTTGATCCGGATAAAGCGTATCCGCAGTTGATTGAGCTAGCCTCTTCAGGCCGGATTATCCGCAGCGTGCAAGGGGTTGTGGCCGTTAGCGAATGGCTTGACCAGCAATAGATCTCTTAAGGTTTATGGAGCTGAAAGGGGGGCTAGTCCATGAATCTTGATATGGTCGGAAGCCCAGATTCTTGAGTTCACATAGTTGCGCGTGCGCCTTGTAATCTTGGTGCTGGTAATCGCTGTTTCACCTACAGTATCTAATTGTTCAAGGTTTGTTTGTGGCATCGATCCGTCATCCTTTAGTGATGCCCTCATCTCTGCGATGCGGTTGTCGACGGATTGCTTCATGGGTAAATGCAGTGGGTCATCTTTTGGAGGCAGTTGCTCGTAGAGCGATAGCTGCAGTTGAGCTATGGATTGCTCTGTTTGTGGTAACGACTCACTTGTTTCCGGATGTTCACTCCAAAGCGGCAGACCATGTTTAGGAGTTGGTAAATCGATGGTAATTGGTTGTCCCATGTAGAATCCGTGTGCTTGCTGTCTTACTTGGTTGTAACTTTCGAGTTGTAGACCTTGGAAGTTGCGACCTTGAACAATCCATCCGCATTGTCCGCTTTCTCTGTGTAGAATGGAGAATTGCAGTTGGTCTTTGTATTCGAATACACCGCGAAGCAAAAATTGTTCAGGCTGTGCTGTTGCAGGCAAATTGATGCATATGCATAGACTAGTCACTCTAAGGAGGTTGTGCATGTCGAACCATTTTGCACGTCCCGCAGGCAATGGTTTAGGCTGTGATGGATTGACGGAGTCAGTCTTCATATAAACCAGTTATATGGTCTATACCTGGATTTGGATGCAAGGGTCGTATTGTTAAATGAAGGTTACGAAATGAAAGGTTCACTTGGCAATTTTAGAGGCAAAGTATTCCTCATAGATGCCGACTCCAACCTCAATGGAATTTGTCGTCATTACCGATTTGCCGCTTTGTGCGGCTTGTATGATACTGAGTTTTGGGATAAGCACGTTCTGTGCTACTGAGTAGTGATCCAGCGTGGTTTGGGTGATGCGATGTTGCGGATCGATGCTGTCGTATTGAGTGACGAGAAAGCTATCACTTGAAACATAGAACGTGTAATCGCAGTGAAGAGCCTTATCTGTTGCCCGAATGCGAAAATGGGTGACGCCGTTGATTCTTTGTGGACTCAAGAGCTCCAGTTTAGCTCCCTCACGCCAAATCTTAATTAAGAGGGGCAATACGCCAGCGTCGGCGAGGAGCTCATTAGCGGCATCTTCGGGGAGTTCTTCCTTTTTTATTTCAGCCGCACCGGCAAGCCGAGTGGCGGTCCAGGCGGTTTTGCCGTCATGGGTGCGGATGATTTGGAATTCTTCGTCTTCCCTGCCGGGGATCGGCAGTGTGATTGTCGCGCGTATTTGGTTGGGGCGTTTCTTGATGATGACGATGTCTGCGGTTTTGCCATCGCGCTCGATCGTGCCTGCTAGGCGGATGCTTTGGACTTGGTTCCAGTTGTAAAGACCGCCCATGGTCTCGACGTGGCGCCGCATGATTTCGTCGATGGAAATATCTTCGCTTGCGTTCGCCTTTTGGGCGAGGAGGGTGGCGGCGGCGAGTGTAAGTAAAAAGATTAGAGAGGGCTTGACCATTCCAACAGTCTTATGGTCGCTTCTGTGTAATCAATGCTTATGACTGTTACGTTGGTTAATGTTTGGGAACGTGTTACATTCCGACGCCTTTTTTGCTTCGATTCGGATACGGGTGTGTGACATTATGTGTCACGAAAATATGGATACAAAAAAGCGACGCATTGTAGCGTCGCTTTTCGCAGGAGATGTGTAATCTGAAATGTCCCTATGCTAGCCTTGATTCCGAGCTGCACGTTCAACGCGTTTAGTATATTCTTCTAAGTTGCTGTCGCCTTTGATTTGAAGTGCACGGCTTAGCAGGGGGAGGGCAGCGGTATAGTCGTTTGTGCGGACGAGTGCTTGTGCGTGAGCCACAAGCGCCTGGCGCTCGAAGGTTGCAATTTTCTCGGCTTGTTGGTAGCGGTTGATGGCTTTAGCCATGTCGCCTTGTTCGGCGTAGTAGTTGGCGAGTTCGATGATTGCTTCGCCGTTGAGTGCATCGCGTTGCACGATTTTGTTGAGTGTGCTCACGGCTACGTCGTCGTCGCCTTCAGACCTAGCGATCTTAGCTTCGAGGGTTAAGAGCTTTAAATCGTTTGCATCGTCAAGGCCCTCGAATTGCCCGCGAGTATTGGCGATCATTGTCTTGGCTTGTGCTAAATTACCTGTGCGTGTGAAGAGTTCGGCTGCGCGTAAGAGTGATTTGATGTCTTTGCTATCAGCGATTTTGACCGCCGCGGTATATGCATCGAGTGCAAGGTTCGGCAACTCGTTGTTCATGTATATGTCGCCTAGCAGAGTGAGTGTGGTGAGGTCGGCGGCCCCCATGTGGCGGACGACTTCGATATTCTGCGCTGCTTTTAGTGATTCGCCTTTGCCGAGGTATGCGTTGCTTTGAAGGAGCCAGTAGTCGGACTTGTTGGGTTCGTCTGCAATGAGTGTTTCAAAGAGGGCGATTGCGTCGGCATACCGCTCAGTCTCTAGGAGGCAGCGGGCGAGGCCGATTTTCCAATCGGTCACTTCGGGTTGCATCAGTATGGCTTGGCGGTAGGCTGCTTCCGCAGGATAGTAGCGCTCATTAGTTAGATAGCCATAGCCCAGCAGACCGTAAGCGCGCCCATCAACTTCGCCGAGTTCCATGGCTTTGGAAATGCTTTTAATCGCTTTATCGAAATCGCCTTTTTGCACTTGGACGAGACCGAGGTTTTTGTATGCGCGTCGAAAATCGGGATGCTTCGTGACTGCGTTGGTGTAGAATTGCTCGGCCTTTGCGAGATTGCCTTCTTGGAAATACAGATTGGCGAGTATGAAATCGAAGGCAGCGCTGCTGCTGGTTTTGATTTGTGGTTCCAATTGTTGGATTGCGACAGCTGGGCTTACTTTGATCAGGTCGATCAGTGCGCGTAGTGCTTCTTTCTCTTCATCGGAAATTTGCGGTTCTGCACCGGCAAGAAAACCATAGCTGCCTAGGAATTCGTTGACGAATGTTGGATCACTCCAGAGTTGGCTGGAGATATTGGATTGCGCGAAGAGTGAGCTTGTAGCTAGCCCAGTGCTGAGGAGGAAGGTGGTGATCTTATTCATGTTAAAAATTACTAATGCGTGAGGGCGAATCAACTAAGTGTATAGGGGAGTTTAACTCTGGTGCGTGTTTTGACCGCGCGCCCGTCTTTTTGACCAGGCGTGAACTTCCACGAGCGTATGGCCTCGATGGTCGGTGCGTCAAAGACGGGGTCGCTGGATTGTTTGATTTCAACGGACGTGACATCGCCATTTTCGTCGATAATGAACTCCGCGACGGCAAATCCTTGTAGCCCTTTGCGCCTTGCCGCTGAAGGGTATTTCGGTGCGGTCTGTTTGCGTGGTTGCGGCTTATCTTCGAGATCGCCAATATCAAAGATATCTAGACCGCCAAGATCTTTTGCACCCACTTCGAATGTTGGTAGAGCAAAGTCGCCAGCCATCGAACCGCCGGTTCCTGGGTTGAGTGCCATGTCCAACTGATCCAGCGAGATCGGTGGTGGCGGTGTATCCAATTCCGGTGGTGGCTCTTCTTTCTCGGGCTCAGGTGGAGGTGGCGGATCGTCTTGAGGCGGTGGTGGCGGTGGAGTGGCTATATCCAGCGCATCGATTTCTTGGGGCGCTTTTTCGTATTCGGTGAAGATCTGTGTCAGCGGTATAGCAAGAAAGAGCAAGCCGCTGATTCCGATACCGACTAAGGTGCCGGTTGCGGCCATGCTTTTTCTGTGCTGAGGCGGTTTGTAGACCGAGGACATGTTTATAAAAAGCTGAGAACTATAAGCTGACGAAACTTATGTATTTCGTCGAAAGAGGTTCGTTAGCGTTTGGTTGAAAAGTTGATTGATTTTGCTCCGGCTAGTTTTGCCTCTCCATAGACGCGCGCGAAGACGCCGTGGCTGGCACCTTCGTCTGCCTGAATGATGACGGGAATGTCTTCTTGTAGCGTTAGTCGCTTAACGATGGGAGAGACGCCGCTGATGCCGATGTCGCGTCCGCCGTAGATGACTTTGTTGTCAGACGTGACGGCTATCAGGATGCTGTTCTTTTCGAGCTGCACGGCAGCGGCGGCTTCGGGTTTGTTGACTTCGACTCCTGTCTCTTCGACGAACACGGTGGTGACGATGAAGAAAATGAGGAGAATGAAAACCATGTCGATCATCGGAGAGAGGTTGATCTCTACGTCATCGCGGTCATCGGATGTTAAATTGCGGCGCATAAATTTAATGGCTAATAGGTAATTACTGAGAAACGGGCTCAGTCTAAGTTGAGCTTGGTGAGGCTGATGGCTTCGATGCGGGCGAGTGCGGCTTCGATCGTGTGCATCTTGCGGCGCACAATGAGGACGAGGAAGATGCCTGGCAGGGCAATGAACAGACCGGTCTGGGTTGTGATGAGCGCTTCGGAAATACCTGCGGCGACCATCGCGGCGGTTTCTGCGCCACCACCACTGGAGATGGCTGCGAAAGTTCCGAGCATGCCGATCACGGTGCCGAGGAGCCCCATAAGTGGTGCTGTGGCGACGAGCATGTTAAGGAAGCGTAGGCGGCGCTCTACTGAGTGCAGTATCGATTGACGCACTTCAGTGAAGCGGTTGCGCACGTGCTTGGAGGCTGTGACATTTTCCTGCGTGTAGCGGATGATCTCACCGGCGCGTCCTTCTGCGAGGGCAGGATTATAGATCCAGGTCAACCATTCGGATTCGTGCCCGAGTTGAATGTTTCCCTTGCGTAGAAACAATAAGAGTTGGATGCCATTGGCATAAATGAGCACTGCTAGCAAAGCTAGCGGCACCATGACCCAGCCGCCGCTTAGCCAAATGCCAATAATTTTTTCCAATATATCCATTTTTTGAATACAAGTAGAGCTTACAACTCGTCCTCGATTTTGTCTTTATTGCGCGCGCCGATGACGCCGTTGATGAAGCCAACGGCGATCTGTTCCATGTCGCCAAGTTTTTGGCGCGCCATGCGCGAGATGAGACCGTGTAAAATGAGTGCGGGGATCGCAACGACAAGACCGAGCTCTGTGGTGACGAGGGCTTCGGAAATACCGGATGAGAGGCTCTTGGCATCACCTGTTCCGAAGATAGTGATCAGGTTGAAGGTCTTGATCATGCCGGTCACTGTTCCAAGCAGTCCGAGTAGTGGTGCAGCTGCTGCGGTGAGGGCGATGAAGGGGAGGAAGCGCTCTAGCTTTGGACGGACGGCGAGGATGCGTTCGTAGAGGATTTCCTCCAGAGTGCCGCGCTTATCATCCGCGTGCGTGACTCCAGTTTGGAGTAGCTCGCCGACTGCGCCTGGGATTGCTGCGGCACTGGTGCGTGCATTCGCAATGTCGTGCGCTTCGATATGTGTGAGGACCTTTTGCACCTGCTCAGGGCTTGGAGTCTTGAAGCTAGTCACCTCGTATGTTTTGAAGATGCCGAGCAATAGGCAGATTATGCCGAGTCCTACGATGACGACACCGACACTGCCGCCTTTTTCGAGGTGCTCCATGATCGAGTCGTTGCCTTCAACTATCTTGAGCGCTTTACCTAGTGTGGCGTCGGCTGGGATGCTGCCTTCACCGGTTTCGATGAAGCTGCGGATGCCAGTGGCAAAGAGTTCGCCCGGAATCGCGATGGCGGCTTCGGCTGCGTTGAGCTTGTTAAAAGTAATACCTGCCAACTCAGATTGCTTTGAAGCAAAATATACTGTGGGTCCAAATGCGGCGAATGTGCCATCTTCGATTTCTCCGTTAGGTGCGAGTGCTTTGCCGTCAAATGTGTATCCACCGCTGAGCTTGCCGAGGCGCTCGATGGCGACACCGATGACATCGATTTGCTTGTTGAAGCGATCCGCTTGGCTCATGTCGGAGTCGTCGAGTGCGAGGCGTGCTTCTTCCGTGGTTGCTGAGTAGAGCTGGGTTTCACTGTAGTCGATGCGTGTTTCGAATGTGCGGACAAATTCGTCGAGGAGCCCGGCAGCATATTCGTTTTGCGTTTTGGTGGCTTCGACTTGTTCGCGCAGGCGATTGAGTCCTAGGTCGCTATTGTCGCGAAGACGGCGAAGACGGTCGAGCTCGGCAGTCTTTTGGCGGACGTCGTCTTCGAGTTTCGAGACTTCACGGATTAGAGGGATTTTTTCCGTGGCGATCGTTTCGCGTGTATCGGATAATTCGCTGAGAGCGGTTTTTAAATCCTGACCTACTCGAGAGCTGGCGTCACTGAAAGTCTGAGCCTGTGCTCCGAACGCGCAGCTAAGTGCGGCAAGGGAACAGGCGAGAAACGTTTTACGTAGAGATTGCATGGTGCGAAGGAAATTGGTGCGTTATTGGATGTTGGCGGGAACTTCGACAAATTGGATGTCTTCACTGCCTTCATAGACATCGAGCAGTTTTTTAATTTGAGGTCCGGCATCTTTGATTTGTGGCCATTCCCAGCCGTCTTTGCTTGGCTTGCCGATGCCGGCGTATTCACCAGAAGCATCCACGTAGTAGGCTGCAGCCAAGCCCCAGTATAGGGTGCGAACTTCGATTGTTTTGCCGCCGTCGATTGTGCGCGACTCACTTGTCATCGTGATGGTGGTATTGAATTTATCTGCCTGACTAAGGATGCCGACGATGTTTTGCACGCGCTCCCCGAGTGAGAGTTCAGTGTTGGCGGGATCGTCTGGTAGGCGACGGATCAGTGGTTTGATTTTATTGACCAGTGGTGCGGGCAGGGTCGGGATGATGGCTTTCATCTCTGTCTCAAGGGCGCCGATGTTGCTGATGACAACTTGGGATGCCGCATTGAGTTTTTCTTTTTCGGCCGCGAGTTGGCTGCGATCTTCGTCAGCTGCTGTGGCAGAAGCATTGAGCTCGTCTAGAGATTTAGTCAGGCGTGTTAGCTCGCTGCCGAGAAGTGCCTTTGTGTCGCCGAGGATAGCTTGCTCAGTGCGCCAGTCAGATTTCTCTTTGGAAGTAATCTGACGCGTTTCGACCCATTGCTCTAGAGTCGCACGTGTCTCGTCGATGGAGTTTGCCGCCGAGGCGAAGAATGGCGCGAAGGTAAGACCTAAGGCCGCAGCATAAAAAATTGGTGTTTTCATAATTCAGGTGCAAGTCGGTATCAGAAAGCGTTTTCAAATGAAAGTGTCCTATCGTTAAGCTTGTGTGTCTGAAATGTGACAAATGCATGACGTATATGAGCACCCTGAAAGGCACTTGAACTTACCGCTTGCGCCGCGGGGAAGTATGGGGCAGTTTCCCCGCGTCGATCTCGGCGTGTGGGCGTTCGCTTGTTCCTTCGGGAGTGAGAGGAAAGTCCGGACACCGTAGGGCAGGATTCCTCGTGAAAACGGGGGCGCGGCAGGGTAACCGGCCGTGACGGATAGTGTCACAGAAAATAACCGCCTTGGGACTTGTCTCAGGGTAAGGGTGAAAAGGGGAGGTAAGAGCTCACCGCTGTATTGGTAACAATGCAGGCAAGATAAACCCAATCCGGTGCAAGGCAAAATAGGGAATCTGGCGGCCCGTCTTTGATTCCGGGTATGTCGCATCTCGCTTCGGCGGGAACTTTGCTTCGGCGGGGTAGATAAATGAACGCACAGCCAAACGCTTCGGCGGGCGGCGGACAAAATCCGGCTTATAGCACTCCGAGGTCGACACCTCTTTTTGATCAGAAGACAGGAGTCAGAATACAGAAGTCAGGAGCCCGGATTTTATGTAGAATCTACTCATGAGTTTAAAATTGCGAAAGCAGTGGAAATGATACGCCTCCTGTCTCCAGCCTTCTAACTTCTACCTCCTATTTATAGGTTGAACGTCAGCAGCCTTCCCGTTTCACTCTGACCCTATAAATATGGCTGCCCCGGATATGCACTCGGACGACGAAACTCAAACTACACTTTCGAAATGGCCCTTTTATTTGGGCGATATATTGCTCGTCGCTGCGGCGCTGGCCATTGCTATCCTGAGAGATTGGGATCTATCCACCGGGCAAATCGTCGCTTGTGTGGCTGCAGTTGCTTTGGGGGCGGGGCTGTTCGTTTTGCCGTTTATTGTCGAATTTCAGATCCGCGTGCGGGAAGAAAAGGAAGATCGATCCGCCGAACTTCGTGTCTTGCAGCGACATATCGTTAATTCAGAAGAGGCATTAGAAGCCGCGGAGGAGCGCATCCGTGAACTTGAGCGCCAAATGGCAGCCGCTGCCCAGCAGGCCGAACTCGTGACCGCTGCAATTGACCAAAAACTGGAACAATTCGAAGCGAACAAAGCATCGCAGAATGCCGAGCTGGCTGCATTGAAGAATGAATTGGCTGCCCTTGCCGAGAAGGAAGTGGAGGCTCCAGCAGCGATTTTACAGCAAATCGAGTCACTAACTGCGCGCTTGGAGGAAGATTCGAAAGAGGATTCGGAAAACGAGGCATTGACCGCATTAACTGACCGCGTTGAAGCACTTGAAAATGCGTCCTCTCCAGTGGTGGAGCAGGCGCCAGAGGTTGAAGATGCCCCTAAAGCGAAAATATCTCGCCCTAGCCGTGCACCACGAGAGCGGCGGAAGCCCGAACCGCGTTTATTGGCCCGTGCAATCAAGGAAGATGGCGATTCGTCTTCGGCGGTCAGTCGAATTATTACATCCAAATCAAAAAGTCAGTCCGTGGTGGAAGATGTTGCACCCCAGGAGATAGAGGAATTACCTGCGGAAGCATCGGTGGTGGAAGAGTCATCGGTGGAAGAACCGGAAATGCAGCCAGATGTGGTCGCCGAGCCCGAAGAGGCAGCGCCCGAAGAAGCGGTAAATAGTGAACTGACTGTTGACACCGAACCTGAAGCGGAGCGCGCCATTCCAGAGCCAGAGCCAGAGCCAGAGCCAGAGCCAGAGCCAGAGCCAGAGCCAGAG